>NZ_JBIBVE010000006.1:2239-108502 GCF_043080095.1 Streptomyces sp. NPDC015127
GGCCGCCTTCTTCGCGGGCGCAGGCTCCCCGGCCGCGCCACCACCCCGGCCGGCGGCCTTACCGCTCGCCGCCTTCCTGGCGGGCGCAGGCTCCCCAGCCGCGCCACGACCCCCGGCGGTGGCCTCACCCGTCGCCGCCTTCCTGGCCGCCTTCTTCGCGGGCGCAGGCTCCCCGGCCGCGCCACCACCCCGGCCGGCGGCCTTACCGCTCGCCGCCTTCCTGGCGGGCGCAGGCTCCCCGGCCGCGCCACGACCCCCGGTGGGGGCTTCGGCCGGCGCCTTGGACGTGTCAGCAGCCTCGGCAGGGGCCTTGCGCGTCGCCGCCTTCCGGGTAGCGGGCGTGGGCGGCTCCGCAGGCGTGGCGGTCCTGCCGCGCGTAGTCTTCCGGGTCGTCTTCCGCACCGCGGCCTCGGCCGTGTCCCCGCCTCCCGAGGGCTTGCGGCGCGCGGTCGGCGTCGCGTCGACCGGCTGGCCGAGCCGGGCCGCCGCCGGCTCGGGGACGTGTTCCGCGGGGGTCTTCCGGGGCGTGCGCCCCGAGCGCGCCGTCCGGGACGTGGCGGCGGAACGTGCTGACGCCGTCTTCTCGACGGTCCTCTTCGCCACCATCACCGCGGCCCCTTCACATTTTGTGATCTTGCTCGCGAATCGTGCTGGGACGATAAATCGACACCAGCCCCGCGGCAACGGGGCACGCCGCCGGTTGGGCCCGCCCCGGGCTGCGAGGAGCCGGGCCTGCATCCGTTGTGCCCAGCTCCCCGCCCCGTAATCCGCCCCCGTGCCACGCCCGGGCGCGGAAACGGCCGTATGACCATTCGGGTCAACCGCACCACCGGGCGGCGACGCCGCGAAAAGCGGTCGGCCGCCCCTCGCCCCGGCCCGTACACTGGGCGGAGCGAAAGGCGTGGATGGGGACGAGTAGCGGCGTACGCAGCCATGAGCGACCCGGGGACGGTGAGAGCCCGGGGGCGAGCGCGACGTGAAACATCACCCCGGAGCCGCCGGAAGAAAGCCAGCAAGGCGAGTAGACCCGGCGTCGCGACCCCAATGAGGGGGCGGTGACCCGTGCACCGCCAAGGAGGGTGGTACCGCGGAAGCCGCGCGAGCATCGGCTTTCGTCCCTCCGACGGAACGACGAACAGTCCGCCGGAGGAGACGATGACACCGCCGCAGTACCGCCAGGTGCCCGCTCAGGTAGACCTGCCCGCGCTCGAGCACGCCGTGCTCGACTTCTGGCGCGAGAGCAAGATCTTCGCGAAAAGCCTGGAGCAGTCCGAGGGCCGCCCCGAGTGGGTGTTCTACGAGGGCCCGCCCACGGCCAACGGCATGCCCGGTGCCCACCACATCGAGGCCCGCGTCTTCAAGGACGTCTTCCCCCGCTTCCGCACCATGCGCGGCTACCACGTCGCCCGCAAGGCCGGCTGGGACTGCCACGGTCTGCCGGTCGAGCTCGCCGTCGAGAAGGAGCTCGGCTTCTCCGGCAAGCAGGACATCGAGGCGTACGGCATCGCGGAGTTCAACGCCAGGTGCCGCGAGTCCGTGACCCGCCACACGGACGCGTTCGCAGAGCTCACGACCCGTATGGGTTACTGGACCGACCTCGACGACCCCTACCGCACGATGGACCCGGACTACGTCCAGTCGGTGTGGTGGTCGCTCAAGGAGATCTTCGGCAAGGGCCTGCTGGTCCAGGACCACCGTGTCGCTCCCTGGTGCCCGCGCTGCGGCACGGGCCTGTCCGACCACGAGCTGGCGCAGGGCTACGAGACGGTCGTCGACCCGTCGGTCTTCGTGCGCTTCCCGCTGACCTCCGGCCCGCTCGCGGGCGAGGCCGCGCTGCTGGTGTGGACGACGACCCCGTGGACGCTGGTGTCCAACACGGCGGTCGCCGCGCACCCCTCCGTCCACTACGTCGTCGCGACGAACGGCGAGGAGAAGCTCGTCGTCGCCGAGCCGCTGCTGGAGAAGGCGCTCGGCGAGGGCTGGGAGGCCACGGGACAGACGTTCACCGGCGCCGAGATGGAGCGCTGGACGTACGAGCGTCCCTTCCAGCTCGTCGAGTTCCCGGCGGAGGCGCACTTCGTCGTCAACGCCGACTACGTCACGACCGAGGACGGTACGGGTCTGGTCCACCAGTCCCCCGCCTTCGGTGAGGACGACCTCAAGGTCTGCCGCTCCTACGGCCTGCCCGTCGTCAACCCGGTCCGCCCCGACGGCACCTTCGAGGAGGACGTCCCGCTGGTAGGCGGCGTCTTCTTCAAGAAGGCCGACGAGGCGCTCACCGCCGACCTCGAGGCCCGCGGGCTGCTCTTCCGGCACATCCCGTACGAGCACAGCTACCCGCACTGCTGGCGCTGCCACACCGCGCTGCTCTACTACGCACAGCCGTCCTGGTACATCCGCACCACCGCGATCAAGGACCGGCTGCTCGCGGAGAACGAGGCGACCAACTGGTTCCCGGACTCCGTCAAGCAGGGCCGGTACGGGGACTGGCTCAACAACAACATCGACTGGGCGCTGTCCCGCAACCGCTACTGGGGCACGCCGCTGCCCATCTGGCGCTGCGAGGACGACCACCTCACCTGCGTCGGCTCGCTGGCGGAGCTGTCCGAGCTGACCGGCACCGACCAGTCGACGCTGGACCCGCACCGCCCGTTCATCGACGAGGTGACCTTCGCCTGCCCGCAGGACGGCTGCGGACTGACGGCGACGCGCGTGCCGGAGGTGATCGACGCCTGGTACGACTCGGGCTCGATGCCGTTCGCGCAGTGGGGCTACCCGTACAAGAACAAGGAGATCTTCGAGAAGCGCTACCCGGCGCAGTTCATCTCGGAGGCGATCGACCAGACGCGTGGGTGGTTCTACACGCTGATGGCCGTCGGCACCCTGGTCTTCGACAAGTCGTCGTACGAGAACGTGGTGTGCCTCGGCCACATCCTGGCCGAGGACGGCCGCAAGATGTCCAAGCACCTGGGCAACATCCTGCAGCCCATCCCGCTGATGGACCAGCACGGCGCGGACGCGGTGCGCTGGTTCATGGCGGCCGGCGGCTCGCCGTGGGCGGCCCGACGGGTGGGCCACGGCACCATCCAGGAGGTCGTCCGCAAGACGCTGCTGACGTACTGGAACACGGTCGCCTTCCAGGCGCTGTACGCCCGCACGTCGAACTGGGCGCCCTCGGCGGCGGACCCGGCCCCGGCCGAGCGCACGGTCCTGGACCGCTGGTTGCTGTCCGAGCTGCACGCGCTGGTGGACCAGGTCACCCAGGCCATGGAGGCGTACGACACCCAGCGCGCCGGCAAGCTGCTCTCCGCGTTCGTCGACGACCTGTCGAACTGGTACGTGCGCCGGTCGCGCCGCCGCTTCTGGCAGGGCGACAAGGCCGCGCTGCGCACGCTGCACGACGTGGTCGAGACCGTGACCCGGCTGATGGCGCCGCTGACGCCGTTCATCACCGAGCGGGTGTGGCAGGACCTGATCGTCCCCGTCACGCCGGACGCCCCCGAGTCGGTGCACCTGTCCACGTGGCCGGCTGCCGACCTGGACGCCATCGACCCGACCCTGTCGTCCCAGATGGCGCTGGTGCGCCGGCTGGTCGAGCTGGGCCGCGCGACGCGGGCCGAGTCCGGGGTGAAGACCCGCCAGCCGCTGTCCCGCGCGCTGGTGGCGGCGGCCGGCTTCTCGTCGCTCTCCGAGGAACTCCAGGCCCAGATCACCGAGGAGCTGAACGTCTCCTCGCTCGCGTCGCTGTCGGAGGTCGGCGGCTCGCTCGTCGACACCACGGCAAAGGCGAACTTCCGCGCGCTCGGCAAGCGCTTCGGCAAGGGCGTGCAGGACGTGGCTAAGGCGGTCGCCGCGGCGGACGCGGCGGCGCTGTCCCTGGCGCTGCGCTCGGGCGAGGCGACGCTGGAGGTGGGCGGCGAGACGATCACGCTGTCCCCGGAGGAGGTCATCATCACGGAGACCCCCCGGGAGGGCTGGTCGGTGGCGTCCGACTCGGGCGCGACGGTCGCCCTCGACCTGGAGATCACGCCGGAGCTGCGGCGGGCGGGCCTGGCGCGTGACGCGATCCGCCTGATCCAGGAGGCGCGCAAGAACAGCGGCCTGGACGTCGCGGACCGGATCGCACTGCGGTGGGCGTCCACGGACGCCGAGGTGGCGTCGGCGCTGGCGGATCATGCGTCGCTGATCGCGGACGAGGTGCTGGCGACGGACTTCGCGGAGGGGGAGGCGGACGCGTCGTACGGCTCGCCCTTCGAGGACGAGGGCCTGTCGCTGACGTTCCGCCTCCGGAAGGCGTAGCGCGGGGGCGCGCGGAGCGCGTCGCGTTCGACGGCCCGGCCACGGTGGGTGGCCGGGCCGTCGACGTTTCCCTCCCCGCCCCCCACCCACGCCGCCAGGCGTAGGGGGGACCCTCGTCCCGTAACCGGGGCAAGCCCCGTGCCCCGTACCGCGCTTCGCGCGGTGTCCTCAAACTCCCCCTACGGCCTGGCGGCCGTGGGTGGGGTACCTCCCACCCCGCCAGGCGTGGGGGAGTGCCCCCAGACGGGCTGGACTTCGCTCCGCGAAATCAGCCCCGCCGGCGATTGAGGCGCGCGGTTTGGGGCGGAGCCCCCAACGAGCGCGCCGCGCACACCCCCGCCGGCGATCGAGGCGCGGGGGTCCGGGGGCGGAGCCCTCCGAAAGCCCGCGCCCGCCAGGGCGCAGGGCCCGAGGTCCGGGGCGGAGCCCCCGGACCGCGCAGCGCACCCCCGCCCGACACGCAAAAGGCCGGGCCCGGAGTGCGTGTGCACCCCGGGCCCGGCCCCGCAGTCTGCCGACGGCTACGCGCGCTGGGCGCGCAACCCCGTCAGTTGTCGTCCTCGTCGATCAGGAAGCCCCGCATCGGCGACGGCGCCTGCTGCATCGGCTGCGGCGCCTGCGGCCGCACCGGTGCCATCGGCTGGGTCATCGCCGGCGACATCTGCTGCTGACCGCCGTACGACGGGCCCGACGGCGAAGGACCGTGGCCGCCCATCGTCTGGTTGCCACCGTAGGACGGCGCGCTCGCACCCGCCGGAGCCATGGACGGCGCCGGGGACGGCGGCAGCGACGCGGCAGCCGGAGTGCGCGGCGGCGCCAGCGAGTCGTCGGACTGGGTCTCCAGCTGACGCAGCTGGCTCTCCAGGTACGACTTCAGACGCGTGCGGTACTCGCGCTCGAAGCCCCGCAGGTCCTCGACCTTGCGCTCCAGCGTGGCGCGCGCGGACTCCAGCGAGCCCATCGCGACGCGGTGCTTCTCCTGGGCGTCCCGCTCAAGGGCGTCGGCCTTGGCCCGGGCGTCGCGCTCGAGGCCCTCGGCGCGCGAACGCGCCTCGCCGACGATCTTGTTGGCCTCGGAACGCGCCTCGGCGATCGCCTGGTCGGCGGTCTGCTGGGCCAGCGAGAGCACGCGCGCGGCGCTGTCGCCGCCGGGACCCTGACCCATCGGGCCGCCCTGCGGACCACCGTGACCGCCCATGGGGCCGCCCATCGGGCCACCCATGGGAGCGCCCTGCATCGGTCCGGGGCCCATGGGGCCTCCGGGACCCTGCGGGCCTCCGTGGCTCGGACCGGCCGGCAGCTGCGGCGCACCACCGGGCAGCTGGGGCGGACCCATCTGCGGGGGCTGCTGCTGGACCGGGGGTCCGGATATGGCGGCGGGCACGGGCGCGCCGGGACCGCGGCCGTCCTGCGGCTCCTGCTGCTTGCGCATCCCCTGCTGCTGCTGGTTCTGCGCCGCCGCACGGGTCGCCGCGGCCAGCTTGGCGCGCAGGTCCTCGTTCTCGCGGAGCAGGCGGGTCAGTTCGGCCTCGACCTCGTCGAGGAAGGCATCGACCTCGTCCTCGTCATAGCCTTCTCGGAGGCGGACGGTCGTGAACTGCTTGTTCCGCACGTCCTCGGGGGTCAGCGGCATCTCTTCTTCACCTCTACGTAGTCGTCGGCAGTCGGCAGGACCGTATCGCTCACATCGAGTTCCCCACTCCACGAACGATGGAGATCAGGATGTAGACGATGATCATCAGAACGAAGAAGGACAGGTCGAGTGCCACGCCCCCGAGACGCAACGGCGGGATGAACCGCCGCAGAAGCTTGAGCGGTGGATCGGTGACAGTGTAGGTGGCCTCCAGAACGACCACCATCGCCTTACCGGGTTGCCATGAACGGGCGAACTGGAAGACGTAGTCCATGACAAGCCGGAAGATCAGGACGACAAGGAAGCACATCAGAGCGATGTAGACCACCTGTAGTGCGACGCTCATCCCGCGCTTCCCTCTCCCCTGGATCCCATCTCAGCCGGCCGTGCGGCCGGGTCGTTCCCGGTGTCGTTCTCAGCTCTGGTTGAAGAATCCGCCCTCTGCGATGCGGGCCTTGTCCTCCGCCGTGACATCGACGTTAGCAGGAGACAACAGGAACACCTTCTGCGTCACCCTCTCAATGCTGCCATGCAGACCGAACACGAGACCCGCGGCAAAGTCGACAAGTCGCTTCGCGTCGGTCTCGTCCATCTCCGTGAGATTCATGATCACGGGGGTGCCCTCACGGAAGTGTTCCCCGATGGTACGGGCCTCGTTGTAGGTCCGTGGGTGCAGTGTGGTGATGCGGTAGGGCTCCCGCTCGGACACGACCTTGGGCATGATCACCGGTGCGTTCTTCTCCAGGCTCGGGCGTTCAGGTGTGATGGATGCCACGGGCGCGATGCGCGCCGGGCGCCCGCTCTCGACGGGC
This sequence comes from Streptomyces sp. NPDC015127, assembly GCF_043080095.1. NCBI lineage: Bacteria > Bacillati > Actinomycetota > Actinomycetes > Kitasatosporales > Streptomycetaceae > Streptomyces > Streptomyces sp. NPDC015127. The sequence continues at coordinate 8,984 of NZ_JBIBVE010000006.1, forward strand.
AGCGGGGCCGGCTCGCGCTGGGCGGGCGGCGCCGCCACCCGGACCGGCTCCTCCCGCTCGACCTGGTGCGGGGGCTGGTGCCGCCGGTGCTCCCGCTCCGGCTCCGGCTCGGGTTCGAAGTCGTCATCGGGGTCAAAACCCCGGCCGTCGTACCCATCGTCCTCCACGAGGCCGAGGTAGACCGCCATCTTGCGCATCGCGCCGGCCATTCTCTGAGTCCTCCGCTCTGTGGTGGATCGGCATTCGTCACCAAGTGCCCGCGATCCACTCGGTCTGCCCGCTATGGGCGGGAATGACCATATTTTCTACTGTGGTCCGACTTGCTTCGCGACGTTACCCGAGCCTGGGTCGGACTCCGAGTACCGCGGTACCGACGCGCACATGTGTCGCTCCGGCCGCCACGGCCTGTTCGAGGTCCGCACTCATCCCTGCTGACACCATGTTCGCAGCCGGATGAGCCACGCGCAGGCGGGATGAGAATTCCATCAGCCGCTCGAACGCCGCCTGTTGCCGTCCCGCGTACGGTCCGGCGAGCGGCGCGACGGTCATCAGTCCGCCGAGCCGCAGTCCTGGTGAGTCCGCGATCGCCGCCGCCAACTCCTCGATACCGTCCGGCGCGACGCCGCCCCTGGCCCCCTGCTTGCCCGACTCGGCGTCCAGCGCCACCTGCACGAGGCAGCCGAGTTCCCGCTCGGCGCGCACGGCGGCCGCCGACAGCGCGGAAACGAGCTTGAGCCGGTCGACAGACTGCACGACATCGGCATAACTCGCGACAGAACGGACCTTGTTGGTCTGCAACTGACCCACGAAGTGCCAGTGGAGATTCAAGTCCGCACACGCGGCGGCCTTCGGTGCCGCGTCCTGGTCGCGGTTCTCCGCCACATGACGCACACCCAGTTCGTGAAGGAGGCGAACATCACTGGCCGGATAGGTCTTGGTGACCACGATGAGGGTCACCTCCTCCCGCTCGCGGCCGGCGGCCGCGCAGGCGGCGGCGATCCGTTCCTCAACCTTCGCCAGATTCGCGGCGAGTTCGGTTCTGCGGTCCGTCATGCCTGTTCCCGGTCCTCTTCTTCCCGGCCCTCGAGCCAGACGTATCCGGCGAGCCGTCCGGTGGTCCGGTCACGGCGGTACGAGTAGTGGTCGCGCGACTCCAGCGTGCAGACCGCCGAGCCGCGCAGGTCCTTCACACCGAGTGCGGTCAGTTGGGCGTGCACCGCGGCGGTGACGTCGACGGCCGGGGTGCCCCAGCTCGTCTCGGACCAGGCGGCGGGTTCCGCTTCGGCCACTTCCGCTCGCATCTGCTCGGGTACTTCGTAGCAGCGACCGCAAACGGCAGGTCCGGTGCGGGCGATGATCCGTTCCGGTTCGGCGCCGAGCGAGACCATCGCCCCGACGGTCGCGGGGACGATGCCCGCGACCGTTCCGGGCCGGCCCGCGTGGGCCGCGCCCACGACGCCCGCGACGGGGTCGGCCAGCAGAACGGGGGTGCAGTCGGCGGTGAGCACCGCGAGGGCGAGTCCGCGCCGGGTGGTGACCACACCGTCCACCTTGGGGACACCTCCCGGGCCGCCATGCCCAGGGGCAGGGATCTCCGCGTCCCCCCACGGTCCGTCGACCACGGCCACCTCCCTGCCGTGGACCTGGTTCATCCAGACGACCCCGGCCGGGTCGAGTCCGAGCGCCCGGGCGGCGATCGCGCGGTTGGTCCGCACGGCCTCGGGGTCGTCACCGACCGCGCCGCCGAGGTTGAGCTCCTCGTACGGAACGGCGCTCACCCCACCCCACCTGTCGGTGAAGGCGAAGTGCGCGCCGCTCTCGTCTATCGCGTCGTGCTGCACTGTCACTTCAGGAAGTCCGGAACATCCAGCTCTTCGGCCTGGGTGTCGTACGGACGGGCCGAGGGAACCTGCGGCGAGTTGGCCGGCGGGGTCAGGTCGTGCGCCGGGACCGGCTCCGCGGGGACCTGGGGCTCCTCGCGTACGGGCACGGTGCCGAGGCCGCTCGCCGGGCGCGAGCTCTCCGAGCGCTGCGGGGCGGCGGGCTCCTCGCGCTTGGCGGACGCCGAGCCGATCACGTTCTCCCGGCGGGCCGGGGGCTGGCCGCCGTCGAAGCCGGCCGCGATGACGGTCACGCGGACCTCGTCGCCGAGGGCGTCGTCGATGACCGCACCGAAGATGATGTTCGCCTCGGGGTGGGCGGCCTCGCTCACCAGCTGGGCGGCCTCGTTGATCTCGAAGAGACCGAGGTCGCTGCCGCCGGAGATGGACAGCAGTACGCCGCGGGCGCCGTCGATGGACGCCTCCAGCAGCGGCGAGGAGATCGCCATCTCGGCCGCGGCCACCGCGCGGTCGTCGCCGCGGGCCGAGCCGATGCCCATGAGCGCGGATCCCGCCTCCGACATCACGGACTTGACGTCGGCGAAGTCGAGGTTGATCAGGCCGGGCGTGGTGATGAGGTCGGTGATGCCCTGGACACCCGACAGCAGCACCTGGTCCGCGGACTTGAAGGCGTCGAGGACACTGACCTGGCGGTCCGAGATGGACAGCAGCCGGTCGTTGGGGATGACGATGAGGGTGTCGACCTCTTCGCGGAGCTCGGCGATGCCGTCCTCCGCCTGGTTCGCGCGCCTGCGGCCCTCGAACGTGAAGGGGCGGGTGACGACGCCGATGGTCAGAGCACCCAGCGAGCGGGCGATGTTGGCGACGACGGGTGCGCCGCCGGTGCCGGTGCCACCGCCCTCTCCTGCGGTGACGAAGACCATGTCGGCCCCCTTGAGGACCTCCTCGATCTCCTCGCGGTGGTCCTCTGCCGCCTTGCGACCGACTGCCGGGTTGGCTCCGGCGCCGAGGCCTCGGGTGAGTTCACGGCCCACGTCCAGCTTGACGTCGGCGTCGCTCATCAACAGCGCTTGCGCGTCCGTATTGATCGCGATGAACTCGACGCCCTTGAGACCGACCTCGATCATTCGGTTGATGGCATTGACACCACCGCCGCCGACACCGATGACCTTGATGACTGCGAGGTAGTTCTGCGGTGCTGCCACGTCGAAGGCCTCTCGCCTCGATTTACGTGTCGCCGCCTCGCGGGGCTGCGCTGCGACGACTGATGTCGAATGGGGACGGCTCGACCAGCCTGACTGCCGACCCGAACCCTAACGGTGAAGTTTAGGGTTACCAGTGTGTCTGTTCCCTTGACTCTTCCGAACAGGACACTAAGTCGACAAGTGGCGCACGTTCAACGAACACGCCGAACCTCCCGTTTTTCTTTTCACCCTATGTGATCACGCACAGCCATGACCAACCAGGGTGCTGGCCTGGGCATATGTGCGTCAACTCCCCGATACCGCAGGGGCGGTGGGGGCGCTCACGTCGAAGTGCCGTGCGGTGGGGGCTGCTTTCATCAGCGCCGCGAGTGTGCGAGCCTTCGCCTCGCCCTCCTCGCCGCTGCCCCACACCACCGTGCGATCGCCCTTCAGCTCAAGGGAGATGTGATCGTACGACCGCACCTCGACGGTGGTCAGGTCGCGGGCGACACGATCGGGCAGATCGCCCCGGACCCGTACGGCCTCCGCGAGCAACCGGTCGGCGCCGAAACGCTTCAGGCTCGGGGAGGCGGACGTTGTCAACTCCAGTCGCGGAACGCCCTTCGGGGCGGTGTCGACGGTGGCGAACCGGACGCTCTCGGCGTCCACTTCGATGTACTTCCCGCCCTTTTCGAGTACCAGGACCGGTCGGCGCTCGGTCACCTTCAGAACGATGCCGTGCGGCCACGACCGCACGACGTCAACCGAGTCGATACGGGGCAGCAGCCGGCGCAGCCGCGCCTCGATGGCGTCGGTGTCGACCGCGATGAGCGGGGCGCCGATCGGCACCGCCGCCGCCTCCTCCACCTGCTGGGGTGTGAGCACGTCCGTGCCCGTGGTCCTCACATGCTCGGCGCGCAGCCACTTCGAGCCGTAGAGGACCCAGATCGCTCCCGCGACGAGGAGGACGGCGGCGACGGCGACGGCCAGGGCGCGCGGGCCCGGCCTGCGCAGGCGGCCGGCGCCGTCGTCCGGGCGGGGCGGGCGGACCGGTCCGTCGGACCCGGCGGATCCGTCACGGGGGTTTCGTGCACCGCGCTCGGCGGTGGTCGGTCCGGCCACGCTCCCTGCCTTCTCACGCCTGGCGGCGTGCAGCAATCGCCTCGTACACCATGCCGACGAGGAGGTCGTCGGCGTCCCGGCGGCCGAACTCGGCGGCCGCGCGCGACATCTCGTAGAGCCGGTGCGGATCGGCGAGCACCGGAAGGACGTTGCCCTGGACCCACTCGGGGGTCAGCTCGGCGTCGTCGACCAGCAGTCCACCGCCCGCCTTCACCACCGGCTGGGCGTTCAGCCGCTGTTCGCCGTTGCCGATCGGCAGCGGGACGTACGCGGCGGGCAGGCCCACGGCGGAGAGTTCGGCGACGGTCATCGCGCCCGCGCGGCAGAGCATCATGTCGGCCGCGGCGTACGCGAGATCCATCCGGTCCACGTACGGTACCGGCACATAGGGCGGCATCCCGGGCATGTTGTCCACGCGCGGCAGTTCGTTCTTGGGACCGACCGCGTGCAGGATCTGGATGCCCGAGCGCTGGAGCACCGGAGCGATCTGCTGGATGACCTCGTTGAGGCGCCGGGCGCCCTGCGAGCCGCCGGACACCAGCAGCGTCGGCAGGTTGGGGTCGAGACCGAAGGCGGCCCGGGCCTCGGGGCGCACCCGGGCCCGGTCGAGCGTCGCGATGGAGTGGCGCAGCGGGATGCCGATGTAGCGGGAGTTGCGCAGCTTGCTGTCGGGGGTGGCGACGGCCACGCCCGCGGCGTACCGCGAGCCGATCTTGTTGGCAAGGCCGGGACGGGCGTTGGCCTCGTGGACCACGATCGGCACGCCGAGGCGCTTGGCCGCGAGGTAGCCGGGCAGGGCGACGTAGCCGCCGAAGCCGACGACGCAGTCGGCCTTGGTGCGCTCCAGGATCTGCTCGGCGGCCTTGATGGTGCCGCGCAGCCGTCCGGGGACGGTGATCAGCTCAGGGGTGGGCTTGCGCGGCAGCGGTACGGCAGGGATGAGCGCCAGCTCGTATCCCCGCTCGGGGACGAGCCTGGTCTCAAGTCCGCGCTCCGTGCCGAGGGCCGTGATCCCCACGGTCGGGTCCTGCCTGCGCAGGGCGTCCGCGAGGGCGAGCGCGGGCTCGATGTGGCCGGCGGTCCCCCCGCCGGCGAGTACGACATGCACCGAAATTCACCGCTCTCCGGACGGACGCTTCTTGACGCGCCGTCTCATCGACTTCCATCTCACCCCGGGCCTCCGCGTGGCCAGGGCCGCTTTCGCGGCGGGATCCTGTCGCGCGAAGGCGATCAGGAGCCCGACGGCGAACATCGTCGGCAGCAGGGCCGACCCGCCGTAGGAGAACAGCGGGAGCGGGACGCCGGCGATCGGCAGCAGACCGAGCACCGCACCGATGTTGACCACGGCCTGGGCCGTGATCCACGTGGTCACACCTCCCGCTGCGTACCTCACGAAGGGGTCCTCCGTGCGTCCGGCAACGCGGATACCCGCATAGCCTAGAGCCGCGAACAACGCGAGCACCGACAGCGTCCCCGCCAGACCCAGTTCCTCCCCGGCGACGGCGAAGATGAAGTCGGTGTGCGGTTCGGGCAGTTGGCCCCATTTTTCCACACTTGCACCCAGTCCGGAACCGAACCATCCGCCGGAGGCAAGAGCATAGATGCCGTGCACGGCCTGCCAGCACTCGCCTTTGGGTCCGAGGTCGGTGGCGCCCATGCACTCGAGCCGCGACATGCGGTTCTCGTTGGTCCTGATCAGCAGCAGACCGACGAACACGGCGATGCCGAGCACACCGGCGAACAGGCGCGTGGGAGCCCCTGCCAGCCACAGCAGGCCGAACAGGATGGCGGTGAGGATGATCGCCGTCCCCATGTCGCCGCCGAGCATGATGAGGCCGAGGAGCAGGAACGCGACGGGGACGAGCGGGACGAGCAGGTGCTTCCACTGGGTCAGCAGCCGCTTGTCCTGCTTGCGGGCGAGCAGGTCGGCGCCCCAGAGGATGAGCGCGAGCTTGCCGAACTCGCTGGGCTGGAGCTGGAAGGGCCCGCCGAGGTAGATCCAGTTCTGGTTGCCGTTGACCGCATGCCCTATCCCGGGGACCTGCACGAGGACCATCAGGAACACGGCGGCCAGGAGCAGGGGGTAGGACAGGGCCCGGTGGAGCTTGACGGGCATGCGGGAGGCGAGGAACAGCAGCCCCGCGCCGATGAGGGCGGCGACGAACTGCTTGCGGAAGAAGTACGAGGCGGGGAGGGAGTACTCCAGCGCCTGGATCATGGACGCGGAGTAGACCATGACGAGGCCGAGCACGGTGACCAGCAGGCTGCTGCCGAGGATGAGGTAGTACGCGGTGAGGGGCCGGTCCCAGGCCCGCCGCGCCTGCTCGTACAGCCGCCGGGGGCCGCGGGGTCCGCCGCCGCCGGGCACCTTGGGGGCGCGGGTGCTCCCGCCCCAGAGCGCGCTGGGCCGCGGCATGTCGGCCGCCCGCGTGCGGCTGCGAAGGGCAACGTGCCCGCCGAGGGCAGCGGGGCCGGCGGGTGCGGGCCCGATGAGGAACCCTGTCCCCAGGTGCCACGAGGCGGCCCGCCACATGCCGGCGAAGCGGCGAGCGGTGCCCTGCGGGGCCGGGACAGTGGGGGCGTGGGCCACGCCACCGCCGGCTGCGGCCCGAGGCCGACCTTCGTCACCCTGTGGAACCACGGCACAACCCTGTGCACCCGGACGGGCGGGGCCCGTGGGTCCCGGGGCGGGCGGCGGAGTCGGGGGCACGGCCCCGGTCGTGCTGGGCGGCATCGTCGCTGTCCCCTCCAGTCGTGCCCGGCGGCAGCCGGACCTGGCGGCTGTCAGCCGTGCTCGGCGGCGAGTGCGCGGACCGCTTCCGCGAAGGCCTCGCCTCGCTTGTTGTAGTTGGTGAACATGTCCATCGAGGCGCAGGCGGGGGCCAGCAGGACCGTGTCGCCGGGCCGGGCGAGCGAGGCCGCCTCCGCCACCGCCGCGGACATCGCCCCAGTGTCGGTCCGGTCGAGGTCGACGACCGGGACCTCGGGCGCGTGTCGCGCGAGGGCCTCACGGATCAGGGCACGGTCGGCGCCCATCAGCACGACACCGCGGAGACGAGCCGCCGCCCCCGCGACCAGCTCGTCGAACGTCGCGCCCTTCGCAAGTCCCCCCGCGATCCACACGATCGGCTCGTACGCGGCCAGAGACGCCCCGGCGGCATGGGTGTTGGTGGCCTTGGAGTCGTCGACGTACGCGACGCCCGCGACATCCGCCACGTGCTCGATGCGGTGCGCGTCGGGGCGGAAGGCGCGCAGGCCGTCGCGTACGGCCGCCGGGGGCACGCCGAAGGCGCGGGCGAGTGCCGCGGCCGCCAGTGCGTTGGCGATGTTGTGCGGCGCCGGCGGGTCGACGTCGGAGACCTCGGCGAGTTCCTGTGCCTGCTTCTGCCGGTTCTCGACGAAGGCGCGGTCAACCAGGATGCCTTCCACGACGCCGAGTTGGGACGGCCCCGGTGTGCCCAGCGTGAAGCCGATGGCGCGGCAGCCCTCCTCCACGTCCGCCTCGCGCACCAGGTCCTCGGTCGCGGGGTCGGCGGCGTTGTAGACGCAGGCGACCGTGTTGCCCTCGTAGATGCGGCCCTTGTCGGCGGCGTAGGCCTCCATGGAGCCGTGCCAGTCGAGGTGGTCCGGCGCGAGGTTGAGGACGGCGGCGGAGTGGGCGCGCAGCGAGGGCGCCCAGTGGAGCTGGTAGCTGGAGAGTTCGACGGCGAGCACGTCGTAGGGCTCGTCGCCGAGCACGACGTCGATGATCGGCGTGCCGATGTTCCCGATGGCGGCGGTCCGCAGACCTGCGGCGAGAAGGATCGAGGCGAGCATCCGCGTCGTGGTCGTCTTGCCGTTGGTGCCGGTGACGGCGAGCCACGGCGCCGCGTCGGGGCCGCGCAGCCGCCAGGCGATCTCGACGTCGCCGACGACGTCGACGCCCGCCTTGGCCGCCGCCTCGAAGAGGGGACTGGAGGGCTTCCAGCCGGGCGAGGTGACCACCAGGTCGGTGCCCTCGGGCAGTGTCTCGGCGTCGCCGAGGCGCACCGCGACGCCCAGCTCGGCCAGCTCCGCGGCGCGCGCACGGAGTGCGTCGCTGTCGCCGCCGTCCACGACGGTGACGGCCGCGCCGAGGCCGGCCAGGGCGCGGGCGGCGCTGATGCCGCTCACGCCGAGACCGGCGACGGTGATGTTCCTGCCCTGCCAGTCGCTCACTTGTCGGCTGCCCATCCCGCGTAGAAGAGGCCCAGTCCCACGATGACGCACATGCCCTGAATGATCCAGAAGCGGACCACCACAAGGACTTCGGACCACCCCTTGAGTTCGAAGTGGTGCTGGAGGGGCGCCATGCGGAAGACCCGCTTGCCGGTCATCCGGAACGAACCGACCTGGATCACCACGGACATGGTGATGAGGACGAACAGTCCGCCGAGGAGCGCGAGCAGGAACTCGGTGCGGGAGCAGATCGCCAGACCCGCGAGCGCGCCGCCGAGCGCGAGCGATCCGGTGTCGCCCATGAAGATCTTGGCGGGCGAGGTGTTCCACCACAGGAAGCCGAAGCAGGCTCCCATGAGGGCGGAGGCCACGACCGCGAGGTCGAGTGGATCTCGTACCTCGAAACAGGCGTTGGGGTTGGTCAGGGTCTCCGCGTTGGCGCAGGACTCCTGGAACTGCCACAGGCCGATGAAGGTGTACGCGCCGAAGACCATCACCGAGGCGCCCGTGGCGAGGCCGTCGAGGCCGTCCGTCAGGTTCACGCCGTTGGACATGGCGAGAATCATGAACAGCGCCCAGACGACGAACAGCACCGGGCCGATCGACCAGCCGAAGTCGGTGATGAACGACAGCTTGGTGGAGGCCGGGGTGTTGCCGCGCTTGTCGGCGAACTGCAGGGACAGCACCGCGAAGGCGATGCCGACGATCAGCTGCCCGGCCATCTTCGCCTTGGCGCGCAGGCCGAGCGACCGCTGCTTGACGATCTTGATGTAGTCGTCGAGGAAGCCGACGAGGCCCATGCCGGCCATCAGGAAGAGCACCAGGACACCCGAGAAGGTCGGGTCCTCACCGGTGATGACCTTGGCGAGCGCGTACGCGATGAGCGTGGCCAGGATGAAGGAGATGCCGCCCATGGTGGGCGTGCCCTTCTTGCTGCCGTGCGTACGGGGGCCGTCGTCGCGGATGAACTGCCCGTATCCCTTGCGGGCCAGCAGCTTGATCAGCAGCGGGGTCCCGATCAGAGTCAGGAAGAGACCGATGGCTCCCGCGAACAGGATCTGCCTCATCGGACGGCACCCTCACCCTCGAAGCTGTCGAAGCCCTCGAGCAGAGCCTGTGCGATCCGCTCCAGACCGACCGACCTGGAAGCCTTCACCAGCACGACGTCTCCCGGGCGCAACTCTTTGCGCAACAGGTCGACCGCCGCCTGCGCGTCGGACACGTGCACCGACTCCTCACCCCACGAACCCTCGTTGTATGCGCCCAGTTGCAACCAGGACGCTTCCCTGCCCCCGACCGCGACGAGCTTGCCGACATTGAGCCGGACGGCGAGCCGTCCGACCGCGTCGTGCTCGGCGAGCGCCTCGTCTCCGAGCTCGGCCATCTGCCCGAGCACCGCCCACGTACGGCCTCCCTTTGCCCGTGCGGCTTCGCCCATGGCGGCCAGTGCGCGAAGCGCGGCACGCATGGACTCGGGATTCGCGTTGTAGGCGTCGTTGACGACCGTCACGCCGTCCGGACGCTCGGTGACCTCCATCCGCCAGCGGGAGAGGGTGCCCGCCTCGGAGAGCGCGAGGGCGATCTCGTCCACAGGCATGCCCAGCTCATGGGCGACGGCGGCCGCGGCGAGCGCGTTCGACACGTGGTGCTCACCGTACAGCCGCATGGTCACGTCACTGCACCCGGTGGGTGTGTGGAGCGTGAAGGAGGGCTGTCCGTGCTCCGTGAGCCGGACATTCTCGGCGCGTACGGCGGCGTCGGCGGCCTCGCCGAAGAGCAGCACCCGGGCCCTGGTGCGCGGCGCCATGGCGCGCACCAGCGGGTCGTCGGCGTTGAGCACGGCGACGCCGTTCTCGGGCAGGGACTCCACGAGTTCGCCCTTGGCCTGGGCGATCTGCTCGCGGCCGCCGAACTCGCCGATGTGCGCGGTGCCCACGTTGAGGACGAGGCCGATACGCGGCGGGGTGAGCCCGGTGAGGTACCGGATGTGGCCGATTCCGCGCGCACCCATCTCGAGCACGAGGTGCTCGGTCTCCTCGGTGGCGGTCAGGGCCGTGAGGGGCAGGCCGATCTCGTTGTTGAGGGAGCCGGGGGTCCAGACCGTGGGCGCCTTGCGCTGGAGCACCTGGGCGATCAGGTCCTTGGTGCTGGTCTTGCCGGCCGAGCCGGTCAGTGCGACGACGTGGGTGCCGAGGCGTTCGACGACGGCGCGCGCGAGGCGGCCGAGCGCGGTCTGGACGTCGTCGACGACGATCGCGGGTACGCCTACGGGCCGGGCGGCGAGGACGGCTGCCGCACCCGCGGCCACCGCTCGCTCGGCGTAGTCGTGGCCGTCCGCGTGCTCGCCCTGGAAGGCGGCGAAGAGTCCGCCGGGTTCCACGGCCCGGGAGTCGATGACGACGGAGCCGGTCACCAAGGTGGCCGGATCCGGTATGTCGTACGACTGCCCGCCGACGATTTCGGCGATCTCGGCGAGGGAGAGGGCGATCACTGGGTCATCCCTGACTGTTCTCGTTTTCGGTGGCGCTGTGCTCCGGGCGCGCGATACCGCCCTGCGCCCGGATGGCCGCGCGCAGGACCTGACGGTCGTCGAACGGGCGGATCACTCCGGCGATGTCCTGGCCCTGCTCGTGTCCCTTGCCGGCGACGAGGACGGTGTCGCCGGGCAGGGCGCGGGCGACGGCGGCGGCGATCGCCGCGGCGCGGTCGGCCTCGACCAGGACGTCGCCGCGCTCGTGGATCGGCACCTCGGCGGCGCCGGCGAGCATGGCGGCGAGGATCGCGAGGGGGTCCTCGGAGCGCGGGTTGTCGGAGGTCAGTACGGCGGTGTCGGCCAGGCGTGCGACCGCGGCGCCCATCGGTCCGCGCTTGGTGATGTCGCGGTCGCCGCCGCAGCCGAGGACGACGTGCAGCCGGCCCCGGGTGACCTTGCGCAGGGAGCGCAGGACCGATTCGACGGCGTCGGTCTTGTGGGCGTAGTCGACGACGGCGAGGTACGGCTGGCCCGCGTCGACGCGCTCCAGCCGGCCGGGGACGCCGGGCACGGCGGCGATGCCGTCGGCGGCGGTCTGGGGTTCGATTCCGGCCACGGCGAGCGTGACGATCGCCGCGAGCGTGTTGGCGACGTTGAACGGGCCGGGCAGCGGCGCCTCGGCGCGGACCCGCTCGCCCTTGGGGCCGACGGCGATGAAGGTCGAGCCGACCGCGGTGACGTCGACGTCCTCGGCACGCCAGTCGGCGTCCGGGTGGCCCTCGGCGGAGAAGGTGGTGACCGGCACGGTCGCCTCCTCGACCAGCCTGCGGCCGTACTCGTCGTCGAGGTTGACGACCCCTTCCCGGCTGCGGCGCGGCGTGAACAGCTGCGCCTTGGCCTGGAAGTAGTCCTCCATGCCGGAGTGGAACTCCATGTGCTCGGGGCTGAGGTTGTTGAAGACCGCGACGTCGAAGACGCAGCCGTCGACCCGGCCGAGCACGAGGGCGTGGCTGGAGACCTCCATGGCGACCGAGTCCACGCCGCGTTCGCGCATGACGGCGAACAGGGCCTGGAGGTCGGTGGCTTCGGGCGTGGTGCGCTCGGACTTGATGCGCTCGTCGCCGATGCGCATCTCGACCGTGCCGATCAGACCCGTGGCACGGCCGGCCGCGCGCAGGCCGCCCTCGACGAGGTAGGCCGTGGTGGTCTTGCCGGAGGTGCCGGTGATGCCGATCTGGAGCAGGTGCTCGCCGGGCCGGCCGTAGATGTCGGCGGCGAGGTCGCCCATCCGGCCGCGCGGGTTGTCGGTGACCAGGACCGGCAGGCCGGTGGCCGCGGCGCGTTCGGCGCCCGCCTCGTCGGTGAGGATGGCGGCGGCCCCGAGGTCGGCGGCCTGCGGCGCGAAGTCGGCTCCGTGGAACCGGGCGCCGGGCAGGGCCGCGTACACGTCACCGGGGCGTACCGCCCGCGAGTCGTGGGTGATGCCGGTGATCTCTGCCCGGGCCTGCGTCTGCACCCCCAGCCGGGCGGCCAGTTCCCCGAGATCGGTCGGGCGGGGCCGCTTGGGGCGGGGCGCTCCCGGGTGTTTCGCGGGGTCGTCCTGCTGGGTGGTTCGGTACTGATCAGCGTGTGGCACGGCGGTGAGCGTACCGGGCGCAGGCGGCCCGGGGGAAAAAGAGGGGGCGTCCCCGGCTCGGTTCCCGGGTTGCGGGGTGATCGTTGTCACTGGTGGCTCCCTGAAGGTCACTCGCCGGGGTCGAAGGTCACGGGCAGCCGCGCGGGTGCCTTGCCGGTCGGCGCGACCTGCAGGGTCTTCAGCGCGAACTCCATGACCTTCTGGTAGACGGGCCCGCAGATCTGGCCGCCGAAGTAGCTGCCCCGGGTGGGGTTCTGGATGGCGCAGTAGACGGTCACCTCCGGGTTGTCGGCGGGGGCGAAACCGGCGAAGGAGGCGGTGTAGCCCTTGTAGCGGCCGAGTTGGGGGTCGACCCGGTTGGCCGTGCCTGTCTTTCCTGCGACGCGGTATCCGGGGATGCGCGCCTTGGTGCCGGTGCCCTCCTCGTCGTCGACGACGGATTCGAGCATGGCGGCGAGCGTCTTCGCGGTCTTCGCGCTGACCACGCGGGTCTTCCCGGGCTCGGGCGCCGCGGTGAAGTGCCCGTCGGGTCCCCTGGTGCCGCGGACGAGGGTGGGCTCGATGCGTACGCCGCCGTTGGCGATGGTCGAGTAGACGGACGCCGCCTGCAACGCGTTGATGGACAGGCCCTGGCCGAAGGGGATCGTGTACTGCTGCGAGGTGGACCAGTCGGCCGGCGCGGCGAGGATGCCGGCGGTCTCGCCCGGGTAGCCGAGCCCGCTGGTGCTGCCGAGGCCGAACTTGCGCAGATAGGAGTGCAGCACCTCGTTGGCCTCGCGCTGGGTCCTCCCCAGCTGGCCGGTCGCGAGGATGGTGCCGATGTTGCTGGACTTGGCCAGGACGCCGTTGAGCGTCAGGTACCAGGTGGGGTGGTCGATGTCGTCCTTGAAGAGCCGGTCGCCGCGGTGCAGGCGGTTGGGGACGACGACGTGGGTGCCGGGGGTGGCCTTCTTCTCCTCCAGCACGGCGGCCATGGACATGACCTTGGCGGTGGAGCCCGGCTCGTAGGCGTCCTGGAGCGCGGCGTTGCCCATGGCAGTGGCGTTGGCCTGGCTGAGGTCGTTCGGGTCGAAGCCGGGGGCGTTGGCCATGGCGAGGATCTCGCCGGTGCGGGTGTTCTGCACGATCACATAGCCGCGGTCCGCCCTGGACTTGCCGACCTGGTCCTCGATGGCCTTCTGGGCGGCCCACTGGATGTCCCGGTCGATCGTGAGCTCGATGTCGGAGCCGGGGACGGCGGGCACCTCGCGGGAACCGGCGGTCGGGACGCGCCGGCCGCCGGACTGGGCGTAGGTGACGGTGCCGTCCTTGCCGGCGAGCGCCTCGTCGAGCATGGACTCGATGCCGCCGCCGCCGCGGCCCTCACCGTTGACATATCCCAGTATCCCGGCGGCGAGATCGCCGTTCGGGTACACGCGCTTGCTGCTGGGCTCCTGGAAGACACCCGCCAGGACATTGGCGCCGGGGCCGCCCCTGCGCTTGTCGGCGGCTGCCTTCTGCGCGTAGACGCTCTTGAGGTCCTTGATCTGGTTCCACACCTGGGGGGTCTGGCGGCGGGCCAGTACGGCGTAGCGGGACCCCGGCTTCTTGAGCCTCTTGGCGAGCGTGGTGGCGTCGGCCTGGAGGATGGGGGCGAGCAGCGCGGCCGCCTGTTCGGGCGCGTCCGTGGCCTTGCTCTCCTCGGGCGTGAACATCTTCGGGTCGGCGGTGATGTCGTGCGCGTCGACGGAGGTGGCGAGCGCGATCCCGGCCCGGTCGGTGATCTCGCCGCGCTCGGCGGCGAGGGTGTAGCTGAAGTAGCGGTTCTTCTCCGCCTTGGCCGCGTACGCGCTGGCGTCGACGGCCTGCACCTGGAGCAGCCGTACGACGAAGGCCAGCATCACGAGGGTGAGGCCCAGGCTGACCAGCCGGAGCCGGGGCCGTGGGCTGCCCAGCGTGATGGTGCGCGGGGCGGGGCGCCGGGCCGGGCGTGCGCCGCGGGACGCGGGGCGCCGGGCCGGGCGGCCGGAGGGCGGCGCGGAGGGCCGCCGGGCGGGGCCCGGCACACGCCGCCGCGGGGGCTGCTGGGAGGGCACTGCGTCACCTGCCGGTGGTCGTCGGGATCGGCTGCGGGGACGTGCTGAACGGGGCGGCGCCGGGTCCGGTCCCCTGGGGGGTGCCTTGCTGCGACTGCGGCGCGGGGGACGACGCGGCCGGCGAAGACGCGGCCGGGGCGGAGGGCGCCGGGAGGACCGGGGGCGCGGCGGTGGGGGACGCCGACGGCGTGGCGGAGGGGGCCGGCGTCTCGGTGACCTGCTGCGGCTCCGGGTCGGGCGACGGCAGGGCGGTGGCCTTGCCCGGGACACCCCGGACCCTGCCGTCCGGGCCGAGGAAGGCGGGGCTGCCGCCGGGGACCATGCCCAGTTCGCGGGCGCGGCGCTCGAGGGCGTCGGGTGCGGAGTAACTGTCGACGTCCCGCTGGAGCGCCTGCTGCTGGTCGGTGAGCTCGGTGGTCTTCTTCTTCAGCTCGCTCAGCTCGAAGGAGCCCTGGCTCAGGGAGGAGTTGAGCATCAGCAGGGTGATCAGCCCGCCCGACAGGAGCAGGACGACCAGCAGGACGAAGGGGGTGCGGGCGGCGGTGCTCGGCCCCGACGGCATCAGCCGCGCGAGCCGCGCGGCTCTCCCTTTCACCTGCTTGGCCGCTGTGCTCAAGGTGTCCTCCGCATCGTTTCCGTGCCGCCGTTCACCCGCGTGTGCCGCTCACCCGCGCCTGTGCGCCTCGCTCACGCGATGTCCTCGCGGATGCGTTCCGCCGCCCGCAGACGCGCGGGGGCCGCGCGGCGGTTCTGGGCGACCTCTTCGTCGGTGGGCAGCTCGGCGCCGCGGGTGAGCAGCTTCAGCCGGGGCTGGTACTGCTCCGGGACGACGGGCAGCCCGGGGGGCGCGGTGTTGGCGGCGCCCGCCGCGAAGACCTGCTTGACCAGCCGGTCCTCGAGGGAGTGGTACGACAGGACCGCGATGCGTCCGCCGACGCGGAGCGCGGCGACGGCAGCGGGAATGGCGTGCTCCAGCACGGTCAGCTCCCCGTTGACCTCGATGCGCAGTGCCTGGAAGGTGCGCTTGGCCGGGTTGCCGCCGGTGCGCTTGGCGGCCTGCGGCAGCGCGTCCCGGATGAGCTCGACCAGGCGGGCGCTGTTGCTGAACGGCTCCTTCTCCCGCTCGCGCACGATCGCGGAGACGATCCGCTTGGCCTGCTTCTCCTCGCCATAGGCGCGCAGGATGCGCACGAGTTCGCCCGGCGGGTAGGTGTTGAGGACCTCCGCGGCGCTCATCCCGGTCGTCTGGTCCATGCGCATGTCGAGCGGGGCGTCCTGGGCGTACGCGAAGCCGCGGTCGGCCTCGTCCAGCTGCATGGAGGAGACGCCGAGGTCGAACAGGACGCCGTCGACGCGCGGGACGCCGAGGCGGTCGAGGACGGCGGGCAGTTCGTCGTAGACGGCGTGGACGAGCGTGGCGCGGTCACCGAACCGGGCGAGCCGCTCGCCGGACAGGCGCAGCGCCTCCTTGTCCCGGTCCAGGGCGATCAGTCGTACCTCGGGGAACTGCGTCAGCAGGGCCTCGCTGTGTCCGCCGAGGCCGAGGGTGCAGTCGACGACGACCGCACCGGGCCTCCGCAGGGCCGGGGCCAACAGGTCCAGGCACCGCTGGAGCATCACCGGGACGTGTCGGGTCTGGCTCATGCGCCCTCTCAGGTCCGGCGCGGGCGGGTCAGGGCCGGGCCGTGCGTACGCCGCGCACGCGGGGAAGTGTGGGGAATGTACGGGATGCCACCGAATGTGCTGATGACGTCCGGGAACTGCGCGTCACTTTAGTCCACTGGTACGGCCGGTCAATCAACCGGGCAGCGCGTCGCACCGGCCTCGATGCCACGCTTGTGGGTTACCTCACAACAAGGCGCGTTGACGTTCTTTGTCCGTCCTCACAGCGGGCCCGCACCCCCCGTGACCGTTACCTTCGAGCCATGTCGACTTCTGCTCAGCAGTCCCCCGCCGAGGCCGTCCGCACCGGCGGAACCGTCACCGACCGCCTCGTCGAGGCCAACGAGCGCTATGCCGCCGACTTCCGGGACCCCGGAATGGACGCCCGCCCCGTCCTCCAGGTCGCCGTGGTGGCCTGCATGGACGCCCGGCTCGACCTGCACGCGGCGCTCGGACTGGAACTCGGCGACTGCCACACCATCCGCAACGCCGGCGGCGTCGTCACCGACGACGTCATCCGCTCGCTCACCATCAGCCAGCGCGCCCTCGGCACCCGCAGCGTGATACTCGTCCACCACACCGGCTGCGGTCTGGAGAGCCTCACCGAGGACTTCCGGATCGAGCTGGAGGAGGAGGTCGGCCAGCGGCCGGCGTGGGCGGTCGAGGCGTTCCGCGACGTCGACCAGGACGTGCGCCAGTCGATGCAGCGGGTGCGGACCTCGCCGTTCCTGCTGCACACGGACGACGTCCGTGGCTTCGTCTTCGACGTCACGACGGGCCTGCTGAGGGAGATCGACCCTGCTGAGTGACCGCTCGGCCACCCGATAAATGGGTCAACCCCGGCATATCCCTCTCAGTTGTCCACAGGCAAGTGACACGACGTGGTGACGCCAACAAGAATGCGGGTGTGACGCCATCCGGAACCTCCGGGGACGGTGTCGTGTTTCGGGGTGGGCCGTGTCGTCTCATGCGCACAGGCCCTATGAACGGGCCGAGGAGGGCCGGGTGACGACCTATGACGATCGAGCGAGCCTCACGGATCTGACCACGACGGCGGAGCGTGTCCGCAGGTCGGTGGAGAGCGTGATCGAGGGCAAGCCTGAGGTCGTACGGCTTTCGCTGACAGTGCTGCTCGCCGAGGGACATCTGCTCATCGAGGATGTCCCCGGCGTGGGCAAGACGATGCTGGCCAAGGCGCTGGCGCGTTCCATCGACTGCTCGGTGCGGCGCATCCAGTTCACGCCGGACCTGCTGCCCTCGGACATCACCGGTGTGTCGATCTTCGACCAGCAGCGGCGCGAGTTCGAGTTCAAGCCGGGCGCGATCTTCGCGCAGATCGTGATCGGCGACGAGATCAACCGCGCCTCGCCCAAGACCCAGTCCGCGCTGCTGGAGTCCATGGAGGAGCGCCAGGTCACTATCGACGGGCACAGCTACGAGCTGCCCGACCCGTTCATGGTGGTCGCCACGCAGAACCCGGTGGAGATGGAGGGCACCTATCCGCTGCCGGAGGCCCAGCGCGACCGCTTCATGGCGCGCGTGTCCATCGGGTACCCGAGCGCGGCCGCCGAGCTGCAGATGCTCGACGTGCACGGCGGCGTCTCGCCGCTCGACGACCTCCAGCCGGTGGCGCACGCCCACGACATCGTGAAGCTGATCGATGCCGTGCGCGCGGTGCACGTCGCCGAGTCCGTCCGCAGGTACGCGGTGGACCTCGTCTCGGCCACCCGCAGCCACCCCGACCTGAGGCTCGGCGCCTCCCCGCGCGCCACCCTGCATCTGCTGCGCGCCGCCAAGGCGTCCGCGGCCCTCAGCGGCCGCGAGTACGCCCTGCCGGACGACGTCCAGGCGCTCGCCGTGCAGGTGCTCGCCCACCGTCTGCTGCCCACCGCGCAGGCCCAGCTGGCCCGGCGCACCGCCGAGCAGGTCGTCCTGGACATCGTCCAGCGCACCCCCGTGCCCACCACCGGCAGCGCCGACGGCGCCTACCTGACGGGCCCGCAGGGTCAGCAGCCGCTGTACGGGCAGCAGCCCGGCGCCCGGCGGCTGTGATGTCCGCCGCACGGCCCGCCGCTCCCCCGGGCCCGGAGGGCGAGGACAAGGGCGGAGTACGGGCCGCGCTCGGCGGGCTCACGACGCGCGGCCGCTCGTTCCTCGCCGCCGGAGTGGCCGCCGCGGCCTGCGCGTACGTGCTGGGCCAGAGCGACTTGCTGCGGGTCGGACTGCTCCTCGCCGTCCTCCCGCTGATCTGCGTCGCCGTGCTGTACCGCACCCGCTACCGGGTCGCGGCGAGCCGGCGGCTGTCCCCCTCGCGGGTGCCCGCCGGCTCGGAGGCGCGCGTGCATCTGCGCATGGACAACGTGTCGCGAATGCCCACCGGACTGCTGATGCTCCAGGACCACGTGCCGTACGTGCTCGGCCCCCGGCCGCGGTTCGTGCTGGACCGGGTGGAGGCGGGCGGCCGGCGCGAGGTGTCCTACCGGGTGCGGTCGGACCTGCGCGGCCGGTATCCGCTCGGCCCGCTGCAGCTGCGCCTGAGCGACCCGTTCGGCATGTGCGAACTGACCCGTTCCTTCAGCGCGTACGACATCCTCACCGTCATCCCGCGCACCGAGGTCCTGCCCGCCGTGCGGCTGGCCGGCGAGGCGTCGGGCTACGGCGACGGCCGCCAGCGCACGCTGGCGCTAGCCGGTGACGACGACATCATCCCGCGCGCCTACCGCTACGGGGACGACCTGCGACGGGTCCACTGGCGCTCGACCGCGCGCTACGGCGAGCTGATGGTCCGGCGCGAGGAGCAGCCCCAGCGCGCGCGGTGCACGGTCCTGCTGGACACCCGAGGGGTCGCCTACCAGGGCGCCGGCCCGGACTCGGCCTTCGAGTGGGCCGTCTCGGCAGCCGCTTCGGCCCTGGTGCACCTCCTGGAGCGCGGCTTCGCGGTCCGGCTGCTGACCGACACGGGCACCTCGGTGCCGGGCACGGGAGCCGAGGGCTTCGCCGGCTCGCAGGAGTCCGCGGACTCCGCGGGCCTGATGCTCGACACGCTCGCGGTTGTCGACCACTCCGACGGGGCGGGCCTGTCCCGCGCGATCGATGTCCTGCGCGGCGGCACCGGCGGCGGGAACGAAGGGCTGCTCGTCGCCTTCTTCGGCGACCTCGACGAGGAGCAGGCGGCGCTCGCGGCCCGGATGCGGCAGCGCAGCGGCTCCGCGGTCGCCTTCGTGCTGGACAGCGGGACATGGGTCACCGGTGGCGCCGTGACGGGCGCGGTCGACGAGCGGCTGCGGCAGCTGCGCGAGGCGGGCTGGACGGCGCTGTCCGTGCCTCCGGGCACACCGCTGACGGATCTGTGGCAGCAGGCGGGCCGGGAGCGCACCCAGGCTCCCGGTGGTACGAACGGGTTCTCGGGGGGTTGGTCATGAGCGGTCGGGCGAGGCTCGCCCTGTGCTCCTACGCCGCCACGCTGATGGCGGCGGGAGCGCTGCTGCCGCTGGTCGATCCGGCCGGCTGGATGCTGCAGGCGGCGTTCCTGCTGGCGCTGCAGAGCGGCGTCGGCGCGCTGGCCCGGCGGGTGCCGCTGGCCGGGGCGCTGACGATCGGCGCGCAGGCGCTGGTCACCCTGCTGGCGCTCACCGTGGTGTTCGTCCGCGACTCGGCGGTGCTCTGGCTGATTCCGGGCCCGGAGGCGTTCGCCCACTTCGGACAGCTGTTCAACGCGGGCTACGACGACGTCGGCCGGTACGCGATCCCCGCGCCGGCCACCGACGGCATCCGGCTGATGCTCATCGGCGGGGTGCTGCTGATCGGTTTGGCGGTGGACGCGCTGGCCGTCACGTACCGCAGCGCGGCACCGGCCGGTCTGCCGCTGCTCGCGCTCTACACGGTGGCGGCGGGTCTCTCCGACGGCGGAGCGGGCTGGCTCTGGTTCCTGCTGGCCGCCTCCGGCTATCTGCTGCTCCTGCTCGCCGAGGGCCGCGACAGGCTCTCCCAGTGGGGCCGTGTGTTCGGCGGGCCACCGCCGGGCGCGTCGCGGGCGGCCGGCGGGTTCGAGCCGGGCGGGGCGGCGCATGCCCCGGTCCGCACCGGCCGGCGCATCGGCGTGGTCGCCCTCGGCGTGGCTCTGGCCGTACCGGCGGTGCTGCCCGCCCTGGACGGCGGCCTGTTCGGCGGGACGGGCGGCGGTGCGGGCCAGGGCGGGGGCGGCGGCGGCACGATCTCCGCGGTCAATCCGCTGGTCTCGCTCCAGGACAGCCTCAACCAGCCGCAGAACCGCGAGGTCCTGCGCTACCGGACCAACGCGCCCGACACCCAGGGCATGTACCTGCGCATCGTCGCCCTCGACCGCTTCGACGGCACCGCATGGCGTTCCTCCGAGCGCAAGGTGCAGGGCGTGCCGGAGCGGCTGCCGGAGCCGGACGGCCTGAGTCCGGCGGTCGGCGTCACCGAGATCAAGACGAATCTGTCAGCCGCGGGTTCGTACAAGCAGAGCTGGCTGCCGATGCCCTACCCGGCGACGAAGGTCGCCATCGACGGACGCTGGCGTTACGAGCCGGCGGGGCGGACCCTGGTCGGCGACCGCGGCCAGACCACGGGCGGCGTGCAGTACTCGGTGAACAGCCTGGTCATACGGCCCACACGGGAGCAGCTCGCGCAGGCGATGGCACCGCCGTCCGAGCTCAAGCTCGAGTACACCCGCGTGCCCGACGTCCTGCCGGAGTCGGTCGAGGAGACGGCCCTGCGGGTGACCCGGGGCTCCGCGAACGACTTCGAGCGGGCGACGAAGCTGCAGGAGTGGTTCGCCGAGGACGGCGGCTTCACCTACAACACGCAGGTGCGTTCGGGCACGGGCGTCGCCGCGATCAGCCGCTTCCTCAAGGACAAGCAGGGCTTCTGCGTCCACTTCTCGTTCTCGATGGCCGCGATGGCCCGGACGCTGGGCATCCCGGCGCGGGTCGCGGTCGGCTTCACACCGGGCAGTCCGCAGTCCGACGGCACGATGTCGGTCGGTCTGCGCGACGCGCACGCCTGGCCGGAGCTGTACTTCGAGGGCGTTGGCTGGACCAGGTTCGAGCCGACACCGAGCCGGGGCTCGGTGCCGGAGTACGCGCAGGAGGAGGCGCCGTCGGGCGGTGCGACGGACCCGGCCCGGCCGGAGGCCGGTGACACGGCCCAGCCGTCGGCGCAGCCGGTCGCCCCGGACGCCTGCCCCGAGCCCGAGCGCCGCCTCGGCGAGTGCGGGGCGGCGGCGCCGCGCGACGTCGAACAGCGGACGGACGAGGGCTTCCCGTGGCAGGCGGTGCTCTTCACGGGTCTGGGCGTCGTCGCCGTGGTGCTGGTGCTCCTGATTCCCCTGCTGTGGCGGATCATGGCGCGGACGCGGCGGCTGAGCGCGGTGGGCCAGACCCCGCCGAAGCCCGGCGCAAAGTCCACGCGCAAGAGCCCGGGGAAGGGCGCCGGGAAGGACTCGGGGGCCGTCGATCCCCTCGGGGACGGTGCTCCCGCTCGGGCGGGTGCCGGGTTCGTGGCGCCGGTGGAGGATCCGGCGGGGACACTGGCGGTCTGGCAGGAGATCACGGACACCGCCTGGGACCTCGGCATCCTGCCCGACGAGTCCCAGACGCCCAGGAAGGCCGCGGCGCGCATCGTCAGGCTGGGCAAGCTGACGGACGAGCCGGCGGCGGCGATGCACCGCACGGCGCGGGCGGTCGAACAGGTCCTGTACGCCCCCGCCCCGCTCCCGGCCACCGGCCTGGCGGACGACGCCCACCTGATCCGCGAGGGCCTGCGGGAGGGCGTGAACCTCCGGACCCGGCTGCGGGCGCTGCTGCTGCCCCGGTCGTCGGTACGGGTGGTCTGGGCGCTGTCGGCCCGCTGGGAGACACTGCGCCCCCGCCTGCCCCTGAACAGCCGAGCCCTGCGCCAGCGCTTCCCCCGCCTGACGAAGCAACGCGGCTGAGCGGGGCCGCCCTTGCCCACGTGGGGCGGGCCGGGACGGGCCATGGCCAACCCGGCGCCTGTTCCGGGCCTGGGGTCCGGGGCTCGTCCCCGCGCGGCGCCTCGGACGTGGGCCGCGGCCCTCCGCGACCGGATCAGCAGACAGGAGTGAGGGGCGACGCTCGACGCGTCGCCCCTCACTCCTGTCTCTGGTCCGGCAGCCGCCGGATCACTGGCCCTGTTGCTCGTCTCGGCGGCGCTGCCACCGCTGTTCGATCCGGTCCATCATCGACCTTCGCGGGTGGGCCTGCCGACGCCCGGCCGAACCGCTGTCGCCGGCGGCGGCCTGCTGCTCGCCCGGCTTCGGCGCCTTGCGCCACCCGGTGACCGCGAGAACCGCGCAGCCGAGCATCACGAGGAAGCCCACGACGCTGACCCAGATCTGCTGCGCGACCATTCCGGCCATGAGGAGCGCGATACCCACCAGGAAGCCTGCGACTGCCTGGTAGACCCGTCGCCGGGTGTACGTACGCAGCCCGCTTCCCTCGAGCGCTGTAGCGAACTTGGGATCTTCGGCGTACAGCGCTCGCTCCATCTGCTCGAGCATTCGCTGCTCGTGCTCCGAGAGCGGCACGGAGTCCTCCTCGTCGTCGGTCGCGGGGGCGACCGGTATGCGGCCCTTTCAGGATAGGCAGGGATTCGCCCCCGTGAAACCCGCCCTCTCACCAAACCAGTCCGGGCCGCCATGCCCGATCGAAGTTACTGAGGCGTTGATTCCCCAACCTCCGATCCGTCATGCCGGACGGTGTCCCCCGATCATACGGGGCCGAGCCCACGATCGGGGGGTCTGTGGCGTACTCCATCTGCGGCTGCGCCCCTGATCAGCCCCGCTTCTCTCCCAGTACGTGCAGCTGGGTGGCGACGGAATGGAAGGCGGCGACTTCGGCGGCCGCCTCTTCCAGCTTGAGCAGCGCCTCAAGGGCACCCGGCTCCGTGTCGACCAGTACGCCCGGGACGAGGTCGGCGAAGATCCGTACGCCGTGGACCGCGGAGATCTCCGCTCCCGCACCGGCGACCAGCTCGGTGAGCTGGTCGGCGGTGAACCGGCGCGGCACCGGGTCGCCCTCGCCCCATCGCCCGTCGGGGTCGCTCAGCGCGTGGCGCGCCTCGGCGAAGTGGCCGGCGAGTGCTCGGGACAGGACCGCCCCGCCGAGCCCGGCGGCGAGGAGGCTGATCGCACCGCCCGGACGCAGGGCGTCCACCGCGTTGCGCACGCCCTCGGCCGGGTCGTCCACGTACTCCAGGACTCCATGGCACAGCACCGCGTCGAAGCTGCCTCGCTCGACGACGTCGAACACGCCGTGGACATCGCCCTGGACGCCGCGCACCCGGTCCGCGACGCCGGCCTCGGCCGCCCGGCGCTCGAGGGCGAACAAGGCGTTCGGGCTGGGGTCGACGACCGTGACGCGGTGGCCGAGGCGGGCGAGGGGCACCGCGAACTTACCGGTGCCGCCGCCGGTGTCGAGGACATCCAGGGAGTCGGCACCGGCCGCCTTGACCCGGCGGTCGATGGCGTCCTTGAGGACTTCCCAGACCACGGCGGTGCGCAGCGAGGCACGGGAGGGTCGCGGTGGGGTCTCCCCACCGGAGGCAGGGGAAGGGTCCGACACGGCAGTTGACTCCTCGGGCGATGTGCTGGTGAGACGCCATCCACCCTATTGCCTCCTCCCCGCTGCGCAGCGCTCCGTCTCATCTCGTCCCACGGCGTCCTCCCGGCCCGGGCCGCCGACCCGCTCGGCCGCCTGCGGCGGCTGAGGTGACTGAGGTGGCTGAGGCGGCCCTGGGGCTCCGGGGGCTGCGACTGCTACGACGGCTGCGGCCGGTGCTCGGCCCTCGGCTGGGGCAGCACCGGCTGCAGCACGAGCAGCCGCTCGACCAGGCGCAGGAACATCGCGGCGTCCCGCAGCAGGTCGTCGGCGTCACGGGCGCTGGCGGCGCCCCTGATCCCGGCCTCGGCACGGGCCCGGCGCTCGGCTCCGGAGGCGAAGAGCAGGCTCCACTCGGCCAGCTCGGGCGCTATCTCGGGCAGGACCTCCCACGCGCTGCGGATGCGCTGTCGGCGCCGGGGGCTGGTCTCGGGCCGGCCACGGGCGGCGAGCACGGCGGCGGCGGTGCGCAGCGCGGCGAGATGCGCCGTCGCGTAGCGCTCGTTCGGCTGGTCCAGGGCGGCGGCCTCCTCGAGACCTGAGCGCGCCTGGGCGAGCAGGTCGAGGGCGGGCGGGGGTGCCGAGGCCCGTCGCAGGACGGGGTGGACGTCGTGGGCGGGACCGGTCAGTGAGGGGGCAGGGCCGGTGGCGCGGCGCCGGGACGCGGCAGCAGCTACGGAGTGGCTGGCCATGACGAGCCTCCTGTCGTCGTGTGACGGCGCTGTGGCCGTATGTGTCCATCGTGAGGGCGACCACTGACAATCCGCTCCGACCTGCGGCTTTGCGTCGATCAAGGGCTCGGGGGTAGCTTCTGCACTGACTGGTCAGTTCAAAGATGGTGGTGACAGTGCGCAATCAGGGGGCGGGGGCCGTGCAGAGCCCGCACGGGGCGGCCGTGGCCGCCGAGGGCCTCGGACTCAGGGGGCCACGCGGCTGGGCGTTCCGGGCGGTCGACATCGACGCGGCGCCGGGCTCGCTCGTCGCGATCGAGGGCCCATCGGGATCCGGACGCACCTGCCTGCTGCTCGCGCTCACCGGCCGGATGCGCCCCTCCGAGGGCCGTGCCGAGGTCGGCGGGCTGCGGCTGCCGCGCCAGATGGCGGCCGTCCGGCGGATCAGCGCGCTCGGTCCCGTGCCGGGCGTCAGCGATCTCGATCCGGCACTGACCGTCGCCGAGCACCTTCGCGAGCGCGCCCTGCTCCAGCGCCGCTTCGACGGCTCGCTGCGGGCCCTGCTGCGTCCGCGCGCCGAGCGGGCCGCCGAGGCGCAGGGCCGCATCGACCGCGCTCTGGCCGCCGCCGGGCTGGACCTCGCCGCGCTCCCCAAGCAGGAGCGGACGGCGGTACGCGACCTGGAGCGACTGGAGGAGCTGCGCCTGTCCGTCGCGCTCGCGCTGATCGGCGGCCCCCGGCTGCTCGCCGTCGACGACACGGACATGAAGCTCTCGGACGACGAACGCGCCGCGGCCTGGGCGCTGCTGGGCGAGGTCGCCGAGGGCGGCACGACTGTGCTGGCGGTGTGCAGCCAGGCCCCGCAGAACGCGACCGTCGTCCTCCGCACGACCCCGGCCGCGGCCCCTGCGGATGCCGCTGAGGCAGCAGGGGCCGCCGACGCGGCGGCCGGGCCCCGCGCCGGCAGGCGAGACGCCGACGGCGCGATGGACCACGGCGGCGCTACAGCGGCCGCGGAGCGGCCTGGCCGGCCGGACGGGGCCGCCGGGGCCGACGAGCCGGCGGCGGCCAACCAGACCGCCGGCGCCGACCCGACACAGCCCCCCGCGACCGCCGGGGCCGACCAGTCGGCGGCGGCCAACCAGACCGCCCACGCGCGCAAGGCCGACCGGCCGGACCACTCCGGCGAGGCCCCCGAGGCCGACGGAGCCGGCCGCCGCAACCACAAGGACACCATCGAGGAGGGGGCGGCCGATGCGATCGCCGAAACTGGCCGCGCTTGAGCTGAAGCGCTTCGGCAGGGGAAAGCTGCCGCGCGCCGCGCTCGTCGCCGTACTGCTGCTGCCGCTGCTGTACGGAGCGCTGTACCTGTGGTCCTTCTGGGACCCGTACAGCCGGCTCGACAAGATCCCCGTCGCCCTCCTCAACGACGACAAGGGCGCCACAGCCGGCGGCAAGAAGGTGACCGCCGGTGACGAGATCACCGAGGGCCTGCGCGACAGCGAGGTCTTCGAGTGGCACGAGGTGAGCGACGCCGAGGCCCGGGAGGGCGTCGAGGACGGCACGTACTACCTGTCGCTGACCATGCCCGAGGACTTCAGCGAGCGCATCGCCTCCAGTTCGGGCGACTCCCCGGAGACCGGCGCGCTCCAGGTCCGTACGAACGACGCCAACAACTACATCGTCGGGCAGATCTCCCGGACAGTGTTCTCCGAGGTACGCACGGCCGCGTCGACGAACGCCTCGCGAGGCTTCCTCGACCGCATCTTCATCTCGTTCTCCGACATCCACGACGCCACTGAGGATGCGGCCAAGGGCGCCGACAAGCTGAAGGACGGTGTCGGAAAGGCCAAGAAGGGCTCGAAGGACCTCGCGGACGGCCTCGAGGACGCCAAGGACGGCAGCGGGAAGCTGGCCGGCGGCATCAGCAGGCTGAACAAGGGCGCGGGCGAGCTGGAGACCGGTGCCCGCCAGGTCGCCGCCGGCACCCAGGAGCTCGCCGACAAGGTCAACGGCATCGCCGCCGACGTCCGTCCGTACCTCAAGGACAACGGCAGGAGCATCGGTCACACGGCCCAGCTGGTGGCGGACTCCTCGCGCGCGGTGCGCCACAACCTCGACCTCCTGGCGAGGAACGCCCCGCAGAAGGCCCGGCTCGCCCACGCATCGGCCGACGAGCTGAGCGAGATGTACCGCACGCGGTGCGAGGAGAACCTGCTCCCCGACCCCGCCTTCTGCCCCGCCCTGAAGCGCGCCGAGGTCACCGCTGCGGACGTGGCCGCGATCGCCGACGACGTGAACGCCCTCGTCGCCGACAACAACGGCGACCTGAAGGCGATGACCGGTCACCTCAAGAAGCTGGAGAAGCAGGCGGACGACCTCGCCAGGCGCTCGCCCCGACTGGACGAGGACCTGGAGTACGCCGTCCGCAAGATCAACGAGCTCAACAAGGGCGCGCACAAGGTCGCCCGCGGAGCCGACACACTGCACACCGGACTGACCGGCGCGAAGTCCGGTTCCTCGGATCTCGACGCGGGCGTGGGCCGGCTCAAGAAGGGCGCGGGCGACCTGGACGGCGGTCTGTTCCGGCTGTCCGGCGGTTCCAAGGAGCTGGCCGGCGGCCTGAACGAGGGCGTGGCGAAGATCCCGGACTACGACGAGAAGGACCGTGACCGGCGTACGGAGGTCATGGCCGACCCGGTCCAGCTGGCGGCCCAGTCGCTGCACAAGGCGCCCAACTACGGCACCGGCTTCGCCCCTTACTTCATCCCGCTGTCCCTGTGGGTCGGCTCGATGGTCGCGTACATGATCATCCAGCCGCTGAACCGGCGGGCGCTCGCGGCAGGCGCATCCGCCTGGCGGATCGCGCTGGCCGGCTGGCTGCCGGTGGCCGCGATCGGTCTGCTCCAGGTCGCCGCCCTGCTGTCCGTGCTGCACTGGGGGCTCGGCCTGAGGATGGCCCAGGCCGCGGGCACCGTCGCCTTCCTGGCCCTGGTCACCTGTTGCTTCGCGGCGATCATCCAGTGGCTCAACGCCCGCTTCGGCGCGGCGGGCCGGATCCTCGTCCTCGCGGTGCTGATGCTTCAGCTGACCAGCGCGGGCGGCACCTACCCGGTCCAGACGAGCCCGGCGTTCTTCAACGCCATCCACCCCTTCCTGCCGATGAGTTACGTCGTGGAGGCGCTGCGCCGGCTCATCACGGGCGGCGGGCTCGGTCCGGTGTGGCAGGCGAGCGTCGTGCTCGCCGCCTTCACCGCGGGCGCCCTCGCGCTCACCGCGGTCTCCGCCCGGCGCAAGCAGGTGTGGACACTCGACCGGCTGCACCCCGAGCTGAGTCTGTGACGGTGCGCGACCTGTGAGAATCGACGTCATGGACAGCACGAGCACCAGACGCCGGGCGACGCGTGCCAAGCTCTACGAGGCCGCGGTGACCCTCATCGCCGAGCAGGGGTTCTCCGCCACCACGGTGGACGAGATCGCCGAGCGCGCCGGGGTCGCCAAGGGCACGGTGTACTACAACTTCAAGAGCAAGACCGAGCTCTTCGAGGAGCTGCTCCGCTTCGGCGTCGGCCTCCTGACGTCCTCGTTGCAGCGGGCGGCGGACGAGACGGCCGAGCGCGGAGGCAGCAAGGTCGAGGCGCTGGACGCGATGATCAGGGCCGGTCTGGTGTTCATCGACCGCTATCCGGCCTTCACGCAGCTGTACGTCGCCGAGCT
Organism: Streptomyces sp. NPDC015127; assembly: GCF_043080095.1. Taxonomy (NCBI): domain Bacteria; kingdom Bacillati; phylum Actinomycetota; class Actinomycetes; order Kitasatosporales; family Streptomycetaceae; genus Streptomyces; species Streptomyces sp. NPDC015127. The sequence goes on from NZ_JBIBVE010000006.1 coordinate 37,202, forward strand.
GTGGCGCACCAACCGGGCCTGGCAGTCCACGCTGCTCGTGGTCCGGCAGGAGGCGGTGGCCGTCGTGGAGAGGGTGCTGCGGGAGGGCGTCGAGGCGGGTGAGCTGAGCGACGAGATCGACGTCCCGCTCACGGCCGCCGCCCTGGTCGGGATGGTGCTGGTGGCGGCACTCGACTGGCAGGCGTTCCAGCGGGAGCGGTCGCTCGACGACGTGCACGGGGCCCTGTCGCTGCTGTTGCACGGGCGGGTGAGCGGGCGGCGCGACTGAACGCGGGGGCCCGGGCCGGATGTTCCGGCCCGGGCCCCCGCGTTCGTCCCCCGTGTCCCCCGTGCCCCCGTTCCCCTCGTCCCCCGTTCCCCTGTTTCCCCCTGCTTCCCCCGTGGTCCGGAGAGCCCGTCCCCCGTCGTTCCCCCGTGGTCGTGGGCTCTCCGGCGTTCTCCCCGTTCCGGCAGGGGTGCCGCGCCGTTCCGAAGCCCCGTGTCGTCGGTGCCGGCGCCGCGCCCCTCCCGTGGTCACCACTCTTCCGTCCGCGCAGGTCGGACCCCATCCGCGCGGGTACTCATCTCGGCACCTAGGTACGGATACTCAGCCCTGTGTGCTCATCCCCACCCCTCGTCGCCGGGGGCTGGTTACGATCGCGTCCGTGTCCGTACTCCCCCTCGTCTTCACCAGCGGCTGGGCCAGCGGGATCAACGCCTACGCGGTGGTCCTGCTGCTGGGCGTCTTCGGCGCGACCGGGCTGAGCGACGAGGTGCCTGCGTCGCTGCAGCGCACCGACGTCCTGGTAGCCGCGGGCGTGCTCTTCCTATGCGAGGCGGTGGCGGACAAGATCCCGTACGTCGACTCGATATGGGACTCCGTGCACACCGTGATCCGGCCGGTCGCGGGCGCGGTCGTGGCCGCGCTGCTCGCCGGTGAGAGCGGTTCGCTGCCGGAGCTCGCGGCGGGCGCGGTCGGCGGCTCGACGGCGTTGGTGAGCCATCTCGTCAAGGCCGGTACGCGGATGGCGGTCAACACGTCGCCCGAGCCGTTCAGCAACGTCGTCGTGAGCCTCGCCGAGGACCTCGGGGTCGCGGGGGTCATCACGTTCGCGGTCTTCCACCCGGTGGCCGCCGCCGCCGTCGCCGGGACGCTGCTCGTGCTCGGCATCGTCACCGTGGCCTTCCTGGCCACGCGGATCCGCCGCTTCCTGCGGCGCAGGGCACAGCGCCGCGAGGAGAAACGCAGGGCGGCCGCGGGCGTTGTCCACAGGCCACCGGAGTGAGTGTCGGCGGCGGTCGATAAAGTCGGCCGCATGGCACGAATTGCGGTGATCGGCGCCGGGATGGGCGCGATGGCGGCTGCCGCCCGGCTGGCCACGGCGGGCCACCGGGTGACGGTGTACGAGCGGTCGGCGACCCACGGCGGTGCGGTGGGCCGCTTCGAGCGCGACGGCTTCGCCTTCGACACCGGCCCCGGTCTGCTCCATCTGCCCGCCGTCTGGCGGGACTTGTTCGTCAAGACGGGCAAGGAGCCGCTGGAGCGGTGCGTCGAGCTGACCCAGGTGGATCCGGCGAGCCGGCACCTCTTCCCCGACGGCACGGACGTGTCCCTGCCGAATGCGTCGCGGTCCGGCATCGTCTCGGCACTCGACACGGCGCTCGGGTCCGGCGCGGGTGAGCGCTGGGGCGAGTTCCTGGGGCGGGCCCGCGCGACCTGGGAGCGCTCGCGGCGCCCGCTGCTGGAGGAGCCGCTGCCCGCCGACCGCTCGCCGCTCGCCCAGGACCCCTACCCGGCGCTGCGCCGCGGCCTCTTCCGGCGTCCGGCCCGCACGCTCGGCGAGATCGGCGAGTGGGAGCTGCGCGATCCCCGCCTCGCGGCGCTGCTGGGCAGCCATGCCGTGGCGTACGGGCTGGATCCGCGGAGCGCGCCCGCGTCGGCCGCCGTCCTGCCGTACATGGAGCAGACCTTCGGCTCGTGGTACGTGAAGGGCGGCCTGCGCGTCCTCGCGGACGCGGTGTACGAGCGGTGCCTGGCCCGGAAGGTGGAGTTCGTCTTCGGGGCGGAGGTGACGGGCGTGCGGGAGAAGGACGGCCGGGCCGCGGGCCTGGAGCTTGCACAGGGCGGCCCGGTCGAGGCGGATGTCGTGGTCTGCGGCGCGCTGCTGCCCTCCCTGTTCGAGGAGTACGTCAAGCAGCCGAGCCGCCGCGACGAGTGGCCGCACTGGCAGCCGAAGGTGCGGACCGGGCGGGTGACCGTGCATCTCGCCCTGCGGGGCGGCCGGGAGGCCGCTGCCGTGCACCGCACGGTGGTGCACGCGCCGGACCCGGCGGCCGAGTGGGAGGCGATCACGGCCGGCCGGGTCGGTCCTCGGCCGACGGTGACGGTGCTGCGGCCCGACGACCCGCTGCTGCGGCCGGACGGCGACCACGAGACGGCCACGCTGGTCTCCACCGTGCCGAACGGCGTGCACGGCGGGCAGACCTGGGCGGACGCGGCCGAGCAGGCCGCGGACCGGATGGTGGAGGCGGCCGAGGCCGCGGTGCCGGACCTGCGCGAGCGGATCCTGTGGCGCGAGGTGCGCAGCCCCGAGGACATCGGCCGCGACACGGGCGCGGACCGGATCCCGGCCCCGGCGCTCGCGGGTGCCTCCGGCGCCTTCCTGCCCGCGGCGAACGCGAGCGGCCTGCCCGGTCTGTACGTCGCCGGGGGCTGGGCGCATCCCGGCGGCGGGCTGGCGCATGCGGGGATGTCGGGCGCCCTGGTGGCCGGGCTGATCGTGGAGGGCGCGGAGTTCCGCGGTTCGCAGTGAGCGCGGGTCCGGCGTGACCGCCGGACCCCGCGGGCGCCTCAGTAGCGGTACTGCTGCTCGCTGTGGCCGGACCCGGCGTCGTAGCCGTACGGCGACGGCGCGTCCTGCGGCATCGGGGGCACCTGCTGGTCACCGTCGCGCTGCTGGGGTACCCAGACACCGCCCGGCGGGGTGTCGCCGTACGGCTGCGCGTACGGGTCGGCGTACTGCTGCTGGGCGCCGTAGGCGTCGTAGCCGCCGTACGAGGCCGCGTACTGCTGGCCGCCGACGTACGGGTCCGAGTAGGCGGGGTACTGCTGCTGGCCCTGCCCGTAGTCGTACGGGCTCTCGTGACCGGCCTGCTGAGGCTGCGGCTGCGCGTAGTCGCCGTAGGTGTCGTACGCGCCGTAGCCGGTCTGCTCCGCGCCGTACGGGGCGTAGTCCTGGTTCTGTTCCTGCTGGCGGGCCGCGTAAGCGCCCTCGGTGTAGATGCCGTACTGGCCCGTTTCGTCGGGCAGCGGCTGGGGCTCGTAGACCGCGGGCGGCTCGGGGGCGGGCGGCTCCTGCCCCGCGTGCGACTCGTAGGAGAGGTCCGTGACCTCCAGGCTCAGCTCGCGTTCCGCGGCCACCGGGGCGGACCTGCGGCGCCTGCTGGCCCCCGGGCTGCCTCCCAGTGCCCAGCCCGTGGAGAAGCCGCGCCGGAAGGAGAGGGTGACGTACGTCTGGCCGACGGCGAAGGCGGCCGCGCCGAGCGCGATCACCACGACGGAGGGCAGCAGCACACCCACGACGACACCGAGGAAGCCCACGAAGGCCAGAACGCGCCAGCGCAGTCGCGCCTTGTACTGCAGCAGCACCTCACCGAGCAGCCACAGCGCGACGATGCCGAACGCGATGTAGAGGACCGTCCAGCCCATGCCCGCCCCTCTCCTGCGGCCGCCCCCCCGGGGTTGTGGCGGGTGTGGCCGGTCACGACTGCTGGTGCAGTCCGAGATTCTCGTGGATCTCGAGCGTCGCCGTGGAGTTGTTGAGCGTGATGAAGTGCAGTCCCGGAACACCCTCGGACAGCAACCGTGCGCAGAACTCCGTTGCGAACTCGATGCCAATGGAGCGTACAGCGGCCGGGTCGTCCTTGACCGAGAGGATCCGGTCCCGAAGTGCGTCGGGGAAGACGGCGGTGCTCAGCTGAGGGAGCCGCTCCAGCTGCTTCACGCTGGTCACGGGCATGACCTCGGGGATGATCGGGGTCTCGCAGCCGGCCGCGGCGAGGCGGTCACGGAGCCGGAAATAGTTCTCGGGCTCGAAGAACATCTGCGTGATGGCGTAGTCGGCGCCCGCGCGGCACTTGTCGACGAAGTGCCGGATGTCGCTGTCCCAGTCGGTGGAGCGCGGGTGCATCTCGGGGAAGGCCGCGACGCCGACGCAGAAGTCGCCGGATTCCTTGATGAGCCGGACCAGCTCGGCGGCGTACATCACGCCGTCGGGGTGCTTGCCCCACTCTCCCATCGGGTCGCCGGGCGGGTCGCCGCGCAGCGCGAGGATGTTGCGGATGCCCGCGTCGGCGAACTGGCCGATCATGTTGCGCAGTTCGGCGACGGAGTGGCCGACGGCGGTGAGGTGGGCGACGGGGGTGAGGGTGGAGTCGGCGGCGATCTTCTGGGTGGCCTTGACGGTGCCGTCCCGGGTGGAGCCGCCGGCGCCGTAGGTGACGGAGACGAAGGCGGGCGCGACCGCCTCGACCCTGCGCAGCGCGTTCCAGAGGTTCCGCTCGCCCTTGTCCGTCTTGGGCGAGAAGAACTCGAAGGAGTACGTCGTCTCGCCTGTAGCGAGCATGTCGCGCACCGTACGCGCGCGATCCGTCCTGGTGGAAGCAGTGCCGAGGGCCATACGGGCAGGTTAGCCAGGCCGGGCGGGTCACCCAACCAGATCAGGGGATTTTGTCGCCTTTTGCCCGTCTCATGTCCACACCTTGGACACTCGTGAGACACCTGGGGCCGTGTCGGCGGCTCTCGGCGCCCGCGCGTCCCGGCCGGTCAGGCGCCGCGCTCCCTGATCCGCTTCGCCAGATCGGCGGCCGCCGCACCCGGATCACCGGCCTCGGTGATCGCCCGTACGACGACGGCCCTGCGGGCCCCCGCGTCCAGCACCTCGTCCAGGTTGGACGCGTCGATGCCGCCGATCGCGAACCAGGGCCGGTCGCTGCCGAGCGCGGCCGCATACCGCACGAGGCCGAGGCCCGGGGCGAAGCGGCCCGGCTTGGTGGGAGTGGGCCAGCAGGGGCCGGTGCAGAAGTAGTCGACGCCGGTCTCGGCGGCGGCCGCGTCCACCTCGGCCTCCGCGTGCGTCGAGCGACCGATGAGCACCCGGTCGCCGATGATCGCCCGCGCCGCGGGGACGGGCAGGTCGCCCTGGCCCAGGTGCAGCACGTCCGAGCCGATGGCGTGGGCCACATCCGCCCGGTCGTTGACCGCGAGGAGCTTGCCGTGGCGCCGGCAGGCGTCGGCGAAGACCTGGAGGTGCTCCAGCTCCTCGCCGGCCTCCATGCCCTTGTCGCGCAGCTGGACGATGTCGACGCCGCCGGCGAGCACGGCGTCCAGGAACTCGGCCAGGTCGCCCTGGCGCTTCCGGGCGTCGGTGCACAGATAGAGGCGGGCGTCGCCGAGCAGTTCGCGAGCCGTGGACATGGTGCTTCCCCCCCGCAGGCTGGATGATGAGCGGCGCGCGGGTGCGGGCAGGGGCCGTACGGCTCCCGCCCGCACCACGCGCCTCCGGTGGTTCGGGACAGAGGACGTCCCGGTCAGGGCCGGGACGTCGGGACGGGCGTCAGACGGCGAGCGCCTGCGCCCGGCGCTTCACCTCCGTGCCGCGATTCTCGCTCAGTGCCTGCGCCGGGGTGCCTGGCAGGGTCGGGTCCGGAGTGAACAGCCACTCCAGCATCTCTTCGTCGGTGAAGCCGTCGTCCCGCAGGAGCGTCAGGGTCCCGGAGAGACCCTTGACCACCTTGTCGCCGTCGATGAAAGCGGCAGGCACCTGCAGTGTCCTGTTCTCACCACGACGGACGGCGATCAGCTGGCCCTCCTTGACCAGCTGCCGCACGCGCGTCACCTCGACATCGAGCATTTCCGCGATGTCCGGCAGGTGAAGCCAGGCGGGGACGAGAGCATCGATTTTTGCGTCAATCTCGGTCACAGGAACAAGCCTGCCATCTGGGACTGACAGTCGGTAGCCGACGCCTACGCGGCCGCCGCCTTCAGGGGGACGGACGGGTCGGCGGCACGGCCCGGGTCCAGCCGTGCGCCGGCCGCCACGAGCCTGCGGCCCTGCGCCAGGTCGCGCGGCCTGTCGACGGCGAGCAGGGCGACCAGCACGCCCTCCCGCAGCCACAGCACCGACCACGCTGCGTCGGTGGCCGGATCGCCGCGCCACAGCAGCGTGTCGCCCGCCGGGTGGTGGCCCGCGTACTGCACGAAGCGGCCGAACTGCTCGGACCAGAAGTACGGCACCGGGTCGTACACCTGCGGCTCCGGTCCGGCCCCGACGATGTTGGCCGCGACCGTGCGCGGCCCCTGCAGCGCGTTGTCCCAGTGGTGGACGAGCAGCCGGGTGCCGTAGCGGGCCGAGGGGTAGGAGGCGCAGTCCCCGACGGCGTAGACATCGGGCGCGGAGGTGCGCAGGTGGCGGTCGGCGACGACGGCGCCGTCCGGGCCGAGCTCGATGCCGCTGCCCGCGAGGGCGGCGGTCGCGGGCCGGGCGCCGATGCCGACGACGACCGCGCCCGCGGCGATCCTGCGCCCCGATCCGGCCAGCACCACCGTGCCCGCCTCGACGGCGGCGACCCGCTCGCCGGTGAGCAGCTCGGCCCCGGCCTCGGCGTACCAGTGGGCCATGGGCGCCGCGACCTCGGCGGGCAGGGACCCGGCCAGCGGGCGGTCTGCGGCCTCGACGACGGTCACCGCGCAGCCGGCCTCGCGCGCGGCGGTGGCGAACTCCGCGCCGATCCAGCCCGCCCCGACGACCACGATGTCGTGCTGCCGCGCGAGCACGGGCCGCAGCCGGTCCGCGTCGTCGAGCGTGCGCAGCAGGTGGACGCCGGGGACGCCCGCGGCTCCCGGCAGGGTGACGGGCTCGGCTCCGATGGCGAGGACGAGGGCGTCGTACGGGACGGGCCCGGCCTCGGTGTCCACCTCGTGCGCCTCGGGGCGTACGCCGGTCACCTCGACGCCGAGCCTCAGGTCGACGTCGAGTGCGTCGAAGTCGATGTCGAAAGCGGAGCCCTCGGCCGTGCCGAGGAGGATCGCCTTGGAGAGCGGCGGCCGGTCGTAGGGCTGGTGCGGTTCGGCGCCGATGAGGGTCACCGGTCCGGTGAAGCCCAGTTCGCGCAGGGCGACCGCGGTCTGCACCCCGGCCATGCCCGCGCCGACCACGACGACCCGTCGCCGGTCCCCGGCCTGCTCCTGCGTGTGCTCGCTCACCGGGCCACCTTAAGCTTCTGACGCACCATCAGGGAGCAGTTGCTCGACGACGCTGGTCCCGCTGCCCTCCTGCGACTCCCACTCCCAGGTCTCCTCCAGTCGCACGCGGCCGTCGGGGAGTTCGACGACGGTGGACCGGCAGTGGCCGCTGGACGTCCCGCCGTCGGTCTTCAGCTGGACATAACGGAAGTCCAGCCGGTCGCCCTCGCGCGTGCCCACCAGGTGACCGCGGACCACGTCACCGCCCTCGTACTCGGCCCAGATCCGCCCCTGCTCCTCGTGGTACAGGAACCGGGTACTGGTACCGACCTGGCCCGGGGCCTGGTCGGCCACCGGCGCGAGCACCAGTCCGTCGAGCGATGCCGCCACGTGCGTCCACCTCCTGCGCACCCGCGCCGGGGGACGGCGGCTCCCTTACTGCGCGCCTGGGCGTGGGGTTAGGGTGGCCACCGTAAGGCACTCGCGGGAGCCCGGACGCACCGGGCTGAGAGGGAGGCTGGGCGGCCTCCGACCGTACGAACCTGATCCGGGTCATGCCGGCGAAGGGAGGGGCTGGACGCCCATGTCTCGTACACCAGACGCACCCGACGTCCTTGTCGTGGGGGGCGGGATCATCGGCCTGGTCACGGCCTGGCGCGCGGCGCAGCGCGGGCTGCGCGTGACCGTCGCCGATCCGGAGCCCGGCGGCGGGGCCGCGCGGGTCGCGGCCGGCATGCTCGCCGCCGTCACCGAACTCCACTACGGCGAGCAGACACTGCTCGGCCTGAACCTCGAATCGGCCCGCCGCTACCCGGCGTTCGCCGCCGAACTGGAGGAGGCGACCGGGCGGTCCGTGGGCTACCGCGCGTGCGGCACCCTCGCCGTCGCCCTCGACTCCGACGACCGCGCGCACCTGCGGGAGCTGCATGCCCTGCAACGCCGTTCGGGCCTGGAGTCGGAGTGGCTGACCGGTCGCGAGTGCCGTCGCCTGGAGCCCATGCTCGCACCGGGGGTCCGCGGCGGTCTGCGCGTCGACGGGGACCACCAGATCGATCCGCGGCGGCTGGCCGCGGCGCTCGTCGTCGCCTGCGAGCGGGCCGGGGTGGACTTCCGCCGCGCCTGGGCGGAGCGGCTGACGGTCGTGCACGACCGCGCCGCGGGCGCCGTCCTGGACGACGGCACCGAGCTCGCCGCCGGCCAGGTGGTGCTGGCCGGCGGCAGCCTGAGCGGCCGGCTCGGCGGGGTGCCGGACGACGTCCTGCCTCCCGTACGCCCCGTGAAGGGCCAGGTCCTGCGGCTGACGGTGCCGGGCCCCTACGCGCCGTTCCTGTCCCGCACGGTGCGTGCGGTGGTGCGCGGCAGCCATGTCTACCTCGTGCCGCGCGAGAACGGCGAGCTGGTGGTCGGCGCGACCACCGAGGAGTTGGGCTGGGACACGACCGTCACCGCGGGCGGCGTCTACGAACTGCTGCGCGACGCGCACGAGCTGGTGCCCGGCATCACCGAACTGCCGCTGACCGAGACGCGCGCCGGACTGCGGCCCGGCTCCCCCGACAACGCACCGATGCTGGGATTCACCGAGCTGCCGGGGCTGTTGCTCGCGACCGGCCACTACCGCAACGGCGTGCTGCTGACGCCAGTGACCGGCGACGTGCTGGCGGAGGCGCTCACCAGCGGCGAACTGCCCGACGCCGCCCGCCCGTTCAGCCCCCGCAGATTCGCCCCCGCGGGCGCACGCGTACGACAGGAGCAGCCCGCATGAACGTCTGCGTCAACGGCGAGGCGCGCGAGCTCGCCGACAGCACCACCCTGGACGCCGTGGTGGCGGCGCTCACGACGGCCCCCTCGGGTGTGGCCGCCGCCGTCAACGAGACCGTCGTGCCGCGCAGCCAGTGGGCGGGCACCCGGCTCGGCGACGGCGACCGCATCGAGATCCTCACCGCCGTGCAGGGAGGCTGAGCACCATGGCCGACGACCGTCTCACCATCGGCGGCACCACGTTCACCTCGCGGCTGATCATGGGTACGGGCGGGGCGCCCAGCCTCGACGTACTGGAACGCTCGCTGATCGCGAGCGGCACGGAACTCACGACGGTCGCGATGCGCCGTCTCGACCCGACGGTGCAGGGGTCCGTCCTGTCCGTCCTGACCAAGCTGGGCATCCGGGTCCTGCCGAACACGGCCGGCTGTTTCACCGCGGGCGAGGCCGTCCTCACGGCGCGGCTCGCGCGGGAGGCACTGGGCACGGACTGGATCAAGCTGGAGGTCGTCGCGGACGAGCGCACGCTCCTTCCGGACGGCGTGGAACTGCTGGAGGCGGCCGAGGCGCTGGTCGACGACGGCTTCACGGTCCTGCCCTACACCAACGACGATCCGGTGCTGGCGCGGAAGCTCGAGGACGTGGGCTGTGCGGCGATCATGCCGCTGGGCTCGCCGATCGGGTCCGGGCTCGGCATCCGCAACCCGCACAACTTCCAGCTGATCGTCGAGCAGGCGGGCGTGCCGGTGATCCTGGACGCGGGCGCGGGTACGGCGTCGGACGCCGCGCTGGCGATGGAGCTGGGGTGCGCGGCGGTGATGCTGGCGTCGGCGGTGACGCGGGCGCAGGAGCCGGTGCTGATGGCGGAGGCGATGCGGCACGCGGTGGAGGCGGGGCGGCTGGCGTACCGGGCGGGCCGCATTCCGCGCCGCCACTTCGCGCAGGCGTCGTCGCCGACGGAGGGCCGGGCGTCCCTGGACCCGGAGCGCCCGGCGTTCTGAGGGAGCGGGGGGTGGGCGCGCGGCGGGTGGGGGGCCGCTGCGCGGGGCCGTTTCCCCACCCCGCCCTCCCCTACGGCCCTGGCGGCCGTGGGAGGTGCCCCCAGCGGGGCTGGATTTCACTGCGCGAAATCCAGCCCGCCACAGGCGCCACGCGCAACCGTCACAGGTCCGCTGCAAGCCCGCCCCCGCCCGGGCAGGACCCACCGCCCGGGCTCGTAGAATCGCCGAGTGGACACGACCCTCAAAGACCCCCTCGTCGGCCAGGTGCTCGACGGCCGCTATCGCGTCGACGCGCGTATCGCCGTCGGCGGCATGGCCACGGTCTACCGGGCCGTCGACACCCGGCTCGACCGGGTCCTCGCCCTCAAGGTGATGCACCCAGAGCTCGCCGCCGACGCGACGTTCGTGGAGCGGTTCATCCGCGAGGCCAAGTCCGTGGCCCGGCTGGCGCACCCCAACGTCGTCGGGGTCTTCGACCAGGGCGCCGAGGGCGCGTACGTCTACCTGGCGATGGAGTACGTCGCCGGGTGCACCCTGCGCGACGTCCTGCGCGAGCGCGGGGCGCTCCGGCCGCGGGCCGCGCTCGACATCCTGGAGCCCGTGCTCGCCGCGCTCGGCGCCGCGCACCGGGCCGGCTTCGTGCACCGGGACATGAAGCCCGAGAACGTGCTGATAGGGGACGACGGCCGGGTCAAGGTCGCCGACTTCGGCCTGGTCCGGGCGGTCGGCTCGGTCACCAACACCTCGGGCACCGTGCTGGGCACCGTGTCGTATCTCGCACCCGAGCAGATCGAGTACGGCACCGCCGACACGCGCGCCGATGTCTACGCGTGCGGTGTCCTGCTGTACGAGATGCTCACCGGCGGCAAGCCGCATTCCGGTGACACCCCCGCACAGGTGCTCTACCAGCACCTGAACGAGGACGTCCCCGCTCCCTCCGCCGTCGTGCCCGGCCTCGCGATCGAGCTCGACGAGCTCGTGGCGAGCGCGACGGCCCGCAATCCCGACATCCGGCCGAACGACGCGGTGGCGCTCCTGGCGCAGGCCCGTGAGGCACGCGCCGCGCTCGGTGACGAGCAGCTGGACGCGATGCCGCCGCAGGCCCGCGGCGAGGGCAGTCCCATGGACTCCGCGCCGGACGACGACCGTACGGACGTGATCCCCCGCGTGCTGCCGCGCGAGGAGCCCGAGGTCCACCACACCGCCCGGCTGACCGTGCCGCCGCCGGCGCCGCCGGCGCCGCCGGAGCGGCGCGGGCGCGGCCCCGCCCGGGGCCCGCTCGCCGGCCGGGGCGTGCTCGCCCTGGTGGTCGCGATCGTCGCGGTCCTCGGCATCGGCACGGGTGTCTGGTACATCAACTCCGGCCAGTTCACCCGTGTCCCGGCCCTGATCGGCAAGACGGAGCAGGACGCGCGCCGGCAGCTCGACCGGGCCGGTCTCGAGGCCGGCAAGGTCCGTCACGACTTCAGCGAGACGGTCCCCCGTGGCTCGGTGATCAACAGTGATCCCGCGTCGGGCGACCGCATCCGTGACAACGGGTCGGTGACGCTGATCGTCTCGCGCGGCCCGAAGATCGTGAAGGTGCCGGAGATCGTCGGCAGGCCGCTCGCCGAGGCGGAGCGCGAGCTGCGCAAGGTGGGCCTGGCGCCGGGCGTGGTGACCAGGCGGTTCGACGAGACCGTCCCCCAGGGCTCGGTGATCAGCACCGATCCGGAGCCGGGCAGCAGCCGCAGCCCGGACAGCGCGGTGTCGCTCGTGGTCAGCAAGGGCGCCCCGATCGACGTCCCCGACGTCACCGGGGACGCCGTGGAGGACGCCACCGCCGAGCTCGAAGCGGCCGGCCTGAAGGTGAAGGTGGCCGGGAAGCGGATCAACTCGCCGCACGAGGCGGGGGCGGTCGCACGCCAGTCCGCCGCCGAGGGCTCGCGACTCGCCGCCGGCGACACGGTCACGCTCACGGTGTCCAAGGGCCCGCGGATGATCGCGGTCCCGGACGTGGTGGGCGACAGCGTCGACGACGCCACCGCGGACCTGGAGGCGGCGGGCTTCGTGGTGGACGTGGAGAAGAGCTTCCCGTTCCTCGGCGAGACGGTCGAGAGCCAGTCGGTGGCGGGCGGCGACGAGGCCCCGGAGGGCAGCACGATCACCATCAAGATCAAGGGACTGTAGTGCGGATGCGCAACCCTGTCGGCGGCCATGTCCCCGTGGCCGGCGGCCTGGCCACGACCGGACTGGCCTACGCGCGGGAGCTGGAGGCGGAGGCCGTGCAGGTCTTCGTCGCCAACCCGCGGGGCTGGGCCACGCCCGTCGGAAACCCCGCGCAGGACGAGAAGTTCCGTGCGGAGTGCGACACGGACGGGCTCTCCGCCTGGGTGCACGCCCCCTATCTGATCAATTTCGGCTCGCACACCGAGGCCACCGTCGAGCAGTCGGTGATCTCGCTGCGTCACTCGCTGCGCCGGGCGCGGCAGATCGGCGCGCCGGGGGTGGTGGTGCACACGGGGTCGGCGACCGGTGGCCGCAGCCGCGAGGTGGCACTGGCGCAGGTACGGGAGCGGATGCTGCCTCTGCTGGACGAGCTGACACACGAGGACGACCCGTATCTGCTCCTGGAGTCCACGGCGGGCCAGGGCTCGTCACTGTGCTACCGGACCTGGGACTTCGGACCGTACTTCGAGGCGCTCGACGCGCATCCCAAGCTCGGGGTCTGTCTGGACACCTGTCACATCTTCGCGGCGGGCCACGATCTGGCAGCGCCGCAGGGGGTGGCACGGACGCTGGACGAGCTGGTGGCGACCGTCGGCGAGGGCCGGCTGAAGCTGATCCACGCCAATGATTCGAAGGATGTGGTGGGGGCACACAAGGACCGTCACGCCAACATTGGCGCGGGACACATCGGTGAGGAGCCGTTCCGCGAGCTCATGGCCCATCCCGCCACCGACGGCGTACCACTGATCATCGAGACACCGGGCGGCAAGGAGGGACACGCGGCGGATGTGGCGCTGCTGAAAAAACTTCGCTGAGGTCTCTTCGTCGAGCCATTGAGGAATACCCCTGGGGGGTATACGGTTGCTGCTGTCGGCAGGAACCGCTACCTGACGTTGGGGGCATCGCCATGCAGCACGAAACGCACGCAGAGCACACGGGCCACGACCACGCCACCCAGGCCCCGCACGGCGGCCACCACGACTACGCCGCCCATGCCGCCCATGCCGGCCACGCGGCCCACGCCCACCACGTGGGCGGCGGCAAGGTCAGCTGGTCCATGGCGGCCAAGGCCACGCTGCACTGCCTCACCGGATGCGCCATCGGCGAGGTCCTCGGCATGATCATCGGCACGGCCCTGGGCTGGGGCAACGCTCCCACCATGGCGCTGGCCATCGTCCTGGCCTTCTTCTTCGGCTACTCGCTCACCCTGTGGGCGGTCGTGCGCGCCGGCGTGGGCCTGAAAGCCGCGATCGGCGTGGCCCTGGCCGCCGACACGCTGTCCATCACCGTCATGGAGATCGTCGACAACGGCGTCCTGCTGCTGGTGCCCGGCGCGATGGACGCCCATCTAGCGGACGGACTGTTCTGGGGCGCGCTCGCCTTCGCCTTCCTGATCGCCTTCCTGGTCACGACTCCCGTGAACAAGTGGATGATCGGCCGGGGCAAGGGCCACGCGGTGGTCCACCAGTACCACCACTGAGCGCCGCCGACCTCCGCGGCGTCCGAGACGGTCCGCAGTCCTCAGAACTCCGGGCCGTCTCCCGGTTCCTCCTGGTAGGAGTAGCGCTGTTCCTTCCAGGGGTCGCCGACGTTGTGATAGCCGCGCTCCTCCCAGAAGCCGCGGCGGTCGGCGGTCATGTACTCCACGCCCCGGACCCATTTGGGTCCCTTCCAGGCGTACAGATGCGGCACGACGAGCCGCAGCGGAAAACCGTGCTCCGCGGTGAGCAGCTCGCCGTCCTTGTGCGTGGCGAAGATCGTGCGCTCCGCGACGAAGTCGGAGAGCCGCAGATTCGCACTGAAGCCGTACTCGGCCCACACCATGACATGGGTGACGGCGGGCGCCGGCGGGGCGAGTTCCACGATCGTGCGAGCGGGCACACCACCCCATTCGGCCGCCAGCATGCTGAACTTCGTCACGCAGTGCAGATCGCCCACGACGGTAGAGAACGGCAGCGCCGAGAACTCCTCGTGGTTCCAGCAGTGCTTGTCGCCGTCCGCGGTGGCGCCGAAGACCCTGAACTCCCAGCGGTCCGGCTTGAACTTGGGGACGGGGCCGTAGTGGGTGACCGGCCAGCCGCGCTGCAGTCGCTGTCCCGGCGGAAGCTCGGACTCCTCTGGTGCGCGGTATTCCCGGCTCTCCGGCTGACCCATGCCTCCCATGGTGACAGACCTCGGGGGGTGGTCATGACCAGGTACGGGCCGATCCGGGCAACTCCTACTAAGGAGGCACTTACTGGACGACCCCTGGCCACGGTGCAAGGATGCGCGAACCTGCCCAGTCTTACGCGCGGAAGGAGCCTCTGCGATGCAGGGCGACCCCGAGGTCATCGAGTTTCTCAACGAGCAGCTGACCGCCGAATTGACCGCGATCAACCAGTACTTCCTGCACGCGAAGATGCAGGAGAACTTCGGCTGGACGAAGCTCGCCAAGTACACCCGGGCCGAGTCCTTCGACGAGATGAAGCACGCCGAGGTGCTCACCGACCGCATCCTCTTCCTGGAGGGCCTGCCGAACTACCAGCGCCTGTTCCACGTACGGATCGGGCAGTCGGTCACCGAGATGTTCCAGGCCGACCGGCAGATCGAGGTCGAGGCGATCGACCGCCTCAGGCGGGGCATCGAGGTCATGCGCACCAAGGGCGACATCACCTCGGCGAACATCTTCGAGTCGATCCTCGCGGACGAGGAGCACCACATCGACTACCTCGACACCCAGATTGATCTGCTCGAGAAGCTCGGCGAGGCGCTCTACATCGCGCAGCTGATCGAGCAGCCGGAGGGCTGAGGGCCGCACGGCCCGCGGCGGAGGTTCAGGCGGCCTCGTCGAGCGCGGGACGGTCCCCGGGGACCGGATCCGCGGCCAGCACGGCGGCGCTGTTGCCGTTCTCCAGCAGCTCGCGGCGGGGGCACGCCCCGCGGCCGAGCAGCCCCTGGATGCGGCGCACGCACGAGCCGCAGTCGGTGCCCGCCTTGGACACGGACGCTATCTGGCGGGGGGTGCAGGCACCGGCCTCCGCGTGTTCCTTGACCTGCTTCTCCGTGATGCCGAAGCACGAGCAGACGTACACGCGGTTCACCTCCCGGGGGATCGAGCGGGATCGATAAGGGGCGCCGTCCCGATTGATCGGTGAGGCTAACCTAACCTTACCCGCCGCCTCCGGGTCGCAAAAGCCCGGGATACGACCGTGGGGCGCGGATCACATCGATCCGCGCCCCACTGTCGTCGAGCCGTCACTACTGGTCGCGGTACATCTCCGCCACCAGGAACGCCAGGTCCAGGGACTGGCTGCGGTTGAGGCGGGGGTCGCACGCCGTCTCGTAGCGCTGGTGCAGGTCGTCGACGAAGATCTCGTCGCCGCCGCCCACGCACTCGGTGACGTCGTCACCGGTGAGCTCGACATGGATGCCGCCCGGGTGGGTGCCCAGCGCCTTGTGGACCTCGAAGAAGCCCTTGACCTCGTCGAGCACGTCGTCGAAACGGCGGGTCTTGTGACCGGAGGCCGCCTCGAAGGTGTTGCCGTGCATCGGGTCGGTCACCCAGGCCACGGTCGCGCCCGACGCGGTCACCTTCTCGACCAGCTCGGGGAGCTTGTCGCGGACCTTGTCGGCACCCATGCGGACGATGAACGTCAGCCGGCCGGGCTCGCGGTCCGGGTCCAGGCGGTCGACGTAGGTCAGCGCCTCGTCGACCGTCGTCGTCGGGCCGAGCTTGATCCCGATCGGGTTGCGGATCCTGGACGCGAACTCGATGTGCGCGCCGTCCAGCTGGCGGGTGCGCTCACCGATCCAGACCATGTGGCCCGACGTGTCGTACAGCTGCCCGGTCCGGGAGTCGACCCTGGTCAGCGCCGACTCGTAGTCCAGCAGCAGCGCCTCGTGCGAGGCGTAGAACTCGACCGTGCGGAACTCCGCGGGGTCGGTGCCGCACGCCTTCATGAAGTTCAGCGCGTTGTCGATCTCGCGGGCGAGCTGCTCGTAGCGCTGCCCGGACGGCGACGACTTCACGAAGTCCTGGTTCCAGGCGTGCACCTGGCGCAGGTCGGCGTAGCCGCCGGTGGTGAAGGCGCGCACCAGGTTCAGCGTCGACGCGGACGCCTGGTACATGCGCTTGAGCCGCTCCGGGTCCGGGATCCGGGCCGCCTCGGTGAAGTCGAAGCCGTTGACGGAGTCGCCCCGGTAGGTGGGGAGGGTGACGCCGTCGCGGGTCTCGGTCGGCTTGGAGCGGGGCTTCGAGTACTGCCCGGCGATCCGGCCGACCTTGACGACCGGCACAGAGGCGGCGTACGTCAGCACGGCACCCATCTGGAGCAGCGTCTTGAGCTTGTTCCGGATGTGGTCGGCGGACACGGCGTCGAAGGCCTCGGCGCAGTCGCCGCCCTGGAGCAGGAACGCCTCGCCCTTGGCGACGGCTCCCATCCGGGCGCGCAGCTGGTCGCACTCGCCCGCGAAGACGAGCGGCGGATACGACTCGAGGTCCGCGATCACATCGCGCAGAGCCTCGGCATCGGGGTACTCGGGCTGCTGCGCCGCGGGCAGGTTTCGCCAGGTGTTGCCACCGGTAGCGGTGGTCTTAGCGTTCACGGTCACAACCACCACATTACGGGGTTCACGTACCTGTCCAGCCCGGTGACCAGTGGCTGAGACGCCTGCCCGAAATGTCCCTGGGGGACGTACACCTGATCGACTGGTGCTACCCTGCCGCCCGCGTTCGAAACAGAACAAAAATCAATACAGACTCAGGGGTGGGGCGTGAGCCAGGGGCACCGCAGGGATCGAAAGAAAAGACGGCTCTTTTACGGTGCGGCGGCGGCGGTCGTCGCCACCGCCACGATCGGTACCGTCGCAGTGGCATCGCCCGATCTCGTCGGGCTCGGCGACGACAAGGGCAGCGGCACGGTTTCGCTCCAGGCGGAGTTCGAGCAGGCCGCCGAGGAGTTCGACGTCCCGAAGAGCGTGCTGATGGCGGTCTCGTACCGGCAGACGCGCTGGGAGTCCCATGAGGGCGAGCCGAGCGTCACCGGCGCGTACAACGTGATGGGTCTCACTCAGGTCGACGCGGACGACCTCGAGGAGGACGACCGGGAACACCTCCTCGCGCACATGAACCGCAGCGGCAAGCCGGAGATCGAGAAGCAATTCGATCCCGCCGAGGCGCTGCGCACCATGCCGAAGGAGACCGTCGACACCGACGATCCCCGGCTGCACACCCTCGACGAGGCCGCCGAACTGATCGACGCCTCCCAGGAGTCGGTCAAGACCGACCCGGCAACGAGCATCCGCGCGGGCGCCGCGCTGCTCGCCGAGTACCAGAAGGAGGCCACGGGCGACCTGCCCGACGAGGCCGACGAGTGGTACGCGGCCGTGGCGCGCTACAGCCAGTCGCCGGACCGCAAGGGCGCCGACCTGTTCGCGAAGCGCGTCTTCGAGTCCATACGCACCGGTGAGAGCCGCCTGACGGCCGACGGCCAGCAGCTCACCCTGCCCGCCGACCCGTCCGCCAACCCGGTCAAGCCGTCGAAGGTGCCGCTGGCGACGACGGCGAGCACGACGGCCACCCCGACCCCGGAGTGCCCGTCGGGCCTGAACTGCAACTTCGTCCCGGCGGAGTCGGACGGCAAGCGCAACTACTCGATCGCGAGCCGGCCGGACAACGGCTTCGGCATCCGCCAGATCATCATTCACGACACCGAGGGCAGCTACGCCGGTGCGCTGGCCACCTTCCAGAACCCGGCGTCGTACGCGAGCGCGCACTACCTGATCCGCGCCTCGGACGGTCTGGTCACCCAGATGGTCGAGAACAAGAACCTGGCGTGGCACGCGGGCAACTGGACGGCGAACATGCACGCCGTCGGCATCGAGCACGAGGGCTACGCCATCAAGGAGGGCAGCTGGTACACCGAGCCCCAGTACGAGTCCTCCGCCGCCGTCGTGAAGTACGTGGCCCAGAAGTACGGCATCCCGCTGGACCGCGAGCACATCATCGGTCACGACGAGGTGCCCGGACAGCTGGACGCCAAGGTCAGGGGCATGCACTGGGACGCCGGTCCGTTCTGGGACTGGAACCACTACATGGCGCTGATGGGTGCCCCCACGGGTGCCGGCGGCGCCGGCGGCCCGGTCGGCGCCGGCCAGCTGGTCCGTGTCGTGCCCCCGTTCACCACGGCGAACCAGCCCAAGCTGACCAACAGCGGCAACGCGGTCGCCGCGCGGCCGGCCAACTTCGGTTACCTGTACACGGAGCCGGTCGCCGACTCGACCAAGACCCTGAGCGACCCGTACCTGGGCACCCAGACCTGGTCCGAGGGCTACAACTGGGCGAACAAGGTCCGCGCGGGCAGCACCTACGTCGTCGCCGAGGCCCGCACCAACTGGACGGCGATCTGGTACGGCGGGCAGAAGGCCTGGTTCCACAACCCCGGCGGCCAGTACACCGTGCCCGTCACCGGCGGCACCGTGCTGAAGCTCAAGACCGGCGCGACGGCCCGGCTCTACGGGCGGTCCTTCCCCGAGGCATCGGCCTACGAGGGCACCGGGCAGACCGCGCCGACGGACAACCCGAACTACCTGTCGAAGTACACCTTCCCGGCCGGCCAGGCGTACGTGAAGGCGGGCGCGCCGGTTCTCGGTGACGACTACTTCGGCTCCGCCCAGGTCCGGGTGGAGGGCAAGACGGACGTCTACATCCCGATCCGGTACAACCACCGCATGGCGTGGGTGAAGGCCGCCGACGTGGTGGAGGCCGCTCCCACGGCACCCGACGCCGGCACCACCCGCTTCAACCTCCTGGCCCGTGACTCCGGCGGCTCGCTGTACCAGTACCAGGGCACCGGCAGCGCCTCGGCGCCGTTCTACGCCCGTTACCGGATCGGCGGCGGCTGGCAGGGCTACAACGCGGTCACCGACCTCGGGCCGCTGCGTGCCGACGGCACCGGTGACATGGTCGCCAGGGACGGCTCGGGCTACCTCTGGTACTACAAGGGCAGCGGCAACAAGAACCAGCCGTTCCAGGCCCGCATCAAGGTCGGTCCGGGCTGGAACATGTTCGACATGATCGTCGGGTCGCAGGACCTCGACGGGGACGGCATCGCCGACATGGTGGGCCGCGAGCCCTCCGGCGCCCTGTGGTTCTACAAGGGCACGGGCACGCCGTCGGTTCCCTTCGCCCGCCGTACGCTGATCGGCAACGGCTGGCAGACGTACAACCTGCTCGTCGCCACGGGTGACCTGGACAAGGACGGCAAGGCCGACGCGGTCGGCCGGGACAAGTCCGGGTACCTGTGGTTCTACAAGGGCACGGGCAACTCGACGGCGCCGTTCGCCGCGCGCGTCAAGGTCGGCGGCGGCTGGAACATGTTCAACACGCTGAACGCCACCGGTGACCTGAACAAGGACGGCATCGCCGACATGGTGGGCCGTGAGCCCTCCGGCGCCCTGTGGTTCTACAGGGGCACCGGCGACCCGGCCGCGCCGTTCGCCGCCCGGACGTCGGTCGGCCCCGGCTGGCAGATCTACAACATGCTGATCTGACCCGCACGGCACCTGGCAGCACCTCCGCCCGCGGCCGTCGCGGCCGTCCTCATCGTGGGACGCGCCGTGACGCCGCGGGCGGATGCGTTAGGGTCGGCGTCATGTTCGCGCAGCAGATCCAGAACTGGTGGTGGACCGCACAACGGCGGCCCACCTCCTGATCGCGCGCAGCACCGGATCGAGAAGGCCGCCCGAGGGGCGGCCTTCGGTGTTTCCCGGACCAGCGGCCGTTCCTCTCCCACCCGGAAGGAACACCCCGCATGACCGACAGCCTCATCAGCCGGCTCCTGGACGACGACTGCCCGCCGTTCGCCCTGCTGCACCGGCGTACGCCCGGCCGTGACCAGGGCACCGTCGAGGTGCTGATCGGGGACGTCCACGACGCCCAGCGCCTCGCCGACCTCCCCGCGGGCGAGCGGCCCGCCCTGGCGCTGGTCCCCTTCCGCCAGATCGCGGAGCGCGGCTTCGACGTCCGCGACGACGGGACGCCGCTCACGGTGCTGGTCGCCGACGAGAGCCATGAACTCCTCCTGGAGGAGGTCCTCGCGGCGCTGCCCGCGCACGCCGTGCGGGTCGAGGGCGGGGCGTTCGACGTCGGCGACGAGGAGTACGCGGACATCGTGCGCCGGGTGATCGACGACGAGATCGGCCGGGGCGAGGGCGCCAACTTCGTCATCCGCCGCACCTTCACCGGGCGGATCCCGGGCTTCTCGCGCGCCGACGCGCTGGCCCTGTTCCGGCGTCTGCTGGCCGGTGAGCGGGGCGCGTACTGGACCTTCGTCGTCCACACCGGCACCCGGACGCTGGTGGGCGCGAGCCCCGAGGTGCATGTGCGGATGAGCGGCGGGACGGTCGTGATGAATCCGATCAGCGGCACGTTCCGCTATCCGCCGACGGGCCCGACCGCCGAGGCGCTGCTCGGCTTCCTCGACGACCGCAAGGAGCGCGAGGAGCTGTCGATGGTCGTCGACGAGGAGCTGAAGATGATGTGCACCGTCGGCGACATGGGCGGTGTGGTCGTGGGGCCGCGGCTCAAGGAGATGGCCCATCTGGCCCACACCGAGTACGAGTTGCGGGGGCGTTCGTCCCTCGACGTGCGCGAGGTCCTGAAGGAGACGATGTTCGCGGCGACGGTCACCGGTTCGCCCGTCCAGAACGCGTGCCGGGTCATCGAGCGCCACGAAGTGGGCGGCCGCGGCTACTACGCGGGCGCCCTGGCGCTGATCGGCCGGGACGCGGCCGGCGCACAGACCCTCGACTCGCCGATCCTGATCCGCACCGCCGACATCGACCCGGAAGGGGCGCTGCGGGTCCCGGTCGGGGCCACGCTGGTGCGGCACTCGGACCCGCTGGGCGAGGTGGGCGAGACGCACGCCAAGGCGGCGGCCGTGCTGGCGGCCCTGGGGGTGGTGCCGGGGCGGGCCGATGAGCCGGCCCCGCGGCCACGGCTCGCCGACGACCCTCGCGTACGGGCGGCGCTGGACGCACGGCGGGCGGACCTGGCGCCGTTCTGGCTGCGGATGCAGGCGCCGTCGGCGCGGCTGTCCGGCCATGCCCTGGTCGTCGACGGCGAGGACACGTTCACGTCGATGCTGGCGCATCTGCTGCGTTCGTCGGGCCTGGAGGTGTCGGTGCACAGGTACGACGAGCCGGGCCTGCGGGAGCGGGTGCTCGGCCACCAGGGGCCGGTGGTGCTGGGACCGGGCCCCGGTGATCCCACGGACGCGGGCGACCCGAAGATGCGGCTGCTGCGGGGGCTCGCCGCCGATCTGCTGCGCGAGCACCGGCACGGCCTGCTGGGGGTGTGCCTCGGGCACGAGCTGATGGCGGCCGAGCTGGGTCTCGACATCGTCCGCAAGGACGAGCCGTACCAGGGCGCGCAGGAACGGATCGACTTCTTCGGGCGGACCGAGACGGTCGGCTTCTACAACAGCTTCACCGCGCGCTGCGACGAGGCGGGCGCGGCGGCCCTGCTCTCGGACCGTGCGGTGGAGGTCGCCAGGGACACGGCGACGGG
Source organism: Streptomyces sp. NPDC015127 (assembly GCF_043080095.1). Lineage (NCBI taxonomy): Bacteria > Bacillati > Actinomycetota > Actinomycetes > Kitasatosporales > Streptomycetaceae > Streptomyces > Streptomyces sp. NPDC015127. Next base: position 58,938 of record NZ_JBIBVE010000006.1, read on the forward strand.
GGACGTGCACGCCCTGCGCGGTCCGCGGTTCGCGTCGGTGCAGTTCCACCCGGAGTCGGTGCTGACGCTCGACGGCGCGGCGCTGGTGACGGAACTGCTCACCGCGGTCCCGGCCCACCGGGCCTGAGCGGCCGGCGGCGCCGCGCGGACGTGGACCGTCCCCGCGGCGCCGGCCCTGCGGGCTCAGCCGAAGAAGACGCCGACCTCCTCGTACAGCGCCGGGTCGACCGTCTTGAGCTTGGCGGTGGCCTCGGCGATCGGCACCCGCACGATGTCGGTGCCGCGCAGTGCGACCATCTTTCCGTAGTCCCCGTCCCGCACCGCGTCGATCGCGTGCAGACCGAACCGGGTGGCGAGCCAGCGGTCGAAGGCGCTCGGGGTGCCGCCGCGCTGGACGTGGCCGAGGACGGTGGTGCGGGCCTCCTTGCCCGTACGGCTCTCGATCTCCTTCGCCAGCCACTCGCCCACGCCGGAGAGCCGGACGTGGCCGAAGGAGTCGAGCGAGCCGTCCTTGAGGACCGCGTCGCCGTCCTTGGGCACGGCGCCCTCGGCGACGACCACGATCGGGGCGTAGCTGGCCCGGAAGCGCGAGGTCACCCAGGCGCAGACCTGGTCGACGTCGAAGCGCTGCTCGGGGATGAGGATGACGTTGGCGCCGCCGGCGAGGCCCGAGTGCAGGGCGATCCAGCCGGCGTGCCGTCCCATCACCTCGACCACCAGGACGCGCATGTGGGACTCGGCGGTGGTGTGCAGCCGGTCGATGGCCTCGGTGGCGATGCCGACGGCCGTGTCGAACCCGAAGGTGTAGTCGGTGGCGGACAGGTCGTTGTCGATGGTCTTGGGCACGCCGACGCACTTGATGCCGTACTCCTCGTACAGCCGTGCCGCGACGCCGAGCGTGTCCTCGCCGCCGATCGCGACGAGCGCGTCGACCTCGTGCTTGGCGAGGTTCTCCTTGATGCGGCGGATGCCGGTCTCTTCCTTGAGGGGGTTGGTGCGCGAAGAGCCGAGGATGGTGCCGCCGCGGGGCAGAATGCCCCGGACGGCGGGGATGTCGAGCGGGACTGCGTCGCCGTCGAGCGGTCCGCGCCAGCCGTCGCGGTAGCCGACGAACTCGTACGCGTACTCCTGGACGCCCTTGCGGACGAGGCCGCGGATGACCGCGTTGAGGCCGGGGCAGTCGCCGCCCCCGGTCAGTACTCCGACGCGCATGGAACTTCCCTTCGCCTGGGGTGGGTGGGCCCTAGGACTGCCACGCTAATGGTGACGCACGTCACCCGGGGATGGGGCGAATGGTCAATTCCTGTACCGCTCGGGGAGGTTGAGCGCACATCATCACTCGTACGGGTAATACCGCGTGGGTGACGGTGACTCAGGCGTCGTCGAGACCCGCCTCGATGGCGTACCGGACGAGCTCCACGCGGTTGTGCAGCTGGAGTTTGCCGAGAGTGTTCTGCACGTGGTTCTGCACGGTGCGGTGCGAGATGACCAGGCGCTCGGCGATCTGCTTGTACGACAGCCCCTTGGCGACCAGCCGCAGCACCTCGGTCTCCCGGTCGGTCAGCTGCGGCGCCTTGGGGCCGTCGCCGCCCGGCGAGGGCGCGGGCTCGGACGCGAGGCGGCGGTACTCGCCGAGGACGAGACCGGCCAGGCCCGGCGTGAAGACCGGGTCGCCCGCGGCGGTGCGGCCCACGGCGTCCGTCAGCTCCTCGGTGCTCGCCGACTTCAACAGGTAGCCGGTGGCTCCGGACTTCACGGCCTCCAGGACGTCGGCGTGCTCACCGCTCGCGGAGAGCACCAGCACGCGCAGCCCGGGCAGGGCCGCGACGAGCTCCTTGCACACCTGGACGCCGGGCAGCTCGGGCAGGTTGAGGTCGAGCACGAGGACGTCGGGGACGGTGGCCTTCGCACGGCGCACGGCCTGCGCTCCGTCGCCCGCCGTGGCGACCACGTCGAACCCGGCCGCCGCGAGGTCGCGCGCGACCGCGTCCCGCCACATCGGATGGTCGTCGACGACCATCACCGTGATCGGCTGCGTCGCTCCGGTCATTTCTCCGCCTTCCCCCGAGGGATCCTCAACTCGACTTCCGTGCCCTGCCCCGGGACCGAGACCAGCTCGGCCGTGCCGCCCAGGTCCCGCAGCCTGCCGCGGATGGACAGGGCCACTCCCATCCGCCCCTCGCCCTCGGCCTGCGCGAGTCTGCCCTCCGGGATGCCCGGGCCGTCGTCCCGGACCGTGACGATCACCTCGTCCGGCCAGTCCTCGACCAGGATCCACGCCTGGGCGTCCACGCCGGCGTGCCGGCGCACATTGTCCAGAGCGGCGCCGGCGGCGGCCGCCACCTCCGCCGCCGCGTGCGCCGGAAGCATCACCGGGGCACCCGGCTCCGAGAGCGTCACGCGCGAATTCACGAAGGAGGCGAGGAGCGTCCGCACGTCGCACGGCTCGTCCGGGTCGGCGTCGAGGCCGGCGCCGGACAGGGCGGTGCGCGGGTCGCTCCCGGCCGGCACCGCGCCGGCGCCCTCCTTCGCCGGAGCCCCGTCCGGCACGGACCGCGGCGTGGGCAGCAGACCGCCCGCCACCAGGCTGCGCAGCGCGACCTCCTGCTCCCCCGCCATCCGGCCCAGCTCGGCGGCCTCGCCGCCGAGCGCGGTGCCGCGCCGCTGCACCATGGCCAGCACCTGGAGCACGCTGTCGTGGATGTCGCGGGCCAGGCGCTCGCGTTCGCGGGTCGCGGCCTCGATCTCCAGGGCGCGGGCGAGGGTGCGCTCGGAGGCGCGGGCGACCTCCACCACGTAGCCGATGGCGATGGAGGCGACCCAGACGAGCAGCACGTTGTGGAAGGTGTCCCGGCTGGGCTCGCCGCGCTCGATGATGTTGGCGACGGCGACCAGCGAGGAGGCGAAACCGGCCCAGCGCCAGCCGCCTTTGATGGCGAAGGCGAGGACGGAGCCCGCCGTCCATATCGTCGGCAGCGTGGGGCCGTCCTGCGTCTGCGCCTGGGCGTCGGCCAGCGGGGTGAGCAGGATGCCGGTCAGCGCGACGGTGAGGTCCGCGATCAGGAACCCGCGCGTGCAGCGGGCCGCGTTGGACACCTTGGGCAGCGTGGCGAGGGTCCAGACGACCATCACGGCGAGGAAGCCGACCGCGACGGCGGGGCGTTCGAACTTGTCCCGCTGGAAGGCGAACAGCAGCACCGCGTAGACCATCGTCAGGACGCGGTAGCCGGCCAGCGCACGCCACAGCGGCAGCTCGACCGACATCCGTACGACGCGTTCGCGCCCGGCCATCTCCCCCACCCCCGAATACAGTGTCCGCTGCGGCTATGCCGCCGGACGCTGCGCCTTCTTCGCCTTCTCGGCCTCCGCCCTGGCGGCCTTCTCGGCCTTCTCGGCGTCGGCGATCTGCCGCTTGGCGGCCGTCGCGTAGATGTCGACGTACTCCTGGCCGGACAGCTTCATGATCTCGTACATGACCTCGTCGGTCACCGAGCGCAGGATGAAACGGTCGCCCTCCATGCCGTGGTACCGGCTGAAGTCCAGCGGCCTGCCGATCCGGATGCCCGGGCGCATGAGCTTGGGGACGATCTTGCCGGGCGGCTGGATCTTCTCCGTGTCGATCATCGCGACGGGGATCACAGGCGCGCCGGTCGCCAGCGCCACGCGCGCGAGCCCGCCGGGCTTGCCGCGGTAGAGCCGGCCGTCCGGGGAGCGGGTGCCCTCCGGGTAGATGCCGAAGAGGCCGCCCGACTCGATGACCTCGATACCGGCCTTGATCGCCGCCTCACCCGCGCCGCGGGCACCGGAGCGGTCCACCGGGAGCTGGCCCACGCCCTTGAAGAAGGCGGCGGTCAGCTTGCCCTTGACGCCGGGCGAGGTGAAGTACTCCGCCTTGGCGATGAAGGTCACCTTGCGGTCGAGCACGGCGGGGAGGAAGAACGAGTCCGAGAAGGACAGGTGGTTGCTCGCGAGGATCGCCGGGCCCTCGGCCGGAATGTTCTCCAGGCCCTCCACCCAGGGCCTGAAGGCGACCTTCAGCGATCCCCCGATGGAGAACTTCATGGCACCGTAGATCAACTCGAAATCCTCCTGTGTGCTCTCGAACAGACCTTAACCCGTGGCGGCCCGCCCTCCCCCGTGCCGGTCGGCGCCCGTGCGGTGACGGCCCTGGTCGGTGTCGGTCCGGTCGCGTACCGTGAAGTACACCTTCGGGCCTCACACTCGCCCCCTGTACATCTCGCGTGTACACCTCACGAACAGGAGACCTTGGTGCCGGTCCTTCCTGGAGCCGAGCCTTTCCGCCACGAAGGCGGCGAGGTCGGAGTCCTTCTCTGTCACGGGTTCACCGGTTGCCCGCAGTCGCTGCGCCCCTGGGCCGAGTACCTGGCGGAGCGCGGGCTCACGGTGTCCCTGCCGCTGCTGCCGGGACACGGCACACGCTGGCAGGACATGCAGGTGACCGGCTGGCAGGACTGGTACGCGGAGGTGGACCGCGAGCTGCGCTCCCTGCTGGAGCGGTGCGGCCGCGTCTTCGTCTTCGGCCTCTCCATGGGCGGCGCGCTGACCCTGCGGCTGGCCGCCAAGCACGGGGACGCGGTTCAGGGCATCGCGCTCGTCAACCCGGCGAACAAGGTGCACGGCGCGATGGCGTCGCTGCTGCCCGTGGTGCGCCACCTGGTGCCCTCCACGAAGGGGCTGACCAGCGACATCGCGAAGCCGGGCGTGGAGGAGGTGGGGTACGACCGGGTGCCGCTGCACGCCGCGTACTCGGTCCGGCAGTTCTTCCAGCTCGTCGACGGCGAGCTGCCCCAGGTCACCCAGCCGTTGCTGCTGATGCACAGCCCCGAAGACCATGTGGTGCCGCCTGCGGACTCGGCGCGGATCCTCAGCCGCGTCTCGTCGACGGACGTCACGGAGATCCTGCTGGAACAGAGCTACCACGTGGCGACGTTGGACCACGATGCGGAGCGGATCTTCGAGGAGAGTTACGCGTTCATCGGCCGGCTCGCTCCGGAGGCCGGGACCACGGGGTCCCCCGCGACGGAGTCCCTGGGAGGGAGTACGACCGGTGGCTGAGCAGCACGATGCGGACCGAGAGCCGCAGCCGATCGACGAGGAGGCGGCGTGGGCGGCCATCGTCGCCGGGTACGGCGAGGAGCCGGCGGACCCGCCGGGCGCCAAGCCGTTCAAGTCCGTCGAGGACCTGGCGCGCCTGGAGGGCGGGGTGAACGAGTCGCTGCCGCCGTCGCCCGAGCCCCCGAAGGAGACCCCCGACGACAAGCCCGCGCTGGGCAGCTCGGTCACCTTCGCGCCCGGCGTCGGGGGCGGCGGCCCCCGCGACTACAAGGTCGCCGAGCCGAGCGACGACGACTTCGACGAGAGCGACGAGGGCCACTTCGTCCCCCCGGAGCCGCCGCCGCTGCCCGAGGCGGACGTGACGGCGAAGTTCGCGTGGCTGGCGGTGGTGGGCGGCCCGGTCCTGATGCTGGTCGCGGTGCTGCTGCGGTGGGACATGACGTGGTGGCTGACGACGCTGTGCATCGGTGGCTTCCTGGGCGGCTTCGCGACGCTGGTGGCGCGGATGTCGTCGGGCGACGACGAGGAAGACGACGATCCGGGGCGGGGCGCGGTGGTGTGAGGGGGTCGTTTCCGGGGGCTCCGCCCCCCCGGACCCCCGCGCCTCTATCTCCCCCTACGGCCTGGCGGCCGTGGGGGGAGGGCGGGTAGGGGAACGGCCCCGCGCAGCGGCCCCCACGCTCCCGCCACGCCCCGCCTACCCGCCCGCAGGCACCCGCAGCGCCGCCAGGACCGGCAAGTGGTCGGAGGCGGCGCGGAGGTCCGACTCCGTCACCCCGTCCAGCCCCCGCGGGACACCGCAGCCCAGCACCTCCACCCCCCGCGTCGCGAAGATCGCGTCGATCCGCTGGTGCGGATCCACGGGGGTCGACGTGCACTCGTCGCCCCATGGGCGCACCGCCCAGCAGTCCTGCAGCGCACCGGCGAGCCGTCCGAAGCTCCGGCCGCCGGGGCGTTCGTTGATGTCGCCCGCGGCGACCGCGTGCGGCGTCCCCATCGCTGCCAGCCGGTCCAGCAGCATCCCCGCCTGGGCGTAGCGCTCGTCCGCCTGCAGGCTCAGGTGGCAGCTGATCACCCCGAGCCGCGCCCCCGCGAGCCGGACCACCGCGGTGGCGAAGCCGCGCCGGTGCAGGCCCGGGGCCAGCGGCAGCAGGACGTCCTCGGTGCGCTCCACGGTCGCCCGCAGCGAGCACAGCAGCAGCGGCCCGGCGGCCGTCGCGCCGCCTGACAGCATCACGAGATCCGTCTTCGCGGCGAGCCGCGCCGCGTGCTTGCGCCAGCGGAAGAAGCGCGGGGCCTCCTGGACGAAGACGAGGTCCGGCTCGCAGGCGCGGATCACCCGGGCCAGCGCCTCCTCGTCGTCGCGCATCGACCGGATGTTGTAGCTCAGCACCCGGATCACGGCCGAACCATCCGGCTCGGTACGGGAGTTGGGAAGGGCGGGCAGCATGCTGATGGCCATGTGGATCAAGATACGACGGTGCCCGCCGCAATCCCACGAGGACGCGACGGGCACATGGTCGTACGGGTTCAGCCCTGGCGGGCCAGGTCGGCGGCACCCACCAGGCCCGCCTTGCCGCCCAGTTGGGCGGCGAGGACCTGGGCGTGCGGGCGCCACTGGCCGCCGATGAGCCAGCGGCGGAAGGACTTGCGGATCGGGTCGAGCACCAGGTCGCCCTCGTCCGAGACGCCGCCGCCCACGATGAACGCCGACGGGTCGAAGAGAGAGGCCAGGTCGGCCAGACCCGCGCCCGCCCAGCGCGCCAGCTCGCGGAAGGAGTCGATGGCGACCGGGCAGCCCTGCCGCGCGGCCTGGCTGATGTGCTTGCCCTCGATGCCCTCGATCGTGCCGTCGCCGAGACCGAGCAGGATGGTCGCGTTCTCCGGCGTGGCGTTGGCGCGCTGCTTCGCGTACCGCACGAGCGCGCGGCCCGACGCGTACTGCTCCCAGCAGCCCTGGCTGCCGCAGCCGCACAGCAGGCCGTCGGGGACGACGCGGATGTGGCCGAACTCCGCGGCGACGCCGAAGCGTCCGCGGCGCAGCTTGTTGCCGATGATGATGCCGCCGCCGAGGCCGGTGCCGAGGGTGATGCAGATGACGTCCTCGTGGCCCTGGCCGGCGCCGAAGCGGTACTCGCCCCAGGCGGCCGCGTTGGCGTCGTTCTCGACGACGACGGGGAGGCCGACGCGCTGTTCGACCTTGTCCTTCAGCGGTTCGTGGCGCCAGTCGATGTTGGGCGCGAACAGGACGGTGGCGCGCTTGTCGTCGACGTATCCCGCCGCACCGATGCCGACGGCCTCGATGTCGTGCCCCCGGCCGGCTCCCGCGACGGCGGCGCAGATCGCGTCGACGATGCCCTCGGGAGTCGACGGGGTGGGCACGGTGTGCGTCTCGAGAATGGTGCCCTCTTCGTCGACCACGCCCGCCGCGATCTTCGTGCCGCCGATGTCGACGCCGATGGTGAGTCCCATGTGTCCCTCAGTATTCGGTCGAGCCCCGCTACGGCCAACCGTACCCGAGGGCGGGCACACGACGGTCAGTCCAGGTCGATGTGCTCGCTCGGTCCGGGGCCGTCGTCGCGGGGGTCGTCGGTGTCCTTCGTGGGGTGGGAGCGCTGGGTCCAGCGGCGCTCCTGGTTCTCGACGGCGGAGCGGTAGGCGGCGAGCAGCTCGCCCCCCGCGGCCGCGAGATGGTCGAAGACCTGCGGGTTCCGCTCGATGACGGGCTCGACGGCGGCCTTCGCCTGGTTCACGAACTGCTGGACGGCGTTCTGCGCGGCCATGCCGGGCAGCGACGACTGGAAGGCGGTGACCTTGTCGGCGACGACATCGAAGAGCTTGCGCAGTTCCTCGGCCGCGGAGCCGGGCGGTGCCCCGTACTCCGCCCGGCGGCGGGCCTGCTCGGCCCGGAGGTCCTCCTCGCACGCCGTGGCCCAGGCGTCTGCGTCGGCGTCGGCGTCGGGACGCTCGGTGGCATCGCTCATGGCGTACTCCTGCGGCAGGGCTGAGGGGCTGTGTACTCGACGTTACCCGAACGGTGGTACGGCGTTCAGCGTGCCTGCGGCCACTGGGCCGGGTCCGGCGTGAAGCGCACGCTCAGGGTGCCGTCCTTGAGTCCCGCGCCGGCGACCGTGCAGCGGCGCAGCGCGGACGGCAGGTCGACGATCCTGCGGAACGGTCCGACGGTGATCAGCAGTTCATCCCCGCGGCGTACGAGGGTGAGCTCGTCCTTGACGGCGCCGGGCAGGTCGAGGTGCCAGACCAGCGTGCCGTCGTCTGCCATGGGACTGGGCTCGGGCTCCTTCGGGATCGTCCCGTTGCGGCCGTGCCAGATGTTGTCGGTGTCCGCGAGTGCGGCGATCTCCCGGTGGCGGCGGAGGGCCTCCTCGTACACGTTCTCCACCCGCCACGGGCCAGGGCGCGGGTCCTCCTGGTCCCCGTGCAGCGCCATGACCAGTCCGTCGAGGTCATAGCTCTCCGGGTCGGCCGCGAACTCGGGCTCGAAGGAGCAGCTCACCGTCTCCTTCTGGAGCCGCGCGAGGTCGTCGGCGCCGCGCGGGTCCCGGCCCAGATGCGGCAGCAGGTACACCGAGCCGGACGGTATCCAGGTCGCCAGCCACTCCCGCCGGCACTCCTCCTGCTGGGCCGCGACGGACGCCACCCAGGGGTCGGCGGACTCCTCGGGTACGCAGCGGTTGGCGACGACCGCGTCGACGCGGTGGCCGAACAGGGCCAGGCCGGTGCGGGCCGTGCGCAGGGCGTCCGCGGCCGCCGGCCCCGGCTCGGCGACAAGCGTGAGTCCGGTGTTCCCGGACTCGATCACCGACTGGACGCGGGCCAGTTCCGTGTCCCAGCGCTCAGTGGTCTCGTACAGCCACTGCGCGGGCATGGGCACGCCGGCGAGCTGGGCGAGCATGGGGCGCAGGGCGCGGGCGGCCTGCCGTTCGGCGGGCAGCAGACGGCGCAGATAGCGGCGCAGCTGCTCGGGCAGGGCGAGCAGCGCGAGGGTCTCGCGCAGGGGCGGCATGTCGGCGACGAGCACGTCCCAGTCGCCGCGGGAGGCGACCGTCAGGGCCCGCAGCAGCGCGAACTGGTCGCTGCCGGGAAGCTCGGTGAGCTCCTCGTCGTCGAGCCTCGCCGCGCCCAGCAGGTCGAGTCCGGCGGAGGCGCGTTCCTGGAGGTCGAGGAACTCGGCGCGGAAGTCCCCGCCCGCGTCGACGCGGGCGGCCCACAGCCCGTCCGCGATCCGCGCCGGGTGCTCGGGCGTGCCGGTGACGGGGGCGCCGAGCACCGTGTCCGCCTCCGCGGACAGCAGGAGCGTGCGGCGTCCCGCCGCGGCCGCGGCGAGGGCCGTGGCCGCCGCGACGGTGGTGCGGCCCGCGCCGCCGAGCCCGGTGACGAGGACCCGGCGCATCAGGCTGCCGCGCCGCTCTCGACGCGCTTCTTCAGACCGGCGAGTGCGCGGTCGATGATGACCTTCTCGGCCTTGCGCTTGATCATGCCGAGCATGGGGATCTTCACGTCGACGGTGAGCTGGTAGGTGACCTCGGTACGGTCGCCGCCGCCCACGGGGGCGAGGCTGTACGAGCCGTCGATGGCGCGCAGCATCTGCGACTTCACCAGGGTCCAGCTCACCTCGTTCGCGCCGTGCCAGGTGTACGCGAGGGTGTGGTCGTCCTTGATCGCGCCGGCGTCGAGGACCAGGCGGACCTGCTCGGCGCGCCCCTCGGCGTCGGTGGCGAGCACCTCGGCCTCCTTCACCTCGCCGGTCCACTCGGGGTAGCGGGCGAAGTCCGAGATCACGCCCATGACATCGGCCGGCGCCGCATCGATCGTGATGCTCGAGCTGGTGTGTTCCGCCATCGCTGCGGCTCCTCAACAGTGCGGTGATGACCCGGGTGGTGTGGTGGTGAGCAGGCTATCGCGACGGGGAGTCCCGTCTGCGGCGGGCCCGGGTCGGGCGCGGCACGCCGCCGCTTCCGCTCACCAGGTCAGCGTCCAGGGCCGGCCGGTGGACGCGAAGTGCCCGACGTTCACGCATTCCGTCGCCCCCAGACGCATCCGGCGGGCGAGCGGCTGGTGGACGTGGCCGAACAGGGCGTAGCGGGGCCGGGTGCGGCGGATCGCCGCGAGCAGGGCGCGGCTGCCGCGTTCGAAGCGGCGGGCGACGGTGTCGTACGTCAGTTCCGGGACGTCGGGCGGGATGTGCGAGCAGAGCACGTCGACGTCGCCGAGGGCCTCGACCTTGGCGGCGTACTCCTCGTCGGAGATCTCGTACGGGGTGCGCATCGGGGTGCGCAGGCCCCCGCCGACGAAGCCGAAGACGCGTCCGCCGATCTCGACGCGCTCGCCGTCGAGGACGGTGGTGCCGGGCCGGGCGAACTCCGGCCACAGGCCGGGGATGTCGACATTTCCGTATGTGGCGTACGTCGGCGTGGGGAAGGCCGCGAAGAGTTCGGCGTACTGGCGGCGCACCGCCGTCTCGATGGCGCTCTCGCGATCGATGCCGAGTTCGGCCCAGAGCCTGCGGCCGAGGTCACGGGCCTCGTCGAAGCGGCGGGCGGTGCGCAGTTCGACGATCAGGTGGGCGTTCTCGACGCCGAACAGGTCCGGGAAGATGCCGCGCGAGTGGTCGGCGTAGTCAAGGAAGAGCACCAGGTCGCCGAGGCAGACGAGGGCGTCGGCTCCGTCGCCCGCGGTGGCGAGATCCTGGGCATTGCCGTGCACGTCGCTGACCACGTTGACTCGCATGCCTCGCATGGCGATCACCCTAGAGCGCCCCTGCGGGACGCGGGTAGAGGGGGGCGGACCTGCGGTTACTTTCGAGTCGTGGGCGAAGTGCAATAGTGTGCCGGTTGTCCAGCCATTGACGTGTGACGCAGGGAACATTGGCCGGGAACCCCTATCGGGAACCGCGTACTGATGGGTAACGTCCGGGCAGTCCAGTCGTGCTCGCCCCCACGAGCACCTGCCCGATCTTGGACCGCAGCCGGTGCATCACACAGAGCCGTGGCGCCGGCGCCCGATGAGGAGCAGCAGTCTTGCGCGAGTTCAGCCTTCCGGCCCTGTACGAGGTCCCCACGGACGGCAACCTGACGGATCTCATCCGCCGCAATGCCGCTCAGCATCCCGATGTGGCGGTCATGGGCCGCAAGGTCGCGGGTGCGTGGACGGATGTCACCGCCACCCGCTTCCTGACCGAGGTGGTGGCCGCCGCCAAGGGCCTGATCGCCGCCGGCATCCGGCCCGGCGACCGCGTGGCCCTGATGTCCCGCACGCGCTACGAGTGGGTACAGCTGGACTTCGCGATCTGGAGCGCGGGCGCGGTCACCGTCCCCGTGTACGAGACCAGCTCGCCCGAGCAGGTCCAGTGGATCCTCGGCGACTCGGGCGCGGTCGCGGTCGTCGTCGAGAACGACGCACACGCCGCCGCCGTCGAGTCGGTGCGCGGATCGCTGCCGCTGCTGCGCCACGTCTGGCAGATCGAGAAGGGCGCGGTCGACGAACTGACCGCGGCGGGCGCGGACATCTCCGACGACCTGGTCGAGGAGCGCAGTGCGACCGCGAAGGCGGACGACCCCGCGACCATCGTCTACACCTCGGGTACCACCGGCCGCCCCAAGGGCTGCGTGCTCACGCACCGCGCCTTCTTCGCCGAGTGCGGCAACGTGGTGGAGCGCCTGAAGCCGCTGTTCCGTACGGGCGAGTGCTCGGTGCTGCTGTTCCTGCCCGCCGCGCACGTCTTCGGCCGGCTGGTCGAGGTGGCCTCCGTGATGGCCCCCATCAAGCTCGGCTGCGTGCCGGACATCAAGAACCTCACCGACGAGCTGGCCTCCTTCCGCCCGACGCTGATCCTCGGCGTGCCGCGCGTGTTCGAGAAGGTCTACAACTCGGCGCGCGCCAAGGCCCAGGCCGACGGCAAGGGCAAGATCTTCGACAAGGCGGCGCAGACGGCGATCGCGTACAGCCGCGCGCTGGCGACGCCCTCGGGTCCCTCCCTCGGCCTGCGGATCAAGCACAAGCTCTTCGACCGGCTCGTCTTCAGCAAGCTGCGCGCGGTGCTGGGCGGCCGCGGCGAGTACGCGATCTCCGGCGGCGCGCCGCTGGGCGAGCGGCTCGGCCACTTCTTCCGCGGCATCGGCTTCACCGTGCTGGAGGGCTACGGCTTGACCGAGTCGTGCGCGGCGACCGCGTTCAACCCGTGGGACCGGCAGAAGATCGGCACGGTCGGTCAGCCGCTGCCCGGTTCCGTGGTCCGGATCGCTGACGACGGCGAGGTGCTGCTCCACGGCGAGCACATCTTCTCGGGCTACTGGAACAACGAGGCGGCCACGGCGGAGGCGCTGGCGGACGGCTGGTTCCACACGGGCGACATCGGCACCCTCGACGAGGACGGCTACCTCGCGATCACCGGCCGCAAGAAGGAGATCCTCGTCACCGCGGGCGGCAAGAACGTCGCCCCGGCGGTGATAGAGGACCGCATCCGGGCGCACGCGCTGGTCGCGGAGTGCATGGTGGTCGGCGACGGCCGCCCGTTCGTGGGCGCGCTCGTCACCGTCGACGAGGAGTTCCTCGGCCGCTGGGCGGCGGAGCACGGCAAGCCGTCGGGTGCGACGGCGGCGGCGCTGCGCGACGACCCGGAGCTGCTGGCCGAGATCCAGAAGGCGGTGGACGAAGGCAACGCGGCGGTGTCGAAGGCGGAGTCGGTGCGGAAGTTCCGGGTGCTGGCGTCCCAGTTCACGGAGGAGGCGGGGCACATCACGCCGTCGCTGAAGCTGAAGCGGAACGTGGTGGCGAAGGACTTCGCGGACGAGATCGAAGCGATCTACACCGCCTGACCGGGGGCGGGCGCTCCTGTTGGGGCTCCGCCCCAAGCCCCGCGCCTCAAACGCCGGCGGGGCTGGATTTTCCAGCCCGTCCGGCGTTTGAGGACACCGCGCGAAGCGCGGTACGGGGTCCGGGGCCTGCCCCGGTCACGGGAAAACTCCCCCCGCCCCCTCAGAGCAGCTCCCGCAGCCTCTCCGCCAGCAGGTCCCAGCGCCACTTCTCCTCGACCCACGCGCGGCCCCGCTCCCCCATCCGCCTGCGCAGTTCAGGGTCGTCGAGGAGCGCCACGATCCGGTCCGCCGCGTCCTGGGGCGAGCCGCCGGGGACCACCCAGCCCGTCTCGCCGTCGAGCACCGCGTCCGGCGCGCCGCCGGAGTCGCCGGCCACCACCGGGAGTCCGGTCGCCGACGCCTCCAGGTAGACGATCCCGAGGCCCTCCACGTCGAGGCCGCCCCTGCGCGTACGGCACGGCATGGCGAACACGTCGCCCGCCCCGTAGTGCGCCGGGAGTTCCGACCACGGCACGGCGCCGGTGAAGCGCACCGCGTCGGTCACGCCCGTCTCGGCGGCCAGCTTGCGCAGGTCGTTCTCGTACGGGCCGCCGCCCACGATCAGCAGCACCGCGTCGGGGACCTTCGCCAGGATCTCGGGCATCGCGAGGATCAGCGTGTCCTGGCCCTTGCGGGGCACCAGGCGCGAGACACAGACGACCACGGGCCGGTCGCTGAGCCCGAGCCGGTCGCGGATCTCGTCGCCGCCGGAGCCGGGGTGGAAGGTCTTCTCGTCGACGCCGGGCGGCAGTTGGACCATGCGCGCCGCCGCCTCCGGAGTGAGCGCCCGGGCTATCCGCGAGCGGGTGTACTCACCCAGATAGGTGATCGTGTCCGTGCCTTCGCCGATCCGGCGCAGCAGCTGCCGTGACGCGGGCAGCTGGGCCCAGCCCGCCTCGTGCCCGTGCGTGGTGGCCACGATCCGCCGCGCACCGGCCCTGCGCAGGGCGGGTGCCATCAGGCCGAGCGGGGCCGCGGCGCCGAACCACACCGACTCACAGGCGTGCTCCCGCAGCAGCTCGACGGCCCGCCGGGTGACCCTCGGCGTGGGCAGGAGCATCGTCGTGCGGTCGCGTACGACGGTGAACGGCTGCTCCGCGTCGAAGGCGGCGGTCGCCTCGGCGCCCTCGTGTCCGCGCTTCCACGTGGAGGCGTAGACGACGAGCTGCCCGGGGTCGAGCCGCAGCGCCATGTTGTGCAGGAATGCCTGGATGCCGCCGGGCCGCGGCGGGAAGTCGTTCGTCACGATCAGGGTCTTGTGCATCGCCGCCGACAGTACCGAACGGTCTCCTCCCCGTCCCGCACGGCCCCGCGCGGCATGATGGGCAGCCACTCCCCCGACGAAAGGGGCGGCATGCCGAAGGCGGCGGCGCGGGGCGCGGGGGCCCCGCTCGCGGTGTGGGTCCTCACCCGTACGGCGCTGCTGCTGTGCGTCTCCAAGGCGGTCACGTTCCCCGGCCCCGATGTCACGCTCGACGTCTCGGTGATCTACCAGGGCTGGCACGAGGTGCTGCGCACGGGGACGTTTCCGCTGGACGACGTCACCTGGCAGTACCCGCCCGCCGCCGCGCTCGCGATCCTCGCGCCCGGTCTCGTGCCCGGCCTCGCCTACTCCACCGCGTTCTTCGTCCTCGTCCTCCTGTGCGACCTGCTGGTCCTCGGACTGCTGCGGTACGCGGAGCGGGGCGGGACCGGGCGGCGGGGCACCTGGATGTGGGTCGTGGGCGTGCCGCTGCTCGGGCCGACGGGCTACGCCCGCTACGACCTGATGGTCACCGCAGTCGCGGTGGCCGCTCTTCTGGCCGGCTGCCGCCGCCCGCACGCCCTGGGGGCGCTGGCGGGTCTCGGCGCGCTGCTGAAGGTGTGGCCGGTGCTGCTGCTCGTGGGCGTGCCGCGCGGGCGGGCGTCGCGCCGCGCCTGGGGCACGGCGGCGGTGACGGGCGCGTGGCTGACGCTGGCGTTCGCCTTCTCTCTGCCGGGTGCTCTGGCCTTTCTGACGTTCCAGCGCGACCGGGGCACCGAGGTGGAGTCGCTGGGCGCGCTCGTCTTCCATGTCGCCCGGCACTTCGGGTGGCACGGGCAGGTGCTGCTGAACTACGGCTCGGTCGAGTTCGTCGGCCCCTACGTCCCGCTGGTCAGCGGGGTCTCGATGGCACTGAGCGTCCTCGCCCTCGGCTGGCTGGTGGTGTGGCGGCTGCGGGCCCGTCAGTGGGGTGCGGCGACACTGCCCGACGCGGCGTTCGCGGCCGTGCTGCTGTTCACCACCACGAGCCGGGTGATCAGCCCGCAGTACCTGGTCTGGCTGGTGGGGCTCGCCGCGGTGTGCCTGGTGCGGCAGGAGACCCGGATGGTGCGCCCGGCGCTGCTCACGCTGGCCGCGGCCGGGGTCACAGTGCTGGAGTTCCCCGTGTGGTTCGCGCACGTCGTGGCGAGCGACGGTCTCGGCATCGCCCTGCTCTTCCTGCGCAACGGGCTGCTGGTGGCCGCGACGCTCGTCGCCTGCCGGCGGCTGTGGCGGGCCACGGTCCCGGGCCGGCGGGCCGGTGCGGAGGGAGCCGTCAGCCCAGACGCTCGCGCAGATAGTCCTGCCACCGCGCGGTGAACTCGTCCGCCGTGATGCCCAGCACCTCTCCCAGCGCCCGTTCGACCGCGCCCTCCCGATGCTCGGACGCGCCGACGGTCCGGTAGAACTCCCTGAGCGCGTCCTCGCCCCAGCGGTCCGCGACCATCTCGCAGGCCAGCCAGCCGCCTTCGTAGGCCCGTGCCAGGGCGTCGGCGTCCCCGCCGAACGCGAAGCCCTCGTCGTCGGGCAGGGCCACGGGCACCTCTCCGCCGCTCACCGCGTCCCGCAGCTCGGGCGCGGTCTCCGCGGCCGTACGGCCCGTGCCCCGGTAGGCGACCCAGTCGGCGAAGCCCTCGGAGAGCCACATCGGGGTGGCGGCCGAGGTATCGGCGCGGGTCGCCACATGGGTGGTCTCGTGGGTGAGCACGATGCCCCGTCCGAAGTCTCCGAGCAGGCCGTAGGCCTCCGGGTTCACGATCACCCGGTCGGCGGTCGTGCCGTCCTTCCGCCCCGTCTCGCCCGTGGTGACCGCGGCGATGCCCCGGTATCCGGCGGCCGGAGCGCCCAGCAGCCGGCCCATGGACTCGACGGACGACGGGACGAGGACGACCACCCGGCCGACCCACTTCGACGGCCAGGCGTCCATGACGGCGGGCACGGCCCGGTCGGCGGCGGCCGCGAGCTCCCGCAGCCGCTTGTCGTCCTGGCCGACGCCGAGGACCAGGCTGCGGCTGCCCCGTACGGCCCGCACGTCGCCCTGCTGCCACAGCTGCTGTGGGGCGCCCGTGCCCGGCTCGTCCGCGGTCACGTACCAGCGGCCGTCGCGCTCGGTGAGCTCCAGGGTGCGGTCGGCCGTGACGGGGGCGCTGTCGTAGCCGTCGACGCGGTAGCGCAGCTCGGTGTCGGCGACGGCGCGTGCGCCCTGGTGGCGTACGCCCCGGATGCGGTACTCCCACGCGTCGAAGGGGATGTCGGCCATGTTGTCGAACTCCCTGCCCTGCTGCTTCCGCAGGGCGGCGGCGCCGGGGTCGAGCGCTGCGAGATAGCCGGTGCGGTCCCCCTCGACGACGGCCTCGCCCCGCGCGTCCAGGGTCTGCTGGATCTCGTCCACGGTGGGGTCCACCGGCTTGTGGGCGGTCGTGCAGCCGGACGCGAGCACCAGCACGGCGAGCCCGAAGCCCGCCGTGCGCCGTGCCGATGTGCGCTGTGTGCGCCGCTGACCTGCCACCCTGTCGATCGTACGGAAAGCACGCCGGAACGGTACGGGGAGCGCAGCCCCAACCCCGCGGGCCTTCTCCGGGTCGGACCCCGGCTCAGACCCGTGTGACCGCGTGGACCGGCATCATGCCGACCGGGTCGTAGCGCACCGCGGCCCCCGGGTAGGGGGCGTGGACGACCTGGCCGTTGCCCATGTACATCCCGACATGGCTGGCGTCGCCGCGGTAGGTGACAATGTCGCCGGGCCGCGCCTCGGACAGCGGGATGCGGCGGCCGGCGTTCGCCTGCGCCTGCGAGGTGCGCGGCAGGCCGACCCCGGCCTGCGCGTACGACCACTGCACGAGGCCCGAACAGTCGAAGCCCGAGGGGCCGTTGGCGCCCCACACATAGGGGCGGCCGACCGCGCTGCGGGCGGCGAGCGCGGCGGCGGCCGCGTGCGCCGAGCCGGGCGCGAGGCCCGCCAGCTCCGGCAGGACATCGTCGCGGCCCGCGCGCGAGGCGCGGTCGACGTCGGCGCGCTCCTCGTCCGGCAGGGCGTTCAGGAGCCTGCGTGCCTCGGAGAGCTTGCGCTCGACGACGCGCTTGTGGCGGGCCACGGCGGACCGGCTGCGTTCCAGGTCGGCGAGGTCCCTGGCGGCCTCGGCCCGTTCCTGCCCCAGGTCGCGTTGTTCGCGGCGCAGGTCGCCCAGGGCGGCCGACTGGCGTTCGCTGACACGCTCCAGGACGGCGGCGCGTTCGAGGTAGGTGTCCGGGTCGGCGGACAGGAACAGCTCCAGCGCCGGGTCCACCCCGCCGGAGCGGTACTGGGCCCCGGCCACGGAACCCAGTGCCTCGCGCATGCGGTTGATGCGCTCCTGGCCGCGGGCGACGCTGTCCTGGGTGCGCGCCACGCGCTCGCGCAGCCGCTCGGCGGTCTCGCCGGCCGCGTTGAAGCGCTCGGTGGCCTTCTCGGCCTCCTCGTAGAGGCGGTCGACCTTGGCCCGGGTGGCCTGCGGGGACTCCTGGGGCTCGGCGCCCGCGGGCGCCGCTCCGAAGGCCGCGGCCGCTGTCGCCGCCGCGGCGGACAGGACGGTGATCCGGGCACTCGCGGTGAGACCGGTCTGTGAGGGTCGGCGGTGGGACACCACGTGCCGCGCTCCCTTCCGCACACTTCGCAGAACTCGAAGGACTGGGATCTTGCGCGGCAGAGAGTAGCCGTGCGACCACAGGGCGGCCAACGACCGCTGCGGGCACACAAAGTGACGCCCCGCCGGAGACCACAGGTCACCGGCGGGGCGGAGCGTCAGCGAGTTATGACGGAATTCCCCCGTTCGGGCGGGTGTGAAAGCCCGTCGAACGATTCGTCATGCAGGCGCGCAGGCTCAGACACGCACACCGAACATGTACGGCATGTTGTTGATGGACTCGTACCGCACGCTGGCACCCGGCTTGGGCGCGTGCAGCACCTGTCCGTTGCCGGCGTAGAAGCCGACGTGGTGCAGGTCGCCGTAGAAGAAGACCAGGTCGCCCTGCTGGAGCTGGCTCTGCGAGGAGATGCGCGTACCGGCACTGGCCTGGGCCTGCGAGGTGCGCGGTATGGAGACACCGGCCTGCGCGTACGCCCAGGAGGTGAGGCCGGAGCAGTCGAAGGAGCTCGGGCCGGAGGCGCCGTAGACGTACGGCGAGCCGATCTTGGACTGGGCGGCCGAGAACGCGGCAGCGGCACGCTGCGACGCGGGGACGGCGTTGCCGAGGTCGGCGCGCGAGCTGGCGCGGTTGGCGCGGCTCTCGTCGGCGGCGAGCGCGGCACGCTCGGCGGCGGTGAGGGTGTTGAGCAGCTTCTGCGCCTCGGCGAGCTTGCCCTGGACTTCCTTCTTCTTGGCGCCGAGTTCCTTGCGGGTGTCGGCCAGGTCCTTGAGCTTGCCCTGGGCCTCCTGGCGCTGCTGCGCGAGCGTGCGCTGCTTCGCCTGGATCTCCTGGATCGCCTCGGTCTGCTTGGCGCCGAGCTGGTCCAGCGCGGAGGCCTTGTCCAGGTAGGTGTCCGGGTCGCCGGAGAGGAAGAGCTGGACCGACGGGTCGATGCCGCCGGTGCGGTACTGGGCGCTCGCGACCGAACCGAGGCTGCCGCGCAGGGCGTTGAGCTCTTCCTGACCACGCGCCACCTTGTCCTGCAGCGCGTCGATCTGCTCGTCGAGCTTCTCCTGCTTCTCCTTGGCCCCGTTGTACTTCTCGGTGGCGTGCTCCGCCTCTTCGTAGAGCTTGTCGACCTTCGCCTTGACCTCGCTCTTGCTCGGCTTCGGGTCGGCCTGGGCGGTCTGGGCGGTCAGCGCGACAGCGGCAGCGGCGGTCGCGGTGAGCACGGTCACACGGGTGCGGCTCGGCTGCTTGGGACGACGGTGGGACGCCACGAAGGCGAGCTCCTTCTTCCTCAGCCGCCTACCGGGCTGTGGGGGGTTTAATCCCCGGCGTCCGCACGTCGGATCCCTGGGGGAAAAAGGGGCGAACTGTACGAACTCGGCGGTACCTTCGCTGTCGCCCCGGATGGACGATCAACCGCGCGAAGGTTCGAGGCCCGACCTTAGTGACCTTCTTGTGATCAGTTCAAATCCTCATCGGAAAAATATGGGCCGCCGCGCGCATTCTTTACTCACATCACACGCGTAGTAATGGTCACTTGACTCACTGTCCAGCGGCACCGATATCAATTCGGTCATTTGCGGCGGGAGTTACGACAGCCGCGAAAGCCGCTTCAGCAACAAGGCGGACGGGACCGGGCGGGCACCCGCCTTGGCCACCCCGTCGGCCACCTCGCGGTCGGTCGACACGACCACCACCGGCCGGCCGGGCGGCTCGGCACGCACCAGCTGACGGATCAGCTCGTCCGCGGTGACCCCCGGCTTGGAGAACAGCACCCGCACCCCACGCGGCGGCGCCAGCAGCACGGGCGCCGCCAGTTCGGCGCCGTCGAAGACACAGGTGACCTCGGCGCCGGTCTGCGCGGCGAGCACCGAGAGCCCGCCGAGCAGCCGCAGCCGCTGCTTCTCCAACGGCATCGTCGGATAGCCGGTCTTGGTGACGTTGTAGCCGTCGACGACGACATGCGCCTGGGGCAGCGCCAGCAGTTGGTCCAGCAGCGCGGGGTCGGTCTCCGAGAGGGCACGGGCCGCGATGTCCTTGGGGGACATCCGCCCCGGCTCGACGGCGTCGACCGTGTCGGCGGGGTGGACGCCGGCGGGCGGCAGCGCCAGTTCGCGGCGCAGCCCCTGGGCCGCGTCCAGCACGGTGTCCAGCAGCAGCCGCAGCCGCATGTCCTCGATGGAACGCCCCTCGCGGGCGGCCCGCCGCCCCGCCTCCACCGCCGCCTCGGCCTCGGCCAGGCGGGCCTTGAGCCGGCGGCTCTCGCTCTCCGCCGCCGACACCTGGGCCGCGGCCTGTGCCCTGATCGACTCCATCTCGGCGGCCGTACGGCGCAGCGCGGCCTCGCCGCGCTTCACGTCGGCCTGCGCGCTGCGCAGCTTGCGCCCCAGGGACTCGCTCTCCTTGCGGGCGGTGTCCAGCTCCGTGCGCAGCCGCTCGGTTTCGGCCCTGATCTGGCCGCGCGCCTCGGCCAGTTCCTCGCGCAGCCGCTCCAGCTCGCGCCGCCCGGCCTCGTCGGCACGCTCGGCGTCCGCGCGCTGGACCTCCTCGCCCGCCGCGGCGACGAGTTTCACCCATCCGGCGGGACGCAGCACATACGCGGCGGCCGCCACGTCGACCGGATCGGCGGCGGCGGGCGGCGCACCGGACTCCAGGGCGCGGGCGAGCTCGGGCTGCGCCTTGCCCAGCCGCTCGCCGATGCGCTGCCGGAAGAGCGTGTCGCTCTCCAGCGCGGCGGCCATCGCGTTGCCGGCGAACTTGGCCCGGCGGGTGGGGGTGAACCGGGCGTACTGCCTCAGCTGGGACGGCAGCTCGGCGACGGTCAGGCCGCCGAACGCGTCCGAGACCAGCGCGACGACCCGGCGCCGCACCCCTTCGGGCAGCGGGCGGTCGAGCGCCTCGGCGGCGTCACCGGCCGCACCGGCCGGCTCCGCGCCACTCGCGGGCTGCTCCACGATCCGTCACCCCTACCACCCTTGCGGGCCGCTCTCCCTCAGGAAGCGGCGCCCGGCCTGTCCACCAGCTCGATCTGATCCACCGCGTTGCACCAGCGGCAGCGGACCGACTCGATGGTCTCACTGACCACCTCGCGCTCTTCGACGGTCGGCTCCCCGGCGAGGTCGAGGTGGACGTACTCGACGACCTTGGACGAGCGCGTGACGTCGAAGCGTGTGAGATTGCCGCAGAGTGTGCAGCGCCACCTGGTCTCGGCGGTAGGCCAGGGAACCGTCGTCATCGTGCCGTCCTCTTCCGTCGTGCGGGTCCTGTGCCGCGGTGCGCCGTCGAACTGCGGATGTACTGCCTGCAACCCTACGGCCTCCCGGGTACCCGCGGTCACGGCGAGGCACTCTGTACCGTTCGGTCCCACTACGCCATGCTCTGTCCATGATCAGTCGGCAGGACACGGCGCGGGACGCGATCCGGGGGGCGGCGAGGGGGCCGGTCGTCACCTACGGGCTGATCGCGCTCTGCTGTGCGATCTTCGTCGTCAGCCCGGTGTCGGGACTCAATCCCGGCCACGGGCTCGGCGACGCCCTGCTCGCGGCCCAGGAGGCGTACTTCGAACACTGGGGCGTGATCCCGGCGGACCTCCTGAGCGGCTCCCCCCGCGCCCTGTTGACACCCCTCACCGCCCTGTTCATCCACGGCAGTTGGCTGCACCTGCTGGGGAACATGCTCTTCCTCTACGTCTTCGGCGCGATGGCCGAGGAACGCATGGGGCATGCGCAGTTCGCCCTGTTCTACCTGGGCGCCGGCTACGTGGCCCTGCTCGTGTACGCGGTGGCCAACGCGGACTCCCGGCAGACGCTGGTAGGCGCGTCGGGGGCGATCTCCGCGGTGCTCGGCGCGTTCCTGTTCCTGTTCCCGAAGGCGCGGGTGACGAGCCTGTTCCCGTTCCTCTTCTTCCTGCCGCTGCGGTTCCCCGCGTGGGCGGTACTGATCTTCTGGTTCGTCCTGCAATGGCTGGCGGCCCGCAACGCGGGCAGCGGCCCCGGGGTCGCCTATCTGGCGCACCTGGCCGGGTTCTCGGCGGGCTTCCTCTACGCGTGGGGCCGATTCCGGGGTGGGACTAGAGTGAGGACATCTGCAGCGGCCACCGAGGGAGAAAGCCAACCGTGATCACCGCGATCGTGCTCATCAAGACCAGCGTGGACCGCATCCCCGAGATCGCCGAGTCGATCGCGGCGCTGGACAGCGTCAGCGAGGTCTTCTCCGTGACCGGCACGTACGACCTGATCGCCATGGTGCGCGTGGCGAAGCACGACGACCTGGCGGATGTGATCCCGGGCCGCATCAGCAAGATCCCGGGCGTCGAGGCGACGGACACGCACGTGGCGTTCCGCACGTACTCACAGCACGACCTGGAGGCGGCGTTCGCGATCGGCCTCGACGCGTAGCACTTGCGCGGGCGACCGACCGGGTGACGCCCTCGGGCTTGGCCCGGCCCGTGACCGCAGCGCCTCTCGGAGCGCGGCGCGCTCGGGGCTTGACCAGGCTCTCGGGCCGGGCCCGGTCCGGGACCGCTGCGTCGGGCCCCTCCGGGGCTCGTATCCGGGACTGCTTTCACGAACCTGCGTTGCGGTATCTCACGACGCTTTACGTCCCGAACACGACCCCTGCACGTCCCTGACCCGGGGTTGGCCCCTGCGCCGACCGTCCGTGGACACCCGCCCGACCAGGGCAGCGACCACCGGTCGTGGAGACGGCCACCGGCCTGTCACAGCCGAGTCGACCGGAGGGGGTCGGGGTCGGAGGAGAGGGGTGCCCGGACGTAAAGCGCCGCAGCTCGCGCGAAGCGCGGTGAGTAAAGCAGTCCGGGTACCCCACTCCGGAGGCCCCGGCCCCCGGCACCACCCCCGGCAGGGGGCACCCGGGGGCGCGGCGCCCCCGGGTCAGACCGCCGGGACGCAGCGCCCGTCCTCCGTGTGGTACGTCCACTTCGCGCCCTCGCGCACCAGCTCCCGCACCGCCTCCACGAAACGCTCCACATGCTCGTCCGGCGTGCCCGCGCCGAAGCTCACCCGGATCGCGTTCAGCGACTTCTCCCCCGGCTCAGCCTCCGGCGCACCGCACTCGCCGACGTCCTGCGGGTCGCTGCCGAGCAGCGTGCGCACCAGCGGGTGGGCGCAGAACAGGCCGTCGCGGACGCCGATGCCGTACTCCGCCGACAGCGCCGCCGCGAAGTGCGAGCTGTTCCAGCCGTCGACGACGAAGGAGATGACTCCCACGCGCGGCGCGTCGTCGCCGAAGAGCGACAGCACGCGGACCTCCGGCACCTCCGCCAGCCCCTCGCGCACCTTCGCGATCAGGTGCTGCTCGCGCTCGACCAGCGCGTCGAAGCCGGCGTCCGTCAGCGCCTTGCACGCGGACGCGATCGAGTAGACGCCGATCACGTTCGGCGAACCGGCCTCGTGGCGCGCGGCCGTCGTGTGCCATTCGACGTCGACCCCGCCGTCCGTACGCCGCGCCACCTTCCGCGACGCGCCGCCGCCCGCCAGGTACGGCTCCGCGTCCTGGAGCCAGTCCGCGCGGCCGGCGAGGACGCCGGAGCCGAACGGCGCGTACAGCTTGTGCCCGGAGAAGGCGACCCAGTCGACGTCCAACTCCCGTACGGACACGGGGTGGTGAGGCGCGAGCTGAGCGGCGTCCAGCACGATGCGCGCACCGTGCGCATGGGCGGCGGCCGCGAGTTCCTTCACCGGCCACAGCTCACCGGTCACGTTGGACGCACCGGTGACGCAGACAAGCGCCGGACCGTACGGGTCCCGCTCGGCGAGCGCGTGCTCCAGCGTCCGTACCGCTTCCCCGGGCGTGCGCGGCGCGTTGAGGTACGTCACCCGCGCGTCGCGCCACGGGAGCAGAGAGGCGTGGTGCTCGGTCTCGAAGACGAAGACCTGGCAGTCCGCGGGCAGGGCGGCGGCCAGCAGGTTCAGCGAGTCCGTCGTGGACCGGGTGAAGACGACCTGGTCGCCGTCCCGACAGTCGAGGAAGGAGTGCACGGTCGCCCGGCTGTTCTCGAACAGGTCGGTGGACAGCTGGGACAGGTACCCGGCGCCCCGGTGCACGCTGCCGTAGTACGGGGCGTACGCGGCGACGTCGTCCCACACGCGCTGCAGCGCCGGCGCGCTCGCCGCGTAGTCGAGCGCGGCGTACGTGACTTCGCCACCGGTCACGAGCGGGACGGTGACGTCCCGGCCGAGGACCGGGAGCGGCTCGGCGCAGCAGGGGGCGGAGTCGGCGGAGGCAACAGCGGCGGAGGCGAGAGCGGAAGCGGCAGGGCGTGCGGACATGGCGGTATCTCCCGGCAGGAAAGGCGAGTTGGCTTCGACAGAACCCGTGACGGCACGACGGCGTACGGGGAAAGACCTCGACACACGGACATCACCGCGCGGAGGTGTGATGAAGAAGGGGCGGAAACGCCCTATCGCATTCGCTTGCTCACGAGACAGCTCCCTTGAGGACCAGGACCCCAGGGACGCGACATTCGAACGATGTCGCGGGGGTCCGCGCTTGCCACAGACCTCGCTGCCTGCGGCCTGGTCTTCACCCGGGGCACCCCGCCACGGACGGAGGGTTGCCGGACAGCGGGCCGGGGCCGTAATCGCTGTCACTCATGACCTTGAAGAGCATCTTGCCATACGTCTCGGATGACGCAAGGGCGCGGTCCGGATAGTGGACCGCGCCCTCGCGTCGGCGTCAGGAATGGCTCGCCGTCACCCAGCGCTCCAGCGCCGCCCGTGCCGCACCCGAGTCGATGGACTGCGCCGCCCGTGCCATGCCGGCCGCCAACTGCTCGTTCAGCGTGCCGTCGGTCGGCTCCAGCGCGGCCAGCGCGGCCGCCGAGTTGAGCAGGACGGCGTCCCGCACCGGGCCGGTCTCGCCGCCGAGCAGGCGGCGTGCCACGTCCGCGTTGTACGACGCGTCGGCGCCGCGCAGGGCCTCCACGGGCACCAGGTCGATGCCGAGGTCCCTGGGGTCGAACGCCTCCTCGCGCACCGCGCCGTTCCGCACGACCCACACGCGGGACGTCGCGGTCGTCGTGAGTTCGTCCAGGCCGTCGTCGCCGCGGAAGACGAGCGCGGAGGCGCCGCGCTCGGCGAGGACGCCGGCGACGATGGGCGCCATCCGGGCGTCGGCGACTCCGGTGGCCTGCGCCTTGACCCGGGCCGGGTTGGTGAGCGGCCCGAGGAAGTTGAAGGTGGTGCGGATGCCGAGCTCCCTGCGGGCCGCGGCGACATGCCGCAGCGCCGGGTGGAACTTCACCGCGAAACAGAAGGTGATCCCGGCTTCCTCGGCGACCTGGGCCACGCGCTGCGGGGTCAGCTCCAAGTTGACGCCGAGCTTCTCCAGGACGTCCGAGGCGCCGCTCGCCGACGACGCGGCCCGGTTGCCGTGCTTGACGACCTTCGCGCCCGTACCGGCGACGACGATCGCGGACATGGTGGAGATGTTGACCGTCTTGGCGCCGTCGCCGCCGGTGCCGACGATGTCGACGCTGGGGCCGGGGACGTCGATGAGGTTGGCGTGCTCGTACATGGTCCGTACGAGACCGCTGATCTCCTCGACGGTCTCGCCCTTGGCACGCAGGGCCACCGCGAAGCCGGCGATCTGCGCGTCGGTGGCTTCGCCGCTGAGGATGCGGTCCATGGCCCACGCGGTGGCGTCCGCGCTCTGGTCGCGGTTGTCGAGGAGGGCGTTCAGCACGCTGGGCCAGGAGTGGGCCGCCACGCTGTCGCCGCCAACCGGGGTCACAACGTTCATGGTCCGCTCCTGGGTCCACAGCCGATAAGGATGGCTCCCACCCTATCCAGCCCCGGGGCACAGCGAAGGGCCCCGTCCATTCGATGGACGGGGCCCCGCGCTGTGGCGACCAAGAGGTCAGGTGATCAGTGGTGGCCGTGGCCGCTGGTGATCTCCTTGTACTCGTCGGCGGTGGGCTTGGCGACCTGGTTGTCGCCGCCGTAGTAGCCCTTGCTGAGCTTGACCCGCAGCTTCTCCATACGGCTGACCTTGCGGCGCACGCCGTGCTCGTCGACCGTCGGGCCGATCTCGGCGGGCTTGTACTGCTCGTGCGCGGTCAGCTTGTACCGGTCACCCTGCGACAGCGGCTCGTGGATCTCGACGAACTCGCCGTGCGGCAGGCGCTTGATGATGCCGGACTCGCGTCCGTGCAGCACCTTCTCCTTGTCGCGCCGCTGCAGACCCAGGCAGATCCGCTTGGTGATGACGAAGGCGAGAACCGGTCCGACGAAGTAGGTGATCCGCACGAACCAGGTGATCGAGTTGATCGACAGGTGGAAGTGCGTGGCGAAGATGTCGTTTCCGCCACCGATCAGCATGATCACGTACGCGGTGACCCAGGCGACGCCCAGAGCGGTACGGGTCGGCGCGTTGCGCGGGCGGTCCAGGATGTGGTGCTCGCGCTTGTCGCCGGTGATCCACGACTCGATGAACGGGTAGACGGCGATCGCCGCGAGGACCAGACCGAAGATGACCAGCGGGATGAACACGCCCAGCACGAGCGTGTGACCCCACAGGTTGATCTCCCAGCCCGGCATCACACGGATCAGACCCTCGGCGAAGCCCATGTACCAGTCGGGCTGGGCGCCGGTGGACACCTGGTCCGGGCGGTACGGGCCGAGCGCCCACACCGGGTTGATGGTGAACAGGCCGGCGATGATCGCGATGACACCGAAGACCAGGAAGAAGAAGCCTCCGGCCTTGGCCATGTACACCGGCAGCAGCGGCATGCCGACGACGTTCTTGTTCGTGCGGCCGGGGCCCGCGAACTGCGTGTGCTTGTGGTAGAAGACCAGGATCAGGTGCGCCACCACGAGGCCAAGCATGATGCCCGGCAGCAGCAGGATGTGGATCGAGTAGAACCGCGCCACCATGTCGTGGCCGGGGAACTCGCCGCCGAACAGGAACATCGAGATGTAGGTGCCGACGATCGGCGTGGCCAGGATCGCGCCCTGCGTGAAGCGGACACCGGTGCCGGAGAGCAGGTCGTCCGGCAGCGAGTAACCGGTGAAGCCGGTGAACATGCCGAGGACGAACAGCAGGAATCCGAACAGCCAGTTGATCTCACGCGGCTTGCGGAACGCGCCGGTGAAGAACACACGCATCATGTGCACGAACATGGCGGCGAGGAAGATCAGCGCGGCCCAGTGGTGGATCTGCCGGATGAGCAGACCACCGCGGACGTCGAAGCTGATGTCCAGCGTCGAGGCGTACGCCTCGGTCATGCGGATGCCTTGCATCGGCACGTACGAGCCGTGGTACTCGATCTCGTTCATGCTCGGGTGGAAGAACAGCGTCAGGTACACACCCGTGAGGATGATGATGATGAAGCTGTAGAGCGCGATCTCACCCAGCATGAAGGACCAGTGGTCCGGGAAGATCTTCCGCATGTTGGCCTTGGCCAGGGAGTAGATCCCGAGCCGGCCGTCCGCCCAGTCGGCCACCCGCTCGCCGGCGGGCGCCTTCTTCTGCGTATCCGTCTGTGTACTCATCCGCGCTCCCAGAAGGCAGGACCGACAGGCTCTTCGAAGTCGCCGAGCGCCTCGAGCTCGCCCTGGGCGTTCACACCGATCCGCAGCTGCGGAAGCGGGTGACCGGCCGGGCCGAAGATGACGCGGGCGCCGTCGGAGAGGTCGAAGGTGGACTGGTGGCACGGGCAGAGGACGTGGTGCGTCTGCTGCTCGTACAGGCTGACCGGGCAGCCGACGTGGGTGCAGATCTTCGAGTAGGCGACGATGCCCTCGTGCGACCACTCGAGCTCGCGCCTGTCCTTGATGTCCTCCGGCTGGATGCGGACGAGCATGAGGGCGGCCTTGGCGATCTCGGTGTTGAACTCGTGGTCGCTCTCCTCCAGGCCCTCGGGCATGGCGAAGGTCAGCGACCCGACCGCGACGTCCTCGGGACGAAGCGGCTCGTTCGTGTTCATGTTGATGAGCGTCTTGCCCCGGGCCCACAGCGTGTGGCGGAGCTTGTCCTCGGGCAGCGGGCCGAGCTCGCGCAGCAGCACCACACCGGAGAGCGGCACCATGGCCAGCGCGCCGAACATGGTGGTGCGGATCAGGCCGCGGCGGCCGATCGCGGACTCACGCGCACCGTCGGCGAAGTCCGACAGCACCTTGGCCTTGACCTCGGGGGCGGCCTCGATCGCGTGGCGATCGTCGGCGACCTCGACGTCGGACATCAGGGTGCGCGCCCAGTGGACGGCACCGGCGCCGATGCAGAAGAGCGCGAGACCCAGGGTCACACCGAGCGCGAAGTTCAGCGCGCTGATGTGACCGAGCGGCCAGATGTAGACGATCTTCTTGACGTCGAAGATCACGAAGGAGGCGATGAAGCCGACCGTGGCGAGCATCGACAGCGTGAACAGGAAGGCGACGGTGCGCTCGGAGCGCTTGGCCGCACGCTCGTCGATGTCCTGGACGCGCGGCTTGTGGGCCGGCAGTCCCGGGTCGGCGAACGGGTTCTCGTCACGCTGTGCGACGGCGGTGCCGCCGTGAGCCGCGTCGTGCGCGGTGCCCTGCTCTGCCGGCAGGTTCTCTTCTGAATTCTCTTGGCTACTCATGACTTCTTGGCCTTAGCGGTGTGGGCCGCAACCCAGACGGCAACAGCGATCAGCGAACCCAGACCGAAGATCCAGCCGAACAGACCCTCGCTCACGGGGCCGAGGCCACCGAGGGCGAAGCCGCCGGGGGTCGGGGTTTCCTCACCGTTCACGGCGTTGACGTACGCGATGATGTCCCGCTTCTGCTGCTGGGGCATCACGGTGTCGGGGAAGGACGGCATGTTCTGCGGGCCGGTCTGCATGGCCTCGTAGAGGTGCTTCGCGCTGACGCCGTCGAGGCTCGGGGCGTACTTGCCGTCGGTCAGGGCGCCGCCCTCACCGGTGAAGTTGTGGCACTGGGCGCAGTTGGTGCGGAAGAGCTCGCCACCCTTGGCGATGTCCGCACCCTCCGGGCTGTAGTCCTTCTCGGTCGGCGTGATCGGGCCGGCACCCAGGGAGGCGACGTACGCAGCGAGCTGGTCGATCTCCTTCTGGGTGTAGATGACCTTCTTCTTCGGCACCTGCGCGCCGGGCTGCTGGGCGGGCATGCGTCCGGTGCCGACCTGGAAGTCGACCGCTGCGGAGCCGACGCCGACCAGGGAGGGGCCGTCGGAGGTGCCCTGACCGCCGGTTCCGTGGCAGCTGGCGCAGCCGACGGTGTAGAGCTTCTGGCCCTCCTTGATGGCGAGGGACTGGGCGGTTTCATCGGCCTGCGCCTTGTCCGCGGGTGCGAACGCGGCGTACAGCCCCCCAGTGGCCGCCAGCGCGAGGAGTAGGACGACGACCGCCGCCAGCGGATGGCGTCGTCGTGCGGAGAGCTTTTTCACGGATTACCCCGGTGTCAGGATCTTCTGCGTCGATGCTTCTGGACTGTGTCTGCTTCAGGCGGCGCCCGCTCGGTGCGTGCCGCCCGCGCCGATTACTTGATCATGTAGATCGTGGCGAAGAGGCCGATCCAGACGACATCGACGAAGTGCCAGTAGTAGGACACGACGATGGCGGCGGTTGCCTGCTCGTGGGTGAATCTCCTGGCCGCGTACGTCCTGCCGAGAACCAGCAGGAAGGCGATGAGACCGCCTGTCACGTGAAGGCCGTGGAAGCCGGTGGTCAGGTAGAACACGGAGCCGTACGGGTCGGACGAGAGGGAGAGCCCCTCGTGCTTGACCAGCTCGGTGTACTCGAAGACCTGGCCACCGATGAAGATCGCACCCATCACGAAGGTGATCACGAACCAGGTGCGCAGCTTCTTCACGTCGCCGCGCTCGGCGGCGAAGACGCCGAGCTGACACGTGAGGGAGGAGAGCACCAGGATCGTGGTGTTCGTCGCCGAGAACGGGAAGTTCAGGGCATCGGCTTTCTCTGCCCAGAACTCGGCACCCGTCACCGATCGCAGGGTGAAGTACATCGCGAAGAGGGCCGCGAAGAACATCAGCTCGGAACTCAACCAGATGATGGTTCCGACGCTGGTGAGGTTCGGCCGATTGACCGACGGGTGCGCGTGCCCGGTTTCTACTGTCGTTGCTGTCGCCACGACCGACATTATGTCGGTCGCTTATCCCGCCCTCACTCCGGGGGGTGCCGTTCGGTGTGTTGGTGGGCCCTGTCCAGCCCGAACGGCCCATCGAAGGCATGTCCGAACCGGTGTTGACAGCCAGTCGGGAGGAGTAGCATCCGCGCCACAAGCTCTGTTCGTACGAGGCGGAGGAACCATGCAGTCGAGCGCCACGGTCCTGGTCTACAGCGACGATGCCAATACCCGCGAGCAGGTCAGGTTGGCAACGGGTCGCAGGCCGGCCGCGGACGTGCCGCCGGTGCGGTTCGTGGAGTGCGCGACCCTGCCCGCCGTGCTCAAGGCGCTCGACGAGGGCGGCATCGACGCGTGCGTGCTGGACGGTGAGACCGTTCCGGCGGGCGGCATGGGCGTGTGCCGGCAGATCAAGGACGAGATCTTCGACTGCCCGCCGGTGCTGCTGCTCATCGGCCGCCCCCAGGACGCCTGGCTGGCGACCTGGAGCCGCGCGGAGGCGGCGGTGACGCTTCCGGTGGAGCCGGTGGAGTTCGCCGAGGCACTGGCCTCTCTGCTGCGCCGCCGGCTCTCCCACCACGCCGCCTGAGCGCCTCTTCCTAAACAGCGGGCCTGAGGCGGGCGGCGACGGCGGCACTGCCGGTTTCCTGGGGCGTGCCGCCGGTCAGGGCGCTGCCTTCGCGCCACTTGTCCCAGGACAGGTTCCAGTCGCCGAAGCCGTTGCCGAAGGTGTCCATTATGTCGCCGTAGCTGTTGACGACCTCGACGATGTCGCCCTCCCGGACCGTGTTGAAGAACCAGGCGGCGTTGGCGGTGGACATCCCGGTGCAGCCGTGGCTGACGTTGGCGAGGCCCTGTGATCCGACGGACCACGGCGCCGCGTGGACGTATTCACCGCTCCAGGTGACGCGGGTCGCCCAGTAGACAGGCAGGTCGTACGACTCCGAGCTGCCCTCGGCGATGCCGATGCTGGTGCTGCGCATCCGGACGAAGGACTCCTTGCCGAGCACGACCTTGATGCCGTTGCGCGTGGCGAAGCCGGGCTTGCCGGTGGTCACCGGAATGGTGTTGATCACTTCTCCGTTGCGCTTGACCACCATGGAGTGCGATGCGGCGTCGGTTATGGCCTCGATGCGGTCGCCGATGGTGATCTTCAGCGGGTTGGAGCGGCCGCCGTAGAGCTTGTTCTCGACCTTCACCCCCGCGAGGTTGCTGGTCGCGTTGACGACCGTTCCTGTGGGCCAGTACTCCTTCGGGCGGTAGTGGAGCGTCTTGTCGTCCACCCAGTACCAGGAGCCCTCCACGGCGGGCTTGGAGTTGACCTTCAGGGCGCGTTCGACGACCCGCCTGGCGTCGTTGCCCTTGACGGCCATGCTGAGCTTGGCGGTGACCGGCTGGCCCACGCCGTACGTGCCCGCCTTCGGGCCGAACTCGGCGGTCAGGAAGCGATTGGCGGGCTTGGTCTCGAAGGTGAGCGTACGCAGACCGGGCGCGCCGTCCTCGTCCTCCGTGGCGACCTTCATCGTGTAGCGGGCGCCGGCCGCGAGGGGGGCGGTGGAGCGCCAGCGCAGGCCGTCCGCGGAGAGTTCGCCGGCGAGGTAGTGCCCGGCGTTGTCGATGACGGTGACGTCGGTGATGCGGCCGGAGTCGCCTTCGGCGGTGACTTCGAGCGGCTTGTCGGGGTCCACCTTGCGGTCGCCGGCGTCGGCGTTGAAGCTGACCTGCCGCGCCGCGTCGTAGGGCTGGGCGGCGAGGGGATGGCCGTCGGGCTCGCCGCACGCGGTCGCGACCGCTCCGAGGGCCAGGGCCGCCAGAATGCAGCTGAGAACGGTGCGAAAGTGAGGCGTGTGGTTCATGAGCACACGCTATGAACGCTTGTCACGAGCGGCGCGCTGGATGACTCCAAACGAGGGGCCCGGATCCGCCTTCTTTGGAGTGAAGGGGACCCGGGCCCGACGTGTCGCGCTTGACGCGGCGTTACTGGTTCTGGCTCTCGCCGCGGTAGTACTCGAACACCCAGCCGAAGATGCCGACCAGGATCAGCGGCAGCGAGAAGTACAGCAGCCACCAGCCGATCGCGACACCGAGGAAGGCGAGGGCACCACCGATGGCCAGCGAGAGCGGCTGCCAGCTGTGCGGGGAGAAGAAGCCCACCTCGCCGGCCTCGTCGGCCACATCGGCTTCCTTGTTGTCCTGGGCCATGGCGTCCACCCGCCTGGCCGTGAAGGCCAGGTAGTAGCCGATCATGACGCTCAGGCCGAAGGCCAGGAACAGCGCGGTGGTACCGGCCGGCTCCTTCGACCACACGCCGTACAGGACGGCCATGGCCAGGATGAAGACGCCCAGCCAGAGGAACATCTTGCCCTGGATCTTCACTTGCTCTCCTCCTTGCCACCGGCCGTCACGCCGGCCGGGATGCCGCCGTGCTCGAGCTGGTCGAGAGCCGCGATCTCCGGGTGGTGCAGATCGAACGCGGGAGATTCGCTGCGGATGCGCGGCAGCGTGAGGAAGTTGTGCCGCGGCGGCGGGCAGGACGTGGCCCACTCCAGCGAACGGCCGTAGCCCCAGGGGTCGTCGACCTCGATCTGCTTGCCGTACTTCGCCGTCTTCCAGACGTTGTACATGAAGGGCAGGACCGACAGGCCCAGCACGAACGAGCTGATCGTGGAGATCGTGTTCAGCGCGGTGAAGCCGTCGGCAGCGAGGTAGTCCGCGTAACGACGCGGCATGCCCTCGGCACCCAGCCAGTGCTGCACCAGGAACGTGCCGTGGAAGCCGATGAACAGCGTCCAGAACGTGATCTTGCCGAGCCGCTCGTCCAGCATCTTGCCCGTGAACTTCGGCCACCAGAAGTGGAATCCGGCGAACATCGCGAAGACCACGGTGCCGAAGACGACGTAGTGGAAGTGCGCGACGACGAAGTACGAGTCGGAGACGTGGAAGTCCATCGGCGGCGAGGCCAGGATGACGCCGGTCAGACCACCGAAGGTGAAGGTGACCAGGAAGCCGATCGTCCAGAGCATCGGTGTCTCGAAGGACAGCGAGCCCTTCCACATCGTGCCGATCCAGTTGAAGAACTTCACACCGGTCGGGACGGCGATGAGGAACGTCATGAAGGAGAAGAACGGCAACAGCACGCCGCCGGTGACGTACATGTGGTGGGCCCACACCGTCACGGACAGACCGGCGATCGCGATGGTCGCGCCCACCAGGCCGATGTAACCGAACATCGGCTTGCGGGAGAAGACCGGAATGATCTCCGAGACGATGCCGAAGAACGGCAGGGCGATGATGTACACCTCTGGGTGCCCGAAGAACCAGAAGAGGTGCTGCCACAGCAACGCGCCGCCGTTGGAGGCGTCGAAGATGTGCGACCCGAACTTGCGGTCCGCCTCCAGGGCGAACAGCGCGGCGGCCAGGACCGGGAAGGCGAGCAGGACCAGCACACCGGTCAGCAGCACGTTCCAGGTGAAGATCGGCATCCGGAACATCGTCATGCCGGGGGCGCGCATGCAGATGATCGTGGTGATGAAGTTGACCGAGCCGAGGATCGTGCCGAAGCCGGAGAAGGCCAGACCCATGATCCACATGTCGGCGCCGACACCCGGCGAGCGGACGGCGTCCGACAGCGGGGAGTAGGCGAACCAGCCGAAGTCGGCCGCACCCTGCGGGGTGAGGAAGCCGGCCACCGCGATCAGCGAGCCGAAGAGGTAGAGCCAGTACGCGAAC
This sequence comes from Streptomyces sp. NPDC015127, assembly GCF_043080095.1. Classification (NCBI taxonomy): domain Bacteria; kingdom Bacillati; phylum Actinomycetota; class Actinomycetes; order Kitasatosporales; family Streptomycetaceae; genus Streptomyces; species Streptomyces sp. NPDC015127. The sequence continues at coordinate 92,603 of NZ_JBIBVE010000006.1, forward strand.
ATGTTCAGCCGCGGGAACGCCACGTCGGGCGCGCCGATCTGGAGCGGCATGATCCAGTTCGCGAATCCGGCGAACAGCGGCGTCGCGAACATCAGCAGCATGATCGTGCCGTGCATCGTGAACGCCTGGTTGAACTGCTCGTTCGACATGATCTGCGTGCCCGGACGGGCCAGCTCGGCGCGCATGAAGAGCGCCATCAGGCCACCGATGCAGAAGAAGATGAACGAGGTGACGAGGTACAGCGTGCCGATCGTCTTGTGGTCGGTGGTCGTCAGCCACTTCACGACGACATTGCCGGGCTGCTTGCGCCGGACCGGCAGCTCGTTCTCGTACGAGTCTTCATCTGCCGTGGCGGCACCCTGGGGTTCGTTGAGGATGCTCACAGTTGGTTCTTCTCCGCATTCCTGGCCGGGTCCGTCTGCTCAATGCCCGACGGGATGAAGCCGGTCTGCCCCTTTTCGGCGAGCTCCTTCAGGTGCTGCTGGTAGCGCTCCGGGGAGACGACCTTGACATTGAAGAGCATCCGGGAGTGGTCGACGCCGCAGAGCTCGGCGCACTTGCCGAGGAAGGTGCCCTCCCTGTTGGGGGTCACCTCGAAGACGTTGGTGTGGCCGGGGATGACGTCCTGCTTGAACAGGAAGGGGACCACCCAGAAGGAGTGGATGACGTCGCGAGAGGTCAGGATGAACCGGACCTTCTCTCCCTCGGGCAGCCACAGCGTCGGGCCCGGGTTACCGGTCTGCGGGTTCCGGGTCCCGGGGATACCGGCGTCGTAGACGCCCTCGGCACCCTCGGGGAAGTTCTCCTGGTACTTGTCCGGAACGGCGTCGAGCTCCTTGGGGACCTCGACTCCGGTCTTGGCGTCACCGTCGACGTTCTCGACGTAGTTGAAGCCCCAGCTCCACTGGTAGCCGACCACGTTGATGGTGTGGGCGGGCTTGTCCGAGAGGGCGAGCAGCTTCGACTCGTCACGCGCGGTGAAGTAGAAGAGCACCGAAACGATGATGATCGGGACCACGGTGTACAGGGCCTCGATGGGCATGTTGTACCGGGTCTGCGGAGGTACCTCCACCTTGGTGCGGCTGCGCCGGTGGAAGAAGATGCTCCACAGGATCAGACCCCACACCAGCACGCCCGTGGCGAGCGCTGCCGCCCACGAGCCCTGCCAGAGGGAGAGGATCCGCGGGGCCTCCTCCGTCACCGGAGTGGGCATGCCCAGCCGGGGGAAGTCCTCCCAGTTGTATGAGCAACCGGAGGCGGTAGCCAGGATCAGGCCCGCAGTCAGCACCTGCGGCAGCTTCCGCCGCATCGGGCGCCGCGACGTGGGGGTACCACCCGCGCCTTGGCTGCGGGGGAGGTCGGAGCCGTTGGGACTCACGTAGCGCCTTCCCGAGAGTCTCGGCCCGCGCGACCGGCTGCGGCCGTCTCGCTGGTCGGTCGCCGGCCCTGACGCGGGCAGGGGTTTGGATGTTTATGCGGACCAAACCCTACTGGACGCTATTTGGGGTCGCGCGGGGAGGGTGCCCAACGCGCCGTCCGACACCCCGAAGGGGTGGAAAGCCCGGTCCGGGGGCCCGGAATGCCCCGCTCCGGCCCCGAATCTGACGCCCTCTCTCCTGCCCGGAGCCGACGGGAGGACCGTCCGGAGCCGGCGTGCGGACCGTCGCGGAGCCAGTGTGAGGACCGTCCGGAGCCAGTGTGAGGACCGTCCGGAGCCAGTGTGGGGACCGTCCGGAGGCGGCGCGAGGACCGTCCGGAGTTAGCGTGAGGACGTGCCCTACTTCGATGCCGCATCCTCCGCGCCCCTGCACCCGGTCGCACGTCAGGCCCTCCAGGCCTCGCTCGACGAGGGCTGGGCCGACCCGGCCCGGCTCTACCGCGAGGGGCGGCGGGCGCGGCTGTTGCTGGACGCCGCCCGGGAGGCGGCCGCGGAGGCCGTCGGCTGCCGGCCCGACGAGATCGTCTTCACTCCTTCGGGGACGCACGCACTGCACTCCGGGATCTCCGGGGCGCTCGCCGCGCGTCGGCGTGTCGGCCGCCACCTCGTGGTGTCCTCCGTCGAGCACTCCGCCGTGCTGCACTCGGCGGCCTCGTGGGAGTCGTCGGGCGGGTCGGTGACGGAGGTGGGGGTGGACCGGCTCGGCTCGGTGTCCGCCGACGAGTTCGCCGCCGCCCTCGGGCCCGTGACGGCGCTGGCCTGCCTCCAGTCCGCCAACCACGAGGTGGGCACCGAGCAGCCGGTCGCCGCGGTGGCCGCCGCCTGCCGGGAGGCGGGCGTACCGCTGCTGGTGGACGCGGCGCAGTCCCTGCCGTGGGGGCCGGTGGAGGGCGACTGGTCGCTGCTGGCCGCGAGCGCGCACAAGTGGGGCGGGCCGGCGGGGGTCGGGCTGCTCGCGGTGCGCAAGGGTGTCCGGTTCGCCCCGCAGGGCCCCGCCGACGAGCGGGAGTCGGGGCGCGCGCCGGGCTTCGAGAACATCCCCGCGATCGTGGCGGCGGCGGCGTCGCTGCGCGCGGTCCGCGCGGAGGCGGCGGAACAGGCGGTACGCCTGCGGGCCCTGGTGGACCAGATCCGCACGCGGGTGCCGGAGCTGGTGCCGGACGTGGAGGTGGTGGGCGACCCGGTGCGGCGGCTGCCCCACCTGGTGACGTTCTCCTGTCTCTATGTCGACGGGGAGACAGTGCTGCACGAGCTGGACCGGGAGGGCTACTCGGTGTCGTCCGGTTCGTCGTGCACGAGCAGCACGCTGACGCCGAGCCATGTGCTGCGGGCGATGGGGGTGCTGTCGGAGGGGAACGTCCGGGTGTCGCTGCCGCTCGGTACGACGGCTTCGGACGTGGACGCCTTCCTGGAGGTGCTGCCGCGGGTGGTGTCGTCGGTCCGCGAGCGGCTCGGCGCGCCGGAGCCCTCCGTGGAGCCGTCCGGCAAGGGCTCGTCACTCGTCGTGGACGCGCTGGGCAGGAGGTGCCCGATCCCGGTCATCGAGCTGGCGAAGGTGATCGGCGACGTGCCGGTCGGCGCGACGGTCACGGTGCTCTCGGACGACGAGGCGGCCCGGCTGGACATCCCGGCGTGGTGCGGGATGAGGGGCCAGGAGTACGTGGGGGAACAGGCGGCGGAGCGCGGGGTCGCGTACGTGGTGCGTCGGCTGGTGTAGGGACCCCGCCGGACCGGCGGGGTCCCCTGAGCATCAGGACAGGTGGGCGTGGACCTCGGAGGCCGCGTCGTGGCCGTACGCCTTGGTGAAGCGGTCCATGAAGTGCGCACGCCGCAGCGTGTACTCCTGCGTGCCCAGCGTCTCGATCACGAGCGTCGCCAGCATGCAGCCCACCTGCGCCGCCCGCTCATGGCCCACGCCCCACGACAGGCCCGACAGGAAGCCGGCCCGGAAGGCGTCGCCGACGCCCGTCGGGTCGACCTTGGCCTCCTCCTCCGGGCAGCCGACCTCGATGATCTCCTCGCCCGCCGCCTCGATGCGCACACCCCGCGAGCCGAGGGTGGTGACCCGGTGGCCGACGCGGGCCAGGATCTCCTCGTCGGTCCAGCCGGTCTTGGACTCGATGAGGCCCTTCTCGTACTCGTTGGAGAAGAGGTACGCGGCACCGTCCAGCAGTATCCGGATCTCGTCGCCGTCCATGCGCGCGATCTGCTGCGAGAAGTCCGCGGCGAACGGGATGGCGCGGGAGCGGCACTCCTCGGTGTGGCGCAGCATCGCCTCGGGGTCGTCCGCGCCGATCAGGACGAGGTCCAGGCCGCCGACCCGGTCGGCCACGGACTTGAGCTCGATCTGGCGGGCCTCGCTCATCGCGCCCGTGTAGAAGGAGCCGATCTGGTTGTGGTCCGCGTCGGTGGTGCACACGAAGCGGGCGGTGTGCAGGACCTCGGAGATGCGCACCGACGCGGTGTCCACGCCGTGGCGGTCGAGCCAGGCACGGTACTCGTCGAAGTCCGAGCCGGCGGCGCCGACGAGGATCGGACCGGTGCCCAGCTGGCCCATGCCGAAGCAGATGTTCGCCGCGACACCACCCCTGCGGACATCGAGGTTGTCGACGAGGAAGGACAGGGAGACCGTGTGCAACTGGTCCGCGACCAACTGGTCGGCGAAACGGCCGGGGAAGGTCATGAGATGGTCAGTGGCGATGGAGCCGGTGACTGCGATACGCACGGTGAGGCGCTCCTGGGGCGGTTGGCCGGGTTGGCGGTGCCCGTCCACGCTACCGGGTTCCGCACCCCTGCCACGTGCGGAAACTACCCGATAGTAGGGCTTTTTTCCGTCAGCCCCCGGTGCGTACGGTGCCGCTATGACCAAGCACATCGCCGCGCGCGAGTCGCGGGAGTCCGAGATGAGTCTCGACCAGCTGCGCGGCGACTGCGCGCGCATGGCACCGCACTGGGTCGTCCCCGCGGAGACGGCGCCCGCGCCGGTGCACCACTCGCTCATCCACGGGGTCGTCGTGCCGCCGGCCTCGGCCCGGCTCGTGGACGCGATGTCCGACTACGGCGACTGAGCCGAGCGACGCGAGGGAACCACACGCTCCCCCGCTCCGTCCCATCCGTGCCCTCCGCAGCAGGAGGCACGAGACAAGGAGCGATGCGGTGAGCAGCACGGACAAGACGCACGACAGCCCTCGCCACCGGCGTTCCCCGCTCGTCGTCGCCTCGGTGGCGGCGGCGGTGCTGGTCGCCGGCGGAGGCGGGGCGTACGTCGCGACCGCCGGACTGGGCGGCGGCACGGACACGGCGGCCGACGCGAAGAACGGCGCCGACGGGCCCGCTCCGCTGCTCTCCCTGGACGCGCCGGGCGGCGCCGACGGGAGTACGGGCTCCATCGCTCCGGGCGAGCCCGACCCGAACGGCGGCGGAGTCGTCTACCGGGCCGCGGACGATCTGCCGGAGGGGCCCGAGCGGGCCGCCGTGCACCGGGCGGCCGGCTCGGTGACGGAGTCCGAGGTCGCGCGTCTGGCGAAGGCGCTCGGTGTGGCGGGTTCGCCGCAGCTGGTCGGTGCCGCCTGGAAGATCGGGGCGGACAAGGACGGTTCGGGCCCCATGCTCCAGGTGAACAAGGACGCTCCGGGCACCTGGACGTTCGCCCGTTACGGGGCTTCGCCCGGCGGCGACAACTGCCTGAAGGGCAAGGACTGTCCGGCCGGCGGCTCCGTCGCGCCGGACGAGCCCGGCCCGGCGGTCGACGAGGCGGCCGCGAAGAAGGCGGCGGCACCGGTGCTGGCCGCGGTCGGCCAGGACGACGCGAAGCTCGACGCCCGGCAGCTGATGGGCGCAGTACGGGTGGTGAACGCCGACCCGGTCGTGGGCGGCCTGCCCACGTACGGCTGGACCACCGGCATCCAGGTCGGCGCGGACGGCCAGGTGGTCGGCGGCAGCGGGCAGCTGAAGAAGCCCGTGAAGTCCCACAGCTATCCGGTGATCTCCGCCGACGAGGCGGTGAAGGCGCTGAACGAGGCCGGGAAGGGCGGCGGCCCGATCGGCATCGGCGGCTGCGCGACGCCCGTACCGCACGAGGACAAGGCCCGGGAGGGCGAGCAGCGGCCCTCCGCGCCGTGCGAGCCGGCGAGCGGCACTCCGGCACCGGAGGTGCTGACGATCGAGAAGGCCGTCTTCGGTCTGGCCGCGCAGTACGTGGACGGGCGGCAGGCGCTGGTGCCGTCCTGGCTGTTCCAGGTGGCGGCGAAGGGTCAGGCCGATCCGTTCACGGTCACGCATCCCGCGGTGGAGCCGGCGTATCTCAAGCCCGCGGAGCCGCCGCAGAAGGACGTCACTCCGACCGACCCGGAGAAGAAGGTGCCCTCCCCGCCGGCCATCTCGTACAGCGCCGAGGGCAGGACGCTGAAGGTGACGTTCTGGGGCGGGGTGTGCAGCGACTACGAGGCGCGGGCGACCGAGAGCGCCGATCAGGTGACGGTCGAGATCGTCGAGCCGAATCCGGACCCGGACCGGGTGTGCATCGCCATGGCCAAGGAGCTCACGGAGTCGGTGACGCTGGACGCGCCCCTGGACGGCCGGAAGGTCGTGGACGCGAGCACGGGCAAGGCACTGCCCCGCAAGGGATAGCAGCGCCCGCACACGCCGAAGGCGGCGGTCCCGGGATCGGGGCCGCCGCCTTTCGCCGTGCTTCGCCGGGCTTCGGCGTGCGAGGCGGGGTCGTCTCAGCTGAACGAGTCGCCGCAGGCGCAGGAGCCCGTCGCGTTCGGGTTGTCGATGGTGAAGCCCTGCTTCTCGATGGTGTCGACGAAGTCGATCGACGCACCGCCCAGGTACGGGGCGCTCATGCGGTCGGTGACGACCTTGACGCCGCCGAAGTCCTTGACGACGTCGCCGTCCAGCGAACGCTCGTCGAAGAACAGCTGGTAACGCAGACCGGAGCAGCCGCCGGGCTGAACCGCGACGCGCAGGGCCAGGTCGTCACGGCCTTCCTGGTCCAGCAGGGCCTTGACCTTGGCCGCGGCGGCGTCGGACAGGAGGATGCCGTCGCTCACGGTGGTGGTCTCGTCCGATACGGACATCTGCTTCTCTCCCGGGTAGTACGGAGACTGCTTGCCGACGGGTGCAACCGGCCGGGTCCCGGATTCATTCCGGGCGAGCCCTAGTCTTTCCCTTTCATGCTCGCACACCTGGTCGGCGCAAGGCACCGGCCTGTGGACAGGGGGTGCGTCACATCGACGCTATGGCCATCGTCAAAGTGACGTGAAGCGGTTATGATAGATAGCGTCAAATAGACGAGAAGCCCTCTGTCAGACGAAGAAAGGGTGCGTGTCGTGACCACCGCCCCAACCCGCCCCGAGCTCGACGTCCAGCCGACGCCGCTCGCCCTGCTGCTGCTCGGCCGCGAGGCCGACCCCCGCAGCGAGCGCGGAGTCGAGTGCCCCGGCGACCTGCCCTCGCCGTCCGATCCGGACCTGGTGGAGCGCGCCCGCGCGGCCAAGGAGAAGCTCGGCAGCAAGGTCTTCGTCCTGGGCCACCACTACCAGCGTGACGAGGTCATCCAGTTCGCGGACGTCACCGGCGACTCCTTCAAGCTGGCCAAGGACGCCGCGGCGCGGCCGGAGGCCGAGTACATCGTCTTCTGCGGTGTGCACTTCATGGCCGAGTCGGCGGACATCCTGACCTCCGACGATCAGAAGGTCGTGCTGCCCGACCTGGCGGCCGGCTGCTCGATGGCCGACATGGCCACGGCCGAACAGGTCGCCGAGTGCTGGGACGTGCTGACGGAGGCGGGCATCGCCGAGCAGGTCGTGCCCGTCTCGTACATGAACTCCTCCGCGGACATCAAGGCGTTCACCGGCAAGCACGGCGGCACGATCTGCACGTCGTCGAACGCGAAGCGGGCGCTGGACTGGGCCTTCGAGCAGGGGGAGAAGGTCCTGTTCCTGCCGGACCAGCACCTGGGCCGCAACACGGCCGTCCGCGACATGGGCATGTCGCTGGACGACTGCGTGGTCTACAACCCGCACAAGCCGGGCGGCGGGCTGACGGCCGAGCAGCTGCGAAACGCGAAGATGATCCTGTGGCGCGGGCACTGCTCGGTGCACGGCCGCTTCTCGCTGGACTCGGTCGACGACGTGCGTGAGCGGATCCCGGGCGTGAACGTGCTGGTGCACCCGGAGTGCAAGCACGAGGTCGTCGCGGCCGCGGACTACGTGGGCTCGACCGAGTACATCATCAAGACGCTGGAGGCGGCGCCGGCCGGCTCGAAGTGGGCCATCGGCACGGAGCTGAACCTGGTCCGCCGCCTGGCGAATCGTTTCGCGGACGAGGGCAAGGAGATCGTCTTCCTCGACAAGACGGTCTGCTTCTGCTCCACGATGAACCGCATCGACCTGCCGCACCTGGTGTGGGCGCTGGAGTCGCTGGCCGAGGGGAACCTGGTCAACCGCATCCAGGTCGACAAGGAGACGGAGAGCTTCGCGAAGCTGGCGCTGGAGCGGATGCTGGCGCTGCCGTAGCCGTTCCGCACCGTACGCCGAGGGGCGCCCCACCGGACGGTGGGGCGCCCCTCGGCGTACGGCGGGCTACTCCGCCCTCGGACGTACCAGTCCGGACTCGTACGCCGTGACCACCAGCTGGGCCCGGTCGCGGGCGCCGAGCTTGGCCATCGCCCGGTTCACATGGGTCTTGACGGTGAGCGGGCTGACCTCGAGGCGGTCGGCGATCTCGTCGTTGGAGTGCCCGCCGGCGACCAGCACCAGCACCTCGCGCTCGCGGCCGGTGAGCGCGGACAGCCGCTCCGTGTACACGCCGGGTTCGGCCGGGTTGTCCGAACGGCCGCCCTGGGCGAGGAACTTGGCGATCAGCCCCTTGGTCGCCGCCGGGGACAGCAGCGCCTCTCCGGCGGCGGCGACACGGATGGCGTTGAGCAGTTCCTCGGGCTCGGCGCCCTTGCCGAGGAAGCCGGAGGCACCGGCGCGCAGCGACTGGACGACGTACTCGTCCACCTCGAAGGTCGTCAGCATGACCACCCGTACGTGCGACAGATCGGGGTCCGCACTGATCATGCGGGTGGCGGCGAGCCCGTCCGTGCCCGGCATCCGGATGTCCATCAGAACGACGTCGGCGCGTGCGGTCCGCGTCAGGGCGACAGCCTGCTCGCCGTCGGCGGCCTCGGCGACGACCTCCATGTCCGGCTCGGAGTCCACGAGGACCTTGAACGCGCTGCGCAGCAGCGTCTGGTCGTCGGCGAGCAGCACCCTGATGGTCATCGGTCCTCCCCCGCGCGGGCGGCCCGCGCATTCAGGGGCAGTATCGCCTGCACCCGGAAGCCGCCCCCGTAGCGGGGGCCCGCGGTCAGGGTGCCGCCGAGCGCGATGACCCGCTCGCGCATACCGATCAGCCCGTGGCCGCCGCCGTCCGACGGGCCCGTGCCATCGGACGGGCCCGGGAGGTCGGCGCCGTTGTCGATGACGGTCACCTCCAGCGTGGCGCCGACGCGCACCACGCTCACCTCGGCCTTCGCGTCCGGGCCCGCGTGCTTCTGCACATTGGTCAGCGACTCCTGGATGATCCGGTACGCGGCCAGGTCCACGGCCGCGGGCGGGGCGGCGTCGTCGTCGGCGCGGGCGACCTCGACGGGCAGGCCCGCCTGGCGGAAGGTGACGACCAGCTGGTCGAGGACCGCGAGGCCCGGGGCCGGTTCGGTGGGTGCCTCGGGGTCGCCGGACTGGCGCAGCAGCCCGACGGTGGCGCGCAGTTCGTTGAGGGCGGAGCGGCTGGCCTCGCGGACATGGGCGAGGGCTTCCTTGGCCTGGTCGGGCCGTTTGTCCATGACGTGGGCGGCGACGCCGGCCTGCACGTTGACCAGGGCGATGTGGTGGGCGACGACGTCGTGCAGATCGCGGGCGATGCGCAGCCGCTCCTCGGCGACGCGGCGCCCGGCCTCCTCCTCACGGGTCCGCTCGGCGCGCTCGGCCCGCTCCCGTATGGCGTCGACGAAGGCGCGGCGGCTGCGGACCGCGTCGCCCGCGGCGGCGGCCATGCCGGTCCAGGCGAAGATGCCGAGGTTCTCCTGGGTGTACCAGGGCGTGGAGCCGAAGGACATCGCGGCGCCGGTCAGTACGGCCATCGTCAGCAGCCCGACGCGCCAGGTCGTGGGCCGGTCGGTGGTGGAGGCGACGGTGTACAGGGCGATGACGGCGCTCATGGCGACGGGCGCGGCGGGGTCGCCGACCACGAGCTCGACGACGGACACGAGACCGGTCACCCCGAGCACGGCCATCGGTTCGCGCCGCCTGAAGACGAGGGCGCCCGCGGCGACGACCATCAGGACGGCGCTGCGGAGCTCGGGCGTGCGGGTGCCGAAGGTGGGGCCGTGGGGTCCGTGCGGGTCGGCGAAGGAGCCGGTGACCATGCAGGCGAGCACGGCGACGGCGAGCGCGGCGTCGAACGCGAGCGGGTGGGCGCGCAGCCAGTGCTGGGTCCGGGAGACCCGATCGGCGAGTGAGGTCACGTCCAGTTACGTTACGGGGTGCGCGGCGGAGGCGGACCGGCCGCGCGAAGCCGCTCCCCCCGTGGGCCGGCATAGGGCCCCCGGGCAGGAGGGCGCAGGGGGAGGAGTCCCCGTCAGTCCGGTGGCTCGACGGGCTCCGGGTTCTCGGCGGGGGCCGTGCGGGAGGATTCCGGTTCCGTGGCCGCCGGGATCAGGCCGTCCTCGCCCAGCAGCTCGCGGACCTCCTCCAGAGTCGCGTCCGGCGCGGGGAGGATCAGCTCGGACGGCTCCAGGGAAGCGTCGGGCAGCGGCCGGCCGAGCTCGCGGACCTTTTCGAGCAGCGCGTGCAGGGTGCGGCGGAAGCCGGTGCCGTCGCCGCTCTCCATCTCCGCGAGCAGCTCGTCGTCGAGCTTGTTCAGCTCCGGGAAGTGGCTGTCCGCCACCTCCAGCTGCCCCTCCCCCATGATCCGTACGATCATGACGAGTCCTTTACCTCGTGCGGGTACCTGCGGGACTACTGCTTGTCGAACTTCGGCGAGTTCTGCTGCTGCGCGGCGTCCTGCCGGCCCGCGCCGCCCTCGATCGCCTGCTGCGACGCCGAACCGCCGGCCAGCTCGGCCTTCATCCGCTGGAGCTCCAGCTCGACGTCCGTGCCGCCGGAGAGGCGGTCGAGCTCTGCCTGGATGTCGTCCTTCGCCAGGCCCGACTGGTCGTCGAGAGCACCGGAGGCCAGCAGCTCGTCGATCGCACCCGCCCTAGCCTGGAGCTGCGCGGTCTTGTCCTCGGCGCGCTGGATGGCGACGCCGACGTCGCTCATCTCCTCCGAGATGCCGGAGAAGGACTCCGCGATCCGGGTCTGCGCCTGGGCCGCCGTGTACGTCGCCTTGATCGTCTCCTTCTTCGTACGGAAGGCGTCGACCTTGGCCTGCAGCCGCTGCGCGGCGAGCGTGAGCTTCTCCTCCTCGCCCTGCAGGGTCTGGTGCTGGGTCTCCAGGTCCGTGACCTGCTGCTGGAGCGCCGCGCGGCGGGAGAGCGCCTCGCGTGCCAGGTCCTCGCGTCCCAGCGCCAGCGCCTTGCGGCCCTGGTCCTCCAGCTTGGCGGACTGGCCCTGGAGCTGGTTCAGCTGGAGCTCCAGGCGCTTGCGGGACGTCGCGACGTCCGCGACTCCACGGCGTACCTTCTGGAGCAGCTCCAGCTGCTTCTGGTACGAGTAATCGAGGGTTTCGCGCGGGTCCTCGGCCCGGTCAAGGGCCTTGTTCGCCTTCGCGCGGAAGATCATCCCCATACGCTTCATGACACCGCTCATGGGCTTCGCGCGCCCCCTTCTGACGGACTCGGCTTCCACCACTCCAACAGAACCCACAGTACGGGCCCTGCAACCATTACCGCACTGTTCGAGCGCGGATGCGCTCCTCCCCAAGGACGACTGCGGACGACTCCGATCCGGCCCAGGGAGTAGGTGATCGTCAGGGACCCGCCACCGGGCGTCCGCTCTGTGGCGCTTGTGTCCATTAGGGACGCACGCCGTTGCGGGATCGTTCCCCGCCGGGGTGGGGTCCATGCCTGGCACCCCGTACCCTTGGGCTTTGTGTTCCGTAGCCGTTCCAAGGACGAGAAGGCCCCCACCGAAAAGGTGACGGCGGACCTCTCCAAGCAGCCCCGCGACCCCGAGGCCCCCAAGGGCCGCCCGACACCGAAGCGCGCCGAGGCCCAGGGCCAGCGGCGCCGTGCGTCCACCCCACCGCAGGACCGCAAGGAGGCGATGAAGCGCCAGCGCGAGACCCGCCGTGCGGAGCTGGCCAAGCAGCGCGAGGCCCTCGCCAGCGGTGACGAGCGCTACCTGCCGGCCCGTGACAAGGGTCCCGTGCGGCGCTTCGTGCGCGACTTCGTCGACTCCCGCTTCTGCATCGCCGAGTTCTTCCTGCCGCTCGCGGTGGTCATCCTCGTACTGAGCATGATCCGCGTCGCGCAGTTGCAGAACATCGCGCTGCTGCTGTGGCTCGGCGTGATCGTGCTCATCGTCATCGACTCGATCGGTCTGGCGATCCGCCTGAAGAAGCAGCTGCGCGAGCGCTTCCCGCACGAGGCGAAGCGCGGCGCCGTCGCGTACGGCCTGATGCGTACGCTCCAGATGCGCCGGCTGCGTCTGCCCAAGCCGCAGGTCAAGCGCGGAGAGCGACCCTGAGCACGCACTCCGCCGAGCCCTCCGGTTTTTCCGGGGCGTCGGCCGAGTGGCTCGCGGGTGCCGGCGGACTGCGCAACACCGTCCGCCAGGAACTCGTCGCGCGTCAGCTGGAGGAGCAGATCTCCGCCCGCTACCCGGTCGGGCAGCGGCTGAGGGTGCTCGACGTGGGCATGGGCCAGGGCACGCAGGCCCTGCGGCTCGCGCGGGCCGGGCACACGGTCACGGGCCTGGAGTCGGACGCGGTCATGCTGAAGGCGGCGCGTGACGCGCTGGCCGGCGAACCGGCCGGGATCCGCGAGCGGGTCCGGCTGATCGAGGGCGACGGACGCGACACCGGCGTGCACTTCCTGCCCGGCAGCTTCGACGTGGTGCTCTGCCACGGCGTCCTGATGTACGTCGCCGAGCCGGACGCGATGCTCGCGGGCCTCGCTCGCATGCTGGCGCCGGGCGGCCTGCTGTCCCTCCTCGTGCGCAACGGGGACGCCCTGGCGATGCGGCCGGGTCTCGCCGGTGACTGGCCCGCGGCCCAGTGCGCGTTCGACACGGACATGTACACGAACCGGCTCGGGCTGACCGTACGGGCCGACCGGCTGGCCGCGCTGAGCGAGACGCTCGAGGGGATCAACGCCCCGCTGCACGCGTGGTACGGGGTGCGGGTCTTCACGGACAACGTCGGCAACGACGTCGAACTGCCCGCGGCGGAGGAGCTCCAGCGGCTGCTGGCCGTGGAGGAACGCGCGGGTCGTACCGATCCCTACCGGCGGGTGGCGGCACTGCTGCACCTGTGCGGAGTGCGGCGGGCCTGAGGGGCCGGGGCCCACCGGCCCCTGATCGGCGGCGCCCGACAGGCACCCGCCATGGGGCAAAAGGGATACTCCGGGCATGAGCGCATCCCCGCACCGCCGTACGCCCCGCCGCCGTCCACTGCCCGTCACGGCCGCGCTCTGCGCGGCCGTTCTCGTCGCCGGCTGCTCGCAGGCACCGTCGCCGCAGCCGTCCGCGCCGTCGACCGCGGCCGCGCGCGCTCTGGCGCCGACGGCCGCGAACGAGCTGGAGGACGACTACCGGGCCGTCATCGGGAACGTGCTGCCGTCGGTCGTGCAGATCGAGGCGGGCGAGAGCCTCGGCTCCGGGGTCGTCTACGACGACAAGGGACACATCGTCACCAACGCGCATGTCGTGGGCGACGCCGAGTCGTTCCGGGTGACGCTGGCGACGGGCGAGGCGCCCGTCACGGCGCGGCTGGTCTTCTCGTATCCGGAACAGGACCTCGCGGTCATCCGGCTGGAGTCCGTGCCCGACGGGCTGAAGGCGGCGAAGTTCGGCGACTCGTCCACGGTCGCGGTCGGCCAGATCGTGCTCGCCATGGGGTCGCCGCTGGGGCTGTCCAGCAGCGTCACGCAGGGCATCGTCTCGGCCGTGGGCCGCACGGTGAGCGAGAGCGACCAGGACGGCGGGACCGGGGCGACCATCGGCAACATGGTGCAGACCTCGGCCGCGATCAACCCGGGCAACAGCGGGGGCGCCCTGGTCAATCTGGACAGCGAGGTCATCGGCATCCCGACGCTCGCCGCGACGGACCCCTCGCTGGGTCAGGGCGCGGCGCCCGGCATCGGCTTCGCGATCCCGGTGTCGATGGTGCGTACGGTCGCCGACCAGATCATCAGGACGGGCCGGGTCACGGACTCCGGCCGGGCGGCGCTCGGCATCACGGGCCGTACGTTCCTCGACGCCGGCTACAACCCGGCAGGCGTGGTGGTGGTCGAGGTCATGGAGGGCGGCGCCGCGGAGAAGGCCGGGCTGCGGGCGCGCGACATCATCAGGAAGCTGGGGAACGCGGAGATCACGACGATCACGTCGCTGGCGGAGGCGCTGGCGTCGCGGCGGCCGGGCGACGAGGTGACGGTGACGTACGAGCGGGGCGGGTCGGAGCGCACGGCTCGGATCACGCTGGGCGAGATCTGAGGCCCCGGCGGGCCGGGGGCCGTCGCGCCCGGGGTACGTGCGGGCCGGGGTACGTGCGGGCCGGGCCACGCGCGTGGCCCGGCCCGGTGTGGGGCGTACGCCCGGGGCTACGACGCGTGGAGGCTCATCGGGCCGTAGATCTTCGCCCCGTCCTCCGACAGCACCACCTGGTCCGCCCCGCCCTCCTGGAGCTCCTTCCAGTGCTCACCGATCCACGACTCGGCGTCGCCCTGGGTGGTGAACTCCTCCGGCTCCACGGCCGGAGGCACCTCCGTACCGTCGGACTTCTCGAACCGCCACGTCCATGCCATGTGCGCCTCCGGGTCCCTGGCAGCTGATCAGTTTGCTGCCCGCAGCGTAGCCGGGCGCGCACCCGCTGCGGGGACGCGGGAGGATCAGGGGCGTGGAACTGACTCTGCTCGGCACCGGCGCGCCCGCCGGACTCCCCCGCTCCGACTGCCCCTGTGCCGTGTGCGCGACCGCTCGCGGCGCCGAGGCGCGGGCCGCCACCGCCCTCCTCGTGGACGGGGCGCTGCTGCTCGACCTCACGCCGGGCGCCGCGCTGGCGGCTGCGCGGGCGGGGCATTCGCTCGTCGGCGTACGCCAGGTACTGCTGACCCACCCGCACGACGGGCCCGCGGTCGACCTCCCGGCCGGGCTGCCGGCGGCCGGCCGGGTCCCGGACGGGCGCGAGCTGACGCTGATCAGCGGGCACCGGGTGCGGGCGGTGTCGGTCGACCACCCGGGGACGGGGTACGAGGTGACGTCGCCGGAGGGCGAGCGCCTGCTGTACCTGCCGCCGGGCGCGGCACCGGCCGGCCTGGCGGAGGGGCTCGCGGCGTACGAGATGGTCGTCGCCGACGTCGTCGGGCGGCCCGACGCGGTGGCGCGGCTGCGGGCCGCGGGGGCGATCGGGTCCACGACCGACGTGATCGCGGCCCATCTGGACCACGACGTGCCCGGCGGTCCCGAGCTGGCGCGGCGGCTCGCAGCCGCGGGGGCGCGGGCGGTGCCGGACGGGACGACGCTGATCGTCGGCGAGTACCACGCCGTCCCGGACGTGCCCCGGCGCACGCTGGTGACCGGCGGGGCCCGTTCGGGCAAGTCGCTGGAGGCGGAGCGGCGGCTGGAGGCGTTTCCGGACGTGCTGTACGTCGCGACCGGCGGGCGCCGCGACGGCGACGCGGAGTGGGCGGCGCGGGTGGCGGCGCACCGCGAGCGGCGGCCCGGCTCGTGGCGTACGACCGAGACATGCGACCTGGTGCCGCTGCTCGGCGAGGACGGGCCGCCGCTGCTGATCGACTGTCTGTCGCTGTGGCTGACCGACGCGATGGACCGTGCGGACGCGTGGGACGACGCGAAGTGGGCGGCGCAGGGCGAGCGGACGCTGCGCGCGCGGACGGCCGAACTGGTCGCTGCGGTGCGGGAGACGGGGCGCACGGTGGTGGCGGTCACGAACGAGGCGGGCTCGGGCGTGGTCCCGGCGACGTCGTCGGGGCGCCGCTTCCGTGACGAACTGGGGCGCCTGAACGCGGCGTTCGCGGCGGAGTGCGAGCACGTGCTGCTGGTGGTGGCGGGCCAGGCGCTTCCGCTGCGCGGCTGAGGGGTGCGTCGCCCGCGGGTGCGCGTGTGGCCGGGGGTCGTGTGGTGCGTCGGCGTCGGGGGCGCGTGGGGGCCCAAGGCGGGCGAACCGGTTCGCACGGCGGTCCCGCGGGGCTCTGCCCCGGACCCCGCGCCTCAATCGCCGGCGAGGCTGGAGTTGCCCGGACGCCGAGCGAGGCCGGAGTGGGCCCCACGGCGACCGGCCGGAGTCGC
>NZ_JBIBVE010000006.1:108594-360816 GCF_043080095.1 Streptomyces sp. NPDC015127
GTACGTGCCCGCACACCGACCCCACGCCGGCGAGGCCGGAGTTGCCCGGACGCCGAACGAGGCCGGAGTGGGCCCCCACGGCGACCAGCTGAAGTTGCCCGCACACCGACCCCACGCCGGCGAGGCCGGAGTTGCCCGGACGCCGAACGAGGCCGGAGTGGGCCCCCACGGCGACCAGCTGAAGTTGCCCGCGCGCCGGCCGCGCGCCGGCCAGGGTGCGTATGCAGCCCGTCCGGCGATTGAGGACGCCGTGCGGAGCGCGGTGCCGGGGACAGGGGAAGGGCGGGGTGGGGAAACGGTACTGTTCGGCGAATGAGCAGGCTGAATCTCGACGACTTCTCCGATCTGATCGAGCGCCCCGACAGCGGCATCCGCCGCGACGCCGAGGAACGGCGTGAGCGGCTGATCGTGCCGCCCGGTTCGCTCGGGCGGCTCGACGAGCTGGGTGAGTGGCTCGCGGCCGCGCAGGCCGCCGTCCCGGTCAGGGCCATCGAGCAGCCGCGTGTCGTGCTGTTCGCCGGTGACCACGGCGTCGCCGAACTCGGCGTGTCCGGGCGGGAGTCCGGGACCGCGCACGAGCTGGTACGGGCCGTGCTGGACGGCGCGAGCCCCGTCGCCGTGCTGGCCCGCCGGTCCGGGGTGCGGGTGCGGATCGTGGACGCCGGTCTGGACTGCGATCCGGGGCTGCTTCCCGAGGACGTCGTGAAGCACCGGGTGCGGCGCGGCAGCGGACGTATCGACATCGAGGACGCGCTGACCGTCGAGGAGGCCGAGCAGGCCGTACGCCTCGGCATGGCGATCGCCGACGAGGAGGCCGACTCCGGCACCGATCTGATCGTCCTCGGCGACCTCAGCGTCGGCGGCACCACCGCCGCCGCCACTTTGATCGCCGCCCTGTGCGGCACGGACGCGTCCGTGGTCACCGGTCGCGGCGGGGCCGGGATCGACGACCTGGCCTGGATGCGCAAGTGCGCGGCGATCCGCGACGCGCTGCGCCGCGCGCGGCCGGTGCTGGGTGACCAGTTGGAGCTGCTCGCGACCGTCGGCGGCGCCGACCTGGCCGCGATGACCGGGTTCCTGCTGCAGTGCGCGGTGCGCCGGATGCCGGTCGTCCTCGACGGTGTCGTGGCGGCGGCGTGCGGTCTGGTGGGCCAGCGCGCGGCGTTCCGTGCGCCGGACTGGTGGCTCGCGGGTCAGCTCAGCGGTGAGCCGGCGCAGGCGAAGGCGCTGGACCGCCTGGCGCTCAACCCGCTGCTCGACCACGGCGTCACCGTCGGCGAGGGAACGGGGGCACTGCTCGCGCTCCCCTTCGTCCAGGCGGCCGCCGCGCTCGCGGCGGAGCTGCCCGAGCGGGGGCCGCAGCCGGGCAGCACCGACACGGGGACAGACACAGCGATAACCGACTGACGGACCGACGGGCGCGGCCGCCGCCGACCGGACGGCGGCCGCAGCGCAGCACCACATGATCCGCTATGCCCCATATGATCCTGTTTCATGGGAGAAGTCCGTTCGTCCGGTGAAGAGTCCCGCCGCAGTACCCCGCGTACGCGGCGCAGCGCGGCTTTCGCCGTCTGGTACCTGCGGGTCGTGACGTTCATCAATTTCCTGAGTGCCGTCTGGGTCTCTTTCGGCCAGGACCTGCGGCGCCACAACACCGACAACTACTTCACGCCCTATCTGCTCACCGCGGGCTTCGCCTCCGGCGTCTTCACGCTCTTCCTCGCCATCACGATGCGCCGCCGCAAACGGGCCGCCTGGATCCTCAACATGGTTCTGTGCGGCCTGTTCCTGCTGCTGTTCGCCTTCGCGATGGTCTTCCCCGAGATCCGTCAGCACGCCCAGAACTGGATCTCCTTCGTGCTCAGCGCGGCCTTCATGGCCGCCCTGCTGCTCGGCCGCCGCGAGTTCTACGCGAAGGGCGACCGCTCCAACCCCCGACTCGCCACGGCCGTCGCCGTCGGCGGACTGCTGGTCACCTCCCTGCTCGCCACCGGGCTCGTCACCGTCACCAACACCTCGTCCGCCGGCTCGACCTTCCTGGAACGCTGGCGCTACGGCGCGATGCGGCTCGTGTCCGTCGCCGTCGACGACTCCCGCTTCCCGGAGATCACCACGCCGGACTGGGTGGACGTCGTCATCAACATCATGTCCACGCTGCTGCTGCTCGCCGTGCTGTACGCGGCCTTCCGTTCGCGCCGTGCCGTCGACCCCCTCACGCCGGACGACGAGGCGAGGCTGCGCACGCTGTTGGAGCGGCACGGCGAGCGGGACTCGCTGGGCTACTTCGCGCTGCGCCGCGAGAAGAGCGTGGTGTGGTCGCCGACCGGCAAGGCGGCCGTGACGTACCGGGTGGTGAGCGGGGTCTCGCTCGCGTCGGGCGATCCGATCGGCGATCCCGAGGCGTGGCCGGGCGCGATCGAGCCCTGGCTGGCCGAGGCCCGCGAGCACGGCTGGATCCCGGCGGTGATGGGGGCCGGCGAGGAGGCGGGCACGGTGTACGCCCGGCACGGCATGGACGCGCTCGAACTCGGCGACGAGGCGATCGTCGACACGGGCGAGTTCACGCTGGAGGGCCGGGCGATGCGGACGGTGCGTCAGGCGTACAACCGGATCAGGCGGGCCGGGTACCGGGTGCGGATCCGCCGCCACGAGGAGATCCCGGCCGAGGAGATGCACGAGCTGCTGCGGCGCGCCGACGACTGGCGCGACGGCGCCACCGAGCGCGGCTTCTCGATGGCGCTGGGGCGGCTCGGCGATCCGGCGGACGGGCGCTGCGTGATGCTCGAGTGCACCGACGGCGAGGGCGAGCTCAAGGCGGTGCTGAGCTTCGTGCCGTGGGGGCCGAAGGGGCTGTCGCTCGATCTCATGCGGCGCGACCGCGAGGCGGAGAACGGACTGATGGAGTTCATGGTCATCGAACTCCTCCAGCGCGCCGAAGAGATCGGGATCACCCAGGTCTCACTCAACTTCGCGATGTTCAGGTCGGTCTTCGAACGTGGCTCGAGGCTCGGCGCGGGACCGGTGCTGAGGCTGTGGCGCTCACTGCTCGGCTTCCTCTCCCGCTGGTGGCAGATCGAGTCCCTCTACCGGGCCAACGCCAAGTACCGACCGATCTGGGAGCCGCGATTCATGCTCTTCGAGAAGAGCGCCGACCTGCTGCGCATCGGCGTCGCGGCCGCCCGCGCCGAGGGGTTCCTGGAGGCCCCGGGGCTCCCCAAGTGGCTGCACCGCCGGCATCTGGAGAGCGGCCGGTGAGCGCAGCGGCGGTGTCCGCGTTCGCGCGTCGCGAGTGGGGTGCCCTGTACGGGGCGGTCCGCTCGGCGCTCACCGCGAACCGGTGGCGGGCACTCCCGCTCACCCTCCTCTCCGTGGCGCTCACCGCCTTCTTCTACGTGCTCCAGCACCACCCCCGGGGCCTGCGGGTTGTCCACGACATCGGCTTCGTCAGGGCGGAGGACCCGCTGTGGCTCGCCCTGCTGCGTACGCCCCTGTCGCTGTTCGTACCGGCTCTGGACCTGCCGGTGTGGGGTGCGCTGGCGCAGATCCTGCTCGTGTTCGGCATCGCGGAGCTCGCGCTGGGGCGCGGGCGCACGCTGGCGATCGCGTACGCGTCGACGCTGGCCGGGACGACGTACGCGCGGGTCGGTGTCGCGGTGGGTCCGGACGGGCCGTTCGGGCTGCCCGCGTCGGACGCGCGGATCGTGGACACGGGGCCGTCGGCGGCGGTGGTCGGGCTCGCGGTGTACGTCTGCTACCGCTACCGGGCGTGGGTCACGGCGGGTCTGGTGCTCGTGGCGATGATCGTCGAGGTGGTGGTCAAGCCGAACCTGGCGGGCAAGGAGCACCTGGCGGCGATCGGGGCGGTGCTGGTGGTGTGCGGGGCGGACGCGCTGCTGCGGCGCCGCGGTCACTCCTTGCGGGACGGCAGCCGGTCGGGCGCGCCGCCGATCAGGTCCTGAAACTTCCGGCGCAGCCCGCCCCAGCGCCGGTCGTGCCGGGCGGCGCGCAGGAGGGACCTGGCGCGGGCGCGGGGTCTCGCGCGGTAGAAGCGGCGGGCCCACGGTGATCCGGGCCGGGCGAGCCGTACGGCGCCGACCAGGGCGATGAGGGGCACGAGGGTGCCGATGAGGGCCATGCGGAGCTTGCCCTTGACCAGGGCGAGGACCACGAAGAGGAAGTTGCCGACCAGGGTGAGGATCAGCGCGGCGCGGTCCTGCCGTTCGTCGGGCGTGAGTTCGTCGACGCCGAGGGGGGACGAGCCGCCGAGTACGAGGAGGGCGAGGGCCGCGGCGAGCACGACGACCTCGACGCTCTGGCGGCCCTGTTCGGTCCAGTAGACGTCGTCGAGGTGGAGGATCAGCGCGAACTCGTCGAGGACGAGACCCACGCCCATCCCGAAGACGACGGCGCCGACGCAGGCGGTGACGCTGCGGCGGTCACCGCCGAGGGACGCGAACCCGCCGACCACGGCGAGGACGACACCCGGCACCACGTGGTGGATGTGCAGGCCTCCCGGAGTGACGTTCCGGAAGGGGCCGCGGCCCGCGCGGATCATCCGGGTCACGGTGCGCGTGACGAGGAACGTGAGGACGAAGGAGGCCAGTGCGAGCAGCATCGGGAGCTTTCCCGGCTCGACGATGTTGCGATACAACCAGTGACCCATGCCACCTGCTCCCGGTTCGCACGCTATGCGCCATTCACCTTCGCAGGCGGCGGGCTACTCTCGCGCGGTGACTGCTCTGCATGGCGTGCGTTTCGCCTTCGGCACGCTGACCGTGCTCCCGGTGCGGGTGACCCGCTGGGACCGGGCCGCCGCCCGCGCCGGAATGCTGTGCGCGCCGCTCGCCGGCCTGGTCGTCGGCCTGTCCGCCGCCGCGCTCGGCGGTGTGCTGCTCCTGCTGGGCGCGGGCCCGCTGCTCGCCGCTGTCGCCACCGCCGCGGTACCGGCCGTGCTCACGCGCGGGCTGCACCTGGACGGGCTGGCCGACACGGCGGACGGCCTGGGCAGTGGAAAGCCCGCCGAGGACGCGCTGCGGATCATGAAGCAGTCGGACGTCGGCCCGTTCGGTGTCATCATGCTGCTGTTCGTGCTGCTGGCGCAGGTCGCGGCACTGAGTGCGCTGTACGAGCGGGGCTGGGCGCTCGGGGCGTCGGCGGCGGCCCTGTCGGCGGTCGCGGCCCGCCTGGCCCTGACCCTCGCATCCCGCCCCGGCGTCCCGGCCGCGCGGCCGGAGGGCCTCGGAGCGGCGGTCGCGGAGTGCGTCCCCGTACCGCTCGCGCTCACGGCGGCGGCGCTGGTGACGGGGTGCGCGGCGGGCGCGGGCGCACTGACCGGCCCGTACGGTGCCCTGCACGCGGCACTCGCGGTCTTCGCGGCCGTCACCGTGGCGGAGCTGCTGCTGCGTCACTGCGTGCGCCGCTTCGGCGGGGTGACGGGCGACGTGTTCGGCGCACTGGCGGAGACCGCGGGGACGGCGGCGCTCGTCGTGCTGGCGCTCGGTCAGTAGCCGGACCGCGCCAGCGCATGCGGCAGGGTGCCCCACGGGTGCGCTCCCGTGCCCGGGACCACGCAGTGGACCGCGGCGCCCGCGTGGGCGTCGGGCGGGGCCGCGTAGACCAGGTGGCAGAACCTCTCCGGCGGGTGCGCGGACGTCCAGGACGGAACGCCCGCCCTGCGGTAGGCGTCCCAGGGTCCCTCGAAGGTGACGAGCAGGTCGGCCAGTTCGGCGTAGGCGGGGTCGGGGTGGACGCCGTGGTTGAGCACGACGGTCGTGGCCCCCGCCGCGCGTGCGGCCACGGCGAGGCGCGCGTAGTTGGGCAGGGCGTCCGGGCCGGAGGAGACCTGGTCGAGGAAGACGCCGTCCGTGGCGTACCAGTCGCGGTGGCGCAGCAGGTCGCCGAGGACGGCGGCGTGCGGGCGGCGGCCGTAGTCGGTGTCCACGTACCCGACGACCCGCACCCCGGCGTCCCGCAACCGGGCCGCGACCACGGCGAACTCCGGGTCGGGCGCGGCACCCGGCCCGCTGGCCGGGTTGAGGACGACCCCGTAGAGGCGTGGCGCGGCCGCGACGACGGCGTCCCAGGCGGCGGGGCGGTCGGCGGGGTGCTCGTAGTACGGCACCAGGAGTCTGCTCATACGCGGTGTGCCGTGGCGCGGCCCAGGAGGGCGCAGACGATCCCGGCGAGGACGGCCGCCGCCGTCGCCGCGACGGCGAGCCCCGCCGTCCGGGGGGTCCCGGCGCCGGTGACGAGCGCCGCGGTCTGGACGAGCGCCGCCGCGCAGCAGACGCCGGCCGCGACGGTGACGGCCCCGAACGACTGGAGCAGGAGCCCGGTCCACAGCACCGTGCCGATGAGGAGCAGCGTGGCCAGCCGTACGCCGCCGAGCGCGGGCGCGCCGGGCCACAGCAACGTCCCCGTGAGCGCCAGCGCGAACAGGACGGCGAGGTAGCCGGCGAGGCACTCGGCGAGCACGGCGGCTGCTGTGCGCCAGAAGGCGCGGGCCGTGGTGCTGGCCCGCAGACCGGCGAGGGTCTCGCTGCGGAAGCGGTGCAGCAGCCACTCGGCGGGCCCCATGCTGAGCGTGAGCGCGACGGCGGACGGCGCGGCGACGACGGCGCCGGTCGTCCCGCCGAGCACGTCACCGAGGGCGGTGTACAGCACGAGCACCCCGACGCCGAGCCCGAACAGCCCGTGCGGCACGGACGCGACGAGCCGCGGCGCGGCCCGGCGTCGCGGATCCCCGCCGAGGACTCCGCGCAGCCGGGAGCGATCTGCGCCCGCCCCGTCGCGGGTCGAGACTGCGCCGAGCACCACGACCGGGCGCCGCCGCCCGGGGCCACGTTCGGACCGGCCTGCCGGTCCGGTGCGCCCGGAGACGGACACCGCCCCCAGGACCGGCCCGGGCCGGCCCCGGCGGCCCCGGAGCACGCCGCGCAGGCGGAGACGGCCGGTGCGCCGAGGCCGCGGGGCCGGGCGGGCAGCCGCATGCGCGTCCAGGACGGCGCCCGCCCCGGTACGGACTCGGCCGACGGGCCGGCCGCTCCCCGAAGGCGGTGGCTCCGCGCCTCGAAGCCGCGCCGCCACCTCGCGGTCATCGGCGGACGCCCGTCGCAGCCGACCGCCCGCGTCGGCGACCGGCACACCGGCCCGACGCGCGGGACCGCCTCGCACAAGAAGGCGCAGCCCGCGGAAGCCACTTCGAAGCCCCGCACTCCCCGCCTCGCTCTCATCGGCCGACGCACCGGCCGTCGGCCGCAGCCGACCGCCCGCCTCGGCGACCCGGACACGCCGTAGCCCGCCGTGCGCCGGCCGCCCGGCCGAGGCGGTCGGGCGCAGCGACGCCGCCGATGTCGTCAGGCTCGCCGTCAGGGACGCCAGCAGCAGGCCCGTGCGTGCCCACTGCGGCAGGTCCTCGTGGAGCAGGACCAGGAGCGTGCCCGCAGGGAGCGGCAACAGGCAGTACAGCAGGGGCCGTTCGCGGCCCAGGACCAGTAGCGGTGTCGCCGCCGCAAGGTAGACCGACTGGGCCGCCGCGAAGACCGCCGACGGCCACTGGCCCGCTCCCGTGCACAGCAGCGCCGCCGCCGTGCCGAGCGCGGCCCCCGCCGGGGCGCCGGCGCGCAGGCAGCGGACGGCGGCGGCCCGGTCGCCGAGACCCAGCCACGCGTAGGCCCGGTGGGACAGCGCCTGGTTCCACATCCAGCCCGTCAGCGCGCCCGCGAGCAGCGGTGCCAGGGCCGCTCCCGCGAGCAGCGGCGCGGCCAGGACGTAGGCGAGGCCGGGCAGGGCGAACACGAGGCCGCGCAGCAGGCAGCCGAGCAGGCCCACCCGCCACGGGTCGGCGGGCGGGCCGGGCGGTTCGGGGTGGGCGCGGGGAACCCTGGCGTACAGCTCCTCGGCCAGCGTGAAGGAGTCCGGGCGGCCGTAGACGAGCCGGATGTGGTCGTCCGTCATGCCGTCGGACTCCAGCACCGCCGCGATCTCGTCGGGGTGCACGGCCGCGGCGATCACGTCGTGCAGCCGGTCGGCGAGCGCGTCCTCCGGTGCAAGCACCGGCTCCACTGGAGCGGCTGGCGCCGCGCCCCCTGCTGCGGCCGCCGTGCCGGAGCCGAAGGCGCGCTGCCGCGGCAGGACGGGCAGGGTGTCGACCCATGGCCCCGGCCCCTGCCACAGGGGACCGCTCACCCGGCCACCGCCTCGGCGTACCGCGGCTGCGCCACCGTCTCCGGGAAGCCGGCCAGTTCGCGGTAGATGCGGCGGAAGCCCTCGACGGAACGGGTCAGCGTGAACCGGTCGACGACCCGCTGCCGGGCCCGCCGTCCCAGCTCCGCCCGCCGCCCGGCGTCCCGCAGAAGGCCGACGGTCGCCTCGGCCATCAGTGCCGGTTCGCGCGGCGGTACGACGAGGCCGGTGTCGCCGACCGCCTCCCGCACGCCGCCGACGTCCGTGGACACGGTGGCCCGCCCGCACGACATCGCCTCGATGAGTGAGAAGGGGAACCCCTCGCTGATCGAGGAGAGCAGCACCACGCTGCCCGCGGCGTACGCGCGGGCCACGTCGCTGACGCGTCCCTCCCACGCGATGCCGTCCACGACGCCGAGTTCGGCGGCGAGCTTCTCCAGCCGGACGCGGTACGCCTCGCCGCCCGCGGGGACACCGCCGAACAACCGCAGCCGTACGGCGGGCAGTTCGGCTCGGACCATCGCGTACGCGCGGATCAGCGTCTCCAGGTCCTTGATCGGGTCGATCCGCCCCGCCCAGGAGAGGGTGGGCACGTCGGGTTCGGGTCCGGCGGCGGGGAAGGCGTGCGGGTCGACGCCGTTGTAGACGGTGCGGATGCGTTCCGCGGGTGCGCCGCCCCGCTCCTCCCACCGCCGGTTGTAGCGGTTGCAGGGGGTGATCAGGTCGGCCCGCCGGTAGCCCAGCGTGTTCAGCTCCCGGTAGAAGCTCAGCATCAGTGTCTTCACGGGCGCGCGCTGTGCCTGGGCGCGGTAGCCGAGGTAGCGCTCGCGCAGGTAGATGCCGTGTTCGGTGAGCAGGAAGGGCACGCCGTCGACGTGCTGGGCGGCGAGCGCGGGCAGGGTGGCGAGCCCGGCGCTGACGGCGTGCGCGATCGCGTCGTCGGGGATCCGCGCCGCCAGCGGACGCAGCGCGTGCTCCAGCAGGTCGTTGGCGGTCAGCGCGTCGTGCACGGTGGGCCGGGCGGCGGATATCTCCAGATGCGGCATGGTCCAGATCCACATCAGGGACCGCAGCACGGACTCGGAGCGCAGCGCCGCCGTCAGCCGGCCCTCGCGTGCGTAGCCGGTGAGTTCGTCCAGCGCCGCGCCGAAGTCGCAGTCGGCGGCGGGGTCGAGCAGCGACAGCAGGAAGCGCTCGTAGAGGTCGAGGAAGCGGCGGCGTTCTCGCCGTGGGAGCCGCCGGCGGGCGGGCTCGGGGCCCCACAGCGGGAAGGAGGTGTGCCGGTAGACGTTCGGCGGCAGTTCCCAGGTGACCGGCTCGCGCCCGCTGCCGGTGAGGGCGACGACCTGGAAGTCGACCTCCGGCATTCCGCGTACGAGCTGGTCGCACCAGGTGGACACGCCCCCGTGGACGTGCGGATAGGTGCCTTCGGTGAGCATGGTGACATGGCGGCCACAGCTCGGCATGGTTCTTCCCCCCCAGGACAGCGGTCGGCGAGCGGTCGATACGTCGAGGCTCGGCGGGCTCAGGACGGGAGCCTCAGCGTGATCGCCGACTGGAGCATTTCGGGCGTGGTCCAGGCGGACCGCGTCCCGGCGTAGGCGGTGCCGAACGCCGTGGTGGTCAGCAGATGTTGTTTTCGGGTGCCCTCCGGCGCAGTGACCGGAGCGGCCACACCCGACGGCGCCTTGACGGTGACGGTGTCGCCGATGCGGTACGCGGTGACCCTGCCCGCGGCGAGGGCCCCGCTCCAGGCGGCGCGCCGCGCGAGCTCGGTTCCGGTGTCCCGCTGGCGCGGGTTGACGAGCGGGGTGTTGTCCGCGAACAGGGCGCGGTAGTCGGCGAGCACTCTGTCGAGCACCGGGTAGAGGAGGCGTTCCTCTGCGAGGTTGGACTGGTGGACGTAGTGCGGGCGGGGGTCGCCCGCGACGACGTGGCCGAGGGCGGTGCGGGCCTCCTGCGGCACGATGTACGAGGCGTAGCCGGTGGCGGTGTCGAGCGGCTCGGGCAGGCAGGTGGAGGCCGGGTTGGTCTCGCAGACCCCGCTGCCGCCGTCGGCCGCCGAGGTGTAGATCCAGTTGTACTCGTCCGTCATCTCGGCCGCGGTGCCCACGTTGTAGTACACGTTCATCGGGTGGCGGGGCACGGTGCGGGCGGTGCCCACGGGGCGCTGCTGCGGTTCACGGGAGTTGTCGCTCGCGATCCACTTGACGCCGTTGTCGGCGAGGGCGCCCGCGAGGTTCGGGTTGTCCACTGGCTGCTGCGGAAGGGTCTTCAGACCGGAGTGCTCGCCGGTGACGAGTTCGGCGCGGTCGACGGAGAGTCCCTTGCGGACGGCCCAGTCGTGGTTGTCGCGGATCTGCGCCGAGATCTCGGCGCGGCTGGTCCAGCGCGTCGCGCCCGCGGCGTCCTCGGCGCACTGCCAGGGCACGACCGACACGTCCTGGACGCAGCCGAGGAAGGGGTGCGTGTAGGTGTGGTTGATCCAGCGGTACTGCGCCTTGTCGGCGAGGAGCCGGTCGGTGAGCGGGTCGCTGCCGCCGTGCTCGGCCTTCCACTCCTCACCCGCGCCCGCGTTGTGCACCATGTCGAGGGTGAAGCCGGCGGTGCGCTGCCAGGCCGCGGCGTACGCGGCGTCGGCCGCGGTCATGCGGATGGGGGCGGTCTCCTCGCCGGCGCCGGTGCAGTCGAAGTCGCCGGGCGTGCAGTTGCGTGCGGTGTCCCAGCGGGCGTCGGGGGCGAAGACGTCGTCGACGTGCACGGAGAAGTACTGACGGCTCTGCCCGAGGTGGACGCCCTGGGTGAGCCATTCGACGATGCCGCGGGCCAGGACCCGGAACTGCCGCTGGTGCCGGTTGTAGGCGAAGGTCACCACCAGCTCGCGGCGCCCGTCGTGGGCGTACTCGCCGATCAGGCTGCCGCGCGCGGTGCCGTCGCCGACGGGCGTGTCGAGGTAGCTGGTGAAGCCCTCCCGGGGCCGGCCCGCGAAGCCGTAGCTCTCCGTCACGAGCGGCGAGTTGTCCTCGAAGGCGACAGGCCCGTCGAGGTAGCCGAACGGACCGGAGCGGCCGGCCGCGGTGAGCGCGCTCGGGGCGCCGTCGAGGGCGCCCGCGTATCCCCCGTTGTCGACGTACTCCAGCCCGACCCCCGGATGTGACCAGGTATAGGCGTCGACCTGACGAATCCCGAACGTCTTCTCGTACGCGAAAAGGGCCGCGTTCTCGGCCGCGCCCCGGGCGGTGTCCGCGCCGAACGGGTCCTCGTCCGGGACGACCACGCCCTGGTACCTGGCCCGCGGCCGGCCGTCGACGGTGTCGCTGAGGAACGCGGCGTCGACGACGGGCCGGCCGGGGTCGGTCAGGTCGACCTTCCGGTACGGCACCCCGGTGCTCCGCAGTTCCGAGACGATCGCGTCGACCGCTCCGCCGCCGTCGTCGACGACGAGGACGGTCAGATCGATGCGCGGCAGCGGTGCCGCGGCGGCCGAGGCCGCCGGGACCGCCGTCGCCAGTGCGGCCGCGGCGACCACCGAGGCGGCGGCTCTGCGCATGCGTGGTCCGTGCAGCTCCATGATTTCCCCCCTTGCACGCCCTCCCGGGCACGGTCGGCCGCGCGGAGGATCTGTGGAGATGATGCAAAGGAGCGCGGTGCCCCCTTGCCTGAACGGGGTGAGTGTGGCCGACCTCTCACCACCTTTGGCTCAAACATGAAAGAGACACCACGGACGAGTGAACCGCCGCCGCCGTGAGCGGGACAGACCAGCGCGCGTAGGCTCTTCCCCGGCGTGGGGATGCCGATCCATCCCCCGGTACGGCCCGCTGCGGCCTCGGAACTCAACGGAAGCGAGATTTCACCACCGTGACTGCTCTCACTCTCAGCACTGCCGGCGCGGCGACGCTGCGCGCCGACGCCGTCGTCGTCGGTGTCGCCAAGGGGGCCAAGGGCCCGGTGGTCGCACCGGGCGCGGAGGCCGTGGACAAGGCGTTCGCCGGAAAGCTCGCCACGGTCCTCCAGACCCTCGGCGCGAGTGGTGCCGAGGGCGAGGTGACCAAGCTCCCCGCCCCCGACGGCATCAAGTCGCCGGTCGTCCTGGCGGTCGGCCTCGGCGCCGCGCCGGAGCAGGACGAGGCGTACGACACCGAGGCCCTGCGCCGTGCGGCCGGCAGCGCGGCCCGCGCGCTGACCGGTTCGAAGAAGGCGGCCTTCGCGCTGCCCATAGAGGCCGTCGAGGACGCGGAGGCCATCGCGGAGGGCGCGCTGCTGGGCGCCTACGCGTTCACCGCGTACCAGGGGAAGGCCGACGAGAACGGCGGGAAGAAGCCGCTGGCCGAGGTGGCGCTGCTCGGTGCCAAGCCGCGCGACAAGGCGTTCAAGGCCGCCGCCGAGCGCGCGATCGCCCTCACCGAGGAGATCAACCGCGCCCGGGACCTGATCAACACCCCGCCGAACGACCTCACCCCCGAGTCCTTCGCCGCGATCACCGCCGCCGCCGGCAAGGAGCACGGCATCAAGGTGCAGGTGCTGGACGAGAAAGCGCTGGCCAAGGGCGGCTTCGGCGGCATCCTCGGCGTCGGCCAGGGCTCGCAGAACCCGCCGCGCCTGGTGAAGCTGGCCTACACGCACTCCAAGGGCGCCAAGCACCTGGCCCTGGTCGGCAAGGGCATCACCTACGACTCGGGCGGCATCTCCCTGAAGCCGGCCGGCCACAACGAGACGATGAAGTGCGACATGAGCGGCGCCGCCGCCGTGTTCGCCGCCGTCGTCGCCGCCGCCCGCCTGGGCATCGCGGTCAACGTCACCGGCTGGCTGGCGCTCGCCGAGAACATGCCGTCCGGTTCGGCCACCCGCCCCGGTGACGTGCTGCGCATGTACAGCGGCAAGACGGTCGAGGTGCTGAACACCGACGCCGAGGGCCGCCTGGTGCTCGCCGACGCGCTGACGAAGGCGTCGGAGGAGAACCCGGACGCGATCGTCGACGTGGCGACCCTGACCGGCGCGATGGTCCTCGCGCTCGGCAACCGCACGTTCGGGATCATGTCGAACGACGACGCGTTCCGTACCTCGATCCACGAGATCGCCGAGGAGGTCGGCGAGGCGTCCTGGCCGATGCCGCTCCCCGCCGACCTGCGCAAGGGCATGGACTCGCCGACCGCCGACATCGCCAACATGGGCGAGCGGATGGGCGGAGGCCTGGTGGCGGGCCTGTTCCTGAAGGAGTTCGTCGGCGAGGGCATCACCTGGGCCCACCTGGACATCGCGGGCCCGGCGTTCCACGAGGGCGCGCCGTACGGCTACACGCCCAAGGGCGGCACGGGCTCGGCGGTGCGCACGCTGGTCAGGCTGGCGGAGCGCACGGCCTCCGGCGACCTGGGCTGACGCGGCGGGTACGGGGGCGGTCATCGGGGGCTCCGCCCCCAGGCCCCCGTACCCCCCGGTAACCGCAGAACGCGTTCAAGCTCACCATCTCAAGCTCCGGCCCCGCGTCCCGCCGTCCGTCGACAAGTGCAAAGATGGGTTCTCGGCAGGACAGGGCCCCCACCACAGGGCCGAAGACTAAGCGGCCGAACACCAGCCGCCGCCCGTCATCGACGACGGCGAACGGCGCACATGCATGGAGGACGTGACGTGGCGAACGACGCCAGCACCGTTTTCGACCTAGTGATCCTCGGCGGCGGTAGCGGCGGTTACGCTGCGGCGCTGCGCGGAGCTCAGCTGGGCCTGGACGTCGCACTGATCGAAAAGAACAAGCTCGGCGGCACCTGCCTGCACAACGGATGCATTCCCACCAAGGCTCTGCTGCACGCCGGCGAGATCGCCGACCAGGCTCGCGAGGCCGAGCAGTTCGGTGTCAAGACCTCGTTCGAGGGCATCGACATCGCCGGTGTCCACAAGTACAAGGACGACGTGATCTCCGGCCTGTACAAGGGCCTGCAGGGTCTCGTCGCCTCCCGCAAGGTGACCTACATCGAGGGTGAGGGCCGCCTGTCCTCCCCCACCTCCGTCGACGTGAACGGCCAGCGCATCCAGGGCCGCCACGTCCTGCTGGCGACCGGCTCCGTGCCGAAGTCGCTGCCGGGTCTGGACATCGACGGCAACCGCATCATCTCCTCGGACCACGCCCTCAAGCTGGACCGCGTCCCGCAGTCGGCGATCATCCTGGGCGGCGGCGTCATCGGCGTCGAGTTCGCCTCGGCGTGGAAGTCCTTCGGCACCGACGTCACCGTCATCGAGGGCCTCAAGCACCTGGTGCCGGTCGAGGACGAGAACTCTTCGAAGCTTCTTGAGCGCGCGTTCCGCAAGCGCGGCATCAAGTTCAACCTGGGCACCTTCTTCGAGAAGGCCGAGTACACCGAGACCGGTGTGCGCGTCACCCTCGCGGACGGCAAGACCTTCGAGGCGGAGGTGCTGCTGGTCGCCATCGGCCGCGGCCCGGTCTCGGCCGGTCTCGGCTACGAGGAGCAGGGCGTCGCGATGGACCGCGGCTACGTCCTGGTCGACGAGTACATGCAGACCAACGTGCCCACCGTCTCCGCGGTAGGCGACCTGGTCCCGACCCTCCAGCTCGCGCACGTCGGCTTCGCCGAGGGCATCCTGGTGGCGGAGCGGCTGGCCGGTCTCAAGACTGTCCCGATCGACTACGACGGCGTGCCGCGGGTGACGTACTGCCACCCCGAGGTCGCCTCCGTCGGCATCACCGAGGCGAAGGCCAAGGAGATCTACGGTGCGGACAAGGTCGTCGCCCTGAAGTACAACCTCGCGGGCAACGGCAAGAGCAAGATCCTCAAGACCGCGGGCGAGATCAAGCTCGTCCAGGTCAAGGACGGTGCCGTGGTCGGCGTCCACATGGTCGGTGACCGTATGGGCGAGCAGGTCGGCGAAGCGCAGCTGATCTACAACTGGGAGGCACTGCCGGCCGAGGTCGCGCAGCTCATCCACGCGCACCCGACGCAGAACGAGGCTCTCGGCGAGGCCCACCTGGCCCTGGCCGGCAAGCCGCTGCACTCCCACGACTGATCAGTCCGGGCGCGACGACCACTTCCGCACCCTCCCCTCGCTGGTGCTTCGCACGAGCCGGGGAGACACCACCGTAAGGAGCAACTGAAACCATGGCGGTTTCCGTAACCCTTCCGGCGCTCGGCGAGAGCGTCACCGAGGGCACTGTCACCCGCTGGCTGAAGGCCGAGGGCGAGCGTGTCGAGGCCGACGAGCCGCTGCTCGAGGTCTCCACCGACAAGGTCGACACCGAGATCCCGGCCCCGGCCGCCGGTGTCCTGGCCTCCATCAAGGTCGCCGAGGACGAGACCGTCGAGGTCGGCGCCGAGCTGGCCGTCATCGACGACGGCACGGGCGCGCCCGCTGCCGCCCCGGCCCCCGCCGCTGCCGAGGCTCCTGCCCCGGCGCCGGCCCCCGCCCAGGAGGCCCCGCAGGCCGCCCCGTCCACCGAGGCCGCCGCTCCGGCTCCGGCCCCGACGGCCGAGGCCGCGTCCGGCGGCGGTTCCGCCGCCGGCACCGACGTCGTCCTCCCCGCGCTCGGCGAGAGCGTCACCGAGGGCACCGTCACCCGCTGGCTGAAGGAGGTCGGCGAGGAGGTCTCGGAGGACGAGCCCCTGCTCGAGGTCTCCACCGACAAGGTCGACACCGAGATCCCGGCCCCGGCTTCCGGTGTGCTGCTGGAGATCGTGGTCGGCGAGGACGAGACCGCCGAGGTCGGCGCCAAGCTGGCCGTCATCGGCGCTCCGGGTGCGGCTCCGGCCGCTGCCCCGGCTCCCGCCGCCCCGGCCCCGGCGCCTGCCGCCGAGGCCCCGGCCGCCCCCGCGGCTCCGGCTCCGGCTCCCGCGCCGGCCCCGGCTCCGGCTCCCGCCGCTCCGGCTCCGGCTCCGGCCGCCGCTGCCCCGGCCGCCCCTGCGGCTCCGGCTCCGGCTCCCGCGCCCGCTGCCCCGGTCGCGCCCGCCGCGCCCGTCTCCATCGAGGCGAGCGACGCGTACGTCACGCCGCTGGTCCGCAAGCTCGCCGCCGAGAACGGCGTCGACCTCGGCACCGTCAAGGGCACCGGCGTCGGCGGCCGTATCCGCAAGCAGGACGTCATCGCAGCCGCGGAGGCCGCCAAGGCCGCCGTCCCGGCGCCCGCCGCCGCTGCCGCTCCGGCCGCGCCGCAGGCTCCGAAGCTGGAGGCGTCCCCGCTGCGCGGTCAGACCGTCAAGATGACCCGCATGCGCAAGGTCATCGGCGACAACATGATGAAGGCGCTGCACAGCCAGGCCCAGCTGACCTCGGTCGTCGAGGTCGACATCACCAAGCTGATGAAGCTGCGCGCCCGTGCCAAGGACGCGTTCGCGGCTCGTGAGGGCGTCAAGCTCTCCCCGATGCCGTTCTTCGTCAAGGCCGCGGCCCAGGCGCTGAAGGCCCACCCGGTCATCAACGCCCGGATCAACGAGGACGAGGGCACCATCACGTACTTCGACTCGGAGAACATCGGCATCGCCGTCGACTCCGAGAAGGGTCTGATGACGCCGGTCATCAAGGGTGCGGGCGACCTGAACATCGCCGGCATCGCGAAGAAGACCGCCGAGCTCGCCGGCGCCGTGCGCGCCAGCAAGATCACGCCGGACGACCTCGCCGGCGCGACCTTCACCATCAGCAACACCGGCTCGCGCGGTGCGCTGTTCGACACGATCATCGTGCCGCCGAACCAGGTCGCCATCCTGGGCATCGGTGCCACGGTCCGCCGTCCGGTGGTCGTGAACCACCCGGACCTGGGCGAGACGATCGCCGTCCGCGACATGACGTACGTCGCGCTCTCCTACGACCACCGTCTGGTGGACGGCGCCGACGCGGCCCGCTACCTGACGGCCGTCAAGGCGATCCTGGAGGCCGGCGAGTTCGAGGTCGAACTCGGTCTGTAACCAGCCTCACGAACGGCGCCCCCGCTGGGAGTACATTCCGGCGGGGGCGCCGCCGTATTGTCTAGGGGTCACAGGTCGACGCGGCTTTGAAGGAGCGCTCCATGACCGTCCCCGTCGTCCACTCGCTGCGCGATCAGATCCGCGAGCACATCGTGGAGGGGATCGTCAGCGGCCGCTGGAAGCCCGGGGAACGCATCGTCGAGCGCCGTATCGCGACCGAACTGGAGGTCTCCCAGACCCCGGTGCGCGAGGCGCTGCGCGAGCTGGAGTCGCTGCGGCTGATCGAGTCGGCGCCCAACAAGGGTGTGCGCGTAAGGAATCTGACGGCCGCAGACCTGGAGGAGAGCTACCCGGTCCGGGCCGGCCTGGAGCAGATCGCGGCCGAACTGGCCGCGCAGCGGCTGGCGGACGACTGCTCGGCGCTGGAGCCGCATGTCGCGGCGCTGTACGAGGCGGACCGGACGGGCGACTCGGCGGCGCAGGTGCGCCACACGGTGGCGTTCCACCGTGAGCTGGTGCGCGCCGCGTCCAACAAGGTCCTGCTGCACACCTGGGAAGGGCTCGGGATCGAGGTCTTCACGGCGCTGTCGATCCGGTGGCTGGGGACGGTGCAGAAGTCGTACGCGGAGGAGCACCAGGAGCTGGTGGAGGCGTTCCGCAGGCGGGACCCGTCGATCGGCACGCTGGTCAAGTCCCACGTCCTCGGCTGCGCGCCCCGCGCGTAGCCCTCGGTCTCGGACTTGGCCCGGTCCATGACCGCGGCGTTCCTCGGGGCGCGGCCCGGCCCGGGCGGGTGACGGCCACACCCTCGAGACAGGAACGCGTGCCCGGAAACGACCCATTCGTCGCGGCACAGCGTGCCCACTTTTGCGGCACCGGATGCCAATTTCTCCCCAGGCTTTGATCGATCATCGATCAGAGACTTACAGTCGACGACGGGTTCACCAACCCATCGCCCTGTCCTGCCAGGCACGGCACCCCCTTATCTCCACCCCCCTCCTGTCCGGAAGGCGGCGATCATGACCGACCCCGTAGGCAAGCTTCCGAGCGAGCTCGACCAGCTCCCGGACCGTGACGCCGAGGAAACCGCCGAATGGGCGGCCTCCCTCGCCGCCGTCGCGGAGCATGCCGGCCCGCACCGCGCCGCGTACCTGATGCGCCGCACCCTCCAGCACGCCGAGAAGGCGGGCGTCGCCCTGCCCCGGCTCCTGGAGACGGACTACGTCAACACCATCCCCACCTCCGCCGAGCCGGCGTTCGACGGCGACGAGGAGATGGAGGCGCGCATCACCGCCTGGAACCGCTGGAACGCGGCCGCCATGGTGACGCGCGGCAGCAAGCACGGCGTCGGAGGGCACATCGCCACCTTCGCCTCCGCGGCCTGGCTCTACGAGACCGGCTTCAACCACTTCTTCCGCGGCAAGGAGGGGGACGGCTCCGGCGACCAGCTCTACATCCAGGGCCACGCCTCCCCCGGCATCTACGCCCGCGCATTCCTCGACGGACGGCTGAGCGAGCAGCAGCTCGACCACTTCCGCCAGGAGGCCGGCGGCAACGGCCTGCCGTCCTATCCGCACCCGCGCCGCCTCCCCTGGCTGTGGGAGTTCCCGACCGTCTCCATGGGCCTCGGCCCGCTCTCCGCGATCTACCAGGCGCGCTTCAACCGCTACCTGCACAACCGCGGGATCAAGGACACGGCCAACTCCCACGTCTGGGCGTTCCTGGGCGACGGCGAGATGGACGAGCCCGAGTCGACCGCGGCGCTCGCCCTCGCCTCCCGCGAGCGGCTCGACAACCTGACCTTCGTCATCAACTGCAACCTGCAGCGTCTCGACGGTCCGGTCCGCGCCAACTTCAAGATCGTGCAGGAGCTGGAGGCCCAGTTCCGCGGCGCCGGCTGGAACGTCGTCAAATCGCTGTGGGGCTCGGCCTGGGACGAGCTGCTCCAGCTCGACACCACGGGCGCGCTCGTCCGCCGCCTCCGCGAGGTGCCGGACGCGCAGTTCCAGACGTACGCCACCCGCGATGTCGCGTACATCCGTGAGCACTTCTTCGGCGCCGAGCCCGCGCTCGTCGAGCTGGCCAAGCTGCTCACCGACGCGAAGATCGCCGAGTGTTTCTACACCTCCCGCGGCGGCCACGAGGCCCGCAAGGTGTACGCGGCGTACAAGGCGGCCGTCGAGCACAAGGGCGCGCCGACCGTGATCCTCGCGCAGACGGTGAAGGGCTACACGCTCGGCAAGGGCTTCGAGTCCAAGAACGCCAACCACCAGATGAAGAAGCTGACGATCGACGAGTTCAAGGGCATGCGTGACCTGCTCGGGCTCCCGATCGCCGACAGCGCCTTCGCCGACGGCGTCGTGCCGTACGGCCACCCGGGCGCCGACTCCGCCGAGGTCCGCTACCTGCAGGAGCGCCGCGCCGCCCTCGGCGGCCCCGCCCCGGCCCGCCGGGTGCACGCGGTGGCGCTGCCGCAGCCGGAGGAGCGCGCCTTCAAGGCCCTGTACAAGGGGTCCGGCAAGCAGGAGATGGCCACGACCATGGCCTTCGTCCGGCTGATGAAGGACCTGATGCGGGACAAGGAGACCGGCAGGCGCTGGGTGCCGATCGTCCCGGACGAGGCCCGCACCTTCGGCATGGAGTCGCTGTTCCCGTCCGCGGGCATCTACTCGCCGCTGGGCCAGACGTACGAGCCGGTCGACCGCGACCAGCTGATGTACTACAAGGAGGCCAAGGACGGCCAGATCCTCAACGAGGGGATCACCGAGGCCGGCGCCATGGCCGACTTCATCGCCGCCGCGACGTCGTACGCGACGCACGGCGAGACGATGATCCCGTTCTACATCTTCTACTCGATGTTCGGCTGGCAGCGGACCGGCGACCAGATGTGGCAGCTCGCCGACCAGCTCGGCAAGGGCTTCATCGTGGGCGCGACGGCGGGCCGTACGACCCTGACCGGTGAGGGTCTCCAGCACGCCGACGGCCACTCGCACCTCATCGCCGCCACGAACCCGGCGTCGCTGAACTACGACCCGGCCTTCGCGTACGAGGTGGCGGTGATCGTCAAGGACGGTCTGCGCCGGATGTACGGCCCGGACGCGGAAGACGTCTTCTACTACCTGACGGTCTACAACGAGCCCAAGCCGCAGCCCGCCATGCCGGAGGGCGTCGAGGAGGGCATCGTCAAGGGCCTGTACCGGTTCAAGGAGGGCTCGGCGGGCGCCGACGCGCCGCGGCTCCAGCTGCTCGCCTCCGGTACGGCCATCCACTGGGCGCTGGAGGCCCAGGAGCTGCTGGCCGCCGACTGGAACGTGGCCGCCGACGTGTGGTCCGCGACCTCGTGGGGCGAGCTGCGCCGTGACGCGCTGGAGGCCGACGAGGCCCTGCTCCGCGGCGAGCAGCGCACGCCGTACGTCACCCAGGCGCTGGAGGGCGCGCCGGGTCCGGTGCTGGCCGTCTCCGACTGGATGCGGCAGGTGCCCGACCAGATCAGCCAGTGGGTCGAGCAGGACTACTCGTCCCTCGGCACGGACGGCTTCGGCCTGTCGGACACCCGTGAGGCGGCCCGCCGCCACTTCGGTGTCGACGCGCAGTCGATCACGGTCGCGGCGCTGGCCCAGCTGGCCCGGCGCGGCGAGGTCCCGGCCTCGGCCGTGAAGGAGGCGCGCGAGCGCTACGGCCTGTAGGGACCCGTTCCGTTCACGAGGCCCCCAGAGGCAACCGCCTCCGGGGGCCTCGTGTGTTCCGGGGGGCCGTTCGTCCGTGATGCTTGACCTTGACACCGTGTGAAGCCGTGCAGTGGGAGACGTCATGTTCACCATCGGAGACTTCGCCCGCCACGGCCGGGTGTCGGCCCGCATGCTGCGTCACTACGACGCCATCGGACTGCTGCGGCCGGACCACACCGACCCTTTCACCGGCTACCGCCACTACTCCGCGGCCCAGCTCGCCCGGCTCAACCGGATCATCGCCCTGAAGGATCTCGGCTTCACGCTGGAACAGGTGCGCCGCATCCTGGAGGAGCGGGTGACCACGGACGAGCTGCGCGGAATGCTCAAGCTGCGGCAGGCGGAGCTGGAAGAGGCGAGGGCCACGGCGGCCGCCCGGCTGGCGCAGGTCGAGGCGAGGCTCCGGTCGATCGAGAGCGAGGGCCGCATGCCCACCCAGGACGTCATGATCAAGAGCACCCCGGCGGTGCGGGTCGCCGAACTGACCGCCGTCGCCGCCGGTTACGGCCCCGAGCACATCGGGCCGGTGATCAGCCCGCTGTACGAGGAGCTCTTCCGCCGCCTGACGGCGGCGGGAGTCACGCCGACAGGGCCCGGCATCGCCTACTACGAGGACGCGCCGGAGGGCGACGGCGCGATCCTGGTGCACGCCGGGTGCACTGTCTCGACCGGCCCGGCGCCCGGCCAGGACTTCGCGATCGTCGATCTGCCGGCGGTCGACCGGGCGGCGACGATCGTGCACCGCGGTCCCATGGACACGATCGTGTCCACCGCGCAGAACCTGGCCCGGTGGATCGAGGCGGGCGGGCACCGCTCGGCGGGCTACGCCCGTGAGGTCTACCTGGAGTGCCCGCCGGACAAGGAGCAGTGGGTCACCGAGGTCCAGGAGCCGCTGCGCTGATCCGCGCTCCGGAAGCCGCTGGGCGGGTCCGCACCCCGGAAGCCGCTGGGCGGGTCCGCACCCCGGGAGCCGCCGGCCTGAGCTGCGCGACAATGCCTCCATGCGCGCTGCCCGGCTGATCAAGATGGTGCTGCTGCTCCAGGCGAGGTCCGCCATGACCGGGGCCGAGCTGGCACGGGAGCTGGAGGTGTCCGAGCGGACCGTGACCCGGGACGCGCTCGCGCTCTCCGAGGCCGGGGTGCCGGTCTACGCGGACCGGGGGCGGAGCGGCGGGTACCGGCTGATCGGCGGGTACCGCACCGGGCTGACCGGACTCGGGCGCGACGAGGCCGAGGCCCTGTTCCTGTCCGGACTGCCGGGCGCGCTGCGGGACATGGGCCTGGAGGACGTGGCGTCCGCGGCGCGCCTGAAGGTGTCCGCGGCGCTGCTCCCGGCGCTGCGGGACGCCCCGCGGTCGGCGGCGCAGCGGTTCCATCTGGACGCGCCCGGGTGGTACCAGGAGCCCGTGACGCCGGAGCTGCTGCCGCTGGTCGCGGAGGCGGTGTGGGGGGACCGCCGGATCCGGGCGTCCTACCGCCGCCGGGACGCCGAGGTGGAGCGGGAGCTGGAGCCGTACGGCCTCGTGCTCAAGGCGGGCATCTGGTACCTGTGCGCCCGCGCGGAGGGCACGTTCCGGGTGTACCGGATCGACCGGTTCTCGGCGGCGGAGGTGTGCGAGGAGGTCTTTGATCGGGACGAGGACTTCGACCTGCCGGGCTTCTGGGCGGAGCGCGCGGCCCAGTTCGCGCGCTCCATCCTCCGCGCGGAGGTGGTGGTGCGGGTGACGGAGGCGGGCGCGCGCCGCCTGCCCCACGTGACGGACCGCGCGGCGGCGGAGGAGGCGCTCGCCTCCGCGACCCCGCCGGACCCCACGGGCCGCGTGACGCTCACGCTCCCGGTGGAGTCGCTGGACGTGGCGTACTCCCAACTGCTCGCCCTGGGCGCGGACGCGGAAGTGCTGCAACCGGCCGCGCTGCGGGACCGCTTCGCGACGACGACGGCACGGATGCGGGACCTGTACGCCTGACGGCCCCGCCCCGCCGCCGCGGAAACGCCTCAGCGGTAGGCCTCCACCCGTGGGGTCTCGCCCGCCTTCTCCGCGAGCATGTACCCCCACACGTCCGGGCGGCTGCCGTCCGTGTCCGTGACGCCGTACTCGCGGGCCAGCCGGCCGCTGTCCAGCGACTGGCCGTTCCAGCGGGCGCGGTCCGGGTCGGCGGCCAGGGCCGCCACGCCGCGGGCCAGGTACGCCGGGGATTCGGACAGCGCCCAGTGGCGCTGCTTGGCGATGCCGTCGCGCCACGTCTCCTCGGTGAGCCCGAAGATGTCCAGCATCTCCTCCGAGCGGAGGAACCCGGGCGTGACCGCCACCGCTGTGGCGCCGACGCCCTTGAGCTCCTCGCCCAGGGTGTACGCCATCCGGATCGGCATGTTCTTGGCCAGGTCGTAGTAGAAGTTCTCGCGGAAGTCCTTGTTCGTCTCGGCGGTGCCGTCCGTGACCTCGAGGACCAGGCCGCCCGGCTCCCGTACCAGCAGGGGCAGCGCGATGCTGCTCGTGATGATGTGTGTCCGTACCCCCAGGTCGATCATGCGCAGGCCGCGCTCCAGGTCGACGTCCCACATCCTGGTGTCGAAGTCGAGCAGGAAGTTCCCGCCCCAGACGTCGTTGACCAGGATGTCCAGGCGGCCGTGGTCGCGGTCGATGCGGTCGACCAGCGACCGGACCTGGTCCGCCTCCAAGTGGTCTGTGGGGACGGCGATGCCCGTCCCGCCCGCGGCGGTGACCAGTTCGGCGGTCTCCTCGATCGTCTCCCCCGCACGGCCCACCTCGCTGACGTGCTCCCGGGTGGTGCGGCCGGTCACGTAGACGGTCGCGCCCGCGGCGCCGAGTTCCACGGCGATGGCGCGGCCCGCGCCCCGGGTGGCGCCCGCGACCAGGGCGATCCGGCCGTGCAGCGGCGGCTCGTACGGGGACGTGTCCACGGATCCGTTCAACGGCTCGTTCGTCGTCATGGACCGACCGTCGCACGGAATCCCGACATCCTCTGTCCGACTTCTTTCTCCGGCTTCTCTGTCCGACATCGGAGCCCATCGCCGGTCATCACCGCCATGGGCCGCTGATCTCGATACGGCCGCTTTTTCCGGCTCCGCGTGCGCCGCCCTCCCCCAGCCACGATGCTTGTCCCGTGATGGACGAGACGGAGTTCTGGGAGATCGTCGACAGCACTCGTGAGGCCGCCGAGGGCGACCCCGAGGATCATGCCGAGCTGCTCGTCGAGCGGCTGCTGCAGCTCGATCCGGACTCCGTACTGGACTTCGCCCGGCACTTCGAGGCCCGCTACAACCGCGCCTACACGTGGGACCTGTGGGGCGCGGCGGCCGTGCTGCTCGGCGGCGCGAGCGACGACGCGTTCGACTACTTCCGCTGCTGGCTCATCGGCCAGGGCCGGGAGGTCTTCGAGGGTGCGGTGCACGACCCGGACTCGCTGGCGGAACTGCTGGACGACTTCGACGAGGACATCGACGGGGACGGCGAGGAGCTGGGGTACGCGGCGGACGAGGCGTACGAGCAGCTGACCGGCGTGGACGCGCCGGACCTCGGCATCCCGGTGCAGTCGACCGAGCCGGCGGGCGTCCCGTTCGCCTTCGACGACGACGCGGCGCTGGCGCGGCGCTTCCCGCGCCTGTGGGAACGTTTCGGCCGCTGACCGCACACAGGGGGCTCCCGCGCGTCATTCCGTGAGGGAACGCCCCATCAGGACGTCGTCCACGTAACGCCCCTCCAGCAGGAACTCGCCCGGCAGCACGCCCTCGACCGCGAAGCCCTCCGCCTCGTACAGCGCCCGCGCGGGTGCGTTGTGGCCGAGGACGCGCAGCGTGATGCGGATCGCGCCCTGGCGGAGGGCCTCGTCGAACGCCGCGCGCAGCAGCGCCCGGCCGATGCCGCGGCCTCGTGCCCGGCCGGACACGGCGAGCCCCTGGATCTGGCGCACATGCCGGTTGCAGGCGAGGGGCGTCGGCGGCACGAGGCGTATGTAGCCGAGGAGCGTGCCGTCCGTTTCCTCGGCGACGAGGAAGTCCTCGGGCCGGTGGGTGGGGTCGAAGAACGGCCCGTACGGCGGCTCGGGCCGCGGTTGCACGGCGTGCAGGGGCGACCAGGTCGCCCGGTCGAGTTCGCCGAGGGCCGTGCCGTCGGCGGCTCGTGCGGGACGTATCGCCGGGGGTACCGCGGGACGGGGATGCGACTCGGGCATGAGCCCCACTGTGCCATGCGGTGCGGCCGGGGCAGGATGGGCGCATGCACCGATCGCGTATCGCCGTCACCGGCGCATCCGGGCTCATCGGCAAGGCCCTCGTGCGCTCCCTGCGCGCGGACGGGCACGACGTGGTGCGTCTGGTGCGGCACCCGTCCCGCGCGGGGGACGAGGTCGAGTGGGACCCGCGGCGGCAGTACGTCGACGCCGCCGGTCTCGTGGGCTGCGACGCGGTCGTGCACCTCGCCGGGGCAGGGGTGGGCGACCGCCGCTGGACGCCGTCGTACCGCAGGGAGATCCGTGACAGCCGGGTGCTCGGCACGGCGGCGATCGCGGAGGCGCTGGCCTCGCTGGACACCCCGCCGAAGGTACTGATCAGCGGCAGCGCGGTCGGTTTCTACGGGGACACCGGGGACCGCCCGGTGGACGAGGACGCGCCGCCCGGGGACGGCTTCCTGCCGCGCGTGTGCGTGGAGTGGGAGGAGGCAGCGGCCCCGGCGCAGGAGGCGGGAGTCCGCACGGCGTTCGCCCGCACCGGCCTGGTGGTGGCGCGGCACGGCGGCGCGTGGGGCCGGATGTTCCCGTTGTTCAGGGCGGGACTCGGGGGGCGGCTGGGCAGCGGGCGCCAGTACTGGAGCTTCATCGCGCTGCACGACGAGGTGGCGGCGCTGCGGCACATCCTGGACACGGAGACGCTGTCGGGCCCGGTGAACCTGACGGCGCCTGAGCCGGTGACCAACCGTGAGGTGACGGAGGCGATGAGCCGGGTCCTGCGCCGCCCTGCGCTCTTCGCGGTACCGACGCCGGCACTGCGGCTGGCGCTGGGCGAGATGGCGTCGGACGTCCTGAGCAGCCAACGGGCGCTGCCGGTACGCCTGTTGGAGTCGGGCTTCTCGTTCGCGTTCCCCAGCATCGACGACGCGATCCGCGCGGCGCTCCGCTAACCCCCCGGAATGCGCCCAGGTGGCGGCGGGGGCGTGCGCCCCCGCGCTACGGTGCTCCGCCCTGTGCGCGACGCCAGGTCGCGGTCACGGTTCCTAGTCTCGGTGCGAACTCGGGTATTCCCCGGGCCTGATGGGGGCATGAGCTCCCCACCAGCCGCGCCGACCTCGGGGAGGGGCACGTGCTCAGCACCGCTCAGCATGCGGATCACGCGGACGTCGTCATCGTCGGGGCCGGGATCGCCGGGCTCTCGGCGGCTCATCGGCTGACCAGTGCGGGGGTGACGGTCAGGGTCCTGGAGGCCGGCCCGGTGGTGGGCGGGCGGATGGCCACCGAGTGGGTCGACGGTTTCCGGCTCGACCGCGCAGGTCAGTTGCTCAGTACCGCGTTCCCGGAGCTGCGGCGCATCGCCGCGTTGCGCGACGCCGAACTGCGGTTGTTCTCGCCCGGTGTGCTCGTGCACGCCGAGGGGCGGCTCCAGCGGACCGGTGAGGTCGGGGCGTCGCCGCACGCCACCCGGGGCGTAGGGGTCGCATTCACCGTCGCGCGCGCCCTCGCGAGCGCCCCCCGGCCGCGGCACCTCGACCAGGCCAGGCTGGGGGCGTCACTGGCACGGCTCGCGGGCACCCCGGTACGGCGGGTGCTGGCCCGGCCCGAGCGGGCCGCGGCCGACGCGCTCCACGGTCGCGGGCTGCCCGCCCGCACGGTGCACGGCTTTCTGCGCCCCCTGTTGTCCGCGCTGCTGTGCGACCCGGAGCTGACCACCTCCAGCCGGTGCGCCGACCTGGTGCTGCGGGGTTACGCGCGCGGCCGGCTGTGCGTCCCGGCCGGCGGGGCGGCCGCGCTGCCCGAGCTGCTGGCGGCCGCGCTGCCGGAG
The DNA here is from genome assembly GCF_043080095.1 of Streptomyces sp. NPDC015127. Classification (NCBI taxonomy): domain Bacteria; kingdom Bacillati; phylum Actinomycetota; class Actinomycetes; order Kitasatosporales; family Streptomycetaceae; genus Streptomyces; species Streptomyces sp. NPDC015127. The sequence goes on from NZ_JBIBVE010000006.1 coordinate 135,423, forward strand.
GGCACCGTCCGGACGGGCACACGGGTCACCGACATCGCGATCAACCGGGTCACGACCGAGGAGCACGGCGAGTTCCGCTGCCGTTCCGTCGTGGTCGCCACGGACGCGCGGACGGCGGCGGAGCTGCTGCCGGGGCTGCGGGTGCCCTCGTTCCGGCCCGTGACGGTGGTGCACCACACCGCGCCGGAGCCTCCTCTGCCCGATCCGTCACTGGTGCTGGACGCGGACCGCGGCGGCCCCGTCTCGCACACGGCGGTGATGAGCGAGGTCGACCCGTCCCGGGCGCCCGAGGGCAGGGCGCTGATCTCCTCCACGGTGGTGGGGGGCCTGCCGGACGACGTGGACCGGCGGGTGCGGCGGCACCTGGCGACGCTGTACGGCACTCCGACGGACGACTGGGAGCTCCTGGCGGTTCACCACGACGCGTCGGCCGTCCCGGCGATGACGCCCCCGCACGATCTGCGCCGCCCCGTGCGCATGCTCGCGGGCCTGTACGTCTGCGGCGACCACCGGGACACGGCGACGGTCCAGGGTGCCCTGTTCTCGGGCCGCCGGGCCGCACACGCGCTCCTGTCGGACCTCGGCATCCGCCCGGGCTGCGGCACGGCCGCGCTGAAGGCCGCGGCGTGAGTTCCGCGGGGGCGGCCGCCACCGCCCCCGCGGCCGGCCTCCCGGTCCGTGCGCGTACGCCCCACCGCCCGCACCGCCGACCAAGTGCTCCTCAGTTCCGGGGCAGGGGCGCTCAAGCTCATGCAGTACGGCACCGGGCGGGTCGGCATCACCCGGTACGGCAGCGCCGACCGCTCCTTCCCGTACACGCTCCCGCTCGACCGCTGGACCACGGTGACGTGGGTGGCCGAGCCGGGCCGCACCACGCTGTACGCCGACGGCGAGCACGTCGGCACCGTCGAGGCGTCGGTGCCGCTACCGCTGCGGTCCATCGGCACCGAGAAGGCGGGCCTGCGCGACGATCTCGACGAACTCCTCACCTGGGACGAGGCCCTGAGCGCCGATCAGGTCCGCGACCTCTTCCGAAGGGACGCACAGTGAGACGCACCGCGACAGCGGCGGGCACTTGCCGCCTGCGCTGCCCTGCTCCTGGCGGCCGGAATGTTCTTCGCCGCGTTCACGCCCCGGTCATGGGTCATGCCGCAGCCATCTCATCTGTGAGCAGTCAACTCACCGTCAGAACAAGGCAGAAGGGAGATCGGCCGCTCGGTGACGCACACCGCGGAGCCGTCGAACCAGGCGTGGTGGCAGGTGGACCTGGGCACGAACGCGTGCGTGGACCAGGTGCAGGTCTGGGACCGCACGGACTGCTGCGCGGACCGGTTGACGGACTTCTGGGTGCTGACCTCGGCGCACCCGATCACGGCGGACGGCCTGGACGCGGCCGCTCCGCCTCCGGCGTCACGGCGGTCCACGTCACGACCCGGGCGGGCCGCCCGACCACGGTGACGCTGCCACCGGGCACGGACGCGCGCCATGTGCGGGTACAGCTGACGTCACCCACGAACCCGCTGCCGCTGGCCGGAGGTCCAGGTGCGGGGCGCGCGTCCGTAAACGGGGGTGCGCGGCGCGCTCGCTGGGGCTCCGCCCCAGACCCCGCGCCTCAATCGCCGGCAGGGCTGCAATGCAGCCCGTCCGGGGTACTCCCCCTACGCCTGGCGGCGTGGAGGTACCCCACCCACGGCCGCCAGGCCGTAGCGGCCCCGCGCAGCGGCCCCGCCCCCCTCACCCCAGCGCCGCCACCCGGTCGCGGTACGTGCGGACCGGGCTCGCGTCCCGGTACGGCTCCAGGCGGCGCTCGAACTCCCGCACGTACTCCGACGCCCTCGCCGACCGCATCTCCGATGCCTGCAGCGCCGCCTCCGCTCCCAGCACGCACGCCTGCTCCAACTCGCCGAGGCCGAGGCGCGCCGTCGCGAGGACCACGCGGCAGAACAGCCGGCTGCGGGCGAAGGCCGGCGCTCGCAGCTGGAGCGAGCGCTCCGCGTACTGGACCGCCGAGCGGTACTGCTGAAGGTCCCGGTGGCAGTGCCCGATCTCGTCCGCGAGCTGCGCCTCGTCGAAGAAGCGCGCCCAGTGCGGCACCTCGTCACCCGGCCGGGCCGACTCCAGCGCGCGCTCCGCGCGGGCGAGCGCCGCGTTGCACGCCCGCGCCTCGCCGAGCACCCCGTGGCCGCGCGCCTCGGCGGCGTGCAGCAGGGCCTGCACCAGCGGCGGCGCCGAGGAGCCCACGCCCTGCTGGGCGACCCTGGTCAGCTGGACCGCCTCCCGGCCGTGCCCGAGGTAGACGGCCTGGCGGCTCATGGTGACCAGGACGTACGAGCCGTACCCCCGGTCCCCCGCCGCCTGCGAGAGCCGCAGCGCCTGGACGAAGTACCGCTGGGCGAGCCCGTGGGCCGCTATGTCGTACGAGGTCCAGCCCGCCAGCCGGGTCAGGTCGGCGGCCGCGGCGAAGAGGCGGCGGCCCAGTGCCTCGCCGTACGTGCCGCGCAGCATCGGCTCGGCCTCGTGCTCCAGGTAGCGCACGAGGGCCTGTCGCGCGTGGCCGCCGCCGTAGGCGTGGTCGAGGGCGCGGAACAGTTCGCCGACGGAGCGCAGGGCGGAGATGTCGCCGCCGGAGACCTTCTGGCCCGGCCCGCGGTCGGTGCCCCGCTGCCGGGGCACGGTGACTCGGGCGCCCTGGTGCGGGACCCGGCCCGAGCCGCTGTGCGCCGCCTCGCCCCGGCCGACGCGCTCGTCGGCGCGGCCGATCAGCCAGTCCCGGCTCGGCACGACCAGACCGGCCGGGGTGAACGCGATCTTCCGCAGTTCGGCGTGGCTGCCGGAGTCCTTGCGCCACAGGCCGCTGACGATGTCGACGGCCTCCTCGGGCGTGGCCGCGAACTCCAGGCCCGCGTAGACCGGTGCGCAGGCGTCCAGGCCGAGGTCCTGGGCGGACAGCCGTCTCCCGAGCCGCCGGGTGAACACCTCCGCGATCAGCGCGGGGGTCGTGCCGCGTGGCTGCTGCCCGCGCAGCCAGCGCGTGACGGAGGTCTTGTCGTACCGCAGGTCGAGGCCGTGCTCGAGGCCGAGCTGGTCGACTCTGCGGGCGAGCCCGGCATGGGAGAAGCCCGCCTCCGCGATGAGCGCGGCGAGCTGCCGGTTGGGGGTGCGCTGTGGGGCTCGTTCCGTCATCTGCTGTCGGGTCTCCTGCCTTCCGGGCCGGGAGCAGCCCATGGGGGTACCTCCTGGGGGTCCCAGGCGTAGCTCTGGGGGAGAAGCCCTGGGGGAGGAACGGCGCGAATTTAGCGGCCCTCCCGGTGCATTCCGCCACCTTCGCCCCACATTCATCCGATCGTGTGAGGATTGGCGGCGGCACTGACGGCTGTGCTGACGAAAGCCGGGCCGGAGCCACCTGCCCGGTGACCGGTTCGCGGGCCGCCGTACAGTGGCATGGGCCTGGATTACTGCTGGGCGAAGGTTCGAGGGAGGCACAGCCGTGAGTGAGCTGCGGTTCGTCCGTCTGGGGTTCGGCGAGGACGCCGTCGAGTACCAGGAGGCATGGCAGAAGCAGCGCGAGGTCCACGCCGCCCGCTTCGCGGACGAGATCCCGGACACCTGTCTGCTCCTGGAACACCCGCCGGTCTACACGGCCGGCCGGCGCACGGCGGACAGCGAGCGCCCCCTGGACGGTACGCCGGTCATCGACGTGGACCGCGGCGGGAAGATCACCTGGCACGGGCCGGGCCAGCTGGTGGGCTACCCGATCCTGAAGCTGCCGCGCCCGGTGGACGTCGTCGCACACGTCCGCCGCCTGGAGGACGCGCTGATCCGCACCTGTGCGGAGTTCGGCGTCGAGACGAGCCGGGTGGAGGGCCGCAGCGGGGTGTGGGTGCTGGGCGATCCCGTCGAGGAGCGTCCCTCGCTGGGCGGACTCTCGCTCGACTTCGACCCGCGGCTGCAGGACGAGGAGTTCGACCCGCGCCTGAACGGGCCGGAGTACGCCCCCTCCAACGCCGGCCAGCGCCGCGAGGACCGCAAGCTCGCCGCCATCGGCATCCGGATCGCGAAGGGCGTGTCGATGCACGGCTTCGCCCTGAACGTGAACCCGGACAACACCTGGTTCGACCGGATCGTGCCGTGCGGCATCCGCGACGCGGGCGTGGCCTCGCTCGCGAACGAGCTGGGCCGTGACATCACGATCGAGGAGGTGCTCCCGGTGGTGGAGAAGCATCTGCACGACGTCCTGGAGAACGCGGAGCTCGCGCCCCGCGTGATCGAGAAGGCATCCGCCTGACGGCTGCCGGCGGCCCTGGGGAATGCGTCCCTCTGGCCACGGGTTGGCCACACGTAAGGCCGCACTTTTAACGGGCGTACCCTGGTGTTCGCCGAAGAATCGAAGCTGTAGGGAGCCGGTCGTGTCCGCAGTCGCACCCGACGGACGCAAGATGCTGCGCCTGGAGGTCCGGAACAGCCAGACCCCCATCGAGCGCAAGCCCGAGTGGATCAAGACCCGGGCGAAGATGGGTCCCGAGTACAACCAGCTGCAGAAACTGGTCAAGAGCGAGGGTCTGCACACGGTCTGCCAGGAGGCGGGCTGTCCCAACATCTTCGAGTGCTGGGAGGACCGCGAGGCCACCTTCCTCATCGGTGGCGACCAGTGCACCCGCCGCTGCGACTTCTGCCAGATCGACACCGGCAAGCCGCAGGCCCTCGACCGCGACGAGCCCCGCCGCGTCGGCGAGTCCGTCGTCACCATGGACCTGAACTACGCCACCATCACCGGCGTCGCCCGCGACGACCTGGAGGACGGCGGCGCCTGGCTGTACGCCGAGACCGTCCGCCAGATCCACGCGCAGACCGCGGACCGCGAGGCGGGCCGCACCAAGGTCGAGCTGCTGATCCCCGACTTCAACGCGGACCCCGACCAGCTGGCCGAGGTCTTCTCCTCCCGCCCCGAGGTGCTCGCCCACAACGTCGAGACGGTCCCGCGGATCTTCAAGCGCATCCGCCCCGGCTTCCGTTACGAGCGCTCGCTGAAGGTGATCACCGAGGCCCGTGCGGCCGGCCTGGTCACCAAGTCGAACCTGATCCTCGGCATGGGCGAGACCCGCGAGGAGGTCAGCGAGGCGCTGCAGCACCTGCACGACGCCGGCTGCGAGCTCATCACGATCACCCAGTACCTGCGCCCCTCCGTGCGCCACCACCCGGTCGAGCGCTGGGTCAAGCCGCAGGAGTTCGTCGAGCTGAAGGAGGAGGCCGACGAGATCGGCTTCTCCGGCGTGATGTCCGGTCCGCTGGTCCGTTCGTCGTACCGGGCCGGCCGCCTGTTCCAGCAGGCGATGGAGGCCCGGGGGACGGCGACGGCCACCGGGTCCTCGCAGGCCGCGCAGGCCGTGTGAATTCGGGCACAAGCAACTACCGGCCGGTAACGGCCCGTTGGGCGCGGCCCGCACCCTCCCCGCAGGTCGGGGACATGGTGCGGGCCGCGTCCGCGTTCACGGCGGCTTCGCAGGGCGCCCATCGGTGTTTCATCGTCGTTTGACCGGCCGGTCATGCCCTGGTAACACCGAACAGTGACGCTGAATGCACGCACAGCTCCCACTCATCGACGCCCGCCCCGAGGGGGAACTTCCACCATGCCGACCTCCAGCCTGCAGGCCGCTCCGGTTCGTCCCGTGATCGCCACGGCCATCCCTTCCGTCACCGACGCCCTGCGCGCCATGGAGTCCCTGCTGCTCGGCGGCGGTCAGCGCACCGCCCGGCGCAACGCCTGGACCGCGGTGCTCGAGGACCGGCGCCGGGCCAAGGACCGTGTCGAGGCGCAGCACGTTCTGGAGGCCGTGGCTGCCCGCACTTCTTAGGCCACGTAAACTTCAGATATGGCGAGGAAGGCAAACTCAGACAGCGCTGACGCTGCTGCGAACCCCGGGCGACTGAAGCAGATCGCCCTGACGTACAAGATGACCCGTAAGGCCGACCCCAAGGTCGGTCTTGTCGTCGCGGCTGTGGGAATCGTCACCTTCGGTGTCTTCCTCGCGATCGGTTTCTTGATCGACCACCCCATCTATCTGGGCATCCTGGGCTTCCTGCTGGCCTTCCTGGCGATGGCGATCATCTTCGGGCGCCGGGCCGAGCGGGCGGCCTTCGGGCAGATGGAGGGCCAGCCGGGCGCTGCCGCGGCGGTCCTACAGAACGTGGGACGCGGCTGGACCACGACTCCCGCGGTGGCGATGAACCGCAACCAGGACGTGGTGCACCGTGCGGTCGGCAAGGCCGGCATCGTGCTGGTCGCCGAGGGCAACCCGAACCGGCTCAAGACGCTGATCGCGGCCGAGAAGAAGAAGATGAACCGGATCGTCGTGGACGTCCCCGTGCACGACATCCTGGTGGGCAACGGCGAGGGCCAGGTGCCGCTGAAGAAGGTGCGCACCACGATGCTCAAGCTCCCGCGCGTGCTCAGCGGCCCGCAGGTCACCTCAACCAACGACCGGCTGCGCGCGATGGGCGACCTGATGAGCAACATGCCGCTGCCGAAGGGCCCGATGCCGAAGGGCATGCGGATGCCGCGCGGCGGAAAGATGCGCTGACGCACACAGGACATGAGAGAGGCGGGGGGGGGCCCCCCCCCCCCCCCCCCCCCCCCCCGGGGGGGGGGGGCGGGCGCCCCCCCCCCCCCCCCGCCTCTCTCATGTCGTGTTTCCCGTGGGCTCAGATCCTGATCTGGACCGCGCGGCCGAGACGGTCGTGCAGGCCGCGGCCGTCGCGGTCCCAGACGAGCGCGGGGATCGCGAGGCAGAGCAGCACGCTGCGGACGACGACCCAGCCGAAGCCGAGGCGGCCGCCCCGCTCGGAGACGACCCGCAGGCCGAGGAGCCGCTTGCCGGGGGTGAACCCGACGGTGCCGACCGTGAGCACGCTCATGACGAGGAAGACGATCAGGGCGCGGTTGGACGTCGCCTGCTGGTTACTGCCCGCGAACAGTCCGTATGCGATCAGGAAACACAGTCCCCAGTCGATGAACAGTGCTCCGAAGCGCCGTCCGAGGGGCGCCACGGACCCTGGTCCGCTCTCGGGCAGCCCGAGCCGCTGGCCCCGGTACCCGAAGTCGACACCCATGTCCTCGGCCGCCGCGCGGGGCCCGGAAAGCCACGATCCGATTGCTTGCCTGTTGTCCACCCGACCACGGTACTGCGCCCGCTTTGGATCACTTCGGCCCGGGTCCCCGGCCCGCCCCGGGGTGCCTCCGGCCCCCGCGCCGGTTAACTTCGTCGAAACAAATGGGTCATGCTTGAGAAATCCGGTCTGCCTAAGGTCGGGACCAGCGTGTGCCACCGCACTGGCCGCACGGACGAGCTGCAACCCCGCCCCTCCCCGGGTGGGAGTAGGAGGAGTTGGATGTTCCAGAACGCCGACGAGGCCAAGAAGTACATCGCTGACAACGACGTAAAGATGGTTGACGTCCGGTTCTGCGACCTTCCTGGCGTCATGCAGCACTTCACCATCCCGGCGACGGCCTTCGACCCCTCGGAAGAGCTGGCGTTCGACGGTTCGTCGATCCGTGGCTTCCAGGCGATCCACGAGTCCGACATGGCGCTGCGTGCGGACCTGTCGACGGCCCGCCTGGACCCGTTCCGCCGCGACAAGACGCTGAACATCAACTTCTTCATCCACGACCCGATCACGGGCGAGCAGTACAGCCGTGACCCGCGCAACATCGCCAAGAAGGCGGAGGCGTACCTGGCCTCCACCGGCATCGCGGACACCGCGTACTTCGGCCCGGAGGCCGAGTTCTACGTCTTCGACTCGGTGCGCTTCAACACCGCCGCGAACGAGGGCTTCTACCACATCGACTCCGAGGCCGGCGCCTGGAACACGGGCGCGGTCGAGGACAACCGCGGCTACAAGGTCCGCTACAAGGGCGGTTACTTCCCGGCCCCGCCGGTCGACCACTTCGCCGACCTGCGCGCGGAGATCTCCCTGGAGCTGGAGAACGTGGGCCTCCAGGTCGAGCGCCAGCACCACGAGGTCGGCACCGCCGGCCAGGCGGAGATCAACTACAAGTTCAACACGCTGCTCGCCGCGGCCGACGACCTGATGCTCTTCAAGTACATCGTGAAGAACGTCGCCTGGCGCAACGGCAAGACCGCGACCTTCATGCCGAAGCCGATCTTCGGCGACAACGGCTCGGGCATGCACGTCCACCAGTCGCTGTGGCAGGGCGGCTCCCCGCTCTTCTACGACGAGGCCGGTTACGCGGGCCTGTCGGACACCGCCCGCTACTACATCGGCGGCATCCTCAAGCACGCCCCGTCGCTGCTGGCCTTCACCAACCCGACGGTGAACTCGTACCACCGCCTGGTCCCCGGCTTCGAGGCCCCGGTCAACCTGGTGTACTCGCAGCGCAACCGCTCGGCGGCGATGCGTATCCCGATCACCGGCTCGAACCCGAAGGCCAAGCGCGTCGAGTTCCGTGCCCCGGACCCGTCGTCGAACCCGTACCTGGCGTTCTCGGCGCTCCTCCTGGCGGGCCTGGACGGCGTGAAGAACAAGATCGAGCCGGCCGAGCCGATCGACAAGGACCTCTACGAGCTCGCCCCCGACGAGCACGCGAACGTCCCCCAGGTCCCGACCTCCCTCCCGGCGGTCCTCGACGCCCTGGAGCAGGACAACGAGTACCTGCAGGCGGGCGGCGTGTTCACGTCGGACCTGATCGAGACGTGGATCGACTACAAGCGGACGAACGAGATCGCCCCGATCCAGCTGCGTCCGCACCCGCACGAGTTCGAGCTGTACTTCGACATTTAAGAACGTCGCAGGTCAGAGCGGGTTTTCGCTCGCCTGGGCCGTCTGTGGGCCGTCGGCCGTGCTTTTCCGCTCTCGGAAGGCACGGCCGGCGGCCCTTTATGCGAACCCGCTTCGCTCTCTGTGTCGGGCCAGTAGCCTCGCTGCATGACGAACGTGGGGGCGTGGGGAGCACCAATACCGCCGATGCTGAGCGACTGTCCATCCTGCGATAAGCCCGTGCTCGCTCACGTGCAGGGGACGTACGTCGAGCCAGACGAAGACGGCCCGCAGATTCTCCACTCCCTCGCCTGCTGCGGCGATTGTGGCTCAGCCCTGCTCCTGGGGCAGCAGGAAGAGGAGGCTGGGTGGTCGACTCCCGTACGCCTGTACCCGCAGGGCAACGAGCGGCCTCTGAGTATCTCCGTCCCCACGGAGCTGCGGAGAGAGCATGAGGAAGCATGGGCTTGCTTCAAGGCCCGTGCATACACCGCCACAGCGGTGATGGTCCGGCGCACTCTCGAAGGGGTCTGCCAAGACCAGGGCATCGCCAAGAAGCAGCCCCTAGCGGCTTCGCTCAAGCAGCTCGCGAGTGACGGCAGGATTGAAGGTCGCCTCCTTGAATGGGCTGAGGCCCTGCGGTTCCTCGGCAACCAGGGAGCCCACTACACGGGCACCCCCGTCAGTCGCGAAGACGCTGCAGACGCATTGGCTCTGGCGGAAGCGCTCTTGGACTACATGTATGTGCTCACCGCTCAATACGAGAAGTTCCAGCAGCGTCGGGCGGTCGGGCGGACAGAGACGTCCAATGAAGCGCGGGGAGCCACCACCGTGCAGCCTCAGGCATAAATGCTCATCTACCGCTGCGGTCGTGCTGTCCTGGACACAGCACGACCCGCGGCGGGTGTACGGCGAGTCAAGCGACTGCCGCGTCCTCGTCGTTTCCTCGATCTGACCGGAACGCCGTATCGATGGCCTTTCGGGCCCGATCCTGGCTGTTCGGCATCAGGTGGGTGTACGTCCGAAGCGTGAAGCCGGGGTCCGAGTGACCGAGGTATTCGGCGAGGGCCTTGATGTTCTCGCCTGCGTCCAGCAGCACCGAGGCGTAGTAGTGCCGGAGGGCATGCATGCCGTGCTCACGCGACTCCTTGAACCGCTCCCCCGGCAGACGCTCAGGGATGACGCCGGCGGACACCAGGGCGGGCTTCCACAGGTACATGTTGAAGTAGTTCCGGTTCAGCGCCTTCCGCTCTCGCGAGTAGAACAGGAGCGTGGCCGTGACCGGCGGGCCGTCCGGCGTCTTCCACGGCAGAGTGACCTCCCTGGGCGGTCGCTGGGTGATGTGCGCGGCCAGCGCGTACGACACGACGTCTGGCAAGGGCACGTCTCGAAGCTTGCCGCCCTTGGGCGGGGCGAAGACCAGGTGCGAGCCGACCATCTTGACCTGCCGGACGACGTGGACGACGCCCCCGAGGAAGTCCACCTCGTCAATGGCAAGCCCGAAGATCTCACCCTGCCGGAGCCCGCATCCGGCACCCACGTCCACGCTTGTGGCGTATTGCTCGGGCAGGCCATCGCGGACCGCGAGCACCCGCTCATGGGTCCAAGGCTTGAGCTTCCTGGGGTCCAGCTTGGGCGCCTTCACCGAGCCCGCGCGGCAGGGATTGCGGGCAAGGATGCCGTCGTCGACAGCGGCCGCGAAAACAGCGGAGACGTTGGCGAAGATGACTCGCTGGTACGAGGACGCGATGCCGGAGTCTTTCAGCGCACGAGCCCAAGTTCGGATGTGGCCCGGCTGGAAGGCACTGAGGGAGCGTGACCCGATGTGCGGGAAGGCGTGCAGCCGGAACCGCAGCTCCATGGCCACGATGGTGGCGGCGTCCGTCGTCTGCGACGCGAGCCACTGCGTGGCGAACTGCTGGAATGTGACTTTCCCCGCCGATGGGTCGACGTACTGCCCTCGCGTCATGTCGGCTGCGATCTGTGTCAGCCACGACTCTGCCAAGCGCTTCTGCTTGTCGGGGAAAGACCGGCTGCGCTCGGTCCCATCGGGCGCCACGTAGCGAGCGCGGTAGCGCATGCCAGTGCCGTAGCGGTCTGTCTTGACGCGGTGCGACTTGCCGTCGGAGCTGGTCTCGGTCTTGTACCAGCGGTCTTGGATGTGGCCAGCCATGAGGTTCCGGATTCCTTCCGAACAAAGCAGCAGGGAGGGCCGGTGAAGGCCCTCCCTGCTGGGACTTTCGTTTGATTGGTGATCAGGCAGCCAGGTCGGCGGACATCCGCTCGGCGGTCCATGCCTTCACAGCAGCGGGGTCGTAGCGGAGGTGCTTTCCCACCCGGAATCCAGGCGGTCCAGTCCGCTTCTTGCGCCACTGGTACACGGTCTCCAGTGGGACGCCGAACAGGTCAGCAATGTCGTCAGGGGTGAGGTAGCGGTCCGGGAGTCCGGCCCGCAGCGTGGTCGTCGCGGATGGCATACAGGGTCCCTCCTCGGTGAGCGGCGCGGCTGGGTGAGGACTACCGCCCTCTCCTCTCAGATCCGCTACATCCGCTACATCCGCTACACCGCAGGTCAGGGACCTGTTTTGTGTAGCGGATGCGCGAGATGTAGCGGATAGGTGCCGCTACAGGGCGACTGCGGACGGCTCGGGTGTAGCGGTTTCGAGGGTGGTGTAGCGGATGCCGGGAAGCTCATCCGCTACAGACTCACCACCGTTGACCTGGGATGTAGCGGATGTAGCGGATGTAGCGGACCTGGGAAGAGGCGGAGGGCAGTAGCGGGCCCACGCGTCGGCCAAGTCTTCGGCGTAGTAGCCGCGCGGCACGGCCCCTCCTGGCGTACGGATGGGCCGGGGCTTGATGGGCTTGTTCGCCGCGGTGACGTAGCCACTCAGCATTCGAGCCAGTCCCCGGGAGGTGAGGGGCTTGCCACCGATGTCCACCCAGGGGGCATCGTCCATGGCGAGCAGGCATTCGAGGATGGCCACGGTAGGCATGCGGTCGATGCCGCAGAACACAGTGTCGCGCAGGTCGGTCAACAGCCGGATTCCGAGGGAGGCTTCGTCGTCCTCGGTGGCGGCCGTGACCAGTTCCACGCACGCGGCGCGCGCCCGCTCGGGCCATTGGCCCCCGGCAGCGTCCGCGACGGCGAGCAGCGGCTCCCACACGTCGGCCGGCCGGTCCGTGATGCCTTCGGGCATGGCGGGCCATGAGCCTTCCACGCTGCTACGGACGCCGTCGGCCCATCGGACGAGCCGGTCACGCAGCTTGTGGCCTTCCTTCTCGTGGATCCGCTGCCGGAACGGCTCCACCCGCTCGTTCCTGGCCCGGCGCCGCATGCGGATGATGACGGAGCGGGTCAGGATCGTGTCCGGCAGGGAGCCGAGTCCGGCCATGGCCACGGCGCAGTAGGACGGGAAGGGCTGCACCGTCTGGTTGGAGCCGTCCCCGACGCACCGGTAGGTGACACCCGACCTGCGGTGCCCTGCGTTCAGGAAGCCGCGCAGCTCTTCGTTGTCCCCGGCCTTCGGGCCAAACACGGTGTCGATCTCGTCGAAGAGGATCGTCGGCCGTCCGTCGGTCCCGGATACGGCCCGGAACAGGGCGGCGGCGGACGCGTTGACCGCGACCATCGGGTGCGGCACGAGGGTTTCCACGATCTCCAGCGCGCGGGACTTTCCGGACCCCGGTTCCGGGGAGAGAAAGGCGAGCCGGGGGGTGGAGTCGAAGCAGTCGAGCAGGTGCGCGTGAGCGTCCCACAGGGCGACGGCGACGTACGCGGCCTGGGTGGGGAAGACGTTGAAGCGCCGGTGGAAGGCTTCCACCTCGTCGAGCAGGGCGGCCCCGTCGATGGACGGCGCGGGCGGGTTGGTGCTGGTCATGCGGCGGTCCTCCCTTCCTGGGAAGCGGTGCGGAGCGGGCAAAGGTCGCGGTGGGCGGTGTGGTCGGCGATCAGGGCGTGAACCTGGCGGTGGCCGACCGCGCTGCGGTCCCGGCCGCAGGTGCACCGGGAGGTGGCGGTGGGGATTGCGCCGCGGCCGGGTGCGCTGATGTGGAGCCAGGCGACGGGGTACCGGCCGTCTCCCGGCTGCTGGTCAGGGCGAACAGCAGATAGGACGCCCTGACGGGCGACGACCTTCGGCGCACCACCACCGGACGCGGGGGCGGCCGGTTCGGCGGCTGCCGTGCCGGTGGGCTGACCGGTCGGGCTTTTCAGGGGGGCGTTGGCCGGGGTGGTCATGCCGTCTCCCGCGGTCGGGCGGTGCGGATGGACCAGTTCAGGGCGCTGCGGATGGTGGCGCGGCACTCGGCCGGCGGGAGTCCCGCAGACTCGCCCGCCCCCTGAAAAGCCTCCTCGACCACGTGCCGGGGAAGGTCACCCCATGCGACAAAGCGGCCCACGGCGCGCGTGCTCACGAGCAGTTGCTTGTTCCGCCCGCCCTCGGCAGTTCCCGCGACGGCGGCGGTCTCGCGCTCGAGCACAGCGTCCGCGAGCCGGTTCCCGCAGCGCGGCGCGGCCAGCCGCACCGGCCGGGCCGGTGCGGGCGTGAGCGCGGCGAGCAGCCATGCGGGCAGCGAGGCGACGGGTGCGTCGGTGGTGAGTTCGTACGTTCCTTCCGGGGTGATGCTGCCGGGGGCGACGACGTAGCCGCCCCACGCGCGCGTGTCGATGTTCGGCCCGAGCGCATTCTGCGTGTTGTGCAGCCGGACACCCTCGGGGGCGAGGAAGTACAGGTGCAGCCCGCCGCGCGCGGTCCGGATCGTGCGGGTGGTGGGGACGGACTGTCCGGCGCGCTCGCAGAGCGCCTCAAAGGTCGTCACGCCGCTAGGCGTGTCCGAACTGCCCTTGTCCTTCTGCTTGGGCATGTCGAGGTCGACGACGACCAGCCCCGCCGGGCCGGTGGCGATGCCGACGTTGAAGGCTGCCACGGCCCAACAGCGCTCGATGCGCTCGCGGTCGGTGGTGGCGCGCTGCTCCCACTTCACGTGCCCACTCGCGCAGGGGCCGCGGCCGGTGCAGGCAGTTTCGCCGTGCAGGGCGGGGCGCTTGCCGTGCGGTCGGAGGGGGTGGACGGGCCAGCCGCGTGCGGCGGCATCCAGCGCTGCGGGCAGCAGCGCGGATCGGGGGTCATGGGTCATGCTGGATGTCTCCAGTTCTCGTGAGTGCTGGGAGACGAGAGCGGCCCCGGTTCTTGGCGGAATGGGGGGCCGCTCTCGGCGTTGTCAGCGCTTGGCGCCGTGCCGGGTGTGGTCGGTGGCCAGCTCGGTGAGCCGGGCGGCTTCGTCGGATGTGACGGCGCGGAAGCGGATGCGCACGCCGCAGCCGAGGACCGGGCAGCGCACGGTGCGTGTTCCGGTGAGCAGGGCGACGGCGTCGCTGACGCGGTCGCTCAGGGAGTCGTTCATACGTCTCCTCAGTGGTGGTTGATGGTGCCGGTGGCCTTGCCGAAGAGGCCGGTGGCGGTGATGTTCTGGGTGATCTGTGTGGGGGCGGCCTGGCCAGCGCTGCGGCGGCCGATGCCGAGCAGCAGGGGCAGGGCGATGGCTCCGGCGGCAATGAGGGCGACGGTGGCCCACAGGGCTTGGCTCATGGCGATCAGTCCCGGTGCGGCGTAGGAGAGGCCGATGCCGGCGGCGGCGACGCCCCCGCCGATCGTCGGCGTGAGGAGTGCGGTGGTCTTGGCCCAGGTCGGAATCGGGGCCGCGACGGGCACCGAGTGCGGCGCGGGCGCGGCGGGCGGCTGGGTGTAGGCGAGGGTGCGCACGCCGCCGGGCAGAGTGACGATCTGGACGCCGGGCGGGATCTCGTGCGGCAGCATCTCCCCGTGCGTCCCGGTCTCCTGGAGGGGCAGGGTGGTGATCTCGTACGCGGTCTGGGAGTGCACAACGGGGTCCCTTCAACGACGGCGGGCAGCACCCGTGATGCGGGGTGCTGCCCGGTGCCTTGCTTGTCGTGTCGCTTGTCGTCTGGCTTGTCGTGCGGCTTGTCGCTTGTCTTGTCTTGTCGCTTGTCGTCTTGCAGGTCACAAGCCGTTTCCGGCCCTCACAGAGCCGCCCAGGGCCCTTCTCGCGGGCGGCGCGACAAGCGACAAGGCTCAGCCCTCGGCGGGGCTTTCGGGGGCGTGGCGGTGGTGGACGTAGCGGGCTTTGGTGCCGGTCCCGACCCGCACCGCCGTGCCGTCGTCGGTCCATGTCTTGAGCCAGCCGACGACGGTCTGCCGGGTGGTGCCGTGCTCGTCCGCGAGAGCGCGGGCGATCGCGGACGCCCCGGTTCCCTCCGGTCCGGCGGCGAGCAGCAGCGCGAGCGCGGCGTCGCGTGCGGCGTTCTCCTCGCCCCGGAGCGCGGACAGGTTCAACCCGCCAGCCGCGGGCGGCTGCTCGCCCTCGCCCGGTTCGGGGGCGGTGGCGAACTGGGCGTCGATCTGCTCCCGGAACTTCCGTGCGAGCGCGTCCGCGTCCGACTCTGCGGCGGGCGGCTGCTCGCGCAGGGCGGACAGGTTCAGCCCGGTGCCTGCGGTGCCGGTCTCCCGCTGCTGGGTGCCGGGCTGGTCGTCGCGCATCCATGCAGTGCGGGCGCTGTCCCAGCGCCGCGCGTAGTCCGGTCCGGCGGCCTTGGCCGACGTGGCATCGAGCTGCGGGTGCCGGTCGCTGGTGGCGGCGACGATGTCGCGGATCTGGTTGGGCAGGATCCGCCACGACTTGAACAGTGCCGCCGGGGATTCGGGGGTGCCCATGAAACCGGCACCCTTGTACGGGGCCTGGTCAACCCGCAGGCCGCGGGAGCCGGGGAACTGCTTGCCCAGGTCCATGCCCTCCGTTTCCCCGCCGGTCAGCGCGACACGCACCTTGGCCTCGCGGCGGATCATCAGGTTCCCGAGCACCGCGCCGGTGGCTCCGAGGGCGGTCAGGACGGTGCGGATGCCCATGGCGCGGGCGATCCGGATCACTTCGAGGATCTTCTCCGCCAGCTTGCGGGCCTGCTTGTCGCTGCTGGCCAGGATCTCCGCACCCTCGTCGATCACGATCATGATCTGGGGAATGCGGTCGCTGATCGGCAGCAGGTCCGTGTTCGCCTTGGACATGAGGTCCTGGTAGGCCATCTTCCGGTGCTTCGCGATCCGTACTGCGGCGTCGAGCATGAGCATCGCCTCGTCGTGCGAGGCGGCGAGCCAGTCCACGCCCGGCCGCATGCCCTCGGTGCTCTGCCCGTCGCCGTCGAGGGTGGGGCGTACCCAGGGCAGGCCGGCCGATCCGGCGTTGAGGTCGATCACCCAGGTGAGGACGTCGGTGGCGCGGGCGAACCCGGCGAGGATCGTGTGGACCATGTTCGTCTTGCCCGACCCGGTCGGCCCCACCACAAGCGCGCATTGCTCGCGCAGGTAGGCGCGGATCTCGTCCGCGTTTGTCCTCAGCCCCCAGGGGATCCCGGTGTGCAGGGACAGCGGGCCGTAGTCGGTGGGGTAAGTGACCTCAGCGGCGAGCACGTTGACGGTGGTCACGTCGATGAGGACACGGCCTTGGTCGATGCCCTGCGAGGCGACCGCGGTGCAGCCGTGCGGCAGTCGCGCATCCGCGGAGAGCTGCGCGGCGTACTGGGCGATCTTGTCGTAGGTGGTGCCGCCGGGCGGGAGTTCGGCATCGATGGTGAAGCCGGTGCCGGTGGGCCACATCTCGACCGCGAGCACGCGCACGGTGATGTTGCAGACGCGCTGGATCCGGTCGACCCATTCCGCGGCGATCGCCCGCCGCTCCGCGGACAGTTCGCGGGCGATCTGCCGCTCATGGGCGGCGATGGCCTCCAGCTCCCGCGCCTCCTCGTAGAGGAGGGTGGAGCGGGCGGCGGCGCCCATGCCCACGCCGATGGTGGCGAGGGAGCCGAGCGCGGCCCAGGTGAGGGGGCCGGTGGTCATGGCCCACGTGGTCCACCCCGCGCCCACGAGCCAGGAGGCGGCGCGCATGCCGATGGTGCGTGCGGCGAGCCGCTCGCGCAGGGAGGTCACGGTGTGGCCGATCGCGCCGGCCGCGCCCACGGCGAGTGCCCAGCCGGGGGGCATGCCGGTGGCGGCTCCGGTGGTGGCGACGGCGAGGCATCCGGTGGTGGCGGACAGAGCACCGGTCACGGGTCCGTGACCGGCCGCCCAGTCCCACACCGGCCCCGACTTGGCCTGTGTGGTGGCACTCATGTCAGACGTTCCATCCCTTCTCGGCCTCGGGCCCGTTGCGCGGGTCCTCGTGGCGGGCGATGTCCTGCTCGTGGGCCTGGCGGAACAGCGGACCCATGTCCTCCGCCACCGCGACCGCGGACATGACGGCGCCGAAGATGTCGTTGAAGCCGTCCGCGACTTCCTTCTCCAGCGGGAACTCGGAGTCCGCGCGCTCCGCCAGGATCCGCATCACGTTCGCCACGCTGGTCAGCGCGGCCGGGAGCCCTTCGACCATGGCCAGGATCTCCATGGCGCTCTCGGGGTCGTACTGCTGAGCGGCGGATTCCATCTCCGCCGCGTAGTCCTCGAACCGGAAACCGGACACGATCTCTCCCTCACTCGTCGTCGTGCTGGGTGTGGCGGGGACGACACCGGCCGGGCGCTCGACCATGTCCCCGATCTCCTCGGTGCCGTCGCTGTTCGCCTCGGCGTCGGCAGCGGCCTCTTCCACCTGCTGCGCCGCGCGGATCTCCTCATCCCGCGCCGCCCGCTGCTCCGCCGCGGTCCGCATCAGCCGCGCGTACAGGCGGCGGCCGGGCTGCTGCAGAAACCCGATGCGGAGCTTCCGGCCGATCGGCGTGGTGACCATGCCGACGATGCCGAGGGCCCCGGCGAGCAGCGCCGCCAGGAGTCGGCGGCCCTGGAACCGGGCAGCGGACCGCCACAGGGCCTTACGCGCCCGCTTGCGGGCCGGTGCCTTGCGCACGGATGCGCGCTGCTGGTCGACCTTCCCGGCCACCTTCCGGTCCCGCGCGGTGCGGGCCCGGTCAACCGCCTTGCTGCGGACCGTGCTCGCCTTGCCCAGACCCCCGGCGGCCGCACGCCCCATCGGGCCCTTGCGGGCCAGGGACGCGTTCCGGGCCTGGGACTTGGCAGCGCGGCGAGCATCGGCGGCGGAACGCCGGGCGCCGGTCGTCTCCGCGCGCCGCGCGGCCCGCGACTGCGCCGACTGACGGGCCGACTCCCGCAGCGCCCTGACCTGCCCGACCCGTCCCCGCCCCTTGGCTCCTGCACCCGGCAGGGATGCCCCGGTGGGACGGGAGGCAGCGCCGCGCCCTCGGTGGGCGGCACCGGCGCCGCTGGGTGAACTGGCGGCCGTGCGAGCCGACTTGCTGCGGCTGCGACCAGCGGCCTTAGTGGTGCCGGCGTTCCCGTTACGGGACTGCTTCGGCACCCCTCCAGCCGTGATGGTGCGGGCGCTCCTCGCGCCGTTCGCTGCCTTGGCAGCCCGCTGGTTGCTGGCGGTTCGCCGCTGGTCGCGGCGGTTGCGGGTGGCAGCGGTGGCACCGAGGACGACCGCGCCGGTGGCGGCGACTGCGAGCGCGGCCGGGCCGCCGACCAGCGCAGCGGCCGCGAGGAGCGATGTGGTGGCGTTGGTACCGGTCACCGCAAGCGGGACGACCGGCCACCCGCCCGGCGTGTGGTCCACCTCGGCGGCCGGAGCGGGCTTGGCGTCGGGCGGCTGCTGCGGCGGGGTCTCAGTCGCGGCCTCAGGGGCCGCTACCGGAGTGATGGTGGTGTCGGTCATGCTGAGAGCACTCCTTGCTGGAGTAGGGGCCCGGCCGGATCTGTGGTGGAGAAGGGCCGGGCCCTGCGGGTTTCAGGCGGCGCGCTGTTCCTCGGGGTAGGCGCAGGTCACGCACATGCCGAGCGATGTCGGGATGACGTATCCGGCGTCGAGACGGCAGGTGGGGCAGGTGCGGCGGGCGAGCATCGCCAGCGCGAGGGCACCCCACTTGCGTGACGTCATCGGCCGCACGGGCTTGGCCAGGTCGAGCCGGTACAGGTAGGCGACCTGGACGCCGCCGCGGCGCCGGTTGCGGCGCATGAGCTGAGCGGCGATCGGCTGCCCGCCGGGCCGTAGCCCGCGGGCCCGTAACTGCCGGCGGGTCGCATGGCCGTCGGGGGCGAGGCGCCAGGGGTAGGTCGGTATCCCGTAGCGGGCGCCGGTCGGGTCGTAGCACTTGCCGAAGGCGGGAGACATTTGGCCTCACCCCATCAAGGTGGCCAGCTCGGGCTCACCCTGCGGAGGGTTGGCGAGGCGGCCGTAGACCTTGTGGACGTAGGAGGTGGACCGGGTGGATTTCACCGCAGCCTCCGCGATCGTGTCGCCCTCCACGTAGCACCTGCGGATGACCTCGGCGGCCTCTTCGGTGCTCAGTCGGTGCCCGTTCTGCTGCTCGTCGTCTCCATGGGTGGACGCCGGGGGGACAGCGAGGGGATACACCCGCCGTGCACCGCAGATGACCAGCCGCTTCACGGCCGGGGCGGGCACGGGGGCCGGTCGCGGCTGCTCGATCGGTGCCGGGGTGGAGACCGGGGTGGACGGACGGTGGACAGGACGGGCGTTCACCTCGTCCACCTCGGCCCGCAGTTCGGCGATCCGAGCGAGGATCGAGCGCCGGTAGTGCGTGATCGCCTCGGCGAGAACGATCAGCAGCACCGGGGGAATCGAGTGGAGGACCAGCCCGGCCGGGTCCACCTCGCGCGGCACGCCGAACGGTGAACCGGCCGGCCACAGGGACGACCAGCAGTTCATCAACCAGGTGCCGAGACCGGCGAACCAGCGCAGCGCGCTCGCCCAGCCGGAGGGGTTGATGCCGTGCTCGGACAGGCGCCCGTCGACGATCAGCACCGTGCCGAGCGCGACCGCGACCATCGGGTCCAGCAGCCACGCGATCCATCCGGACACGTGATGGTTGATCGCGAACAGCGTCACGTTCGTCGCCGTGAACGCGAGGGCGACCAGCCCCACACAGACCAGCACCTTGGTCAGCGTTGACTGGAGCCCTTGCAGCGCGGCGATCTGCTCCGCCGGGGGCGTCGGCCTCTTCATGCCATGCCCCCGATCGGGCGGACGTCGACCGCCGCCAGAAGCCGCACCCGTTCCGCGTGGCCGCTGGGCAGCTCCTGCCACTCCCACAGGGCCCCGTCCGCGATCAGATAGCCGAGGGAGGCCAGGGCCTCAACGCGTTCGAGCAGCGTCGGGACCGGAACACTGCGACCGAAGTCGTGATCGGGCCAGTCACGCGAGTTAAGGCTGTCCGTGACGACGTACAGCTCCCACTCGCCCTCGTAGCTGTTGGACAGGCGCGCACTGTGCGTCATGCCGCACCGCCCGCCAGCGCCGCACCGGCGCGGTTGGTCAGGTCCCGCCGCGCGGCCAGCACCCGGTTCCGGGCCCGACGCATGCGCCGCTCGTCCAGCTCGTTGGCCGGCCGGTCCAGCAACGTGATCTGCGCGTCCAGCAGCTCGACCTCCGCCACGATGACGGGCATCTCGCGCTCGATCGCGTCCAGCTCCGCGGCCGTAGGCTCGCGGTCGTACGAGGCGGCCGTAACAACCGCCTGAACAGCACCGATGTGCTTCATGAGTCGTGTTCCTCCCAGGGTAGGAACGGCTCAAACAGCGGCCCCGGTGTTCCCGCACCGGGGCCGCACGCCGTTGAAGTCGGAAAATCCGGCTCCCCACGCCCCGCCCATACGGCACAGGCCGGACGGGCGGGGGAGGCAACCGGCCGCAGCACCGAAGCGCTGCGGAGCCGTGAAGTCGTGCAGATGTCTCCTCCGGGTGCGAACCCAAGGCGTATGGAGACATGACCTTTCGGTCTAAGCCCTCCGGTTAATGACAAGGCGCCGGGTCGCCTCCCCCCGTCCGCTGCGGGGCTCCTGACCCCTCGCGGGGCCTTTTCGTGCAGGTCAAGCAGGTTGCAAGCGATGAGCGGGCCCGAGTTTCCGGGTCGCCCAACCCCTGACTTCAGATTGACCTATGTCAATCTGGGAGTCAAGCGGATCCAGTTGGCAGATTGGGATTGACCTAGGTCCGGTTACCCTCGAACCCATGGACTCCAGCCCTGACGCACCCAAGCCAACGGCCAAGGAGATCGCTGCCAAGTTCCGCGCAGAGATCGCGGCACCGGAGGGCGGATACAGCCCCGGGGACCGACTGCCCCCCGCACGCCAGCTCGCCAAGCAGCTCGGCGTACAGCTGATGACCGTCCAAAGCGCCTACGGGCAGCTCCGCAACGAAGGGTTGGTCCTGACCCAGCAGGGGCGAGGAACCTTCGTCCGCGACCCCTCGACCCCCCTGGGGACGGAGCCGGGCAGTAGCCCCGCGTTCACTGCCCTGTCCGAGGAACTCAGCTCGATCCACGACGCTCTTCGGCGACTCGGAGAGCGTCTTGATCGCCTTGAGCAGATCGTTGGGAACGAGACTCCACACGCAAAGTGACCTCCAACTCGACGCGGGCGTCAGCCCGCCCGGTTCGTTCGGTCGCACATCGATCTCTGGCATGGGCAAGAGCATGTGGCCGGAACCAACAGAGGACCCGGACAAAGTGTCCGGGTCCTCTTTCCTTGCAGGTCAGGTCTGTTGACCCAGCGTCATTTCGTCGCAGCGTCCACGGCGTCCATCACCGCGCGCCACGGCAGCCCACGCCCCGACGGAGCCTCGCGCGGCTCGAACAGAGGCCACACGTCGGCGCCGTAGACCAACCGAACACCTCCGGCGCGCAGAGCCTCGATGTGCCCATCCCAGGCGGGATGTCGAGCGTGCGCAGCGTTCACCCGAGGGAAGACCACAACCGGCATATCGGAGGTCCCGATAGCCTCACCAACCTGCGTCAATGCTTGGTTGTCCATCAGTCCAATCGCCAGCTTGGCGACCATATTTGCCGAGGCGGGAGCCACGACGTAGCAGTCGACCGGAGGATGCGGACGCTCATCGCCAGGCAGACGTGGTTCATCGCGTACTGGCAAGCCGGTCAACTCCTCCAGACGCTTGACCTCACCGCTCATTCGGAGCCAACGGCCGGCGTTCGGCGTTAGGGTCACAGCGACTCGCCACCCGCGCTCCATCGCGGGCTCAACCAGCCCGGTACGCAGCGCCTCCACTCCCCCGGCTGCCGAGCCGACGACTCCGAGCACCCCGCGCTTCTCTGCCACTCACTGCACCGCCCTGCATCGTTGAGCCATTGCGAACACGTCGGACGAGCGAGAGCCGCCAGTGACCGGAGACTGCTTGATGAGGTCCCGGAGCGTCTCCCGCACCCTGGGATTGTTTCGTACGAGCTGGGGCGACGTTCGCTCGGCTGTACGCAACTCCGCAAACGCGTCATCACCCTGCCCAGCCAGTGAGAGGGCGCGGGCGAAGTCGATGCGGTGCGAGACGCTGCGCTCCTGCGGCATGTGGTCAACGTTGATTCGCCCGTGCTCCACCACGAACGACACGTTATCCAGGTCCAGTTCGATGGACAGGCGGTGCAGCAGCACGTTTGTCGGGCCGAATCCGGTCTGCCAGTAGTTCTCATCGGACCCGAGGTCGTCTGCCAGTTCTTCAGCGCGACTGAGTAGCCCCGCGGCCGTGGGACGGTCCTGATGTCGAGCCGCCGCGACCGCTGCTCGTAGGTGAATCATGCCAAGCAGGCTGATCGCCTCTGGGTCGCTCTCCTCCACACGCGCTGAGAGCCACCGGGCCGTCGTGTTGCCCAGTTCGAGAGCGTCGTCGTAGCGCCCGTTGGCCAGCAAGGCGTGAGTACCCGACCGAGCGGCTGAAGCCAGAACGAGCGGGTCGTCGGATTCGTCGGCAGCCCGCATGGCACGTTCGGCCGCGAGCCACGAGATATCCGACTCACCGATCTTGGCGAGCGTGGTCGCCGCGAGGTGATGCGTGCGGGCCGATACCGCCCAGCAGTCGCGGCGGTCTTCCTCACGACGTGCGGCGCGGTCCTCCAGCTCTTGAGCGGTCTGGAGTAGCGCTGGCAGTGCGGCGACGACGCTCCCGAGACGTCCACCTTGGTAGTCGTTCCACGCGTGCTCCACCCGCACAGCCACCGGGGCCGGCGTAGGGAGCTGGGCATCCGCCTCCGCGCCGAAGAGAAGCCTGGAGAGCCGTCGGGGGCTCATGAGCGCATCGCGGACCGCCGGGACATCGTCCTGCTGCTTGTCGTCCTCCACGAGCAACGTCTGGCCGAGCAGGTCACCGAGCGGCACGCGCATGATGCGTGACAGCTCCGAGAGCATGTCGATGCGCGGCGGCTTCCGTCGACCGGTCTCGATCTTTGCGAGCCAGTCCGTACTACGGCCGACGAGGCCCGCCAACACTTCCTGGGTGTAGCCACGGCGCTTCCGGTAGAACGCGATCCGTTCTCCGATGCTGAGGTGATCTCCGAGACCACGCATTGCGTGCTGCCTCCTTCTGCTTAGGGGGCCTGCCTCACGGTACAGAGCTGCCCGCGGGGCGGGTAGCGCGCCCGACGCGCACTCATGCGAGAACAAGGTTGGATGTCGAACGACGGGGCACCCCGGACAGAATGTCCCGGTCTGCCGCTCGGTCCGGGAGCAGTCGTCTGGGCCGTCCCCGGGCCGTCAAAAGGGGCCCTGGGGTGACCAACGACGACCAACAACGGCCGCTCGATCGCTGGTCAGGGCCGTGCCGAAAACTTGAGGCCCAGGCTGTCGCGACGGGGCATAAGTTCTTCGACATCTAAGAAGTCCGGGCTCCTGCCCCCTTCGCCGACGGCCGTGCCCTTCCCTTCGGGGAAGGGCACGGCCGACGGCCGTTCCGGGGGCGTGCCCGGTCGCGGGCCGGCGGGCGTGGGGTGAGGCTGGAGGCATGAGTGAACCGAGCAACCCGCCGCAGCGGGGTGCGCCCGTGCCTCCGCAGCCGCCCGCGCGGGGGCGCCGGAAGTGGCCCTGGGTCGTGCTCGTCGTCCTGCTGCTGGTGGTCGGAGGATGCATGGCCGCCATCGGTCTCGTCGTGAGCGAGGTGTCCGACGAGGTCGACAGGACCGTCACCGTCGAGTACGAGGTCACCGGGGACGCCCGTGACGTCACCGTCGCCTACTCCGTCTGGCGCACCGGGGACCTGACCACCGAGCAGCAGCGGGTGACGTCCTTGCCCTGGCGCAAGGAGATCGAGGTGTCCGGGCCGGGCAGGAGCGGCACGCTCGTCGTCACCGTCGGAGCGGACGGCGGCAAGGCGACCTGCAAGGTGAGGGTCGACGACGGGCCGGTGCGGACCGCCACCGCGTCCGGGGCGCACGCGACCGCCACCTGCAACGCGTCCTGACCGTCGTCAGGGCGTGCGGACCGTGACCACCGGGACGTCGCGTCCGACCGGCTCGGGACCGATGGCGTGGGCGTGGGCGGCGGAGGACCTGTGGCGGATGTGACACCTCGGCCTTGTCGCCGAATCGCCGTTTCGCCGTTTCCGCCGTACATGTGGCCCCTCTACGATCCATGCCCATGGGGATCACTGTGCAGAAGCTGACGTACTACCCGGTCAAGGGCTGCGCCGGGACCGATGTGCCGTCCGCCGTGGTCGGGGAGACGGGGCTGGAGCACGATCGGACCTTCATGGTCGTCGATGCCGTCGACGGCTCGTTCCACAGTCAGCGGACGCAGCCCGCCATGGCTGCCGTACGGCCCCGGCTCGGCGAGGGCGGCGGCACGATGCGCCTGCGGGCCGACGGGATCGAGGATGTCGTGGTGGACCTGGATCCCGAGGGCGAGCCGCGGCCCGTGAGTCTGTTCGGCAAGCCGGTCGGGCACGCGATCGACCAGGGGGACGCCGTCGCCGACTGGCTCTCCGAGGTGCTGGGCGTGAAGTCGCGCCTGGTGCGGGTGCGCGACGGGTTCGACCGGGACGGGTGGGGCGACACTCCCGGCAAGGTCGCCTTCGCCGACGCGCATGCCGTGGCCGTCCTCTCTCAGGCATCGCTCGACGGGCTCAACGCACGGATCGAGGCCGCGGGCGGGAAGCCGGTGCCCATGGACCGCTTCCGGCCCAACATCGTCCTCGACGGGTGCGCCGAGCCGCACGACGAGGACCTGATGCGGCGGCTGGAGATCGGGACCGCGCACCTCGCCCATTCCGTACGGGCGATGCGCTGCTCCGTGCCGCTGGTGGACCAGGTCACCGGGCGGCGCGCGGGCCCCGAGCCGGTGCGCACCCTCGCCACGTACCGGCGGGAGCCCGTGTACGACAACAAGGTCAGCTTCGGCGCGAAGACGGCGGTACTGCGCGGCGGCACGCTGGCCGTCGGCGACACCGTGCGCGTCGAGTGGTACGAGAACGGGGCGCCCGATCCCAGGCGCCCCGTCTCCTGAAGCCGGCGGGATCAGCGGCCGTAACGGATCAGGGCCCGGACCATCCGGCACGTCGTGTCGGACGGGACATGCACGCCGATGCGCTCGGCGGTGGCCCTTATGCGGCGGTTGTCGGCGGTCGCCGGGTGGTAGACGCCGGAGTCGAGCAGGGCGATCGCGAGGCGCATCGCCTTCAGGCGGCGGTTGTGCGACACGTACCACTCGCGCGGCTGTCCGGCCGGGAGCGGCTTCTTCTGAAGGGGGATCAGGGGCTTCGTCGTGAGTGTGGCAACGGCCATCGGCAACCTCCTGGCGCGGTGGCGGGACCATCCCGAACTACTGTTCATTCTACTGGTGGCCACTGACAATCGCCGCTGGCCAGACGGCATTTGACGGACTCGAGCGGTACGGTGTGCGACATGGAGATCTGGATCAATCCCGCCTGTTCCAAGTGCCGCAGCGCCCTCACGCTCCTCGACGCCGAGGGTGCCGACTACACCGTGCGGCGCTATCTGGAGGACGTGCCGACCGAGGACGAGATCCGGGAAGTGCTGGGCCGGCTCGGCCTGGAGCCCTGGGACATCACCCGCACGCAGGAGGCCGCGGCGAAGGAGCTGGGGCTCAAGGAGTGGGCGCGGGACGACAGTTCGCGGGAGCAGTGGATCACGGCGCTGGCCCAGCACCCGAAGCTGATCCAGCGGCCGATCATCACGGCGGACGACGGCACGGCGGTGGTGGGGCGTTCGGAGGAGGCGGTGCGGGACGCGATCGGACGGACCTGATGCCCCCGGCCGGGGGCATCGCCGGACGCCGCCGCGGAGGCCCAGGGGCTCAACGACCGTTTCCTTAAGGAACGTTAAGGAAGCGGCGGGCGTAAACGGTGAGCAGACGCCGACGGCTCCTCGTACGTAAGGACACAAGGAACCAAACCGGCCGCCCCCGCGGCCGGGGACAGGAGCCCTTTCGTGTCACGCAAGAAGACCCTCAGCGGCAAGAAGAAGCTCGCCCTCCTCATCGGCGCTGCGGCACTGGTCGGCGGCACTGCGATTGTCATGACCGGCACAAGTCAGGCGTCCGTCGCCTGTGACGGACTCGCCCAGGCGATCCGCAACAACGAGAACTTCATCGCCGGTCAACGCGCCAATCCGGACGCCCAGTCGGCGGCTCGCATCGCCAATCGGGAGGCGGTGATCGCGCAGATCAGGGTCCAGCAGGAGGCGGCCGGCTGCGACGCCGGGGCGGGCGGCGGCGACCAGGCGGCGCCACCGGCGCAGCCCCCCGCCCAGGAGGCGCCCCCGGCCGAAGCGCCACCGGCCGAAGCGCCTCCGGCCGAGGCACCGCCCGCCGGGGACGCGCCCCCCGCGGACGACGGCGGCCAGGACGCCGGCGGCGGGAACGCGGGCGGCGGCGCCGCGGGTGAGGTCGTGTGCGCCGGTTCGACCGTGACGCTCTCCGGCGAGGGCGGCGCACCGGCCGCCTCCAGCAACCAGTTTCCCGTCGGCACCCAGCTGAAGGTGACCAACCTGGACAACAACAAGTCCACGACCGTCGAGGTCACGTCGGTGTCCGGCAGCTGCGCCCTGCTGAACAATGCGGCCTTCGAGCAGGTACGCGAGGCCGGCAAGTTCCTGATCCGCAACGCGCGGATCGAGCGCGTCGGCTGACGCCGGCACGGCCGGGCCCGCGATCCCCCACTCCCCCACTGCCGCGGGCCCGGCCCGCAGGACGGTGCCGCCCGCTCCCCTCCCCGCTGTCCCGGGGCGGAGCGCGCCCGCGCCCCGAGCTGCACACTCGCGGCGCGGACCGGCACCGTCCTGCCTCCCTGCACCGGCCGACCCACATTCAGCCGGCCCGCGCCCGTCCGGCCTGCGCCCACGCCGTGCGCGCCCGCACACCGCCCGGCCTACGCCACGCACCGCCCGCGACCACCCGGCGCGCACCATCCGCGCGCCCGTGTCCGACACGGTCCTGCCTGCGCCCGCGCCGTGCGCGCCCGCGCACACCGCCCGGCCCGCGCCGTGCGCGCCCGCGCGGCACCGCCGACGGCCCCAGCCGCCCCCGCCGCGTCAGTGGGCCGCCGCGTCAGCCGCCCGTCGCGGACGCCTTCTGTTCCGCTTCCGCCAGGATCTCCGTCATCCGCAGGCCGAACCGCACGTCGCACGGGTGCGGCCGGCCCGTCCGGACCACGCCGATCAGTTCGTTGACCGCCGTGCGGAACGAGTCCACCGGATTGCCCCAGCCGTCCGGCAGTTCGGCCCTGCCCTGCTCGCCCAGCAGCACCAGGCTCACGCCCGCCGCGTTGAGGGGCGCGCCGAGGCCGAGCGTCGCCGTGCTCGACGCTCCCGACGCGTGCCGGAGCACCAGGTGGGTCGTGTCCGAGGGGCCGCGGGCGGCCGTCAGTTCGACCACGTCGCCCAGTACCGGCAGCAGCGCGGACAGCGCGTGGGGGCCGACGTCCCACAGGCCGCCCTTCTCGCGCCGCCACGGCGACGCCGCGAACGGGCTCTCCGCGCCCGGCGAGAACAGCGCGCCGAGCCACTGCGCATGGGCCGTGAACCAGCCGCCGACCGCCGCCTGCTCCGCGATCCACCGCGCGGTGTCGGTGGCGAACCGCAGGGTGCAGAACACGACGGACGCGACCTGCGCCTCCTCCGCGGCGTGCGCGGCGTCGCGCGCGGCGGCGACCGTCGTCGCCACCGGCTTGTCCAGGAGGAGATGGCAGCCGGCCGCCGCCGCGCGGACCGCGAGCGGCGCCTGTACGTCCGGCGGCACGGCGAAGGCGATGGCGTCGTTCGAGGCGAACAGCGCATCGATGCCGTCCTCTCCGGTGAACGCGGTCGTGCCGTGGGCGTCCGCGAGCGCGGCGACCGCCTCGGGCCGCCGCCCCCACACCCCGCCGAGGACGACGTCCGGATGGCCGGAGAGGGCCGGGGCCTGGGTCATCGCGGCCCAGGGGCCGGCGCCGAGAAGTCCGATACGCAGGTGCTTGGTCATGGGCACCAGTGTGCCCGCGCGGCGGCGGCGTGACCCGGCCCGCGTGCGGCGCGTCCGCAGACACGGGGGGACGGAGGCCGGGAAATCCCGGTGAGGGCCCGCGACCGGCAGTGCTACGTTCGCCTGGCCGGCCGCGGGACTTCGGGGTGACTTCCGGGACTTGCCTATGAAGCAGTGATTTCGCTGATCACTCCCTCATTCCCCGGCCGGCACCGGCACCGGCGCGCACCGCTGCGGCGCCGGACCGACGGAGACGACCGGGGGACACGGGGGGGTGACGGCCCATGGCGGAGAGGCCCATGGCGGAGAGCTTCGCCGACCTGATCGCGGCCGAGGACGTGCTGCTGTTCGTGAACGCCGCCGTGACGGCGACCGGGCAGCGCGAGTTCCGCTCGCGGGCCGAGGAGCAGCGGCTGTCGCTGGCGTTCCTGCACGAGTACGTACGGGTCAACTACCGTCCCGTGTACGCGGCGGCGCTCGCGCTCGACATCAACGACCACAACGCCGCCCTCGTCGTGGTGCAGCTGCTGATCAATGCCGGCGACGCGAGCGCGGCGGAGAGGCGGACCGAGGGCGCGCTGATCGGCGCGCGCCTGGCTCTCATGCCGCCGCAGCGGGTGTACCGGGTCTTCCGCGCCCTGCGGGCCGCCAGGGTCAACAACCGCCGGACCCGCGCGATCATGCGCGACTGGCTGGCCGCGCGGCCGGACGTCGGCCACGACGCGGTGAAGTACCGCAGCGGCCTGAAGAACGCCCTGCGTCACGCCCATCTGCCGCCGCGCTCGGTCGAGTTGGGGGACTTCCTGTTCCGGCCCGGCGCGAGGGTGCGCTACGAGCACGGCTTCCTGGACGCGCACCGCCGCGCCCACTTCGAGCAGAGTGCCGTCTACGAGCTGCCGTACACCGTCGCGGAGGGCTTCGCCGCCCGGCACGGCATCCCCCGGGCGCTGTTCCTGGAGCGGATCGCGCCGCGCATGACCCGGCTGGAGCGGCTGCGTACCCAGCGCACCGGCCCCACGGCCGATCTCGCCGTGATGCCGCTGACCCGGCTCGCCCTGTACGTGCTGTCGCTGCCCGCCGGGGAGCGGGTCGCGCGCCGGGCCGAGCTGACCGGCGCGCTGCGCGCGTCCGCCGCGCGGGCCGCCGGGGCCCGCGCCGGGACCTGGGGGCAGGTCGCGGCGGTGCTGGACGACAGCTACTCGGCGTCCGGGTCGTCCGAGAAGCGGCGGCGTCCGCTGGCCGTGGCGCTCGGCTGCCACTACCTGCTGGAGGCGCTGGCCGCTCCGGGCGCGTACCGCGCGCACTGGACGTCCGGGGCGCGCGATCCCCTGCTCGTACGGCCCTGGGGGCCGACACCGCTCGGCAGCCGGATCCTCGACGCGCTGGAGGACGCGCCGCAGCGGCTGGTGATCGTCTCGGACGGCTGGGACAACGCGCCGCCGGGACTGGCGGGCGAGGTCCTGCGGGTCTGGCGCACGCGGCTCGACCCGGAGCGGCGTACCAGCGCGGTGCATGTGAACCCCGTATACGACGCGGACGGTTTCGACGTCCGCCGGCTGGCGCCGAGCGTCCCGACCGCCGGCATCCGCGACGCCGAGGACCTGCCGGCGCTCGTGGAGATCGCGCAGTTCGCCGAGGGACGCACGGGGCTCGCGGAGCTGCTGGCACATCTGCGGGAGCGGACGGACCGCTTCCTCGGCACGGGGCGGGAGCGGACGGACCGCTTCCTCGGCGCCGGGAGGGACCGCCTCGCCGGCGCCCGGGGAGGAGCACCGTGAACACGCTGGACATGACCGGCCTGCGCACCCTGCCCTCGCAGGTGTGGGGCGGCATCCGGCTGGTGCCGCTGGTGCGCGACGATCCGGTGCCCGGGCTGCGGCTGCACCGCCGGGTCCTCGGCGGTCACGGCGTCGTCGACACGGGCCCGCGCACGCGGTACTGCTCGTACATCCCGCACGCCTTCGTCGCCGACTGGTCGGGCGGGGACGGCCACGTGGCCGCGTACGGGACCCGGCTGAGCGCGGGCGAGGACGAGGCGGTGCCCGAGAGGGCGACGGTGCGCGTCCACCACCGGATGGCCAAGCGCGTCCGCACCAAGGGGACCGTGGAGAAGCGGCTGCGTTTCCTCCCGCTCCACCTGGCGCTGGAGGGCTATCTGTCGCTGCACTTCGGCGGTCCGTCCGTGGTGTGGGACGAGTGGTCCCGGCAGGCGGTACGGCAGGGTCTGTCGCCGCGGGCCGAGGCGGCGTACACGGGCCGGTCCGTGCCGGGACTGGCGGAGGCGCTGCGGATCTTCGAGATCCATCCGGGCCAGTGCGGTGTGCTGGTGTACGCCGCCGACACGCTCGCCGCCGCCTTCGTCGTACCGCATCCGGACGACTACCGCGCCCTGCATCCGACGCTGGTCGAGGACCTGTACGGGGAGCTGGTGCATCAGTACGCGTACTACGGCGCCGCCGTGCCCGACGTCACCGCGGAGATCCGCGACAGCCCGTACCTGAGGACGCTCGCGGATCTGCGGGCGGCCGCGCGGGCGCAGGAGCGGTTGTGGGCCGAGGGGCACGGCACGCTGTTCGCGGGGCGGCTGCTGGATCCGTCGTACGCCTTCGAGCGGGTGTACCGGATGGACGGGTTCGCGCTGTGGCGTTTCCTGCCCTCGTTCCGGCGGGGGGTGGCGGAGCAGCACATCGGCGAAGTGATCACGGACCACAAGGGATGTGTCGCCTATCTCAAGACCTTCCGGCTGTCGGAGGCGCAGATCCGCCGCGGGCACCTGCTCCAGGTGCTCCACGACCACGACTGGGACCTGGAAAGCGCCGCGGAAACGCTGGGTACGGCCTACGAGGCGCTGGTCGGGCGCATCCGGGACGCGGGCTTCGGGACGCTGCTCGACGCACACGAGACGGCCCGCCGCGCACGCGCGACACGCCGGGCATAACGGTGAAATATTCCGCGTAACACGGGGTTCACAAACGGGCAACGGCCGGGAAATCGCGTATTGCCAAGCTGCGCGGCATACCGCTGCACCCGCAAAGGATGAGGTCCGTGAGCATCAAGGCTGAGTACATCTGGATCGACGGCACCGAGCCGACCGCCAAGCTTCGCTCGAAGACGAAGATCCTGGCCGCCGGTTCCTCGACGGCCCTCGCCGACCTGCCCATCTGGGGCTTCGACGGGTCCAGCACCAACCAGGCCGAGGGCCACGCGTCGGACCGCGTGCTCAAGCCCGTCTTCGTCTGCCCGGACCCGATCCGCGGCGGCGACAACGTCCTCGTGCTGAACGAGGTCCTCAACATCGACATGACGCCGCACGAGTCCAACACCCGTGCCGCGCTCGTCGAGGTCGCGGAGAGGTTCGCCGCGCAGGAGCCGATCTTCGGCATCGAGCAGGAGTACACCTTCTTCGAGGGCGACCGTCCGCTCGGCTTCCCGCAGGGCGGCTTCCCGGCCCCGCAGGGCGGCTACTACTGCGGCGTCGGCGTGGACGAGATCCACGGCCGCGACGTCGTCGAGGCGCACCTGGACCACTGCCTCGCGGCGGGCCTGGGCATCTCCGGCATCAACGCCGAGGTCATGCCGGGCCAGTGGGAGTTCCAGGTCGGCCCGCTCTCGCCGCTGGTCGTCGCCGACCAGCTGTGGGTGGCCCGCTGGCTGCTCTACCGCACCGCCGAGGACTTCGACGTGGCCGCCACCCTCGACCCGAAGCCGGTCAAGGGCGACTGGAACGGCGCCGGCGCGCACACCAACTTCTCCACCAAGGCGATGCGCGAGGGCTACGACGCGATCATCACCGCGTGCGAGTCGCTCGGTGAGGGCTCCAAGCCGATGGACCACGTCAAGAACTACGGCGCCGGCATCGACGACCGCCTGACCGGCCTGCACGAGACCGCCCCGTGGAACGAGTACAGCTACGGCGTCTCCGACCGCGGCGCCTCGGTCCGCATCCCGTGGCAGGTCGAGAAGGACGGCAAGGGCTACATCGAGGACCGCCGCCCGAACGCCAACGTCGACCCCTACGTGGTGACCCGCCTGCTGGTGGACACCTGCTGCTCGGCGCTGGAGAAGGCCGGCCAGGTCTGAACCGCCGCGTGAACCAAGGGGCGTCCGCCGACAAGGCGGGCGCCCCTCTCGCGCACGCTCGCGCGCATGGCGGTCGGCGGATCCGGCCTGGCGACGCGGGCGGAACCGGTGCGCGGTGCGGGCGGATCCGGTGCGCGGTGCGGGCGGAACCGGGTCGTGTGGCCGAAACAACGCGGACGTCGGGAAGATCACGTACCGACGGGCGGACGAGGTCTGCTGCGGTCCGGGGAGGTCTGCTTCAATAGGCGCATGGCCGACTTCCAGAGCACCGCGACGGGTCGCAGCGACCTCGAGCCGTTCTGGCCGTCCCGTCAGCACCACGACTTCGACCGGGTGTGTTGCCCCGCGGTGAACGCGCGGGCCCTCTAAAGCCGTTCTTCCCGGCCTTCGGCCAGCGCGCGACGTACGTCCGTCCTCATGACGCATCGACGACTTCCTCCGCGCGAAAGAGCTGACCTGCCATGGCGAACAGCCGTTCCTTCTCGACCGTTTCCGCCGCTTCCGCCGTTTCCGCCGCTTCCTCCCCCGTCCCCCACGGCCGCGTCACGACCGACCGGACAGCGCCCTCGGGCCGGCACCGGCTGCGTGCCGTCGACCGGGACGAGGTCGTGGATGTCGCGGACCTCCTGCCGCCGGGTGCCACGTGGCTGCCCGCGCCGCCGCACACCCTGCCCACGCTGCCGGGCCGGCCCCCGATGGTCGGCTATCTCGTCCTCGTACCGGCCGACCAGCAGCCGCCCGTCGAGGCCGCCGCCGCGCAGGAGCGGCCCGCCGGCAAGGGCCCGGTGACGATCGACGCGGTCCGGCGCACCGCCCAGGTGGACGGGCGCGAAATGGACCTGACCTACCTGGAGTTCGAACTCCTGGCACATCTCGTGGCGCACCCGCACCGGGTGCACACGCGCGACCAGCTGGTGACCACCGTGTGGGGCTACGGTCACGTCGGCGACGGCCGGACGGTGGACGTCCATGTCGCCCGGCTGCGCCGCAAGCTGGGTGCCGAGCACCGCCGCACGATCCAGACCGTGCGGCGGGTCGGCTACAAGTACGCGCCGTGAGGCACGGGTCCGGTCCCGGTCAGGCCCGGGACCGGACCCTCGCCACCGCGCCGAGCGCGACGTCGACCGCGAGGAACACCAGCAGGCTGATGCCCAGCATCGGCACGAACCAGCCGACGAGCGCCGTCGCGGCGGCCAGTGGCAGCAGTGCCGTCACCGGTGCCTTGCGCCAGGCGCCGCGCGGCATCGGGCGGCCCGCCGACAGGGTGCGTTCCTTCGTGGGCCTGCGCTGCCACCACATGCGGTAGCCCCACACGGTCAGCAGGATCAGGGCGACCATGAGCGCGGCGAGCGCGAGCTGGTTGACCAGGCCGAACAGGACGCCCATGTGGCCGTCGATGCCGTACCGGGTCAGCTTGGCGAGCAACGGGTAGTCGTCGAAGCGGAGTTGGTCGACGACCCGGCCGTCCGCCGGGTCGACGGCGACGGAGTCGAGGTGGACCGGGTACTGGGTGTCGGTCTCCTTGACGACGTATCCGTTGCCGTCGGCCGGCAGGGTCACGGAGATCTTGCCGTCGACGCCGTAACCGCGGGCCGCCGCCACGGCGTTGTCGATGCCGACGTCCGCGACCGCGTTGTCGGAGCCGACATCCGCGCCCTCGTGGCCGCCGTGGCCCTCGTGGCCTTCGTGGCCGCCGCCGCTGCCGGCGCCCGGTGCGAGTGCGGCCGAGACGACGGGGGTGGACCCGCCGAGCTGGGACTGGACCGCGTCGATGTTCTCGCCCGCGTAGCGGGACCAGGTCAGTCCCGTGGCCGACAGCAGGACGAGGCCGGTGACGGCCCAGAGGCCGACGGAGCCGTGCCACGACAGTGTCCTGCGGCGGCCGTTCGCGCCGCGTTCGGGGAGCACGAGGTCGCGCCGGGTACGGCGTCGGCGTCCGCACCACAGCACCAGCCCGCCGAGCGCGACGACCCACAGCCAGCTGGCGGCCAGCTCGCTGTAGTGGCGGCCGAGTTCGCCCAGGCGCAGGTCGGCGTGGAACTCGGAGATCCAGGCGCGGAGCGGGAGTGCGCCGGAGCTGCCGTACGAGGGGAGCGCGCCGCGTATGTCCGCGGTGTAGGGGTCGACGAAGACGGCGAGGGACCTGCCCTCCTCCACGTCGGGGGAGGTCATCAGGACGCGGGTGGTCGCGCCGTCCTCGTACGACGGCCACACCGCGGTCACCGTGCCCTCGGGGTGGGCGGCGCGGGCGGCGTCGACCTGGGCCGACAGCGGGACGGAGCGGTCGCCGACGGGGACGCGCAGTTCGTGGCGGTAGACGACCTTCTCCGCCTGGAAGGACAGCGCGTAGAGGAGGCCGCTGACGGCGGCGACGAGGAGGAGCGGGGCGATCAGCAGCCCCGCGTAGAAGTGGAGACGGAGCAGGAGCGGGCGCAGCGCGCCGCGCGCCTCGGGAGCGGTTCTCGTGCCGGATTCGGGTGTGGTGGTGCCCTGGTCGGGGGCGTCGATGGACATACGGGTCCCAAGGGTCGGTGCTGACGTGGGGTTGTCGGCCCCCGGGTCAGACAGCGGCTCCAGGGGCCGTGGCGCGGGGAAGGGAGGGCGCGGGCGGGCCGCGCCGGACCACGGTGTGGACGAGGACGGCGCCGGGACGGCGCTCACCGGCGGTGTCGGCGGCGGGACGGGGCGCCGGGTCGGATACCGGCAGCCGTACGGCGGAGAGCAGCAGGCGCAGCGGGGCGAACGCGAAGGAGAGCGCGGCGTGCGCGAGCCGGCAGAACGCGGCCTCCCCGTGGGCCAGCCACAGGGCGCAGCCGGCGGCGGCGAGGAGGTGGACGGCGAGCATGCCGGTGCCGGACGTCTCGGCGGCGGCCGGCGCGGTGTCGTAGTGCGCGTGCTGCCCGTGGTGGTGGGGTGCCATGGGCCCGGCGCCGGAGAACAGCAGATGCAGTGCGCCCTGGACGGCGAGCAGTCCTGCCCCCAGGGAGGCCGCGCCCCGGCGGCGGCCGGCCGCACACCAGCCCGCGGCGGCGGTCACGCCGAACGCGGCGAGCAGTCCGGAAGCGGGGATGTCGTGGGCAGACTGGGACGAATGCCCCACGGCTGCCAACGTGACGGCCACCGCCGCGAACAGTGCGGCCCGCAGGGCGCGCATCGGCGACCGGGCATCCGTCATCGTCCGCCCATGGTGCCATCCGCGCGCCGCGACCGGGAGAGTGACTGCCGGTACAGCCCTTTCCCCTGGTTCTCCTGGCAGCGGAATCGCTGGGCCGGGCAGGCCGGGTGGAGGCAGAGTCGTGGTCATGAGACTTCTGGTGCTGGGCGGAACGGAGTTCGCGGGGCGTCCCGTTGTGGAGGGCGCACTCGCGCGCGGTTGGCAGGTCACGGTCTTCCACCGGGGGAGGCACGCGGCGCCGGACGGGGTGACCGATCTGATCGGCGACCGCCTGGCACCCGGCGGACTCGCCGCCCTCGCCGACGGCACGTGGGACGTGGTGGTCGACACCTGGTCGGCCGCGCCGTCGGCCGTGCGGGACACGGCGCGACTGCTGGCGGACCGGGTGGGCCGCTACGTGTACGTGTCGAGCTGTTCGGTGTACGCGTGGCCGCCGGCGGCCGGGTACGACGAGAGCGCGCCGCTGGTGGAGGGGTCGCCGGAAGCGGGTGACGTGCCGTACGCGGAGGCCAAGCGGGGCGGCGAGCTGGCCGTGCTCGACGCGTTCGGCGCCTCCCGTTCGCTGCTGGTGCGCTCGGGGCTGATCCTCGGCCCGTGGGAGAACGTGGGACGTCTGCCGTGGTGGCTGGAGCGGATCGCGCGCGGCGGCGACGTCGTCGCGCCGGGGCCGCGCGAGACACCGCTGCAATACGTCGATGTCCGCGACCTTGCCGAGTGGACGCTGGACGCGGCGGAAGCGGGTCTGGAGGGCCCGTACAACCTGGCGAGCGAGCCGGGCCACACGACGATCGGCGAACTGCTGGAGGAATGCGTGGCGGCGACCGGGTCGTCGGCCCGGCTGCGGTGGACGCCGGCGGACGTGGTGCTGTCGGCGGGCGCCGAGCCGTGGTCCCAGCTCCCGATCTGGATCCCGGCGGACGAACTGCCCGATATGCACGGGGCGTTGCACGGCATCGGGGTGTCCCGGGCTCTCGCCGCGGGCCTGCGGTGCCGACCGGTGCGGGAGACCGTGCGGGACACGTGGGCGTGGCTGCGGTCGGTGGGCGGCTCGGCACCGCTGCGGCCGGACCGGCCGCAGGTCGGCCTGCCGCCCGCGCTGGAGTCTGCGCTGCTGGAAGGGCGGCCGGGGGTGTAGCCGGGTACACGGGCGCCGACCGGAAGCAGTTCGTCGACGCGGTTCGCCGGGTGACGGCCGGCGGCACGGCGATGCTGCTGACCCGCCGCTCGCGGGACGAGCCGCTGGGCGGCCTGACCCCGCGGGAGCTGGAGGTCATGGAGCTGATGGCGCAGGGCCGCTCGAACACGGCGATCGCGTCACAGCTCGTGGTGACGGAACGGGCGGTGGCCAAGCACACGTCGAACATCTTCGCCGAGCTGGGGCTTCAGGTCTCGGACGACGACAACCGCCGGGTGCCGGCGCTGGCGTAGGTCGACCGCGGCTGACCGGCGGGCGGGCGCGACGCGGACGCGTGCCGGGCGGCCGTCCGGCCGGTCGGGTGCCCGGTGCGCGGGTGGTCAGCCCTGGTACTCGGTGAGGTCGATCGCGTAGACCCGCAGCGGATACCCGTACACCGGGTGGACCGTCTCGCGCTCGGGCGTCATGCCCAGCTTGCGCATCACGTTCTCGGAGGCGGTGTTGCCGATGTGGCAGATGCTGATGACCCGGTCGAGGCCCCGGTCCTGGAGGGCGAACTCCAGGACGGCCTGAGCGGCCTCGGAGGCGTAGCCCTGGCCCCAGAAGGGGCGGCCGAGGCGCCAGCCGATCTCGACGGCGGGAAGCACCTCGGGCAGGAAGTCCGGAACGGACAGGCCGGCGAATCCGGCCAGTTCACCGGAGGCGAGGAGCTCGACGGCGAACAGCCCGAAGCCCTCCTCGTCCCATTCCTCCTCGCAGCGCTCGATGCCCTCCGCCGTCTGCTCCAGGTCGCGGACCGAGCCGTCGTCGATCCAGCGCATCACCTCGGGGTCGGCGTTGATCTCGGCCATGGGCACGAGGTCGTCGTCCGTCCAGCGGCGCAGGCGGAGGCGGGGCGTGAGGATCTCGGTCATGGGTCCATTGTGCCGAAGCGGGCCACCGGTGCCGACCGCGTCCTGCTGTTCCGGCGTCCGGCTTCGGCGCAAAGCGCCAGTTTGCGGCTGGAGATTGCTACGAATCGGCCGCCGCGATGAACACCCCGTACGTCACTCCCGTATGGAACGACGCGCTTCTCCCTCTGCCGGGACCCCCCTTAACCCACACGCCCCGGCAACGAAGCAGAGGAGTTCCATTGGGACGCACATCAAGAAAACGCTCGACGCTGGCCAACCGGGCGATCGCCGCCTCGGCCGCATTGATCCTGGGCGGGGGCGGGCTGGTCGCGGCCAATACGTATGCCTCCGCCGGAGAGGGCTGGTGGCCGGGCGGAAGGAACGACGGACAGCAGAGCAGTACCCGGGCAGCGGACGGCCGGCAGGTGTCCACCATCGACTGTCCCGACGTCGGCAACTCGCTCCAGGAGGTTCCCGACCAGCAGCGCTTCGCGGTCGACCGGGAGCTGGCCACGCTGGACAGCCAGATCACCACCGCCTACCAGCGGTTCGCCGACAACCGGGAGCGGGTGCAGGCGGACCGGTCCTTCGCCGAGAACCAGATCCTCGCCCCGCTGCGCAACGAACGCCTG
This sequence comes from Streptomyces sp. NPDC015127, assembly GCF_043080095.1. Lineage (NCBI taxonomy): Bacteria > Bacillati > Actinomycetota > Actinomycetes > Kitasatosporales > Streptomycetaceae > Streptomyces > Streptomyces sp. NPDC015127. Next base: position 173,395 of record NZ_JBIBVE010000006.1, read on the forward strand.
GTGATCATCCAGCGGATCGTGGCGCTGATCGACCGCTCGGCCGAGCGCCCACAGGGACTGGAGCAGATGGCTCCGTGCGCCCTGCGCGACGACGGCGCCGACGACAACGGCGACGGCCAGGACAACGGCGGTGACCAGAACGGAGGCGACCAGAACGGAGGCCAGGACCAGAACGACGGCCAGAACGGCGACGGCCAGGACGACGGCCAGAACAACGGGGACAACGGGGACGGCAACGGCGACAACGGAAACCAGGGCGGCATCGGCGGCCAGGCCGGCAACGGTCCCGAGGCGGGCGACTTCGTCGACATCCAGAACGTCCAGCCGAACGTCCAGCAGCCGCGCAACCGCGGGGGCTCCTCCCGCGGCACGTTCACCACGGACTGCGGGGTGAACGCGAACGGCAAGTTCAACCCGGACAACGTCATCGTCGCACCGGGCGTGAGCAACGGCGCCCACCACATGCACGACTACGTCGGCAACCAGGCCAACGACGCCTTCGCCAGCGACGACGACCTGGCCGCCGGGGACACCACCTGCCGCAACCAGGGCGACAGGTCGACCTACTACTGGCCGGTCCTGCGGCTCCAGAACGGGCAGCAGGAGAACGACGCCAACGCGGACGGCGGCGGCAACGACCAGAACGTCGGCGAGATCCAGACGCCTTCGCAGGTCACTCTGACCTTCGTCGGCAGTCCGGTGAGCAAGGTGACGGCGATGCCGAGGTTCCTGCGCATCATCACCGGGGACGCGAAGGCGTTCGTCAACGGCGACGCCAATGCCAATGCCTCGTGGAGCTGCACCGGGTTCGAGGACCGCCAGCTGAGGGACAAGTACCCGATCTGCCCCGAGGGCAGCCAGGTGGTGCGCAGCTTCAAGTTCCAGAGCTGCTGGGACGGCCAGAACACGGACAGCGCCAACCACCGCACCCATGTGGCCTTCGCGGACCAGAACGGGAATTGCCCGAACGGCTTCCGGGCCATTCCGCAGCTGGTGCAGCGCATCGTCTACGACGTGCCGCCGCCGGTGTTCGACGGGGAGAACACCTCGGTGTTCGCCGTCGACTCGTTCCCCGAGCAGCTGCACAAGCCGGTCACCGACCACGGCGACTTCATCAACGTCTTCGACGAGAACCTCATGAACAAGGTGGTGAACTGCATCAACGGCGGGCGCAGGTGCCAGTGACCCCCTGAACGGACAGGGCCGGGTCCGTCTGGAGTGCTCCAGACGGACCCGGCCTCGCCGTGTCTGCGGACGTGCTCATGGGCGGTCCTTCCCGGGCCGGTCCGGGGTGTCCCGGACCGGCCCGTACGGACCGGCGGTGCGGGGCTCAGCCCCCGTGCCGGCCCTCGTGCCCCTCGTGCTGCTCGTGCCCCTCCTCGCCGTCCCCGCTTCCGCTTCCGTCTCCGCCGCCGGTGTGCGAGCCGTGTTGGGTGCCGGTCTCCACCGTGCCGCCGAGCCGGCCGCGCAGCGCCGCCACCACCTTCTCGTCGCCGACCGCGACCCACTTGCGCCCGACCAGATAGGTGCCGCCGTAGTCGTTGGCCTCGTTGATCCATTCGCGCTGGCCCCGGTCGGTGGCGAAGGTCGCGAGGACGTACGTGCCGTCCGCCGTCGTGCAGTTGGCCTGCCGCAGCTCGGCCGCGTCCGTCTGGATGTTCGGTTCGCATTCGGCCTGGCGTGCGATCTCCTCCAGGCTGCCGGTCGCCGTCCTGGGCGCCTCGGCGCCCCCGCCGGCCCCGACACGCCCGTCGTCGTCACTTCCCGATGAGCAGGCGGCGGCCAGGGCGAGGACCACAACTGCCAGTCCCGTTCGGGCCGCCCGCCGCGTGCTGGTGTGCTTACTCGTCCGCATCCGGCCATGGTGCCCTCCCGCCCCCTCTTCAGGCGGCGGAACCGCGAGTAACGTGCGCTGCGCACGCACCTGTTGTCGCCGGAGCAACATGGAGGAGCGCTGATGAACGAGCTGTCGAGACGTACGCTGCTGGGCACGGCAGGGGCGGTCGGGGCAGGCGCGGTACTCGCCGCGCACACCCCGGCCGCCGCGCTTGCCGGCCCCTCGGCGGTCCCCGCCGCCCGCGCGGAGCAGCCCGCCGCGGCGGCTGTCGACGCCGCGCTCGCGGCGCTGCGGCGGCTGCTGCCCGAGCACGCCGAGCAGTTCCGGCTGCGGGTGCTGAGCGGCGCCGAACGGTTCCGTGTCACCGGTTCGACGGGGCGCATCGAGGTCGCCGGAACCAGTGCGGCCGTGCTGCTGACCGGAGTCCACTGGTACCTCAAGTACGTCTGCCGGGCCCACATCTCGTGGTCCGGTTCCCAGCTCGACCTGCCCCGCCGGCTGCCCGCGCCGCACGCGCCGCTGGAACGGGCCTCGACCGTCGCGCACCGGTTCGCGTACAACGACACCCACGACGGCTACACCGCCCCCTACGCCGACTGGCCACGCTGGGAGCGGCTGCTGGACGTGCTCGCCCTGCACGGCTGCAACGAGGTGCTGGTGACGCCGGGTCAGGAGGCCGTGTACCACCGGCTGCTGATGGACTTCGGCTACTCGGACACCGAGGCCCGTACGTGGCTGCCCGCGCCCTCGCACCAGCCGTGGTGGCTGCTGCAGAACATCAGCGAGTACGGTGGCCCGATGTCCCCGGCCCTCGTCGAGCGCCGCACCGAGCTGGGCCGCAGGATCACCGACCGGCTGCGGGAGCTGGGCATGCATCCGGTGCTGCCCGGGTATTTCGGCACCGTCCCGGACGGTTTCCCGGCCCGCAATCCGGGGAGCGACGCGCGGGTGATCCCCCAGGGCACGTGGGGCGGGATGCGCCGCCCGGACTGGCTCGATCCGCGTACGCAGTCCTTCGCCGACGTCGCCGCCGCCTTCTACCGGCACCAGGCGGAACTGTTCGGCGACGTCTCGCACTTCAAGATGGACCTGCTGCACGAGGGCGGCACGGCGGGCGACGTACCGGTGCCCGACGCGGCCCGCGCGGTGGAGACCTCGCTGCAGACGGCGCGGCCGGGGGCCACCTGGGTGATCCTCGGCTGGCAGGCGAACCCGCGCCCGGCGCTGCTGGAGTCGATCGACACCTCCCGCGTCCTCGTCGTCGACGGGCTGTCCGATCTCGACACGGTCACCGACCGGGACGCGGACTGGGGCGGCGCGCCGTACGCCTTCGGCACCATCCCCAACTTCGGGGGGCGTACGACGATCGGCGCGAACACGGACCGGTGGACGGCGAAGTTCACCGCGTGGCGCGACAAGCCCGGCAGCGCGCTGGTCGGCACCGCGTACATGCCGGAGGCGGCGGAGCGGGACCCGGCGGCGCTGGAGCTGTTCAGCGAACTGGCCTGGCGCGAGGAGAAGATCGACCGGGATGCGTGGTTCGCGGAGTACGCGCACATCCGCTACGGCGGGGACGACCGCTCGGCCAGGGCCGCGTTCGCCGCGCTGGCAGCGACCGCGTACAAGCTCACCAGCACCGACGGCCGGCCCTACGACTCGCTGTTCTCGCGCAGGCCGTCGCTGACCACGGCGATCGGAACGGCCTTCGACCCGGCGGGCTTCGACCGGGCGTTCGCCGCGCTGCTGGACGTACGGCCGCCGCTGCGGGAGTCGGACGCGTACCTGCACGATCTGACCGATGTGGCCCGGCAGGCACTCGCGAATCGTTCCCGCACGCTCCAGATCGCGCTGCGGGCCGCGTACCGGAACAAGGACGTGGCCACCTTCCGCGACGTCACCACGGTGTGGCTGAAGCTCATGCGCCTGAGCGACACGATGGCCGGGTGCCACCGCTCGTTCCTGCTCGGGCCGTGGCTGGAGGACGCCAAGCGGCTGGCGACCAGCCCCGAGGAGGCGGTGCAGCTGGAGCGCACCGCCCGCACGCTGATCACCACCTGGGGGGACCGGCCGACCGCGAACAGCCTCAGCAACTACGCCAACCGGGACTGGCAGGGCCTGATGGCGGACGTCCATGTGCCGCAGTGGGAGGCGTATCTGCACGAGGTGGCCGACGCCATGGCCGAGGGCAGGGCGCCGAGGTCCTTCGACTGGTATCCGCAGGAGGAGGCGTGGACCAGGGACCGGCGGACGTATCCGGTGCGGCCGACCGGGGAGGCGTACCGCACGGCCCGCCGCGTGTTCGACACGCTGGCCCGCGCTCCCTACCAGGGCGACGTGACGGTGAAGGCGGAACCGGCGGCGTTCACCCCGGGCAGCACGGGCACCGTGACGGCGGTGTTCCGCAACATCAACGGGCTGCGCGCCACCGGCCGGGTCGACCTCGCGCTCACCGGGCTCGACGCCGAGCCTCAGGGCGCAAGTTCCCTGGACGGCGTTCCGGCGGGCGACAGCGGTGAGGTGTCCTGGAGCGTGACGGCTCCGGGCGAGCCGCCGACCGAGCCGCTGGTGCCGATGCCGTACACGCTGACGACGCAGTACGGGCCGCTGGGCGAGGAGCGGGTGACGGCCACCCAGACGGGCAACGTGTACGTGGCGTCGCCGCTGGATCCCGTCTGGAGCGTGTTCACCTCGAACGCGGCCGTGTTCGGCCAGCTCGGCGACCGGTTCGCGATCAACGGGGCGGGGAACGACGTGTGGCGGGGCACCACCCAGTTCGGCACCGCCTACCGTCCCGGTGCGCTCAGCGAGGGCGGCTCCGTCGTGCTGCGGGTGGACGCGCAGGACAACACCGGCACGTGGGCGCGCGCTGGGATCGTGGTCCGCAACTCCCTGGCGACGGCGGGGGACGTGGGCTTCCTCAACCTCGCCGTGACACCGGGGCAGGGTGTGGCGTTGTCGTACGACTCGAGCGGCGACGGCACGATCGACAACTACGGCCGTATCACCGGCATCAGGGCCCCGGTGCTGCTGCGGCTGACGAAGAACGCGGCGACGTCGTTCACCGGCGCCTGCTCCACGGACGGCGGGGCCACCTGGCGGACGGTCGCCACGGTGACGGTGCCGGGGGCGGCGAGGAGGCAGGACGCCGGGTTCTTCATGAGCGCGACGAACGGCGGCAGCGGGGCGCGCGGCACGGTGCGGTTCAGCGGCTGGTCGGTCACCGGAGGTGTCGCGTCGGGCAGCTGACGTACCGCGAGCCCGGCAAGATCGGCCGGACAGGGCCTACATTCCCTCCATGAACGCGATCCCGTCCACCACCGTCGCCAACCTGCGTGATCTGGGCGGCATCCCGCTGGCCGGCGGCGGCACGGTGCGCAGCGGTGTGCTGCTGCGTTCCGGGCAGTTGCACCGGCTCGACCTGGCGGCGGATCCTGCGGTCGCCGCGCTCGGTGTCCGTACGGTGGTCGACTTCCGTACGCGGGACGAGCGCGACGCCCGCCCGGACCGGGTGCCGCCGGGCGGGCGGCTCCTGCTCGCGGACGTGCTCGCGGACCAGGTCGCCGCGGGCCGGATGCCGGCGGCGGCCCGGCTGCGCCAGCTGCTTGCGGACCCGGCCGTCGCCGAGCAGGAGCTCGGCGGCGGTCGGGGGCGGGAGATGTTCCAGTCGATCTACCGGGCGTTCGTGACGACGGAGTCGGCGCGGACGTCGTACCGGGCGTTCCTGAACGAGCTGGCGGAGCCGGGCGCGACGCCGCTGCTGTTCCACTGCACGGCGGGCAAGGACCGTACGGGCTGGGCGGCGACGATCGTGCTCACGGTGCTGGGGGCGTCGCCGGAGTCGGTGCGGGCGGAGTACCTGTCGGTCAACGCGGCGGTGCGGGAGGCGTTCGCGCCGCTGGTGGAGGGCTTCACGCTCCAGGGCGGACGCCCGGAGACGGCCCTGGCGATGATCGGGGTGGCGCCGGAGTACCTGGCGGCGGCTCTGGACGAGGTCGAGACGCGGTACGGCTCGATGGAGGCGTACGTGACGGACGGCCTCGGCGTGACACCGGCGACGCTGGAGCTCCTGCGCGAGCACCTCACCACGACGACGTGACCGGGCGGTGGCGCTCCGCCCCATGCGGGTGTCCGGCCACGGGGCACTCAGGGGCGGGCGACGGGCGCCCGTCGCGACGCGACCGGCGTGGCGGCGCCCGGACACCGCGCGCCCCTTGGTGACCATAGGACGATTCGCTCGTTCTGCTGAACGTGCGACCACAGGATGCCGTCACCGCAGCAGACACCTCCGCCCTCCCCGCGCCGCCCGTCCCCGCCGGCGGCCGGGTCGAGGTCGAGGAGGCGGAGGCCGCGCTCGTCGAGCACTACCCGCGGCTGGTGCGGATCGCCTATCTCGTGCTGCCGCCGACGCTCGGCCGCAACCGCCGCGTGCTGACGGCGCACGCGCTCGCGCAGCGCTCGCTGCCGCGCGGCCGCGGGACCGTTTCCGACGGTGGCGACGCCGTCGTGCCGCGCGCCCGCCGCCCGGAGGGCAGCCCCGATCCCGGCTACGCGTTCGTACGGGAACGGGTGCTGCGCCAGGCGCTGGAGGCCGGGCTTCCACTGCGGCGGGCGGCGTGGCCGCGGCGCGCCCAGCTGCCGCCGCTGCTGCCGCACATCTGGGGCCTGCGGGTCTTCCCCCGCTCCGGCGGCGCGGACGAACTCGCCCTGGACCAGCGGCTGTCCGCACTCAGCGGCCCCGCCCGCGCGGCCTATGTGCTGCGCGGCCTCGAACGGCTCCCGGACGCCCGGGTGCGCGACGTCCTCGCCGCCGCGGGCGCGGCGGACCCGGGCGCGGCGCTCGCGGAGGCGGACGCGGTGCCGGGCGGGAGGAAGGCGGCGGCGCTGCTGGATTCGCCGGAGTTCGACCCGTGCTGCCTCCAGGTACGGCCCACGGACCTGATGCGGCGCCGCCGGCACGCCAGGGCGGGCCTCGTGGCCGGTGCCGCGCTCGCGGTGTGCGGGGCGCTGCTGGGGCAGCCGGGCGGCGGGTGGGGGGCGGACGGCGCGGCGGCGCCGCTCTACGCCCGCCATCCGGCGGCCGAGGCCGCTCTCGACCCCGGCAGGCTGACGCGGGTCGCGCCCGGCGCCTGGCGGCAGTCCGCGCGGCGGGACTTCTCGGTGTGGCCCGCGCGCGGCCCGCTCGTGGACGACAGCGGCCTGCTGCGGCGGGCGCTGGCGGTGTGGGCGCGGCCGGGTGCGACGGTCCGGGTCTCGGCGACGCCGGCCACGCCGTCCGGCCCTCCGGCGGGCCCGCCGCAGCTCCTGTTCGCGGGCGAGGTGGACGGGGCGAGGGTGGTGCTGCTGCACGACGGGCTGCGGGTGGCGCGGTACGCCGAGCCGCGCGACGGCTCCCCGGGCGCGGCGCTGGACTTCGCACGGACGGACGGCGCGGACGCCGCCTCCGCGGCGGCGCTCGTCGCGGGCCGCGCGGGTGGCACCGTCCGCTATCTGACGGCGCCGTGGGTGCGGGAGGTGTCCGTGCGGGACCTGCTCTCGCCGGCGGCCGGGCCGCGCCCGCTGCGGCGGGACGCCGACGGGCTCACCGCCCCGCTGCCCAGCCCGGCCCAGGCGCGCACCTGCCGTGCCTGGCAGGCGCTGGAGGCCGGTGAGGAGGGCGGCGGGGCCCGGGTGCTGACCGATCTGGGTGAACTGACGCCTGCGCGGCTCACCTTCGGCCCGCCCGCCGCTGCGAAGGACGCCACCGGCCCGGCGGCCCGCGCCTCCTGGGCGCGTACGGCCTGTTCGCTGTCCGGGGTGCGCTCGCACGGCGTGCGCGGCGTCAACGCGTGGGAGTACGCCCGGCAGAAGCTGCCGGAGGCCAACGGCACGGCCGCCTGGCTGTGCACGCGGGCCGAGACCTGGCGGGGCACGGGCGGGCGGGTGATGGCCCAGTTCCACGCCCCCGCCGACCGCCCCGCGGCACCGGGCACCGTGGTGGCGCGGGCGGAGGACGCGCCGTCGTGCGGGGTGCGCGAGCCGCGGGTGCTGGCGGGTGTGCTGTGGAAGTCGCAGGCGGGCCAGTGGTACGTACTGGCCGCGGGCAGCGGGCAGTTCGCCTCGCTCACCGTCTCGGGCGGCGTGGCGGGCGAGAGTGCGGGCCCTGTGCTGGCGGTACGGGCGCGGGCAGGCGCGCGGGCAGAGCTGAACGGCACGCTCGCGGACGGCACGCGGGTCCGGGCCCTGCACTGAACCCGGGTCCGGCCCTGCACTGAACTGGCGTCCGCGCGACGGGAAATGAACGTGTCGCACCTCTGTCCCCCGCGCATACCCGTCAGTACATTGACAGTATGTCTAACACGCAGCCTCGTCCGGTGACGTCCGAGCGCGTACCGCTCACGGCACGCAAGGTCGCCTTCGAGTGGTCGGACACACCGTTGCACTGGATCCCCGGCGACCCGTTCGCCACGCACACCATCAATGTGCTGCACCTCCTGCTCCCGGCGGGCGAGCGGTGGTTCGTGCACGTCTACAAGCAGGTCCTGCCGTACATCCGCGACGAGCGGCTGCGCGAGGACGTCATCGGCTTCATCGGCCAGGAGGCCGTGCACTCCCAGGCCCACGACGAGGTGCTGCCCCACCTGCGGTCGCTCGGCCTCGATCCGGAGCCGTACACCGCGCAGGTGGACTGGCTCTTCGAGAAGCTGCTCGGCGACAGGACGCTGCCGCCCGGCACGGCGCGCCGGTGGTGGCTGATGGAACGGGTCGCGCTGATCGCGGCCATCGAGCACTACACCGCCTTCCTCGGCGACTGGGTGCTGAACGCCGACGAGCTCGACCGGCGCGGCGCGGACCCGGTGATGCTCGACCTGCTGCGCTGGCACGGCGCAGAGGAGGTCGAGCACCGCTCGGTCGCCTTCGACCTCTTCCTGCACGTGGACGGCAGCTACCGGCGCCGGGCCCGCACCTGGGCCGTCGCCTTCGGAGCACTGGTGTTCCTGTGGCAGCGCGGGGCCCGCTTCTTCATGGAGAACGACCCGACGCTGCTCGACGGGAAGGCGAGCATCGGTCAGTTCTACCGCGCGGGCAGGGCCGGGGTGCTGCCCCGGACGGGCGCCATGCTGCGCACCGTCCCCCGCTACCTCAGCCGCGCCTACCATCCCTCCCAGGAGGGCAGCACGGAACAGGCCGTGGCCTACCTCGCGTCCTCGCCGGGCGCGAACGGGGGCCGCTGACATGGCCCGGCTGCCTGCCGCCGTCCTCGTCGCCGGCGCGGCGCTGCTCGCCAGGCGGGCGATGCGCCGCCGCATCGCGCGCTCCCCGCTCTGGCCGCTTCCCGCGCTTCGGACGCCCGTCTCGGGACGGCCGCGCCCCCGGCCCGCCTCCTTCCGGGCCCTGATCACCGAGCGCACGCACCCGGCCGACGGCGTCGTCCGGCTGCGTCTGGAGGCGGCGGGGCTGCCCGCCTGGCAGCCCGGCGCGCACATCGACCTCGTCCTGCCCTCGGGCCTGGTGCGCCAGTACTCGCTGTGCGGCGACCCTGCCGCGCCCGGGACGTACACGATCGCCGCCCGGCTGGTCGAGAACGGCCGGGGCGGCTCCCGTGAGGTCCACGAACAGCTCCGCGTTGGCCAGGAGGTGGAGATCCGCGGCCCGCGCAACCGCTTTCCGCTGACCGCCGCGAGTTCGTACGTCTTCGTCGTGGGCGGCATCGGGATCACGCCGGTCCTGCCCATGCTGCGCTCACTGGCCGCGTCGGGCGCCGACTGGCGGCTGCTGTACGGCGGGCGCTCGCGCGCGACCATGCCGTTCCTGGACGAGCTGGCCGAACTCGGCGGCGCCGAGGGGCGGCTGACCGTGGTCGCCGAGGACACCTCGGGGCTGCCGGACGTGGCCGCCTTCCTGGACGGCACGCCGGACGGCAGCGCGGTGTACTGCTGCGGCCCCGACCCGCTGATGAGGACGGTCGAGCGGCTGCTGCCGGCGTCGTGCACGCTGCATCTGGAACGGTTCGCGCCGGGCCCGGCCGCCGCGTCCGCGGGCGGCCCCTTCGACGTCGAACTGCGCCGCACGGGCCGCACGGTGCGCGTCGCCGCAGGACGGTCGGTGCTCGCCGCGGTGCGCGAGGAGCTTCCCGACGTCCCGTACTCCTGCGAGCAGGGCTTCTGCGGCACCTGCCGCCAGCGCGTCCTGGAAGGCGAGGTCGACCACCGCGACGAGTTGCTGACCGAGGCGGAACGGGAGAGGTCGATGCTCCTGTGCGTCTCCCGCTGCCACGGAGGACGGCTGATCCTGGACCTGTGAGGGGGCGGCCGGTACCGGACCTGAAAGGGGGCGCGCCCGGGGCCGGTCTGTAGGGTGGCTGCATGACGACCGGGGTTCGGCGCAGGATGGGCGTCGAGGAGCGCAGGCAGCAGCTGATCGGTGTGGCGCTGGAGCTGTTCAGCCACCGCTCCCCCGACGACGTCTCCATCGACGAGATCGCGGCGGCCGCGGGTATCTCGCGACCGCTCGTCTACCACTACTTCCCCGGCAAACAGAGCCTGTACGAGGCGGCGTTGCGCCGGGCGGCCGACGAACTGGCCGGACGGTTCGAGGAACCGCACGACGGCCCGCTGGGGGCGCGGCTGCTGCGAGTGATGGGCCGCTTCTTCGACTTCGTCGACGAACACGGCCCCGGTTTCTCGGCGTTGATGCGCGGCGGCCCGGCCGTCGGTTCGTCCACGACCAACGCGATGATCGACGAGGTGCGGCAGGCCGCGTTCGAGCAGATCCTCGCGCACCTGGGGATCGAGACGCCGTCTGCGCGACTGGAACTGGTCGTACGCTCCTGGGTCTCGCTCGCCGAGTCGACGGCGCTGCTGTGGCTGGACGGCCGCAGCATCCCGCGCGCCGAGCTGGAGCTCCAGCTCGTACACGACTTCGCTGCGCTGGCGGCGGTGAGCGCGGCGTACGACGAGGAGATGGCCGGGGTGCTGGTGGCCATGCTCGCGGACGAGCCGGCCGAGGGCCCGTTCGGCGACCTCGTCACCCGCCTGCTGGCCCTCGCGCCGGCGCTCACGCAGGTACCGGTCCCACGCACCCCTGCGCCGGGCCGCGACTGACCGCGGGCGGGGACCGCTGACGGCCGGCCCTGGGCGCGGGCCCCGGCCCCGGGTAGTGGGTTTCGCGGGAGCAGGAACCGCCGCTGGCTGCCCGGGGCGGCGCCGGGCGCGGGCCCCCGATGCCGGCCCGGGGCAAGTGCTTTCCCTGAAGGCAGGAACCGCCGTTGGCTGCCCTGGGCAGCCCGGCGCCGGGGCCGCCGACGGCCGCCCCGGGTAGTGGGTCTCCCCAGGGCACGGCCGGCGGCCGAGCCCGGCTGCCCAGCGGCGCGGCCCACCACCCCCGGTGGCCCCGGTGCGGCCGACCGCCTGGGCGCCGGTCAAGATGGCGTCGTGATCATCGAATCAGTCTTCTCCCCCGCGACCCCGACCCCGTCGGACATCGACGCCCTGGTCGGGCTCTACGACGGAGCCGCGCAGTGGATGCTGCGCCACGGCATCGACCAGTGGAAGCCGGGCGGCAAGGACTCCGCGCACTTCCGCCGCAGGATCGCCGATGGCGAGGTGTGGCTGCTGCGGGCCGCGGACGTCCCGGTCGGGGCGTACGAACTGTGGTGGGACGACGAGGAGGCGTGGGGCCCGCAGCCCCCGACGGCCGGTTACGTGCACCGCCTGATGACCGACCGGTCGGCTCCGCGCGGCACGGGCCGGGCGCTGCTCGCCCACGCGGAGGCGCGCATCGCGCACGCGGGGCGCGCCACCGCCCGGCTGGACTGCCTGAGCAGCAACCCGCGACTGCGGACGTACTACGAGGGCGCGGGATACACCGTGGTCGGCGAGGAGCCGGCGAAGACGGCGGCGGACGGCAGCCGGTACGGGGTGCTGCTGCTCGAAAAGCGCCTGCGGGCCGCCTCGACCGCGCACTCCGGGACACCCCGAAAGCGCCCCCGAGGGGCCGCTCGTCCGTAAGGTGTACCGCGTGCGGCCAGAACCCGTCCGAGGGATGATCAGTGTGGGCCGTGTATCTGGCAGACTCTCGTCCCATGGGTGAAGCGACCGTGAAGACTCTGGACAGCCGGACGGCGACCCCGTCACCCATGATGGAGGACGAGGTCGCGGCCGAATCTGTTCATTCCGGACCAGTCCGGCGCACTCCCCGGTCGCCCCGCCGCCCCCGCATCTGGTTCGAAATCCTGCTGATCGCGGTGAGTTACTGGACGTACTCGCTCATCCGCAACGCGGTACCGGAACAGCGGACCGAGGCCCTGCGCAACGCGGACTGGATCTGGGAAGCCGAGAAGACCCTCGGCATAGCAGTGGAGCAGTCGGTCAACCACGCCATGAACTCGGTGACATGGCTGATCGTCTCCATGAATTACTACTACGCGACCCTGCACTTCGTCGTCACCATCGGTGTGCTGGTGTGGCTGTACCGGGGACATCCCGGCCGTTACGCCGCCGCCCGGCTCATCCTCTTCTCCACCACCGGTGTGGCCCTGGTCGGTTACTACCTGTATCCGCTCGCGCCGCCCCGGTTGATGAACGGCCGGCACTTCATCGACACCGTTCTCGTCCACGAGACCTGGGGCTCGATGGCTTCCGGCAACTTCAAGAACATGTCGAACCAGTACGCGGCCATGCCCTCGATGCACATCGGCTGGTCGCTGTGGTGCGGCCTGATCATCTGCGCGCTGGCGACGGCCCCGTGGGCGAGGATCCTCGGCGTGCTCTACCCGACCCTGACGCTCGTCGTCATCGTGGCGACGGCGAACCACTTCTGGCTGGACGCGGTGGGCGGCATGCTCTGCCTGACGTTCGGCCTCGGGGTCTCGTACGTGTGGTTCCGGGCGCTGCCGCACCAGATGCCGCGGCTGGTGCTGGAGGACCCGAACCGGCCCCAGCGTTTCCGCCGCCTGCTGCCGACCCGCGCCTAGGGGGTGTCTGCGAGCGCTTCCACGACTCCGCGCCTGCGCGCTAGGACCCGTAGAACAGCTCCTCCACCACGGCCCGCGCCCGCCGCGTCACCCTGCGGTAGCCGTCGAGCATGTCGCCCACGTGGCCCGGCCCGTAGCCGAGGTAGCGGCCCACCGCCGCCAGCTCGCGGCCGTCCGACGGGAACGTGTCGCCCGCCCGGCCCCGCACGACCATCACGCCGTTGCGCACCCGTGCGGCCAGCACCCACGCCTCGTCCAGCGTCGCGGCGTCCTCGGCGGAGATCAGGCCGGCCTCCCGCGCCGCCGCCAGGGCCTCGCGGGTGCGGGTGGTGCGCAGGCCCGGCACCGCCCGGCCGTGCCGCATCTGGAGCAGCTGGACCGTCCACTCGACGTCGCTCAGACCGCCGCGGCCCAGCTTGGCGTGGAGCGTGGGGTCGGCGCCGCGCGGCAGGCGTTCGGACTCCATGCGGGCCTTGAGCCGGCGGATCTCCCGTACGGCGTCCTCGCCGAGGCCGTTCTCCGGGTAGCGCAGGGGGTCGGCGAGTTCGACGAACCGGGCGCCCAGTTCGGCGTCGCCGGCCATGGGGCGGGCGCGCAGCAGGGCCTGGCTCTCCCACACCAGCGCCCAGCGGCGGTAGTAAGCCTCGTAGGAGGCGAGCGTGCGCACCATGGGGCCGCTCTTGCCCTCGGGCCGCAGATCGGCGTCGATCAGCAGGGGCGGGTCGGCGGTCGGCAGTTGCAGCAGCCGCCGCATCTCCGCGACGACCACGTTCGCGGCGCGCGCGGCCTCGTGCTCGTCCACGCCGTCGCGCGGCTCGTGCACGAACAGGACGTCGGCGTCGGAGCCGTAGCCCAGCTCGCCGCCGCCGAAGCGGCCCATGCCGATGACCGCGAACCGGGTGGGCAGCTCGTCCCCCCACTGCTCGCGCACGGCCGCCCTGAGCGCGCCCGCGATCGTCGCCGCGGTGAGGTCGGTGACCGCCGTGCCGACCCGGTCGACGAGGGCTCCGTGGTCGGCCTCGGCAGGAGTGTCCTCCGTGCCGTACGAGGCGATGAGGTCGGCGGCGACCGTACGGAACAGCTCGCGCCGGCGCACCCCGCGGGCCGCCACCACGGCGGCCTCGGCGCTGTCCGCGCGGCCGACGGCGGCGAGCACCTCCTGTTCGAGGTGGTCGCGGCCGCGCGGCCCGAGCCCCTCGGGGTCGCCGAGGATGGCGACGGCCTCGGGGGCGCGCAGCAGCAGGTCGGGCGCGAGGCGGCCGGCGGACAGGACCCGGGCCAGGTTCTCGGCGGCCGCGCCCTCGTCGCGCAGCAGCCGCAGGTACCAGGGCGTCTTGCCGAGCGCGTCGGAGACCTTGCGGAAGCCGAGCAGGCCCGCGTCGGGGTCCGCGGAGTCGGCGAACCAGCCGAGCAGGACCGGCAGGAGCGTGCGCTGGATGGCGGCCTTGCGGGACACCCCCGACGACAGCGCCTCCAGGTGGCGCAGGGCCGCGACGGGGTCGGCGTAGCCGAGCGCCTCGAGGCGCTGTCCGGCGGCCTTGGGGCTGAGCCGGATCTCGCCGGGCGCCAGCTGGGCGACGGCGTCGAGCAGCGGCCGGTAGAACAGCTTCTCGTGGAGCCGGCGCACCACCGATGCGTGCCGCTTCCACTCCCGGTTGAGGTCGGCGACCGGGTCGGTGCGCAGCCCCAGGGAGCGCCCGAGGCGGCGCAGGTCGGCCTCCTGCTCGGGCACGAGGTGGGTGCGGCGCAGCCGGTACAGCTGGATGCGGTGCTCCATGGCGCGCAGGAAGCGGTACGCGTCGTCGAGCTGGGCGGCGTCCGCCCGGCCGACGTACCCGCCGGCGGCGAGTGCCTGGAGTGCCTCCAGGGTCTTGCCGCTGTGCAGGGAGGCGTCGCTGCGGCCGTGGACGAGCTGGAGGAGCTGGACGGCGAACTCGACGTCGCGCAGCCCGCCGGGGCCGAGCTTGAGTTCGCGGTCGATCTCGGCGACGGGGATGTTGTCGACGACCCGGCGGCGCATCTTCTGCACGTCGGCGACGAAGTTCTCGCGTTCGGCGGCCTGCCAGACGAGCGGGGAGACGGCGTCGATGTACTCCTCGCCCAGCGACAGGTCCCCGGCGACCGGCCGGGCCTTGAGGAGCGCCTGGAACTCCCAGGTCTTGGCCCAGCGCTGGTAGTAGGCGAGGTGGCTCGCCAGGGTGCGCACCAGCGGGCCGTTGCGTCCCTCGGGGCGCAGGTTGGCGTCGACGGGCCAGATGGTGCCCTCGACGGTGGTCTCGGAGCAGATGCGCATCAGGTGCGAGGCGAGGCGGGTGGCGGCCTGGAGGGCCTTGCCCTCGTCGGTGCCGTTCGCCGGTTCGCCGACGAAGATCACGTCGACATCGGACACGTAGTTCAGCTCGTGGCCGCCGCACTTGCCCATGGCGATGACGGCGAGGCGGCAGGCCGCGGCGTCGTCGGGCGCCGCGGCGCGGGCGATGGCGAGGGCGGCGCGCAGGGTGGCGGTGGCGAGGTCGGCGAGTTCGGCGGCGGTCTCGGCGACGTCGGTGGTGCCGCACACGTCGCGGGCCGCTATGGCGAGCAGGCAGCGGCGGTAGGCGACGCGCAGCGACACAGGGTCGTCCGCATCGGCGAGGCCGGCCTCGAACTCGGCCACGCCCGGGTGCAGATCGGCGGACTCGTACGTGAACAGCGCCTGCCAGTCGTGGGGGTGGCGGGCCAGGTGGTCGCCGAGCGCCTCGGAGGCGCCGAGGACGCCGAGCAGCCGGTCGCGGAGGGGTTTGGCGGTGACGAGGGTGTCGAGGAAGCGGCGGCGTTCGCCGTCGTCATGGGCCTCCACCACGCGCACCAGGCTGCGCAGGGCGAGGTCCGGGTCGGCGGTGGCGCCGAGCGCGTCGAGCAGCACGGGGTCGGCGCGGACGGGGGCCATGTCGGGGAGGTCGAGCAGCCGCTCGGCGGCGGAGGGGTCGGTGAATCCGTGCCGCAGGAGTCGCGTGAAGGTGCTGCTTCTGCGCCCCGGCGCCGTCATCCCGGTCTCCCGTCCTCGCCCTGATCAGCGTGCGGCATCGAGCTTAGGCCCTGTCCGGCCGATCTTGCCGGGCTCGCGTGCCCTGGCACTCCCCCGCAGCCTCCTGCGCGGGAGGTACCCGCCACCCCACAGCCTCGGCGCGGGAGGTACCCGCCACCCCGCAGCCTCCGGCGCGGGAGGTACCCCCATGCTGCGTTGTCGTCGGTCGCCGATGTCCCCCGTAGCCCTTCGGGCACGGGGAGGTGCCCCCACCGCGGTGATGCCGGGGCCCGGCGCGTGCGGCAGGGGCGGACGTGACGTACGAGGCGCGTGAGATTCGCCATGTTCCTCACACAACGCCCGCGATGAACCGCATGCTCGGTATCTCCGTCTTCACGGCGGGCCGGTGCCGATCTTCGTGCCCGTACGCGACGGGCATGGACTGATCGCGCGCGCCGGCCAGAACCTTGTCCGCTGGAATTCCTGAACACCGAAGGCACCACCGCAATGCGCTCGTCCGGGCCTCGCCGCCGCTTCACCCTGCTCTCCCGCCGAGGCCCGACGGCGGCCCTGCTGATCGCCCCGGTCGCCATGGCCGGCTGGCTCCACGGGGCGGACGCGACCAGCTCCGGCGCGAAGCGGAAGGCGCCCGAGGTGCGGACGGCCCGGCCGGCGGCCGTCCCGGAGAGCCCGCGGCCCGCGGGATCCGCGTCCGTGGTGCAGATCGTCGCGCACCCCGACGACGACCTGTTCTTCATGAACCCCGACACCCGCCAGTCGATCGACTCCGGCTCCCGGCTCACCTCCGTCTACCTCACGGCCGGCGAGTCCGACGGCGTCAACGCGGCCCGCACCGGCCCGCTGGCCCCGTCGGTCCGGCCCGCCGCCGACAAGGCGCGGTACGCGGAGGCCCGGCAGAACGGCATACGCGCCGCGTACGCGGAGATGGCGACCGGCGACCGGAGAAGCCCGTGGCGGCGCACCGCGATCCCGACGGCGGGCGGCGGCACGGCCGAGCTGGACGTGCTGGCGGCCCGCCCGGAGATATCCCTGGTGTGGGTGCAGTTGCGCGAGGCGGGCTCCGTCTCGGGCGACCGGCCCGTCAGCCTGCACGGCCTGTGGGACGGCAGGGTGGCCGAGCTGCCCGCGCAGCTCGCGTCCGGTTCCCCGGTGAAGCGGGAGTTCGCGTACGACAAGGAGCAGGTCGTCGACACGGTCGCGGGGCTGCTGAAGCGGTTCGCGCCCACGCACGTCCGTATGCAGGACCCGACGCCGGGCCTGGTCGCCGGGACGGACCGGCCCACCGACCACCAGGACCACCTCTTCGGCGCCCGGTTCGCGCAGGCGGCGCTCGTGCGGTACGCGCAGATGCCGGACCACCCGGCGTTCAGCGTCCAGAACTATCTGGGCTACTTCACCAGCGGCCTGCCGCGCACACTCGACCCCGATACGGCGGCGGCCAAGCTGCACACCATGCACACGTACGCGTGGACGGACGAGGCGAACTACTGCGGTGCCGAGGCCGGCTGCGGTGACCGCAAGGTGGCGGCGCGGCCCGGCGGCCACGGCTGGACGCAGTCCGTCCGCTACACCCGGGGCGAGTCGACGTCCTGGGTGCAGCCGGGACGCGACGGCGAGCTGTGGGCCTTCTCGGTGCTCGACACGCGGCTCGCGGTCTGGCACCGCGGCGCGCGGGGCGAATGGACCGGCCACTACTCTCTCAGCTCGCTCTCCCAGCGCCTCGACGGCTCCTGGACGACCTGGCGGGAGCGCGGCGGCCAGAACCTGCACGGTGACCCGGCCGTGGCGTCCGACGCGAGCGGCCGCCAGCATGTCTTCGTCGGCTCGCCGCTGACGGTCTGGTCCTGGACGCAGTCGGAGCCGGGCGCCCCGCTGAGCGGCCCCACCGCGACGGGCCTGCCGCCGACGACGCTGACACTGAGCGCGGCCCCGGAGGGCGACGGTGTACGGCTCTGGTTCCGCAAGCCCGCGTCCGGCGCGGTCCGCACGGCGCATGTCTCGGGCCCGCTGGTGTCGCCCGTGACCGAGCTCGGCGGCGTCGCGGGCTTCGGCCCGGTCAGCGCGTCCGGTCCGGACCACGCGCTGCTGGCGGTCCGCTCCGGCACCGGCGTACCGGGCACGTACCTGCCGGCGCCGGGCGGCACGGGCACGGCCGGCCGGGCGGCCGGGACGCCGCGGTGGCACGCGGGCGGGCCGCTGTTCGTCGGCGCCCCGGCGGGCGCGGAGGCGGGCGTGGGCGCGCTCGGCCAGGACGGGCGGCTGTACTGGTCCCGGCCCGAGGCACCGCAGAAGTGGCAGCCGGTGGACTGAGCGGGACCGATGAGTACGGGCGGCGGCGCCGGTCTGCACTGGTACATCCGTTACATCCGTTGCGCGATGCGAGAGGATCGGAGCGATGCCCGCGAGCGAACCCCGTACGGACCTCGATGCCCGCTTCAGCGACCCGAAGGCGTCGCCCGCCGACTGGTCCGAGGCGGTCGCGCTGATCAGCGCGGCCGAGGTCTTCTGGCTGACGACCGTGCGGCCGGAGGGCCGGCCGCACGTCACCCCGCTCGTCGCCGTCTGGCACGACGGCGCCCTGCACTTCTGCACCGGCCCCGACGAGCGGAAGGCGAAGAACCTGCGTGCCAACCGGGAGGTCGTCCTCACCACCGGCCACAACGCGCTGGAGGAGGGCCACGACGTGGTGGTGGAGGGCGAGGCGGTCCGGGTCACGGACGAGGCCGCGCTGCGCACGCTGGCCGGGCTGTGGGTCGAGAAGTACGGCAAGGTCTGGACATTCCAGGTCCGCGACGGCGTGTTTGTCGGCGAAGGGGGCGAGGCCCTGGTATTCCGGGTGGCGCCGCGAACGGCTTTCGGTTTCCGCAAGGGCGAGTCGTTCGGCCAGACCCGCTGGCGCTTCACCGGCTGACCGTACGTCGAAAGGTATCCGTCGTGGACATGACCCTGGAAGTCGTCACGATCCCGGTCTCCGATCTGGACCGCGCCAAGACCTTCTACGGGGAGGCCCTGGGATTCAAGGTGGACCTCGACTCGGAGGTCGCTCCCGGAATGCGCATCATCCAGCTGACGCCGCCCGGTTCACGCTGTTCCATCGCGCTGATGAGCGGCATGCCCCACCACCCGGAGCAGCCCGAGATGCCGCCGGGCTCCCTGCACGCCCTCCAGCTGTGCGTCACGGACATCGCAAAGGCGCACTCGGAGTTCATGTCGCGCGGGGTGCCGGTGACGCCGATCCAGCACGTGGGCGCGACGGGCTGGGAGGACGGCCCGGGCGAGGAGTGGAACTCCTTCCTGTTCTTCAAGGACCCGGACGGCAACACCTGGTGCGTGCAGGAGGCGCCGTCACCGCTGTCGGAGCGCTGACGGCGCGGCCGCGGGATCCCCTGCGAAACCTGCCCGGCGGCGGTCCGGAACGCCGTCGTGGCGGGCTTCGAAGGGGGTTCTGCGCGGCCGCACGGGCGGGGTCGGACGCCCGTGACACGGCCGGTCGCGCGCGCGGCGCACACGGGCACCCAGAGCCCTGACACATAGCCTTTGACCTGGGCTTTTACCTCTCCCGGCACTAGTGTTCCCCTGACGGGAAAGGGGATTTGATGGACCGTTACATACGCAGCGTCGACGACGTGCTGGAGCTCTTGGACGGCCTGTTCGCACCCGAGGCCGACCGCTGGACCGCCGACGGGGCCGACTGGTGGGACGGCTTCTACGCCGACCGCGACAGGCCCGTGCCGTTCTTCGTGTCGAAGCCGGACGAGAACCTGGTCTCGTACCTCGACCGCGGCCTGATCGCTCCGCGCGGCCGGGCGCTCGACCTGGGCTGCGGGCCCGGCCGCAACGCGCTCCACCTTGCCGCCTCGGGCTTCGACGTGGACGCGGTCGACCTCTCGCCCACGGCGATCGCCTGGGCCGAGGAGCGTGCCCGGGAGGCAGGAGTCGGCGTCCGCTTCCACCGCGGCGACGCCTTCACCACCGAACTGGGCGGGCCGTACGACCTGATCCACGACTCCGGCTGCTTCCATCATCTGCCGCCGCACCGCCGTGTCAGCTACCTGGCCCTGCTCCGGCGCCACCTCGCCCCGGGCGGGCATCTCGCCCTCACCTGCTTTGCAGCCGGCGGTATGGGCTCCGAACTGCCCGACGCCGACTTCTACCGCGAGAAGGGACTCCAGGGCGGGCTCGCGTACACGCCGGAGTCCCTGCGGTGGATCTTCTCCGACCTGACCGAGGTCGAGCTGCGGCGCATGCGCGACGAGCCGGCCGAGTCGGCGTCCTTCGGTGAACCCTTCCTGTGGACGGCCCTTTTCCGCCGCGACGCCCCGGCGTAGCCCCGACGCACGGCGCGGCCCGGGCCGGGGCGGGTGCCCCGGTCCGGGCCGGCCGGTTGGTCGTCAGGCCCTCGGCGGTTCGTCCGGGCCGCGGTCCGTGCCGGTCTGGCCGCCCTCTCCGCGACCGCCGCCGAACTGCTCCCTCATCTTGTCCTGGGCCGTGTCCACGTGGCGGCCGTACTTGCCCTGGGTCCTGTCGTCCACGTAGTCGCCGGCCTTCTCGATGCCCTGGTTCGTCCGCTCGGGGTGGCCTTTGAGCATGTTCTTGAGCTTGTCCATCATGGACATGGGGTTTTCCTCCTCGACGCAGGGTCCCCCGTCCCTCCAGGGTCACGGCACCCCGCGGACTTCGCATCCGCAGGAGGATCGAGCCCGTTCCCATGGCCCCTGACCTGCGCTTACGGCACGGGCCGGCTCCCACGCAGATCGCCGGCGCCGGCGACCGCGCGACCGCCGGGTGTCGCTCCTTCGGGCAGCCGGTGAAGCAATCAGCCCAATCGGACACGCGGATCCCGCGCGCGCCGGATGTCTTGGGAGGTGACCCAGCCTGCGGAGCGGAGCGGACCATGAGCCCTGATGCCGCCGGAGCGATGAGCAAGGCACACACCCGGCAGACAGCCCGCTCCGTGCAGCCGGCCACTTGCGTGCTGCCGCAGCCACCGGACGACCAGGAGAAGTACTCCTATGTCAGGCGCCGCCTCGGGGTGCTCACCGTGGCCTCACTCATCAGCATGGCCTGTTTCGTCTTCGGCCAGTTCAGGCTGATCCAGTCGTCACCGTGGCTGAGCGCCCTGCTGCCGTGCCTGGTCTTCACCGTCCTGTACTACCTCGCCTCTCTGCGAGTGAACGCGTTCACGGCCAACTTCGATCTGGAAGCGCACCGCCGCCTGGTGGCGGACTGGCATCCGCGGACATACCCGACCGTCGGCATCTTCCTGCCGGTGTGCGGCGAGCCCATCGACGTGCTGGAGAACACCTGGACGCATGTGCGCCGGCTCGCCGACCGTTATCCCGGTGGGGCCGCCGTGTATGTCCTCGACGACTCCGCCGACCCGCGGTTCGCGGTCATGGCCGCCGAGTTCGGCTTCGTCTACGGCAGCCGCCCCAACCGCGGCTGGTACAAGAAGGCGGGCAACCTCCACTACGGGCTCGGCATCTCCGACGAGGAGTACATCCTGGTCCTCGACGCCGACTTCGCGCCCCGGGCGGATCTGCTGGGCGAGCTGCTGCCGTACATGGAGCGCGACCCGAAGACCGGCATCGTCCAGTCACCGCAGTACTTCCGCGTGCTCGACCGGCAGACGTGGGTCGAGCGCGGGGCGGGCTCCGTGCAGGAGCTGTTCTACCGGGCGATCCAGGTGTCCCGGCAACAGCGCGACGGCGCCATTTGCGTCGGAAGCTGCGCCGTGTACCGCCGCGCCGCACTCGACGCCAATGGCGGCACCACGCTGATCGAGCACTCGGAAGACGTGCATACGGGCTTCGACCTGCGCCGTCTGGGCTGGGACCTGCGCTACGTGCCGATCCCCCTCGCCACCGGAAACTGCCCTGACAACGTCAGCGCGTTCTACCACCAGCAGTACCGCTGGTGCGCCGGCTCGATGAGCCTGCTCGGCAGCAGGAAGTTCTGGGACACACGGCTCAGGCAGGCCACGCGCCTCTGCTACCTTTCCGGCTTCTTCTACTACCTCCACACGGCGCTCGCCGTCTTCACCGCCCCCCTGGTCCCGATCGTCCTGCTGGTGGCCATGCCGGAAAAGATCAAGGCCGAGTACATGCTGCTGGTGCTTCCCAGCGTCGTCTACGCCACCCTGGTTCTCCCGTGGTGGCACAAGTGCCCCTACCGGCTGGACGCGTGGGCGGTGCGCGTGATGTACGGCTGGGCGCATGTCTTCGCCATCTGCGACATGGTGCGCGGCAGGCACCTGAGCTGGAAGCCCACGGGCTCGGCGACCGCGAGGCGAAACGGCCTCAGGCGCTTCTGGACCGGCCTGTGGGTCTGGAGCGGTGGTACGGCCGTGATCTGGGTGAGCGCCGCGCTGTGGCGGACGCTCACCATGGATCCACTGGACTTCGCCCTGCTCCTGTTCTCGGGGCTGTTCTACGCCGTGATCGTGGGCCGGATTCTTTTCCCGTCGTCCTGGGGCAGTGCCGGAGAACCCGGTCCTGCCGCCGCGCGGAAGGCTCTGACCAAGGTCAGGTGAGGTCGACCTCGAGCACCCTGTCCGCGTCCTTGCCTGCCTTGTCCGTGGTGATCCACAACTTGCTCTGCCCGGGCACCTTCTCGGCGAGGCGCATCCGGCCGTAGGCGTTGACGAAGTAGGGGACGGGGGTGCCGATGGTGGTGCCGGTGACCGGGACGCGCCACAGCCGCGCACCACGCAGAGCCGCGATGTACAGGGAGCCGTCGGCGTAGGTGAGGCCGCTCGGCACGGCCTCGGCGGGGCGCCACTGATGCTTGGGGTCGGTCATGCCTGCGAGGGAGCAGCCGCCCTCGCAGGTGGGCCAGCCATAGTTCTTCCCCGGCTCGATGAGGTTCAGCTCGTCGTAACCGTCCTTGCCGATCTCGGTCGCCCACAGATGACCCGCCGCGTCCCAGGCGAGGCCCTGCGGGCTGCGGTGGCCGTAGGAGTAGACGAGGGTGCCGAACGGGTTGCCGGGGGCGGGCTTGCCCTCGGTGGTCATGCGCAGGATCTTTCCGTTCAGGGAGTTCTTGTCCTGCGCGTCGCTGGACGTCCATGCCTCGCCGGTGGTGGCGTAGAGATAGCCGTCCGGGCCGAACTTGATACGGCCGCCGTTCACCCCGCCCCGCTTGATGCCGGTCACGAGTGTCGTGTAGTTGCTGAGCCTGGAGCCGTCGAAGGTCATTCGGGCGATCCTGTTGCCCTCTTCGGCCGCGTGGTAGATGTAGACGTGGTGGTCCTGGCTCCAGTTGGGCGACACGGCGATGCTGCGCAGACCGCTCTCGGGCACGCTGTTCACCGTGTGCGGCACGGTGCCGACCAGGGTCTTGACCCCGGACGGGGTGAGTCTGAAGACCTTGAACGAGTCGCGCTCGTCGATCAGCGCGGAGCCGTCGGGCAGCCAGCTCAGGCCCCAGGGAAAGTTCCACCCGGACGAGACGGTCCTGACCTGGGACGGCTCCTTCACCGTGTCCCCGCCGGAAGCGACCGGCGAGGCACTGCCGGTTCCGGCGAACGGCACCAGCAGTGCCGCCGCGACCGCCACGGCGCGAACGGTGCTGGTTCGGAGCAAACGGGGGATGGACACTGCACAACCTCCTGCGGGATGGAGTGAACGGCGGGCTCAGCTTCTGATCCGCTCGCGGACCCAGACACCCGCGGGCTTGAGGACGCCGGTGCCGGCGAAGGTGCCTGCGCTGCAGGCGCCTCGTTTGAAGACCGAAAGGTCGCGCTCGTTGTCGGAGACGGCCCAGTTCGTCCAGCTGATCTTCTTCTTCGCCATCAGGTCGACGAATTTCTGCGCCATGGGGAAGTCATTGCCGTACCCCTTCCATGACGCCGTGCCCCACTCCGTGACGAACATCGGAAGCGTGGCGGAAGCCCGGTCCAGGGCCGCAAGAGATGCCTCCCGCGCCTCCGGCGCATAGAAGTGGAACGCATACATGACGTTCTCGGTGCTCAGGGGAGCGTTGACGACGGTTTTCTCGTCGGAGAATTCGTGCAGGCCGAGTGAGGACCAGGCCGGTGTGGGGACAAGGATCACGCTGTCGGGATCGCGGGAGCGGATCACCGGAATGACGGCATCCGCGTAGCTCTTGATGCGTTCCCAGCTCACCCCGTGGGGCTCATTGGCGATCTCGTAGAGCACGTTGTTCCTGTGCTTGTGCCGTTCGGCGATCTGCTCGAAGAACGTGCGCGCCTCGGCGAGGTCCTCGTGCGGGTCCCCCGGGTTGATCATGTGCCAGTCGACGATGACGTACATGCCACGGGCACTGGCCCGGTCGATCAACCGGCTTGCCAGTTCGGTGAATTTCCGGGGATTCGTTTCGTACCCGCCCTCTCGCGCGTACGTCGCGACACGGAGGACATCCACCTTCCAGTCGTAGGCCAGGGCGTCCAATGCACCGTCGGTCAGGCAATGGGCGTACCACTGCGTGCCGTGGGTGCTCATCCCCCTCAGCTGAACGGGATTTCCCGATTCGTCGCACAGGTGCGCACCGCAGACGCGAACCGTTCCGTGATTCCTGACCGGGGTCGCGTGCTTGGCAGAGATCCCGTTCTTGACCGGGGTTCTGGAATGCGTTGCGGATCCGGTGGCGTCGCCGCACGCCGTGTTCACCGCGAGGAGGCCGAGCGCCGAGGCCATGACGAGGGCGGACCGGACGACCCAACGGCCACTGGAATTCAGCGAGCGACGCACGGCGGGCTCTCTTTCCCCGGATGGTGCTCAGGACGGTGATCACCGACCAGTGTGGAGAAATGAGCGGTTTCAGGTGCTACGGCGCCGATCCGCGTCACCCGAGCGGCAGGGCACATTCACCCTCACGGCCCGGGGATGCCACCCTCACCGGCCACCAGACGGCCCCAGGCCGCTCAGACGCCTCCGGGCCCACGGTCGGCGACCGTGGGCCCGGAGAGGCGTGCAGGGCGAAACCGCCGCTGACCTGCGTCTACAGCACAGGCAGCGACTTGCGCAGCTCGAAGGCCGTGACCTCGGAGCGGTACTCCTCCCACTCCTGCTTCTTGTTGCGCAGGAAGAAGTCGAAGACGTGCTCGCCCAGCGTCTCGGCCACGAGCTCGCTGCGCTCCATCAGGTCGATCGCCTCGCCCAGGTTCTGCGGGAGCGGGGCGATGCCCATCGCGCGGCGCTCCGCGTCCGAGAGCGCCCACACGTCGTCGTCCGCGCCGGCCGGGAGCTCGTAGCCCTCCTCGATGCCCTTGAGTCCCGCGGCGAGCAGGACCGCGTAGGCCAGGTACGGGTTGCAGCCCGAGTCCAGCGAGCGCACCTCGATACGGGCCGAGCCGGTCTTGCCCGGCTTGTACATCGGGACGCGGATCAGGGCCGAACGGTTGTTGTGGCCCCAGCAGATGTACGAGGGGGCCTCGCCGCCGGAGCCCGCCGTACGGGCCGAGCCGCCCCAGATGCGCTTGTAGGAGTTGACCCACTGGTTGGTGACGGCCGAGATCTCGGCGGCGTGCCGCAGCAGGCCCGCGATGAACGAGCGGCCGACCTTGGAGAGCTGGTACTCGGCACCGGACTCGTAGAAGGCGTTGCGGTCGCCCTCGAAGAGGGACAGGTGGGTGTGCATGCCCGACCCGGGGTACTCCGAGAACGGCTTCGGCATGAACGTCGCCTGGACACCCTGCTCCAGGGCGACCTGCTTCATGACCAGGCGGAACGTCATGATGTTGTCGGCCGTCGACAGCGCGTCCGCGTAGCGCAGGTCGATCTCCTGCTGGCCCGGCGCGCCCTCGTGGTGGCTGAACTCCACCGAGATGCCCATGGACTCCAGCATCGTGATGGCCTGCCGGCGGAAGTCCATGCCCACGTTCTGCGGGGTGTGGTCGAAGTAGCCGGAGCTGTCCGCGGGCGTCGGGCGGGTGCCGTCGACCGGCTTGTCCTTCAGCAGGAAGAACTCGATCTCCGGGTGGGTGTAGAAGGTGAAGCCCAGGTCGGAGGTCTTGGCGAGGATGCGCTTCAGTACGAAGCGCGGGTCCGCGAAGGACGGCGACCCGTCGGGCATCAGGATGTCGCAGAACATCCGGGCGGTGCCGGGGGCCTCCGCGCGCCAGGGCAGGATCTGGAAGGTGCCCGGGTCCGGCTTGGCGATCATGTCCGACTCGTAGACGCGCGCGAAGCCCTCGATCGCGGACCCGTCGAATCCAATGCCCTCGTCGAACGCCTGCTCCAGCTCCGCGGGCGCCACGGCGACGGACTTGAGGAAGCCGAGCACGTCGGTGAACCACAGGCGTACGAAGCGGATGTCGCGCTCCTCGAGCGTGCGGAGCACGAATTCCTGCTGCTTGTCCATGTCTGCGTTCCTACCCATCCTTGCCGGTCCCGCCGCCTGTCTGCCGTCTGCCTGCCGCCCCCCGAGCATGCCATTCACGCGTTTCAGGCGCGTTGCGCAGCGCAGCTGTGCCCATTGTGGGTCAGGGCACATCCCGAGACGACCCTGAGGGGTCACCCAGTCGTCCCGGACCGGGGTCGGATGCCAGGTTTCCCTCCCCATCCGGCCTCTCCCGCCCGCACGCCTACTACGATCTCGGGCCATGAGGGGTTCGCGGAGCGACCGCGTCTCGCGCACTGCGCGTCCCACGGCTCTGCTGAGCTCCGTGGCGACGCTGCTCGGCGCGCTCTTCCTCTGCCTGAGCCCGTCGGGTCCCGCGCCCCACCAGGGGGCCGTGCACGAGGCGGCCGCAGCCGCGCAGGCGCCGGGCGCCTCCCGGGGCGGGGCCGAGCCGGCGGCCGTGTTCGGCTGCCCGTACGACCGCGGCGACTGCGGTCTGCTGCCGGTGCTGAGCCCGGCGGTGCTCACGGCGCCCCCGCTCGACGCCCCTCCGGCGGCGGAGGCCCAGATCCCGTACACGGCGGCGCCGGCCGACGGCGGCGGACCGCGGTGGACAGGCGTCCTGCCCCGCGCCCCCGACCTGCACGTCCTTCAAGTGCTGCGGGCGTGATCCGCCCGCTCGCTTCCGCGCACCGACCGACAGCCCCCCGCAGACCTCACGAAGGACGACCCCACGATGGCTTCCCGCAACACGACCAACGAGCGCCGGGCCCGAATAGAGCAGATGCGCCGCGCCGAGCAGGCCCGCGAGCGCCGCAACCGCATCATCACGATCACCATCAGCACCGTCGTCGTCGCCGCACTCGTCGGCTTCGGCGGTTTCGTGCTCAACAAGAAGTCCGAGGAGAAGGACCAGGAGGCCGCGGCGGCGAAGGCCCCGGTCACCGGCGAGCAGACCTGGGACGCCAAGAAGCTGGGCCGCAACCACGTCGAGACCCAGGTGTCGTACGAGATGGCTCCGCCCGTCGGCGGCGACCACAACCAGGTGTGGATGAACTGCAACGGCGACGTCTACACCGAGCCCGTCCCGGACGTGAACGCCGTCCACTCGCTGGAGCACGGCGCGGTCTGGGTGACGTACACCGACAAGGCCGCCGAGGCCGATGTGAAGAAGCTCGGCGAGAAGGTCAAGAAGACG
The DNA here is from genome assembly GCF_043080095.1 of Streptomyces sp. NPDC015127. Classification (NCBI taxonomy): domain Bacteria; kingdom Bacillati; phylum Actinomycetota; class Actinomycetes; order Kitasatosporales; family Streptomycetaceae; genus Streptomyces; species Streptomyces sp. NPDC015127. Next base: position 200,711 of record NZ_JBIBVE010000006.1, read on the forward strand.
CCGTACTCGCTGATGAGCCCGTACAAGGACCAGAAGGGCGCGATCATGCTGAGTGCCTGGGGCAAGCAGGTCACGGTGGACTCGGCCGACGACCCGCGGGTGAACCAGTTCTTCACCAAGTACGTCCAGGGCCCGCAGACGCCCGAGCCCGGAGCGGCCTGCACGGGCGGGCTGAGCGGCAAGTGAGCGGCATGACGCGTACGCACTGGGCCGCTGTCACGGCGGTCGTGCTCGCGCTGCTGTTCGCCGGGGCCGCGACGGTGGCCTCGGCGGGCGGGGACACCTCCGCCTCGCGTACGCCCGGGGCCGGTTCGGCCGACGCCGGATTCGCCCGGGACATGTCGGTCCACCACCAGCAGGCGGTGGAGATGTCGTTCATCGTCCGGGACCGGACGAAGGACGAGGAGGTGCGCAGGCTCGCGTACGACATCGCCAACACGCAGGCCAACCAGCGCGGCATGATGCTGGGCTGGCTCGACCTGTGGGGGCTGCCCAAGGTCGTCGCCGACCGCGCGCCGATGCAGTGGATGGACCGGGCCGCGGACGGCTCGTCCGGGCACGGGTCCGCGCACGGCGGACACGGCTCCGGCGAGGCCGGGGACGGGCGGCTGATGCCGGGCATGGCGACGAAGGGCGAGCTGGAGCGGCTGGACGGGCTCAGCGGCAGGCAGGCGGAGATCCTCTACCTCCAGCTGATGATCAACCACCACAACGGCGGCGTGGCCATGGCCCAGGGCTGTGTGGAGCTGTGCACGGTCGGTACGGAACGCGATCTGGCGCAGGGCATGGTGGACGCCCAGCGCTCGGAGGTCGAGCTGATGGTCGCCCTGCTGAAGAAGCGCGGCGCCCAGCCGCTCGCCTGACGCGCACCCCGAAGGATCGCTCCCCGGCCCGTCACCGCTCCTGGTGACGGGCCGGGGCGCGTGCCGGGCCGCTCCGCGCCGGCCGGCCCGTCCTCCGGAACGACGCCGTCACCGAAGCCGCCCGGCGGTACGGCGCCGGTGTCCGCAGCGGTCGCGTACGCCGAAAGGCGCAACCACAATGGGATGGCTCGGGGCCTTTCGGCATCCAGGAGGCACGTTCGATGACCATCGCCAGTGAGATCATGCACCGGGGAGCCCAGTGGATTCCCGCGCACGAGACCCTCGACCGCGCCGCACAGATGATGCGCGACATGGACGTGGGCGCCCTGCCCATCGCGGACGCCGACGAACGTCTCTGCGGCATCCTGACCGACCGTGACATCGTCGTCGGCTGCGTGGCCATGGGGCACGACCCGTCGAAGGTGACGGCGGGCGAGATGGCCAAGGGCACGCCGCGCTGGGTCGACGCGAATGCCGACGTGGGCGAGGTGCTGCAGGAGATGCAGGGCCACCAGATCCGCCGCCTGCCGGTGATCGAGAACAAGCGCCTGGTGGGCATGATCAGCGAGGCCGATCTGGCAAAGCACCTGTCCGAGGAGCAGATCGCGGCCTGGGTGGAAAGCGTCTACGCCCGATCCTGATCCCCTCGATGCGTTCCGGGTGGACCGGTCACGGCCAAGGGCCGCGGTCCACCCGGGGCGGCGCGGGGCCGCACCGGTCGGCCGACCCCACGACATCGCGTCAGAAAGACGATTAGACTGAGCCGCGTGCCTCAACTACGCCTCGCCCTGAATCAGATCGACTCGACCGTCGGCGACATCGCCGGCAACGCCGAGGCGATCGTGCACTGGACCCGGCACGCAGCCGAGCAGGGGGCCCACCTCGTCGCGTTCCCCGAGATGATGCTGACCGGGTACCCGGTCGAGGACCTGGCCCTGCGGTCGTCCTTCGTCGAGGCGTCCCGCGCCGCGCTGCGCGCGCTCGCCGCCCGGCTCGCCGCCGAGGGGTTCGGAGACCTCCCGGTCGTCGTCGGGTATCTGGACCGCGCGGAGACGGCCCGGCCCAAGTACGGCCAGCCCGCCGGCGCCCCGCAGAACGCCGGCGCGGTGCTGCACCGCGGCGAGGTGGTACTGACCTTCGCCAAGCACCACCTGCCCAACTACGGCGTGTTCGACGAGTTCCGGTACTTCGTGCCCGGCGACACCATGCCGGTCGTCCGCGTACGCGGCATCGACGTCGCGCTCGCGATCTGCGAGGACCTGTGGCAGGACGGCGGCCGGGTGCCTGCGGCCCGCAGCGCGCGGGCCGGCCTGCTGGTCTCGATCAACGCCTCGCCGTACGAGCGGGAGAAGGACGACACCCGCCTGGAGCTGGTGCGCAAGCGCGCCCAGGAGGCCGGCTGCACCACCGCGTACCTGGCGATGATCGGCGGACAGGACGAGCTCGTCTTCGACGGCGACTCCATCGTCGTGGGCGCCGACGGCGAAGTGATCGCCCGCGCCCCGCAGTTCGCCGAGGGCTGTGTCGTCCTGGACCTGGACCTGCCGGCGGCCGCGGCAGACGCGCCCACCGGTGTCGTGGACGACGGCCTCGCCATCGACCGCGTCGTGCTGTCCGAGGAGCCGCTGCCCGCCTACGAGGCCGAGCTCGCCGGCGGGTACGCCGACCGGCTCGACGACGACGAGGAGGTGTACTCCGCGCTGGTCGTCGGCCTGCGGGCGTACGCCGCCAAGAACGGCTTCCGCTCGGTCCTCGTCGGCCTCTCCGGCGGCATCGACTCCGCGCTCGTCGCGGCCATCGCCTGCGACGCGCTCGGCGCGCAGCACGTGTACGGCGTCTCGATGCCGTCGAAGTACAGCTCCGAGCACTCCAAGGACGATGCCGCCGAGCTGGCCCGCCGGACGGGGCTGAACTTCCGGACCGTGCCGATCGAGCCGATGTTCGACGCGTACATGGGCGCGCTGGGTCTCACCGGGCTCGCCGAGGAGAACCTCCAGTCGCGGCTGCGCGGCACGATGCTGATGGCCCTCTCCAACCAGGAGGGCCACATCGTTCTCGCGCCGGGCAACAAGTCCGAGCTGGCGGTGGGCTATTCGACGCTGTACGGCGACTCGGTCGGCGCGTACGGGCCGATCAAGGACGTCTACAAGACGTCCGTCTTCCGGCTCGCGAAGTGGCGCAACCGGGCCGCCGAGGAGCGCGGCCAGACGCCGCCGATCCCGGAGGCGTCGATCACCAAGCCGCCGAGCGCCGAGCTGCGCCCGGGCCAGGTGGACACCGACTCCCTGCCGGACTACGACGTGCTGGACCGGCTCCTGGAGCTGTACGTCGACCGCGACCAGGGCAAGGACGCGATCGTGGCGGCCGGTTTCGACGAGGAGCTGGTGACGAGGACGCTGCGGCTGGTGGACACGGCGGAGTACAAGCGGCGCCAGTACCCGCCGGGCACCAAGATCTCGGCCAAGGGCTTCGGCAAGGACCGGCGGCTGCCGATCACGAACCGGTGGCGCGAGACGACGAGCTGACCGTCTCGGGCGTACGGGGGTTTCCCGCGGCGATCACGCGGGAGGCCCCCGTCGTCGTACGGTCCCGGTCCAGCAGCCCGGCCGCCGCCGCGATTCCAAGGCCCACCACGGCGAGGACCGCACCGACGAAGGCGGGGGACGTCCAGCCCCAGCCGGCCGCGATGGCGGCGCCGCCGAGCCAGGCGCCGCCCGCGTTGGCGAGGTTGAAGGCCGAGTGGTTGGAGGCCGAGGCGAGCGTCGGGGCGTCCTGCGCCTTCCGCATCACCAGCATCTGCAGCGGTGTGGTGGTCAGGAAGCCGACCGCACCGAGGACGACGACGGCCGTGAGCGCGAGCCATGGGGTGTGCACGGTGAAGGGGAACGCGACCAGGACAAGGGCGAGGGCGGCGAGGGAGCCGTACAACGTCGGGCGCAGCGCCCGGTCGGTGAGCGGTCCGGCGACGAGCGCGCCGAGCGTCATGCCGATGCCGAACAGGGCGAGCACCAGCGTGACGGACGGCTCACCGAGGCCCATGGCCTCGGTGGTCATCGAGGCGAGGTACGCGTACACGGCGAAGACGCCGGCGAACCCGAAGACGGCGGTGAGCAGCCCGAGGACCACCTGCCGGCTGCCGAGCGCGCGCAGCTCGCGGCCGACGCCCTGGTGGGCGTCGAGCGGCATCTGCGGGACGAGCCGGGCGAGGGCGGCCATCGCGACGAGGCCGATGCCGGTGACGACGAGGAACGTGGCGCGCCAGCCGAGGTGTTGACCGAGTGCGGTGGCGGCGGGGACGCCGACGATGTTGGCGACGGTCAGGCCGAGGAACATCGTGGCGACGGCGCGCGCCTGCCGGTTCTCGCTGACCAGCCGGGCGGCGACGACGGCGCCGACGCCGAAGAACGCGCCGTGCGGCAGCCCGGCGAGGACGCGGCCCGCGAGGAGGGTGCCGAAGCCGGGGGCGAGGGCGGAGGCGAGGTTGCCGACGATGAAGAGCGCCATGAGCAGCAGGAGCATCCGCTTGCGTGGCACGCGGGAGCCGAGGCCGGTCAGCAGCGGGGCGCCGATGACGACGCCGAGTGCGTAGGCGGAGACGAGGTGGCCGGCGGTGGGGACGGAGGTACCGAGATCGTCGGCGACATTGGGCAGGAGGCCCATCATGACGAATTCGGTGGTGCCGATGCCGAAGGCGGATACGGCGAGGGCGAGTAGCGCCAAGGGCATGGAGGGTGAGCCTTTCCGAGTAAGTTCGTTCTCGGAACAAATGCTCGCAGATGTTTTGTTCCCGACGGTGAACACGGGATTGCGCGCAGATTCCCCACCCCTCCCCTACGGCCTGGCGGCCGTGGGTGGTACCCCATCCCGAACCGGGGCTGCGCCTCAGACCCTGGTACCGCGCTTCGCGCAGATTCCCCACCCCTCCCCCCTACGGCCTGGCGGCCGTGGGTGGGGGTACCTCCCACGCCGCCAGGCGTAGGGGGAGTGCCCCCGGACGGGCTGGATTTCGCTCCGCGAAATCAGCCCCGCCGCCGCGGGCTTGGGGCAGAGCCCCAGCGAAGGCGCCGCGCAAAACCAGCCCCGCGGGCGATTGAGGCGCGGGGGTCCGGGGGCGGAGCCCCCGGTTCGGGGAGGGGTGGGGTGGGGTGGGGTGGGGAACGTCACAGGTCGATGCGCGCCGCGATCGGCAAATGGTCGCTCGCCGTCCTCGGCAGGGTCCAGGACGAGACCGGCTCCACACCCCGCACCATGATCTGGTCGATCCGCGCCATCGGGAACCCCGCCGGCCAGCTGAAGCCGAAGCCGTCCCCGGCCGCCCCCTGCGTCGAGCGCATCTGGGACGTGACCGCGTTCAGGGAGCGGTCGTTCATCGTGCCGTTGAGGTCGCCGAGCAGCACCACGCGGTCGAGACGCTCCCGGGCGATCGCCTCGCCCAGCGCGTCCGCGCTGTTGTCGCGCTGGTTGGCCGTGAAGCCGGCGTTCAGCTTGACGCGCACGGACGGCAGGTGTGCCACGTACACGGCGACCTCGCCGCCCGGCGCAGCGACCGTGGCGCGCATCGCGCGGGTCCAGCCGAGCCGGATGTCCACGGGGGCCGTACCGGCGAGCGGGTACTTGCTCCACAGTCCGACCGTGCCCTCGACCGCGTGGTACTTGTACGTCTCGGCCAGCGCCTTCTCGTACGCCGCCACCTGCCCGGCGGGCAGTTCCTGCAGCGCGAGCACGTCCGCGCCCGACGCCGCGACGTCCAGCGCGGTGCCGGCCGGGTCGGGGTTGCCGGCGTTCACGTTGTGCGTGGCGACCGTCAGATCGCCGCCGGTCGCCGCGGACTTGCCCGTGAGCAGACCGCCGAACAGGTTGAGCCAGACCGTCAGCGGCAGGAGCAGCGCGATCAGCGCCGTGGCCGAGCGGCGCACCAGCGCGCCGACGAGGATCAGCGGCACGAACAGGCCGAGCCACGGCAGGAACGTCTCCGTGAGGCTGCCGAGGTTGCCGATCCGGTTGGGGATCTGCGCGTGCATGATCATCAGGAACGCCACCAGCACGGCGCACAGCGCGAGCAGCACGCCCCGCCGCCAGATGCCCCGGTCTCCGCGCCAGCGCTCCAGCAGGCTCCGGAAGCGGGGACCGGATGGCCGCGTTCCCGCCGTGCCGTTCCCCGTCTCCGCCGTGTACGCCTGCGCCATAGAGCTGTCCTCACTGCCTTGCTGTCACACCGGTGGCGCGCCGCGCCGCTCCCCCGAGCCCGGGGCCCCGGTCCCAGAAGGACCCTAGGCCGTGGGTCCCGGGGGCCCCTCGGCACCCTAGGGGATGACCGGTGGTCACTCCGCCGTCCGTGGACGGCCGTACTGCCTCGATGACGACCGTTCCGCGGACCGGGTTCCTGGTATCGGCCCAGGTGGGGCGGCTGTGACAGAACGCGCACATTCGCGTTGCCGCGGCGGGGCGGGGGGCGCCGCGATCAGCTGGGCGGCCGCACTCCGTTCAGCACGCTGTCCACGATCCGCTCGGCGCTGCCCGGTCCGGGCGTGGACTCGGGCCGCAGCACGGTGCGTACGAGCATGGGCCCGACGAACAGGTCACCGAGCAGGTCGAAGTCGACGTCGGCGCGTATCTCCCCGGTCTCGACGCCGCGCCGCAGGACGGCTTCCAGGCGCTCGCGGCGGGGGGTGACGGCGATGCGGTGGTACATCTCCCACAGCGTGGGATAACTCTGCATCTGCGCGAAGACGTTGTGCAGGAGGGCGGAGGAGCGCTTGGCGAGACCGCGGCTGCGCATCGTCTCGACGAGGGCCACGAGGTCGTCGCGTACGGAGGTGCCGGGGAGAGGCGGGTCGACGGGTTCCATGGAGCGGACGACGTCGACGAGGAGCGACTCCTTGCCCTCCCAGCGGCGGTAGATGGTGGCCTTGCCCACGCCGGCGGTGCGGGCGATGCGCTCGATGGAGAGGTCGGCTATGGACACGCCCTCCTCGAGGAGGCGGACGACGGCGTCGATGATCGACCGCTCGACGGCCTCACTGCGGGGCCGCCCACGGCGCGTCGGCGGGGCGGCCCCGTGCGGCCCCGCCGCGTGCGTGTCGGGCCCTGACGCCTGTGGGCCGTGCGCGCCCCGCGTGCCGGCGCCCGCCCCGTGCGCGTCGTGATGCTGACCCCGGGGCACCGTCGCTCCGCCTCTCGCCGCCATCCGGCCATTCTCCCGCAGGCTCTTCACACCGATCACTCCCCTGGCGGCTTCGCCCCCGCCGGCGCCCGCTCGGCAGCGGGCGCCCCCTGCGCCGGACCGGTCCGGCCCGGGAGGAACACCCCCACCACCAGCGCGCCGATCAGCGCCACGCCCGCCGATCCCAGCGCCGTCAGGTGCATCGCGCTCACGAATGCCTCCTGCGACGGGGCCGTCAGCGCCTCACCCGCCGGGCCCAGGCGCTGCGCCGCGCCCAGGGTCGCCTCGATCGACTCGCCCGCCTCCTGCCGGGCCCCTGGCGGCAGGCCGGTGAGGTGGGGCTCGATCTCGCCCCGGTAGTGCGCGGACAGCACCGAGCCGAGCACCGCGACGCCCAGGGCGCCGCCCACCTGCCGGAACGTGTTGTTGATCGCCGAGCCCGAGCCGGCCTTCTCCCTCGGCAGCGTCTGCATCACGGCCACCGTCACCGGCGTCATGACGTGCGCCATGCCCGTGCCCTGGACGAAGAAGACGGTCTCCAGCACCCACAGCGGCGTCGACGCGTCCAAGAACCCGAACGAGCCGAGACCTGCCGCGACCATCAGCATGCCCACCGCGCACACGGCGCGTGCGCCGAAGCGGTCCACGACCAGACGGGCCCGCGGGGCGAACACCACCTGCGTCACCGCCAGCGGCACCATCAGCATCCCGGTCTCCAGCGCGCTGTGGCCCCGCACGCTCTGCAGATAGAACGCGGAGATGAAGGTCACGCCCATGAGCGCGAAGAAGCCCAGGGCGCCCGCGGCGATGGAGGCGGCGAACGCCGGCCTGCCGAAGTACGACATGTCGATCGCCGGGTGGTCGCTCCGCTTCTCGTGCAGCACGAAGCCGGCCAGCACCACGACGCCGGCCAGGAGAGGGAGGACCACGGAGGGGGCAGTGAAGTCGGCGAGCTCGCCGCCGTGGATGATGCCGGACACCAGCAGGACGAGGCCGACGACGGACAGGATGACGCCGATCGGGTCCGTACGGCCCGGATCCGGGTCCTTCGACTCGGGGACCAGCAGGACCATCGCCACCAGGGCGATGATCACGACCGGCACGTTGACCAGGAAGATCGAGCCCCACCAGAAGTGCTCCAGCAGCAGTCCTCCGGTGATCGGGCCGAGCGCGACGGCGACGCCGACGCTGCCGGTCCAGATGCCGATCGCCCTGGGCTGTTCGTCGCGCTCGAAGACGTTCATCAGGACGGCGAGCGTGGCCGGCATGACGAAGGCCGAGCCGAGGCCCATCATGGCCCGGTAGGCGATCAGCTCGACGGGAGAGGCGGAGAACGCGGCGAGCGCCGACCCCACGCCGAAGACGGCGACGCCGAAGAGCAGCACCTTCTTGCGGCCGATGCGGTCGCCGAGCAGTCCCGCCGTGAAGAGCAGTCCGGCGAAGACGAGCGTGTACGCGTTGATCGCCCACTCCAGCTGCCCCTGGGTGGCGCCGAGGCCGGTGGGCGGGGGTGCGGCGATCGTCCGCACCGCCACGTTCAGGATCGAGTTGTCGAGTACCACCATCAGCAGGCTGAGCATCAGGACGGCGAGGATCGCCCAGCGTCTGCGGTGGACGGCCTCGGGTACGCGGGGAGCCGTGGCGGCCCCGGAGGGGCTGGTCATGGACCCAGCCTAACCATTTCGATACGAAACCGTCTCGTAAAGAAACTCCGCGACACGAGGTCCTCTTCCGTCCGGGCGGCACGTAGTGCCACCATGGAGGCGGTCCGGGGACGCCGTCAGGGCGCCTCGAGATGACAACAGGGAGCCGATCAGCCATGACGCTTCAGGCTGCGCAGAACCAGGCCGCCGCCCGCCCCTCCGACAGCAAGGCGCTCTACGGCGGCTCGCAGCGGCGGCGCATCACCGTCCACGACATCACCGCCGCCAAGGAGCGGGGCGAGAAGTGGGCCATGCTCACCGCGTACGACGCGATGACCGCGTCCGTCTTCGACGAGGCCGGCATCCCGGTCATGCTGGTCGGGGACTCGATGGGCAACTGTCACCTCGGCTACGAGACCACCGTGCCGGTGACGATGGACGAGATGACGCTGCTCTCCGCCGCGGTCGTCCGGGGCACCAGGCGCGCCCTGATCGTCGGCGACCTGCCGTTCGGCTCGTACCAGGAGGGACCGGTCCAGGCCCTGCGCAACGCGACCCGGCTGGTCAAGGAGGCGGGCGTGGGCGCGGTCAAGCTGGAGGGCGGCGAGCGCTCGCTCGCACAGACCGAGCTGATCGTCGAGTCCGGCATCCCGGTCGTCTCCCACCTGGGCCTGACCCCCCAGTCCGTGAACACCATGGGCTACCGCGTGCAGGGCCGCGGCGACGAGGCCGCCCACCGGCTGCTCCGCGACGCCAAGGCGGCACAGGACGCGGGCGCGTTCGCGCTCGTGCTGGAGCTGGTGCCGGCCGAGGTCGCCGCCGAGGTCACCCGCTCCCTGCACATCCCCACCATCGGTATCGGCGCCGGACCCGACACGGACGCGCAGGTCCTCGTATGGACCGACATGGCGGGTCTGACGGGCGGCAAGGTGCCGCGCTTCACCAAGCAGTACGCGGACCTGCGCCGGACGCTCGGCGACGCGGCGAAGGCGTTCGCGGAGGACGTCCGGGGCGGGGCGTTCCCCGCCGAGGAGCACACCTTCCACTGACCACTGCCGGTACGGACGACAGCCCGCCGATCTTCCCCCGTCGGCGGGCTGTCGGCATGCGCCCCGGCGTAGTGTGAGAAGTGGACTCGGGGGCTGTCCCGCAACGCCGCCAGGAGGCGGATGACCATGGCCGGAATTGTGAGCAGAACGTTCGACAAGGCCGACGAGACAAGGGAGTTCACGGAAGGCAAGGGAAGGCTCGACCTCCTCAACACGGACCAGGGGCCGGTCGGCCGGGCCGTCTTCGAGCCGGGCTGGCGCTGGTCCTCCCACGTCAAGCCCATCGCCGGAACGGACAGCTGCATGGCCGCCCACACGGGCTACGTCGTCAGCGGCCGGATGAAGATCACCATGGATGACGGCGAGACGGTGGACGTGGAACCGGGCCAGTTCATCACCGTCGCCCCCGGGCACGACGCCTACGTCGTCGGCGACGAACCGTGCGTCATGCTCGACTGGGTCGGCTTCGGGGACTACGCGAAGGCCGGTTCCTGACCCTCTCCCGCCCCGTTCCCGAGGCGCCGATCTGCGCGTGACCCGCTCCTGATCTGTGCGACCAGCGGCCGTCGACGGTGCGCCGGCCTCGTGTCGGCGCTCCGTCGGCGGCCGTCGTGTGCCCGGCACCGTGGCCTGCTCGCCGGGGACGCTGCCGCCCCCGTGCGGGTGGGCAAGGAACCGGGGAGGCCCCCGGCGACGTTGTCCCCCTGTCACCGGTACGGTCTACTGCGCACCACTCCCCGCCAGCCGTACGGTCCCGCACGCCCGCGTCCCCAGGAGCCGAACCCTATGACCACCGCTGCCAGAGCCCACAGCGAGCGAAGGATCAGTCCCGTGTTCATCGGGATCGCCGCGGTGACGGCGGTGACGGGCTGGGCCGTGTGGACGGACTTCGCGGCCAGCCCCGGACTCGCGGTCTTCCTGTTCGTGGTCTCGGCATGGATCGTCTCGCTCTGTCTGCACGAGTACGCGCACGCCCGTACCGCGCTGCACGGCGGTGACATCTCGGTCGGCGCCAAGGGCTATCTGACGCTCAATCCGCTGAAGTACACGCACGCCCTGCTGAGCATCGCGCTGCCCGTCATCTTCGTGATCATGGGCGGCATCGGCCTGCCCGGCGGCGCCGTCTTCATCGAGATGCACCGCATCCGGCAGCGCTGGAAGCACAGCCTGGTCTCCGCGGCGGGCCCGCTGACGAACGTGCTGTTCGCCGCCGTGTGCACCGCGCCGTTCTGGCTGGGGGCGCTCGACGGGGTGCCGGTGCCCTTCCGGCTCGCGCTCGCGTTCCTCGCGATGCTCCAGGTCACGGCCGCGATCCTGAACTTCCTGCCGGTGCCCGGCCTCGACGGCTACGGCGTGATCGAGCCCTGGCTGTCGTACAAGGTGCGCCGTCAGGTGGAGCCGTTCGCGCCGTTCGGTCTGCTCGCCGTCTTCGTGATCCTGTGGATCCCCGAGGTCAACGGCGTGTTCTTCGACGCGATACACGGCGTGATGGACGCGCTCGGCGTGCAGCAGATCGAGATCTACTGCGGCCGGGACCTGTTCACCTTCTGGGACGGGCAGAACGAGTTCTGCGTCGCCGGCTGACCGCCTCAGGCCGGCGGGGCGTCCGCCCCGCGCTGCGCCTTCGCGCGGCGGATGTAGTACCAGGCCATGTTCGACGACAGGCCCGCGAGCAGCACCCAGACGATCCCGAGCCACATGCCCTGCGTGAAGGACACCACCGCCGCGGCGACGGAGAGCACGCAGACGACGAGGGAGTAGAGAGCGAGGCGGGGCATGGGGTACGGCTCCTGTCGGGTCCATCGGGCGGGGGCACCTCCCACGCCCGCCGGGGCGTCGGGGAGGTACGTCCCCCCAGTGTCCCCCATGCCCCGTCGCTCTCCGGACGCCGGTCAGACGTCGGTGACGCGCAGTCCCGCGTGCGCCTTGTAGCGGCGGTTCACCGAGATCAGGTTGGCGACGAGCGACTCGACCTGGTGCGCATTGCGCAGCCGGCCGGCGAACACCCCGCGCATGCCGGGGATGCGGCCGGCGAGCGCCTGGACGATGTCGGTGTCCGCCCGGGACTCGCCGAGCACCATCACATCGGTGTCGATCTCGTCGATCGACTCGTCCTGGAGCAGCACGGCGGACAGATGGTGGAAGGCCGCGGTCACCCGCGAGTCCGGCAGCAGCGCGGCGGCCTGCTCGGCGGCGCTGCCCTCCTCCGGCTTCAGCGCGTACGCCCCCTTCTTGTCGAAGCCGAGCGGGTTGACACAGTCGACGACCAGCTTGCCCGCGAGCTCCTTCTGCAGCGTCTCCAGAGTCTTGGCGTGGCCGTCCCACGGCACCGCCACGATCACGATGTCGCTGAGCCGGGCGCACTCGGCGTTGTCGGCGCCCTCGACACCGAGGCCGAGCTCCGCCGCGGCCGCCTCCGCGCGCCCGGCGGACCGCGAGCCGATGATCACGCGCTGGCCCGCCTTGGCCAGCCGGTAGGCGAGCCCGCGGCCCTGGTCGCCGGTGCCGCCGAGGACACCGACGACGAGGCCGGAGACGTCGGGGAGGTCCCAGGGATCCTTGGCCGGGGCCTTCGGCGCGGTGCCCGCGCTGTCATTCGAAGTCATGGCCCGACCTTACTTCCTGGTACGCCGCTCCCGAACGGGTGAGCCGGGGCCAATCGCGCCCGGGCGGCGGGCCCGTGGGGCAGGATGCGCCTCCATGGATGCCGTACGCGTCGCGCTGCTGCGCGAAGTCCTCGCGGGGACGGGGTGGCCGGCCGCGACCCGGCACTTCGCCGGGGTGCTGCGCACCTCCGTGGTCCAGCGGGGCGGCGGGCTGCTGCTGGTGGGCACGCGGGAGTACGAGCCGTGGCACCTGGCCGCGCATCTGGTGGACGAGGCCGCCTGGTCAGGCCTGCCGGAACTGGAGCCCACCCTCGTACGCCACCGGGTGCGCCCCGGCGACCGGGTCCATCTGTCCGTCGGGCTCGGCCGGCTGGAGGCGGCCCGCCGGGGCGAGACGCTGCTGCTCGTGGCACCCGAGCTGCCCGACGCGGGCCTGCTGGAGCGGGTGCACGACGCGCGGCGTGCAGGGGCGACGGTGCTCGCGCTGGAGGGCGGCGAGCCGGAGGTGCAGGGCCTCGCGCACGAGGCGCTGACGGTACCGGCGGCGGGGGCGAAGGGGCCGGGCGCGGAGATCGACATCGACATGGTGCAGCACCTGGTGAGCGCGGCGGCCGGGGAGAACGGCGCGCCCGCGCGGCGGGGGCGGCTGCGTCTGCGCGACCGGCTGTCGCGCCTGGCGGACCAGCTGACCGAGCCGCCACCGGCCCGCTGGTAACGCCGGGCCCGTGCGTGCGGGTCCGCGCTCCGGTCGCGGGCGGCCGCCCGATCGGCGCTCGTGCCCGGCCGGCGGCCCCGGCCGGGACGTACATCGGTTGCCGACGGCTGTCAGGGGCGTCGACCATGGTCGCCCGTGACCTCCAAGCTCTCCGCGAGGGAGTGCTCGGCGGGGTCGGTCCGGTTCGTGCTGCTCAGCCCTGACCAGCGGCTGGACGTCGCGCGTACGACGACACGGGCTCTTCGTGGTATTCGGCGCGGCGGGCTGGACGGCCTTGCCGGCGGGCTTCCTGTGGGCAGCGCTCTCGTCGGGGCTCCGCCCCGAGCCCCGCGCCTCAAACGCCGGCGAGCCTGGATCTGCCCGCCGGCACCCGGGGCGCAGGGCGGGATGTGTCCCCTACTCCCCCTCTCGGCGCGACGCCCCGTCGTGCCAGCGGGGGTCGTTCTCCCACTCGAGGTTCCGTTCGCGCGCCGTCTCCATCGCGTGCTCCGCCTCGGCGCGGGTCGTGTACGGCCCGAAGCGGTCCTTCGCCGGGCACTCCGGGCCTTCTTCGACCTTCTTGTGCTGCAGGCAGTAGTACCACTCGCCCGGTTTGCCCACCGTGCGCTTCTTGAACAGGGCCATCGTCGGCTCCTTCCTCCAGGGCCATGCTGCCCCATGGGCCTGCGCCTACGCCCGGCGGTGGGCAGGGAGACCCCGGTTAGACTCGCGGCATGTCTGGCCAGTCGCTGCTCGTTCCCGGGGTGGTCTCCCCCACCCGTTCCGTTCCCGCCTCCATCCCCCGTCCCGAGTACGTCGGCAAGCCCGCGCCGACCCCGTACACCGGACCGGAGGTCCAGGACTCCGACACCATCGAGCGGATGCGCATCGCCGGGCGCATCGCCGCGCAGGCGATGGAGGAGGCCGCCAAGCACATCTCGCCCGGCGTGACGACGGACGAACTCGACCGTGTCGCGCACGAGTTCCTGTGCGACCACGGCGCCTACCCGTCGACGCTCGGCTACCGCGGCTTCCCCAAGTCGCTGTGCTCCTCGGTCAACGAGGTCATCTGCCACGGGATTCCGGACTCCACCGTCCTGCGCGACGGCGACATCGTGAACCTGGACGTGACCGCCTACATCAATGGCGTGCACGGCGACAACAACGCCACCTACCTGTGCGGTGACGTCGACGAGGAGTCGCGGCTGCTGGTTGAGCGGACGCGGGAGTCGCTCAACCGCGCGATCAAGGCGGTCAAGCCGGGCCGGCAGATCAACGTCATCGGCCGGGTCATCGAGTCGTACGCCAAGCGCTTCGGCTACGGCGTGGTCCGTGACTTCACCGGCCACGGCATCAACTCGTCCTTCCACTCCGGCCTGATCGTCCCGCACTACGACGCGGCGCACGCGACCACGGTCATCCAGCCGGGGATGACGTTCACCATCGAGCCGATGCTGACGCTCGGGACGTACGAGTACGACATGTGGGCGGACGGCTGGACGGTCGTCACGAAGGACCGCAAGCGCACGGCGCAGTTCGAGCACACGCTGGTGGTGACCGACACGGGCGCGGAGATTCTCACGTTGCCGTGACCCGTTAGGCGGGTAGGGTTTTTACCGACAGGCCGTCGGGAACAGGTTGACTTAGGTAAGCCTAAGTAGAAAGATCGGTCGTGGCAACGGCCCTGTTCCCGTCCCTTCGGCCCTGGAGGCCCGCCTTGGACGCAACCGGCACGCCCTTCTCGACGCTCATCCGCGAAGCCTCGCACGAGCAGCACACCCGGGCCGAGACCTCCTCCTTCATGAGTGATCTGCTGGGCGGCCGGCTCGGTGTGGCGGCGTACGCGCGCTACACGGAGCAGCTCTGGTTCGTCTACCGGGCACTGGAGGACGCGGCCGGCACGCTGCGGGACGATCCGGTCGCGGGGCCCTTCGTCCGGCCCGAGCTGATGCGCACCCCGGCCCTGGAGCGCGATCTCGCGCACCTGCGGGGCCCCCGCTGGCGGTCGGGCCTCGGCGCACTGCCCGCGACCGCCGCGTACGCCGCGCGGATCGCCGCGTGCGCCCGCGACTGGCCCGCGGGGTACGTGGCGCACCACTACACCCGCTACCTGGGGGACCTGTCCGGCGGGCAGATCATCCGCGACCGGGCGGAGAAGACGTGGGGGTTCGCGCGCAAGGGCGACGGCGTGCGGTTCTACGTCTTCGAGGAGATCCACAACCCCGCGGCGTTCAAGCGGACCTACCGAGAGCTGCTGGACGCGGTGGAGGTGGACGACCTGGAGAAGAAGCGGATCGTCGACGAGTGCAGGCGGGCCTTCGACCACAACAGCGCGGTGTTCCACGAGCTGGGCGCGGAGTTCCCGCTCAGCGCCTGAGCTGCCGGGCCCGGGTCAGGGCATCGTGACCGCGTGCGGGAGGCGGGACCGCTCGGCGCGCCGCAGAGGCGCGATACGGCCCGAGCTCCCGAGCGCCGGCTCAGCCTCGGCCGACGCGGAGGCCGAGACCGCGGGCCGTGCGAGGCGTACGCGGCCCCCGATCTCGACGATGCCGTCCGGCCCCGGCGCGGTCAGGATCTGCGACCCCTGGCCCTGGGTGATGTTCAGCGCCCGGCCCAGCCGGTCGGTGAGCAACAGGGCCGCCGCGCCCGTCGCCTCGTCCTCCGCGATGCAGTCGTCGCGCCGCGGGAACGCCCGCGCCCGCACGCGTCCGGCCGCCTCGTCCTCCCAGGCCCAGGCGTAGAGCCAGCCCTCGCCGGGCGGCGGGGCGGGCAGGGCGTCGACCTCGGCGGGGGACGCGTACTGCACGAGCTGCCGCGGCGGCGCCCACTCGGCGCGCGCGGTGATCCAGGTGAACTCGCCGTCGTGGCGCGCCCACACCTCGCCCGCCGGCGGGCGGACGGCGTCGAGGTCCAGCAACCAGGCCGTGCCGACGAGGGGGTGTCCGGCGAACGGCAGCCGCAGACCGGGCGTGTAGATGTCGACGACGCCTCGCTCCTCGTCGTCGACGAACACCGTCTCGCTGTAACCGAGTTCGTCGGCGCGCGCCTGCCGGGACGCCCGGTCCGGGTAGCGGCGCGCGTCGCGCACGACGCCGAGGGTGTTGCCGAACCGGCCGTCGCCGGCACAGAAGACCTGGAGCACGTCGATGATGTCGAGCACGTCGCGTTCGTTCACGCGGGCATTCAAGCATCCCGGCCCGCGGGGCGGCGTCCGCGTTCGTCGCGTGCGCCACGGTCCGGTCACGGTGTGGGTGCGGTAACCGGTCCAGGCGCTCGGCCTGTTCCCGGCCCCGGTAGGGTTCGGACGGTCAGTGCGGGGCGAGGAGCAGAAGGCAACCGATGAGAAGGCTGGGTCGGGCGGCGACGGGGCTCGCGGCGACAGTGGTGCTGTCCCTGACGGCGAGCGCGTGCGTGACAATTCACGGAGAGCTGGAGGTCGTCCCGTCGGCGACGGAGGCAGAGGCCGCGAAGGCACTCGCCGACTTCACCGCGGCGTACAACAAGGCCGACAAGGCGTACGACCCCGCCCTCGACGCGCAGCACGTCACCGGGGCGCTCGGCGCCATAAACCAGGCCGGTCTCAAGGCCCGTCAGGTCAACTTCCCCGACGGCAACCCCCGGCACGTTCCGCTGGAACTCGGGGACGCCACGTACATCATCCCGAAGAAGGCGGGCTGGCCGCGCTGGTTCGTCGCGGACACGGACTCCAACCGCGACCGGGACAACGGCGGCGACCTGGACAACCGCTGGCTCGTCGTCTTCGTCCGGGCCGGTGTCCAGGACACGTGGAAGGCCGCGTACCTGGCGATCATGTCGCCGAAGGAGATCCCGGCGTTCAAGCGGGACGCGGAAGGCCACGTGGAGCCGGTCGCGCCGGACGACGCGGCGCTCGCGGTCGCCCCGCGCAACCTGAGCGAGGACTACGCCTCGTACCTGCAGAACGGCACGCCCGAGCACTTCAAGGCGGGGCCGCACACGTCGGGCTGGCGCGAGACGCGCAAGAAGAACGCGTCCGTGCTGGGCATGTCCACGCAGTACATCGACCAGCCCCTGGACACGGGCGCGTTCGCGCCGCTGGGGCTCGTCACCCAGGACGGCGGCGCCTTCGTGTTCTTCTCCGTGAAGAACTTCGAGCGTCAGACCGCTGCCGAGGGCGTACAACTGAAGATCATCCCGGATGTGAAGGCGCTGCTCACCGGCGAGGTGAAGTCCACGATCACCAAGGAGCGGGTCTCCAGCCAGGTGGTCACGGTGCCGGTGGGCAGCGGCGGCGGACAGCCGGACATACTGGCGAGGTTGACGGGCCTGACGGCAGCCAAGGGCTCGTAGCGGTACGGGCGGGGCCCGCGACGCGGGCGCCCCCGCGGGTGCGGCGCGGTGCAAGTGCCGGGCGCCCTCGCGGGCGCGGGGCGCCGCGGGCGGGCACCGATGCGGCTCGCCTGCCGCATGCCCTCGCGAGTGCGGGCGCCGCCCCGCGGGTGATGCCGGGTGACCTCGCGAGTGCGGACGCCACGATGTGAGCGCGGGCTCCGACCGCGTCAAGGGAACGTGGCCGCACGGGAGTCGGATGCATCGCACAGGGCGGGCCGATGCAACAGGGCGGGGCCGCACGGGAGTCGGGCGCCTCGGGCAGGCGCTCGGCGCGGCGCAAGAGACGGGCGCCCGCAGGGGCAGCCGGCGCAACGGCTCGTGGCCGCACGGGAGTCGGGCGCCTCACGCAAGGGCGGGTGGCGCAAGAGCGCGGGGCCGCACGGGAGTGAGACGCCTCGCCCAGGGCCGGGCCGGCGCAACGGCGCGGGACCGTGCGAGAGACGGGCGCCTCCCGCAGGGGCAGCCGGCGCAACGGCGCGGGGCCGCAGGGGTGTCGGGCGCCTCGGGCAGGCGCTCGGTGCGGCGCAAGAGACGGGCGGCTCGTGCGGTGCGGGTCAGCGGCCGAGGGGCCAGGCGGCCTCGTGGTGGGCGGCGTGGTCGTCCTCGCCCGCCATGTGCCGCGCGCACGCGTCCGTCAGCGTCTCCAGCAGGGTCAGCGGGTCGGGCAGCGGATGCTCCACCCCGCGCACCCAGACGACCTCGGCCTCGCCGGGCAGGCGGGCCGGCGGCACCAGCACGTAGCTGCCGCGGCAGTGCCAGCGCAGCCCGGGGTGCTCGTCCCTCGTCTCGGGGTGGCAGTCCAGCTCGCAGGGCCACCACTCGTCCTCGTCCTCCGGCGTGCCCCGCGTAGCCGTGAAGAACAGCATCCGGCCCCGCTCCCCGGCGCCACCGGACTCGGCCACGGGACCGACGTCGATGCCTTGTGCCAGCAGTCGCTCCAGAGCACTGCGACCGGCCTCCAACGGAACGTCCAGGACGTCGTGGACCATGCCGGTCGCGGTGATGAAGTTGGCCTCGGGCTGGTTGCGGGCCCAGCGCTCGATCTGTGCCCGGTCGGTCGTGGACTGCGTCTGCCAGGCGAAGGACACGGGATGCGTGGCCGGGATGGGACAGCCGATGCGCTCACAGGAACAGCTGGGGCCGACGGGATACGCGGCGGGTGCGAGCGGCAGTCCGGCAGCGGCGGTGGCCAGGAGCAGGACCTCGCGCTGCGAGTCCTCCGTCTCGGTGTTCCCGGTGCGGCGGCGCAGCCACTGGGCCAGCCTGCTCTCCCGGGACGTCCTGCCCTCCGTGCCGCGGAAGCGGCCGATACCGTCGCCCATCTATCCCCTCACAGCTCGCACTCGCCCCATGCGGACAATGCCATCGTCCCACCATCCTGCGCTGCCGGTGGCCACAGTCCCCAACCGGGGTACCGGCTCATGTGTTCCCGGCGCGCGCCGGGCGCGCCGCAGGAGAGCCCGGCGCACGGCGGCTCAGGGGCGCGGCGCGAGGCCGTTGACCGCGTAGTCGACGACCGCGTCGGCGTAGTCGTGGGTGAGCGGCAGGGTGCGCAGCAGCCAGCGGTGCGCGAGGGGGCCGGTGAACAGTTCCAGCGCGATGCGCAGGTCGATGCCCTCGCGCACCTGGCCCGCGTCCTGGGCGGTGCGCAGCCGGGTGACGTACAGCTGGAGCTGCGGTTCGAGGAGCTTCTCCACGAACTGGGCGCCGACGTCGGGGTTCACCACGCCCTCGGCGGCGAGGGCGCGGGCGGGGGCGTCGTACGCCGGGCTGTTCATCTCGTCCACGGTGGCGCGCAGCACCTGGCGCAGATCGGCCTTGATGTCGCCGGTGTCGGGGATCTCGTACTCGCCTTCTCCCGCCTCCTCGGCGGCCTGCTCGGCCAGGTCGAGGAACGCCTCCAGCAGGACGGCCGCCTTGGAGGGCCACCAGCGGTAGATGGTCTGCTTGCCCACGCCCGCGCGGGCGGCGATGCCCTCGATGGTCGTCTTCCCGTATCCCACTTCGCCGACGAGGGCGAGCGCGGCCTGGTAGATCGCGCGGCGGGAGCGCTCGCTGCGGCGTGTGGAGTCGGGTGCCTTGGCCTCGGTCATACGAGCCAACCTACCAACGGGAAGACGAGACGTCTCGGCTAGGGTCTTTCGTTTGGATCAGGCCGGATCAGTGAGCGGGGTCTGGTGCGTGCGATCGCAAGGCGGAGGAGAGAGACAATGGCGGAGCCATGGCGACCGACGACAACGCGGCGAGCGTGCGTGCCAGGGCCCGCAAGCCCGGCGTGATCCAAACGAGAGGCCCTAGGGGGTGTCTTGTCGATCAGGCCGGATCAGCGAGCGGCGTCTGGTGCCGTGCATCGCAAGGCGGAGGAGGGAGGCGACGCGGAGCGTCGGCGACCGACGACAACGCGGCGAGGCGCGGTGCCAGACGCCGGGAGCCCGGCAAGATCGGCGAGACACCCCCTAGGGGCGAGGGGCCGGGGCGGGCGGCGGCCAGGTGTCGCCCCAGGCCGCGTCCCGGGCCGCCCGGTACCGGTCCCCGTGCCGCTTGGTGACCGTCTCGCGCTGCAGCCCCTCCTCCTCGGTGCACAGGTCGAGCAGGACCAGGCCCTTGCGGATCTGCGGCTTGCGGATCACCCGGGCGTCCGCCGGGCCGGCGGGGAAGCGCACGGCCGCGACGTAGCTGAACTTCTCGTCCTCGTACGCCAGCGAGCCGCCCTTGACCTGCCGGTGCAGTGAGGACCGGGAGACGCGGGCCGAGAAGTGGCACCAGTCGGAGCCGGGCTCTATGGGGCAGGCTGCGCTGTGGGGACAGGGGGCGGCGACGCTCAGGCCGGCCTCGATCAGCGCGTCACGGGCCGTGATGATCCGCTCGTAGCCGTCGGGGGTGCCGGGCTCGACGATCACGACGGCCTGCGCGGCGCGGGCCGCCTCGGCGACGACGGCTGCGCGGTCGGCCTCGGACAGCTCCTTGAGCACGTACGACACAGTCACAAGATCAGTGCTCTCGATGCGGAGCGCCGAGCTGATCCGAGAGCGCTGCCAGCGCGCGGCGCGCAGCGACGGGAATGGCGAGGCGAGCGCCAGTTCGCGACCCAGCTCCAGCGCGGGCTCCGCCCAGTCGAGCACCGTCGTCTCCGGCGCCGACTCCTGCCACGCGTCGGCCACCGCCCAGCTCGCCGCGCCCGTGCCGCCGCCGATGTCGGTGTGCGCGGCCGGGGTCCAGGAGGGTGCCGCCCGGCGCAGCGCCGCGAGCGCGGACCGTACGGCCTCGAAGGTCGCGGGCATCCGGTACGCGGCGTAGGCGGCGACGTCGGAGCGGTCGCGGAGCACGGGGGCGTCGGTCGGGGTGGTGCCGCGGTAGTTGGCGATCAGCCGCTCGACGGCCTGCGCGGCCTGCTTGGGAGGCAGACCGTCCAGCAGCCCGGCGAGGGCGCCGCGCAGGGTCTCGGCGGTGGGGGCGGAGGCGTTCACCGGGAGATTCTACGCACGTCGGGCCGGGCGGAACCGGGCCGCGCGACCGGCCCCGGCCGGCCGCCCCGCGCGCCCCGCGACGAACTGCCCCGCGCCGTCGGCCTGTTGCTACGCTGACGCCCCATGCCGCACACGCACCGTGGTGCAGCACGGCTCACGGGGGGAACCATGAGACAGCGCGTGGTGCGCCTCGCCCTGGTCGCCGGCGTGGCCGTGCTCGCCCTGCTGCTCCTGCTGTCCATGTGCGGCGGCGGCACGGACAAGGGCGGGGACGAGGACGGCGGCCGGGACGACGGGTCCGCCGGCGGCAGGCCCTCGGCCTCGGCCCGCACCGAGACGCCGAACCGGCCGACGCTCCCGGCGGCGTACGACACGGGCCGCGGCTGGGAGGTGTCCAGCCTCTCGCGCGAGTACGCGGTCGCCCGTGATCTGGGCGTCGTGGCCTATCTGGAGGAGCTGGGCAACGGCCGTTACCGGCTGCGGACCCTGGACGCGGCGACCGGCGAGCGGGGGTGGGCGGGCCCGGCCTGGAGCCCGCGCGGCTCCGTCGGCGGCCCGCCGCGCCTGCTGGCCGTCACCAAGGACGGCCTGGACTACTTCGTCGCCTGGTCGTTCGGGAAGCCGGATCCGGAGCCGGGCACCGGTGCCGCGGTGGACACGGGCGCTGCCGGGCGGACCACCGGGCCGGCGGCACCGGAGACCGCCGTCGTGCTCGACATGTACGCGGCAAGGGACGGATCGCGCCGGCGGGCCGAGGTGCCCTGGCCCGCCGCGCCGTCCGTCTCGGGCACCGGTCCCGGTGTCCTCATCACCGACGGCGGCACCGCGAACGCCGTCGTCGACCCGGTCACCGGCGCGGTCTCCGCGGTCGAGCAGGACGACCTGCGTCCTCCCAAGGGATGCGCGGGCTGCCGGCGGCTCACCGAGGTCCGCGGGGTGACCGACAAGGGCCTGCTGATCAGCGGCGACCCGGGTTTCTGGGTGCGGGGCGGCTGGGCGAGCAGGAACGTCGCCCCGGCCGGTGCCGAGCGCGACTCCGGCGTTCCGACGTCGGTCGTCGACGGCTATGTGCTGGCCCGCTGGCGGGTGGCGAGGGGCGGCAAGGACGCGGCCACGCACGACATCTGGGCGGTGCACGAGTCGAGGACCGGCCGGGCGCTGGTCTCGGTGCGCTGCCACAAGCCGGAGATCGAACCGGGCACGTACCCGAAGGCGGTGCGCTCGCCCGCGGGCGGGCATCTCGTCGCCGGGAACCTGGCGTTCGACCTGACGCTCGGCAAGGGCCGCTGCCACGAGCGGGCGGACGGCACGATCGCCCTGACGCTGACGACGGTGACGGACGCGGGCGTCGCCTACGGCACCACCGGGGCGGTGGCGGGGACCGGGACGCCGCTGGCGCTCGACCTGGCCGCCGCCGGACCGGAGCCGCTGCCGCCGCACGTACACGTGCCGGACACGGAGATCTCGGACGTCGGCCTCTTCACGTGGACCGACGCCCGGGACCGGCACCATCTGCTGGGCAGTCCCCGCCGCAGGGCATAGCTCTCACAGTCCGGCGGCGGCCCCGGCCGGCCCCGGCCGGTCGCGCCGCCAGGGACGGCACAGGCCCGCGAAGCACGCCAGCGCCGCCAGCCCGCAGCACAGCTGGACCACGGCCATCGGGACGGCCGTCGCCTCGCCCGCGATGCCCACCAGGGGGGAGGCGACCGCGCCGACGAGGAACGACGAGGTGCCGATGAGCGCCGAGGCCGAGCCGGCCGCGTCCGGAGTGCGCAGCAGGGCCAGCGCGTTGGTGTTCGGCGCGGCGAAACCCATGGCCGCCGAGAGCACGAACAGGCCCGCCGCGACGGGGACCAGACCCACCTCGCCGAGGGCACCGGTCGTCATCAGGAGCAGCGCCACCGCGGCGAGCGTGAGCACGGTGAGGCCCGCCGCGATCACCTTGTCGAGGCCGACCCGGCCGACCAGCACCTTGCCGTTGATCTGGCCGGCGGTGATCAGGCCGACCGCGTTGAGGCCGAAGAGCAGGCTGAACAGCTGCGGCGACGCCCCGTAGATCTCCTGCATCACGAACGGGGAGGCCGAGATGTACGCGAACAGGGCGGCGAAGGCGAGCCCGCCGGCCAGCATGTAGCCGGTGAACACACGGTCGGCGAGCAGCCCGCGCATCGTGCGCAGCGCCTCGCCGACCCCTCCCCCGTGGCGCCGTTCGACGGGCAGTGTCTCGTCCAGCCACTTCAGCACGACGAGGGTGAGCACGAGGCCGACGGCGGCGAGGACCACGAAGATGCCGCGCCAGTCGGTCAGCCGCAGCACCTGGCCGCCGATCAGCGGCGCGATGATCGGCGCCGCCCCGGAGATCAGCATCAGGGTGGAGAAGAACCGGGCCATCTCGATGCCGTCGTAGAGGTCCCGGACCACGGCGCGGGCGATGACGATGCCGGCGGCGCCGGCGAGTCCCTGCACCAGCCGGAAGCCGATGAGGAGTCCGGCGGTGGGGGCGAGCGCGCAGATGACGGTGGCGACGACGTACGCGGCCATGCCGATGAGCAGCGGGCGCCTGCGTCCCCATTTGTCGCTCATCGGGCCGACGACGAGCTGTCCCAGTGCCATGCCCGCGAGGCACGAGGTCAGGGTGAGCTGCACGGTCGCCGCGGGTGCGCGCAGGGAGTCGGTTACCTCGGGGAGCGCCGGGAGGTACATGTCCATGGACAGCGGCGGCAGCGCGGTGAGCCCGCCCAGCACGAGCGTGACCAGCAGACCGGTGCGGCGGGTCGCCGCGGTTGCCGCGCGGGGCGCGCCGACGGGGGAGGAAGGTGCCGGATCGGCTTCGGGGACGGGTCCTTGATTGCTCTGGCCGCTCTCCGGCATCGACAGCTCCGTTCCTTGATTCAACGAACTATGCTCTCAGCTCGTCCGTTCGAAGCGAGTCCGCAAGCAGTGGACTTCGTCACTCGGACACTCCGGTGCCGGGCCCTGCCCGCCGGGCAGGCTCTGCGGCACGCCGTCATGACCAGGGGTGGGGCGTCGATGAACGAGACGGTGCGGTGGGGTGTGCTGGCGACGGGCGGGATCGCCGCCCGGTTCACCGAGGACCTGCTGCGGATGCCGGACGCCGAGGTCGTGGCGGTCGCCTCCCGCAGCGAGGCGTCCGCGAAGGCGTTCGCCGACCGGTTCGGCATCCCCCGCGCGTACGGCGACTGGGCCGCGCTCGCCGCCGACGAGGACGTGGACGTGGTCTATGTGGCGACGCCGCACTCGGCGCACCGGGCCGCCGCCGGTCTGTGCGTCGAGGCGGGGAAGGCCGTGCTGTGCGAGAAGGCGTTCACGCTCAACGCGGTGGAGGCGGCCGAACTCGTCGGCCTCGCCCGGTCCCGGGGCACGTTCCTGATGGAGGCCATGTGGATGTACTGCCACCCGGCCGTCCGGCGCGTCGCGGCCCTGGTCGCGGACGGCGCGATCGGTGAGGTGCGCACCGTGCAGGCGGACTTCGGGCTGGCGGGCCCCTTCGCCCCGGACCACCGGCTGCGCGATCCCGCGCTGGGCGGCGGCGCGCTGCTCGATCTCGGCGTGTACCCGGTGTCGTTCGCCCATCTGCTGCTCGGCGAGCCCTCCCGTGTCCAGGCCGACGCGCTGCTCTCGCCGGAGGGGGTCGACCTCAACACCGGCATGCTGCTGGGCTGGCCGGACCGGGGCGCGACGGCGCTGCTGTCGTGCTCGGTCACGGCGGGCACGGGGGTGACGGCGTCCGTGACCGGCACGGCGGGCCGGATCGACATACCGTTCGGCTTCTTCTATCCCGAGCGTTTTGTGCTGCACCAGGCGGGCGCCGAGCCGGAGGAGTTCGTCTTCGACGGCGCCCGCGACTCGATGGAGCACGAGGCGGCCGAGGTGATGCGGGCGCTGCGGGCCGGTGAGAGCGAGTCGCCGCTGGTCCCGCTGGACGGCACGCTCGCCGTGATGCGGACGCTCGACGCGGTGCGTGACCGCATCGGCGTCCGCTTTCCGGGTGAGTGAGCGTCAGACCTGCTGCAGGCCGGGGTCGCCGGCGTCGGTCACGAACGACGCGGACGTGGCGATCGACCCGCCCGGCCTGGTGACGACGTCCATCGAGCGGAAGTCGGCGCGGGCCCGGCTCTCGCCCAGGGTGACGGTCACATAGCCGCGCCGCCCGTTGTAGAACCTCATGTGCGGGTTGGCCCTGGTGTACGTATCCCAGGTGGCCGGCCGGTCGGCGCCGTCCTTGCCGCTGGAGATGGACGTGGCGACGATCTCGGTGCCGACGGTCTTCGCGCCGGGCGTCTCGTAGTCGCGCTTGATGTCATAGGCGTACGCGACATGGACGTCGCCGGTGAGCACCATCAGGTTCTCGATGCCGGCGGCCTCGGCGCCGTCCAGGACGCGGTCGCGGGAGGCCGGGTAGCCGTCCCAGGCGTCCATGCTGACCCTGGCCGGCTCGGTCAGGTCCAGCTTGCGCTGCGAGAAGTTGACCTGCTGCGGCACGACGTTCCACACGGCGTCGGAGGCGCGCCAGCCGTCGAGGAGCCAGCGCTCCTGCGTCGCGCCGAGCATCGTGCGCGAGGGGTCCTCGGACTCGGGGCCGGGGACGTGCGCCTTGTCGCCGTACGCCTGGTCGGAGCGGTACTGG
Source organism: Streptomyces sp. NPDC015127 (assembly GCF_043080095.1). Taxonomy (NCBI): domain Bacteria; kingdom Bacillati; phylum Actinomycetota; class Actinomycetes; order Kitasatosporales; family Streptomycetaceae; genus Streptomyces; species Streptomyces sp. NPDC015127. The sequence continues at coordinate 226,215 of NZ_JBIBVE010000006.1, forward strand.
CGGGTGTCCAGGACGTCGAACTGCGCGAGCTGCCCGAAGTGCAGCCTGCGGTAGAGCGCCATGTCCGGTCCGGTGGGCCGCTGGGGTGCGCGCAGCGGCTGGTTCTCCCAGTACGCGCGGTAGGCGGCGGCCCGGCGCAGCAGAAACTCCTCCGGGGGCACGTCGTTCTCGGGCGTCTCGTCGGCGTAGTTGTTCTCGGTCTCGTGGTCGTCCCACGTGACGACGAAGGGGTGGGCCGCGTGAGCGGCCATGAGGTCGGGGTCGGACTTGTAGAGGCCGTAGCGCAGCCGGTAGTCCTCCAGCGTGACCGTCTCGCGGTTGACGTGGGCGGGCAGCCGGCGGTCGGTGTAGGCGCGGGCGCCGCCGACGGCGTTGACGGCGTACTCGTAGAGGTAGTCGCCGAGGTGGAAGACGACGTCGAGGTCCTCGTCGGCGAGGTGCCGGTACGCGGTGAAGTAGCCGTCGTGGTACGCCTGGCAGGACACGGCGGCCAGCTTCAGCTCGCCGATCCGGGCGTCGCGGGCGGGCGCGGTGCGGGTGCGGCCGGCCGGGCTGATCCAGCGCCCGGCGCGGAAGCGGTAGTAGTAGACGCGGTCCGGGTCGAGACCGGTCGCCTCCACGTGGACGCTGTGGTGGAACTCCGGGTGGGCGGTGGCGCTGCCGCGCTTGGCGATCCGGGTGAAGCGCGCGTCGTGCGCGAGTTCCCACAGGACGGGGAAGCGGACCTGCGGCAGACCGCTGCCCGGCTCCAGCGGGCTGGGCGCGAGCCGCGTCCACAGCACGACGGAGGAGGGCTGGGGGTCGCCGGAGGCGACGCCGAGCGTGAACGGGTCCGCGGTGATCTTCCGGGCATCGCCCTCGGCGGCGTGCGCGGTGCCGGGCAGGCCGACGCTGAACGCGAGTGCGGCCGCCGCGGAAGTGACGGTGAGGAAGGTGCGGCGGCCCAGGTGCCGTGCGGCCGCCGCTCTGAGCTCCGGTGCGTGGGTCTGCTGCGAAGCGCTTGTCATGTGGCCCTCCCCTTACGGCTGTTGTCAGTCGCATTGGAGTGGCCGGTGACGAATCAACGTTGTCGCGGACACAACATCCGCATGGCGGTCGGATGAGTTCCGTGTACGGCGCAGGCGCGTACGCTGCGCCCATGAACGCTGTACGGAGGATCGCGGTGGTGACGGGCGCGGGCTCGGGCATCGGCCGCAGCGTGGCGCTGGAGCTGGCGGCGACCGCGAAGGACACGGGCGCGCATCCGGGATGGGCGCTCGCGCTGGCGGGCCGGCGCGCCGAGGCGCTGGAGGAGACGGCGGCCCTGGCGGGCCCGGGCGTTGACGTCCTGTGCGTACCGACGGACGTGACCGACCCGTCCGCGGTGGACGCGCTGTTCGCGGCGGTCCGCGAGCACTACGGACGGGTCGACCTGCTGTTCAACAACGCGGGCACGTTCGGGCCCGGCGGCATCCCCTTCGAGGACCTGCCCTACTCCGCCTGGCGCAAAGTGGTGGACGTCAATCTGACGGGTGCGTTCCTGTGCGCGCAGGGCGCGTTCCGCCAGATGAAGGCACAGGACCCGCAGGGCGGCCGGATCATCAACAACGGCTCGATCTCGGCACACGTGCCGCGCCCGCACTCCGCGCCGTACACGGCGACGAAGCACGCGCTGACCGGGCTGACGAAGTCGATCTCACTGGACGGGCGCCCGTATTCGATCGCCTGCGGCCAGATCGACATCGGCAACGCGGCGACGGAGATGACCCGGGCCATGCAGTCGGGCGTCCTGCAGGCGAACGGTGAACTGGCGGCGGAGCCGGTGATGGACGCGGCCGATGTGGCGCGGACCGTACGGCACATGGCGGAGCTGCCGCTGGAGGCGAACGTGCAGTTCGCGACGGTGCTGGCGACGAACATGCCGTTCATCGGCCGCGGTTGAGGGGCGCGGGCCCGCTCAGGCCCGGCCGGCCGGGTGGGCCCGCTCAGGGCCGGCCGGCCGCTGTGTGCCGACTCGCCGGGTACGGACTCCGGCCCGGCCGGGCTCAGGCCGGCCAGGCGGCCCAGTGACGACTTGGCTTATACGGAACCCCGGCCTGACCGGCGGCCCGATGCCGGCTCGGACCGGGCCTGGCCGGCGGCTCAGGCCTGCCCGGTCTCGAAACGCCGCACCTTCCCGTCCTCGACGGTGAAACGCCACGCGGTGCGCATCTCGCCCCAGGTGTCGTTGCGGTAGCTGACGACCAGGCGCAGTCCGTCGGCGGCCTGCGTCTCGACGTCCATGTGGCCGTTCGACGAGAAGATCTCGCGCTCGGTCCATTCGTCGATGTCCCGCTCGCTGCCGTCGTCGGACATGGTGGCGCCGGGAGCGAGCGCGGCGCGGAAGCCCTCGCGGTCCTGCGCGTTGACGGAGGCGACGAAGGCGCGGACGGCGGGGTCGGTGAGTTTGCTGACGGCGATGGGCACGGCGGTGGTCCTTCCGCTCACGGGTGGGTCGCCTCCATCGGTACACCGCCCCGCCGCGCGGCACCTTCCGGAGACGGCCACCCGGGGTGGCGACGGGGTGTGCGAGGCCGGTCAGGAGGGCACCCCGGGCGTCGCCTCCGCCGCGGCACCGCACGCGTCCCGGACCCCATAGCAAACGGAGGTGAACGCCACACGACTCGCAAGTGAATTGCCCAGACTGTGAGTTACTGGTCGGTTTAAGATCATTCCGCGCCTCCGTTCGGGTAGGTTCCCCTGATGGCGCCGCCACACCAGGGCACAGGGCCCATCGGGACTAGCGGCGCGTAGGGATCAACGTCCTTGACGACAGCGACCGACACTTTCCACGTCCGGCCGTACACGCCCCATTGCCACGTCATCCACGACGAAGGCGCTCACGCCGTCATCGGCATCTCGCCGGGCAACAGCTACTTCAGCCACCAGCGCGTCATCGAACTCGCCGCCTGGGGACTCGCTTACTTCGAACAAGTCGATCTCGTCTACACCGACCTGCACGTGGCCGACATGTACGAGGCCCTGGGCTACCCGCCCGACGACGCCCGCCGCAAGGCGGTCAAGAACCTCCGCGGCGTACGGGCCAAGGTCAACAACGCCGTCGCCGGGCTGGACCCGGGCGGCGACCGCCTCCGCGGCAGGCCCATGTCGGCACTCCTGGGCATCCCCGCCTATCAGGCCATACGCAAGAACCTCGACGACCTCCTGGCCGTCGACCCCGCGTTCCGCGCCGTGTGCGACGAGCTCGTACACGCCTTCCTGTCCTCCAAGGTCCTCGGCGGCCGGGAGCCCACCGCACAGCAGCGCGACGTCTGCCTCCAGTACGTCTGTGCCGAGGCGCCGCTCTTCCTGGACACCCCCGCCGTCCTCGACGTCCCGTCGTCGCTCAACTGCTACCACCAGCTCCTGCCGATGGCGGAGCTCCTGTACGCGCGGGGCTCCGGCCTGCGCGCCTCCCGCAACCAGGGCCACGCCGTCGTCACGCCCGCCGACGCCGCCGAAGGAGACCGCCATGAGCACTGACACGCTGATCGACTTCCCGTTCTCCCCCCGTGGCGACCGCCTGCCTCCGGAGATCGACGCCCTGCGCGCCGAGCCGGTCACCCGCGTCCGCACCATCGCCGGTGACCCGGCCTGGCTCGTCTCGTCGTACGAGCTGTGCAAGCAGGTACTGGAAGACCCCCGGTTCAGCCTCAAGGACACCTCCGCCCCCGGCGTGCCGAGACAGTACGCGCTGACCATCCCCCCGGAAGTGGTCAACAACATGGGCAACATCACCGGGGCCGGACTGCGCAAGGCCGTCCTCAAGGCGATCAACCCCAAGTCGCCCGGCCTCACGGAATGGATGCGCGACCATGCCGCCGCCCTGGTCGACGAGCTCGTCGACTACGGCCCGCCGGTCGACCTCCGCGGCCGGTTCACCAGCCCCTACGCCGAGGCGCTCCACTGCCGCATCCTGGGCATCCCCCAGGCCGACGCGCCCCGCCTGGCCGCCAGCCTCGACATCGCGTTCATGAACTCCGCATGCCCCGTCACCGGAGCCCGGCTGAACTGGGAACGCGACATCGCGTACATGGCCGCGCGCCTCGACGACCCCGCGACCACTGGCCTCATGGCCGAACTCGCCGCCCTGCGCGACGACCCCGACTACGCGCACCTCACCGACGAGATGCTCGCGACGGTCGGCGTCACCATGTTCGGCGCCGGGGTCATCTCCACCATGGGCGCCCTCACCATGGCCGTCTTCACCCTCCTGCAGAACCCGGACGTATGGGCCCGCCTGTGCGCGGAACCCGACAAGATCCCGGGAGCTGTGGACGAGCTGCTGCGCGTCAACCTGTCCATCGCCGACGGACTGCCCCGCCTCGCGCTCGAAGACATCCGACTCGGCGACACCCTGGTACGGAAGGGGGAGCTCGTCCTCGTCCTGGTCGAGGCCGCCAACACCGACCCGGCCGTCTTCACCGACCCGCACACCATCGACATCGAGAGGCCCAACGCCGCCGCTCATTTGTCGTTCGGTGGCGGCGGCCACTACTGCCCCGCCACGGCCCTCGGGAAGAAGCACATCGAGACCGCCCTCGAATGCCTCACCGCCCGCATGCCCGCTCTGCAGCTCGCCGTGCCGGTCGACCAACTCGTCTGGCGGACCCGGTTCATGAAGCGCATCCCCGAGCGCCTGCCGGTCGCCTGGTAGGAGACGTGTGCCGGCGTCCGGCACACCGATGACCCGACCCAGGAGGCTGTCGGTCGATTCCGCCCCGCCGGATCCCATCCGGCGGGGCGGAGCGCCTCATGCGCGGCTGACTTGGCGGCAGACGAGTCGGGCTGTACGCCGGGTTCTGTCCCCCGGGACCTCGCGGTCGTCGGGGTGACGGCCATCCATCTAGGACCGGCGTTGCCGCCGGCCTCGTGCGGTCTACCCGCGGACTCGGGCGGGCAGCCCTGATGCGTCCGCGCAGGGCCACCGAAGTGGCCCCTCTTGACCTTGCTCCGGGTGGGGTTTACCTAGCTGCCCAGGTCACCCTGGGCACTGGTGGTCTCTTACACCACCGTTTCACCCTTACCGAGGACCAGAGGTCCCCGGCGGTCTGCTTTCTGTGGCACTGTCCCGCGGGTCACCCCGGGTGGCCGTTAGCCACCACCCTGCCCTGTGGAGCCCGGACGTTCCTCGGGGAGCCCCCGAAGGGTCTCCACGCGGCCGTCCGCCCGGCTCGTCTGCCGTGCTGGCCATGCTACCTGCCGTTTCACAGGAAGTCGGCCGTCTCCAGCTCGAAGCCGAAGGGCTCGGGGAGGAGGAGCGGCTTGCCGAACGCGGCCAGGTCCCGGCGGATGTACTCGCCGTCCTCCGGGTCGCTGAAGAGCGTCACGGTGGACGTGTCCCGGTCGACAAGCAGGTAGAGCGGGATACCGCCGCGGGCGTAGCAGCGGCGTTTGACCTCCCGATCGACGTTCGGCCGGCGGGAGGTCACTTCGAGCACCATTGCCACGCCGTCGCACGGCATCCAGGAGTCGGCGCCCCGGTACAGGCGCAGCACCTCCGGTGCGAAGGTCCCATCCGGGATGACGTGATCTCTGGGGGCGCCGGGGGCCTCCTTCAGCGTCAGGCCCTTGTTGCCGGAGAACTGCATATCAGTCCGTGATCGTCGGTAGACCTGCCCGACGATCAATCCGATGTAGTCCTCGTGGTCCCCGTCCGGCGGCGGTGTCACAACAATTTCCCCCTCGATCAGCTCCGCGCGGAAGCCCTCCGGCGTGTCCAGCGCCAGGAAGCCCTCCAGCAGGAACTCCGCCTGCGTGAGAGGTTCATGCGGCATGGCAGTCATGTCGTCAGCGTCGGACATCGAGGCACCCGCCGTCCGTGTGATCGGGTCGTTCCCTCGATCGTGGCACACGATCACGCTCCTGCGGGCGGCCGGCGCTTGACCATGCCGCAGCGTCAACGTTTCTACTGGCCGCATGCGTATCGGAGAGATCGCCGCCCTCGTCGGGGTGACCCCGCGGGCCGTGCGGCACTACCACCATCTCGGGCTGCTGCCCGAGCCCGTACGGCGGGCCAACGGCTACCGGGACTACACCGTCCGCGACGCCGTGCTCCTCGCCCGGATCCGGCGGCTCACCGAGCTGGGGCTCGGGCTCGACGAGGTGCGTGACGTGCTCGCCGACGACGCCGGGCGCGATCTCGTCGAGGTGCTGGAGGAGCTCGACGCCGACCTCGGCCGGCAGGAGGCGCTGATCCACGAGCGGCGCGCGCGGCTCGCCGTGCTCCTCGGCCAGGCGCGGGACGGGAGTCTGACGGCCGAGGGCCCGGTGTCGCCGGGGCTGGCGGAGTTGTTCGGGGACATGGCCCGCGCGGCCGCCGGGCTGCCCGGGCCCGAGCCCGCGATCGCCGCCAAGGACCGGGAGCTGCTGGCGCTCCTGGACACCGTGGCGCCCGGCGCGGAGCAGGAGCGGCTGATCGGGGCGGTGCGCCGGATGACCGGGGCACCGGGCGCAATGGAGCGGGCGTACGCCGTCTACGACCAGCTCGACGCCCTCGTGGACGCGGACCCGGCCGACGCGCGGGTCGAGGAGGCGGCGCGGGCGCTGGCCGCCCTCCTCCCCGACGAGGTCGCCGAGCAGCTCGGCGGCCGGACGCCGGAGAGCGGATTCATGGACGCCTTCCTCGCCGACTTCTCGCCCGCGCAGGCCGCGGTCGTGATCCGGGCGCTGCGCCTGGTCGTGGAGCGTGCCCGGTGAGGCGGCCGGTGACCCTGGTCCGCCGGCTCGCGGGGCACGAGCTGCGACTGATGCTCGCCCTGGTGCTGTGGGCCGCGCGGCGGCGCGGCGGCGTCGGGCCGGGCGACCGTCCGTTCGGGCACGCGAGGGACCAGGCGGCGGTGATGTACGGCTTCGCGTTCGTGTGCGTCGTGGAGACGGTGGCCGTGTCGTACCTGCTGAAGGGCTGGCCGGCGGTGCACGCGGTGGCGCTCTTCCTGGACGTGTACACCGTCGTGTTCGTGTTCGGGCTGCATGCCGCCTCCGTGACGCGGCCCCACGTGCTGTCCGGCGACGCGGTGCGGCTGCGCCAGGCCGGCCATGTGGACCTGCGGATACCGCTCGACCGGATCGCCGCGGTACGGCACGAGCTGCGGTTCACGCACGAGAAGGCGGACGGCGTCCTCGATCTGAAGGTGGCCGCGCAGACGTCGGTGACGCTGGAGCTGTCCGAGCCGGTGACGTTCACGGGGCTGCTGGGGCGCGAGCGGCCGGTCCGCGTCGTGCGCTGTCACGCCGACGACGCCCGTGCTTTCGCCACCGCCCTGCGCGACGCCGTCACGCGGGAGCGAACAGCACCGTCGCCCGGGCCGGGTCGGCCTGCGTGAGCCGTACCCGCAGCCGCTCCCCCAGGGGCAGGCCGGCGCCGTCGCTCTCCACCCGGGCGACCACCGCCGGGTCCTCCAGGTGGACGGTGCCGACGGCCGGCTCGTTCTCCTTGACGTCGACCACCACGGCGTCGAAGACCTCGCCGACGCGGTCGCGCAGCACGGCGGCCTCCACGATGTCGACGTAACCGCGCTCCGCCGTGCCCGCCCGCCGGGAGCCTTCGGCCATCCGCTTCGGCAGCTCCTCCAGCGCCTCGTCCACCCACGGCGGCGGCTCCTGCCCGGCCACCGCCGCCAGGCACAGTTCGCCGGCGTAGCGGTCCACGAGACGGCGCAGCGGCGCGGTGCAGTGCGTGTACTCGTCCGCGACGGCCGCGTGCACGGCGGGGACGGGCAGCGCGCCGTTGGTGAACACCGTGTACCCCGCCCCGCGCAGCAGCGTCGTGCACTCCTGGAGGAACGCTGCGTGCCGGCCTTTGCGCGGGTCGAGGGAGCGTACGAGCTGCGCGTACGAGACGTGGTGCGGCCAGTCGATGTGCAGCGCGGTCGCCGAGCGGCGCAGCCGGGCGACCGCGCCGTCGGGGGCGGTGGGCAGCGTGCGCAGGATGCCGGTGCCGTACGCGATCATCAGATCGGCCGCGGTCATGCCGGTCAGCAGCGAGATCTGCGCGTTCCACGCCTCCGCGGGCAGCGGGGCCCGGTATTCGAGCGCGTATGTGCCGTCCTGCTGGACGACCTCCTGCTCGGGGACGTTGAGGGAGATCCCGCCGCGGTCGACCTCCCGTGCCTCGCGCAGGGTGCCGATCTCCTTGAGGAGGGCGAGCGGCTCCTCGGCGGTGCCCGCGTCGATCCGCTGCTGGGCGCCCGCGTAGTCGAGCCTGGCCCGGCTGCGGACGAGGGCCCGGCGCACGTCAGCCGCGACGATGCGGCCGTCGGCGTCGAGGTCGATGCGCCACAGCAGGGCGGGCGCTGTCTGGCCGGGGAGCAGGCTGGCGGCGCCCTCGGAGAGCAGCGGCGGGTGCAGCGGGACCTTGCCGTCGGGGAAGTACAGGGTCTGCACGCGGCGGTGCGCCTCGGCGTCCAGCGCCCCGCCGGGCCTGACGAACGCGGCGACATCGGCGATCGCGTAGTGGACGCGGAAGCCGCCGCCCTCGCGCCGGGTCAGGTGCATGGCCTGGTCGAGGTCGGCCGAGCCCGGCGGGTCGATGGTGAAGAACGGGATGCCGGTCTCGTCCGCTTCGGGCAGCCGGGGCGCGCGGGCGGCCTGCTCCGCCTCGGCGAGCGCCGCGGCCGGGAAGTTCTCGGAGACGCCGATCGTCGCGCGCAGGTCGCGCAGGGCGGCGCGCAGCGGCGGGGCCTCGGCTGCGCCGGTCAGTCGGATGGGGCGGCGGGGCATGGACCGAGCGTATGGCGGGGCGGGGGCCGTGGCATTTCGGCGGCCTGCGCGCTTTGTAGGCTGGCGCGGGGGCCGCACCCCCTCCCCCGTACGTCATGAAGGAGATCTGCCGTGCTCGTGCTGTTGCCGCCGTCGGAGGGGAAGGCCGCCTCCGGCCGCGGGGCGCCCCTGAAGCCCGAGTCGCTGTCCCTGCCGGGGCTCGCCGAGGCCCGGGCCGCCGTCCTGGACGAGCTCGTCGAACTGTGCATCGGGGACGAGACGAAGGCGCGGGAGGTCCTCGGTCTGAGCGAGGGGCTGCGTGGCGAGGTCGCGAAGAACGCCGGGCTGCGGACGGCCGGGACGCGTCCGGCCGGCGAGATCTACACCGGCGTGCTGTACGACGCGCTGGGCCTGGCCACGCTGGACGCGGCCGCCCGCAGGCGGGCCCGGCAGTCGCTGCTGGTGTTCTCCGGGCTGTGGGGCGCGGTGGGCCTCGGTGACCGCATCCCGTCCTACCGCTGCTCGATGGGCGTGAAGCTGCCGGGGCTGGGCGCGCTCGGTGCGTACTGGCGCGGCCCGATGGCGTCCGTCCTGCCGGAGGCGGCCGGGCGGGGACTCGTCCTGGACCTGCGGTCCTCGGCGTACGCGGCGGCGTGGAAGCCGAAGGGGGAGGTCGCGGAGCGCACGGCGACGGTGCGGGTGCTGCACGCGCCGACCCGGAAGGTGGTGAGCCACTTCAACAAGGCGACGAAGGGGCGGATCGTACGGAGCCTGCTGGAGGCGGGCGCTGCGCCCGCGTCGCCGGGCGAACTGGTGGAGGCGCTGCGGGATCTGGGGTACGTGGTGGAGACGCCGGCGGCGGGGAAGCTCGACGTGCTGGTGTCGGAGATCCACTGACTCGTTGCATGTACTGCAACGCTCGTTGCGGATGCTGTGCGGCCTGGGCAGGATGGGCGCATGACTTCCGCCCCGTCCGTGCTGGACCTCGCCCCCGTCCTGCCCGTCGTCGTGATCGACGACGCGGCCGACGCCGTGCCGCTCGCGCGCGCCCTCGTCGCGGGCGGCCTGCCCGCGATCGAGGTGACCCTGCGGACGCCCGCCGCGCTCGACGCGGTGCGGGCCATCGCGGCGGAGGTGCCCGACGCGGTCGTCGGCGCGGGCACCGTGGTCTCGCCGGACGGCGTGGACGCGGCGGTGGCGGCCGGGGCGCGCTTCCTGGTCAGCCCGGGGTGGACCGACACGCTGCTGGCGGCGATGCGCGGCTCGGGCGTGCCGTTCCTGCCGGGCGTCTCGACGGCCTCGGAGGTCGTGGCGCTGCTGGAGCGCGGCGTGCGCGAGATGAAGTTCTTCCCCGCGGAGGCGGCGGGCGGCACGGCCTACCTGCGGTCCCTCGCCGGTCCGCTGCCCCAGGCCCGCTTCTGCCCGACGGGCGGCGTCTCGCTCGCGTCGGCGCCGTCCTATCTGGCGCTGCCGAACGTGGGCTGCGTCGGCGGCACGTGGATGCTGCCGGCCGACGCGCTGCGGGCCCGGGACTGGGACCGGGTGGAGACACTGGCGCGCGAGGCGGCGACGCTGCGGGGGCAGGACGCCGGCCGCGGGCGGCCGGCCTGACCGCCGGCCTGCCGCTCCCGCAGCCATCGCCGGCCTGAGGCTTCCGTCGGGCCGGCGCTCGCCCGAGGCGATCACCACGACAGGCCGCTGACGTCTCGGTGGCCGCGCTCCGCCCTACGGCCCCCTTCGAACCGCACTCCGTGGCCCGCTCGCGTGAACCAATCTCTCATGACCGGCGATCAGGCCAGCTCCTGACGAACTCCCGCAGCGGCGGGCCAAGATGACTGTTCGTCAGTGATCTGAAGGTGGCTCGGCGGTGCCGCCCGAGGTCGTCGCGGTTTTCGTGTGGAGGACGTCGCGGGCCTGCTCCGCGGCGCGGATCATGCTCTCGCCGACGAAGTCGACGAAGCGGGCGATGTTCTCGAGGCGGGTGGCGGCCGGGGTGTCGGGGCCCAGGAGGCTCACGCCATGCCGTGCGGTCTCGGCGAGCTGGGCGTGGGACCGGGCGGCGGCGATCATCCCCTGGTACCAGACGTCGTCGTCGGCGACGTACCGCTCGCGGCGGCCTTCGTCCCGTTCCCGGCGGATGAGTCCCTGGCCTTCGAGGAACGTGACCGCTTTGGAGATGGACGCCGGGCTGACCTGGAGGTGCTGGACGAGTTCGGACGCGGTGAGGCTGCCCGCGTCGGTGGTGTAGAGGGACACCAGCACCCGGGACGTCATCTTGGGCAGGCCCTGTTGCATGAGGAGGGTGGTGAACGTCTCCTCGTACTCGCGTACGGCCTCGGCGTCGCGTCCGTGGGTCTGCCCGGGCACCCCCGGCCCTCGGGGCGCCGCCTGCCTGCGCCGGTGGGCGCGGCGTTCGGTGGCGCGGTGGGCCAGGTCGGCGCGGTAGGCGGTGGGGCCGCCGTTCCGCAGCACCTCACGCGTGATCGTCGAGGTGGGGCGGTCGAGTCGCCTGGCGATCTCCGCGTAGGCGAGGCCGTCGGCCAGCCCCAGCGCGATCTGCTGGCGTTCCTGCTGAGTGAGCCTGCCTCCCGGCACCGCGATCTCCCTTCACGCTTCCTCGATACCCCCACCATAGCGTTCACTCCCCATCCAATGCAACGAACAGCGCGGCTCTCGTTGCGTTAAAACCAAGACCGTTGCAACGATAATGCTGCTTCTACCTGCATGAATGCTGATTGTGTGCAACGAGCTTGTTGCCTGATTCTTGAACGCAACGTAGCGTTTCCGGTGTCAGAAACAAACAGCGCAGGAGGAGAGCACGATGCAGACGTTCGACACCCCCACCCCGATCTCCGCCGTCCTCGACATCCCCGCCGGGCGCGTCCAGTTCATCGCCGCCGACCGGACCGACACCACGGTCGAGGTCCTGCCCGCCAACGTTTCCAAGGGCCGCGACGCCAAGGCGGCGGAGCAGACCACGGTCGAATACGCCGACGGCGTCCTGCGGATCAAGGCCCCGGCGGCGAAGAACCAGTACTTCGGCCCCTCCGGATCGCTCCAGGTGACGGTCCAGCTGCCCGCCGGCTCCCGCATCGTGGCGAAGGCTGCCGGCGCCGAATTCCGGGCCGTCGGACGGCTCGGCGACGTCGTCTTCGACGGTGCGTACGGCGCGACCAAGATCGACGAGGCCGCGAGCATTCGCCTCACCGCCCTCGCCGCGGACATCTCGGTCGGCCGCCTGGGCGGGTCCGCGGAGATCAGCACCCAACAGGGCGACATCCGGATCGCCGAGGCCGTGCGCGGCACGGTCGTACTGCGCACCCAGGCCGGCGACCTGTCGGTCGATGCCGCCCGCGGAGTCTCCGCCTCCCTGGACGCCGGCACCAGCTACGGCCGGATCCACAACTCGCTCAAGAACACCGACGGCGCCGCCGAGCTGAACATCCGCGCGACCACCACCCAGGGCGACATCACCGCCCGCAGCCTCTGACCCGCAGCCTCCGAGGAGCACCCACCATGACGAACCTGGCCATCGCGGCGAACGGGCTGCGCAAGTCCTACGGCGACAGGGTCGTGCTCGACGGCATCGACCTGGCCGTCCCCGAAGGAACGATCTTCTCCCTGCTCGGCCCGAACGGCGCCGGCAAGACCACCGCCGTCAAGATCCTCTCCACCCTGATCGGCGCCGACGACGGCGTGATCCGCGTCGGCGGCCACGACCTCGCCGCCGACCCGCAGGCGGTCCGCGCAGCGATCGGCGTCACCGGGCAGTTCTCCGCCGTCGACGGCCTGATCACCGGCGAGGAGAACATGCTCCTCATGGCGGACCTGCACCACCTGTCCAAGCGCGAGGGACGGCGCACCGCCGCCGAGCTGCTGGAGCGCTTCGACCTGGTCGAGGCCGCGAACAAGCCCGCCTCCACCTACTCCGGCGGCATGAAGCGTCGCCTGGACATCGCGATGACCCTGGTCGGAGGCCCGAGGATCATCTTCCTCGACGAGCCGACCACCGGCCTCGACCCCCGCAGCCGCCACAGCATGTGGCAGATCATCCGCGAGCTGGTCACGGGCGGCGTCACCGTCTTCCTCACCACGCAGTACCTGGAGGAGGCCGACGAACTCGCCGACCGCATCGCCGTGCTCAACGACGGGAAGATCGCCGCCCAGGGCACCGCCGAGGAGCTGAAGCGGCTCGTCCCCGGCGGACACGTACAGCTGCGCTTCACCGACCCGGCCGCGTATCAGAGCGCCGCCGTCGCGCTGCGCGAGGTCACCCTCCCCCATAGCGCCTCGCACGGGGGAGGTGCCCCCATCGACGAATCGCTGTCACTGCAGATACCCAGCGGCGGCAGCCAGCGCGAGCTGCGCTCGATCCTCGACTGGCTGGACGCGGCCGGCATCGAGGCGGACGAGCTGACCGTGCACACCCCCGACCTCGACGACGTGTTCTTCGCCCTGACCGGCGGCGCCGACATCCCCGACCAGCCCAAGGAGAACGCCCGATGAGCACCCCTCTGGCTCCCGCCCGCCCGACCCGGATCTCCCTCGCCGTACGCGACTCGTCCACGATGCTGCGCCGCAACCTCCTGCACGCCCGGCGCTACCCGTCCCTCACCCTGAACCTGCTGCTCACCCCGATCATGCTGCTGCTGCTCTTCGTCTACATCTTCGGCGACACGATGAGCGCGGGCATCGGCGGCGGTGCGGACCGCTCCGAGTACATCGCCTATCTCGTGCCGGGCCTGCTGCTGATGACCATCGGTTCCACCACGATCGGGACCGCGGTGTCCGTCTCCAACGACATGACCGAGGGCATCATCGCCCGCTTCCGCACCATGGCGATCCACCGCCCTTCGGTGCTCGTCGGGCACGTCGTCGGCAGCGTGCTGCAGTCGATCATGAGCGTGGTCCTCGTCGGCGCCGTCGCCGCGGCCATCGGCTTCCGCTCGACCGACGCCACGGCCCTGGAATGGCTGGCGGCATTCGCACTGGTCACGCTGTTCGCCCTGGCACTCACCTGGATCGCCGTCGGCATGGGCCTGATCAGCCCGAACGCCGAGGCTGCCGGCAACAACGCGATGCCGCTGATCTTCCTGCCGCTCATCTCCAGCACGTTCGTCCCGGTCGACGCGATGCCGGGCTGGTTCCAGCCCGTCGCCGAGTACCAGCCGTTCACCCCCGCCGTCGAAACCCTGCGCGGGCTGCTGCTCGGCACCGAGATCGGCCACAACGGATGGCTCGCCATCGCCTGGTGCCTGGGCCTCGTGGTCCTCGGCTGCTTCTGGTCGACCTCGACCTTCAACCGCGACCCGAAGTAACCGCGATGACAGCGCGGGCCGCCTCCCGCAACTCGTCCCGCCCCGGGGCGGCGTAGTCCGACACCGCGTCGGCGTACGCCGCCCCGTCAGGCGTTCTCGGCCGGCCGCCGGGCTCGCTCCGAGCGCCGACCGCGCCCCCGCGCCGGGCCCGTAGGACTCAGCGGAGGTGGGACGTGTCGTTCAGGAGGCGCAGCGACGCGTTGCCGTCCGCGTAGTACGCCAGCGCCGACAGCGACGCCGCCGAGAGTTCCATGCGGAACAAGGACTCCGGCGGGGCGCCCAGGGCCAGGCGGGCCAGCGTCTTGATCGGGGTCACGTGTGTGACCACCAGTACCGTGCGGCCCCGGTAGCGGGCCAGCAGCCTGTCGCGCGCCGACGCCACACGCCGTGCCACCGTCGCGAAGCTCTCGCCGCCGCCCGTCGGGGGCACCTTGGGCGACGCCAGCCAGGCGTCCAGGTCCTCGGGGTAGCGCTCGCGGACCTCCGCGAACGTCAGCCCCTCCCACGCACCGAAGTCCGTCTCCCGCAGCCCCTCGTCGTAGGTCACGTCGAGGTTCAGCCGGGACGCGACCGTCTCTGCCGTCTCGCGGCAGCGGCGCAGTGGGGAGCTGACGACCGCCTGGATCGTGCCGCGCGCGGCGAGTGCCGCGGCGGCGGCCTCCGCCTGGCGGCGGCCGGCCTCCGACAGGACGGGGTCGCTGCCCCCGCTGCCGGAGAAGCGCTTCTCGGGGGTCAGCGCCGTCTCCCCGTGGCGCAGCAGTACGAACGTGGACGGCGTGCCGAGGTCCGCCGACGTCCCCCAGCCCGTGGTGGGGGCCGGGGCGGCCGCCTGCGTCACCGCCGCCTCGACGGGCTCCGGCATCACGGGCTCCGCGACCGGCGCGGTGATCGTGCCGGTCGCGGCACCTGCCGCGCCCGCCAGCGCCGCCCGCGCCTTGGCCGCGCCCGCCGCAGCGTCCCCGACGACTCGCGCCGCCTGCGTGTCCAGCTCGGCCGTGGAGCGCGACGGCTCCCACTGCCGGCCCTTGCGTCCCGCGTCCATCGCCTCGTTGGCGAGCCGGTCCGCGTGCTTGTTCCGCTCGCGCGGGATCCACTCGTACGTGACCTGCGACGACGGGAACACGGACGCGGCCTCGGCGGCCAGCGGCCGCATGTCCGGGTGCTTGATCTTCCAGCGGCCGGACATCTGCTCGACGACCAGCTTGGAGTCCATCCGGACGCGGACGACCGCCTCCGGGTCCAGCTCCCGGGCGGCCCTGAGCCCGGCGACCAGGCCCTTGTACTCGGCGACGTTGTTGGTGGCCACGCCGATGTACGCGGCAGCCTCGGCCAGCGTCTGACCGGTGACCGGGTCGAGGACGACCGCGCCGTAGCCGGCCGGACCCGGGTTGCCCCGGGATCCGCCGTCGGCCTCGACGACGAACTCGCGCACTGCGGGCACTACAGCCCCGACTCGGACGTACGGACGAGGATGCGGCGGCAGTTCTCGCAGCGCAGCACCGTGTCGGGCGCGGCCGCGCGGACCTCGTTGATCTCGGTGATGTTCAGCTCCAGCTGGCAGCCCTCGCAGCGGCGCTGGAACAGGCGCGCCGCGCCGACACCGCCCTGCTGGACGCGCAGCTTCTCGTACAGCTTGAGCAGGTCGGCGGGCACCGAACCGGCCACCAGCTCGCGCTCCTTGGTCACCGAGGCGGCCTCCGCGTCCAGCTCCGCCTGCGCGGCGTCGCGCCGGGCCGTCGCCGCGTCGACCTTGCCCTGCACGGACGAGACGCGCTCGGTCAGCTCGGCGACCCGCTCCTGCGCGGACTCGCGGCGCTCCATGACCTCCAGGACGACGTCCTCGAGGTCGCCCTGGCGCTTGGCGAGCGAGACGATCTCGCGCTGGAGGTTCTCCAGGTCCTTGGGCGAGGTGACCGCGCCGGAGTCGAGGCGCTGCTGGTCGCGGGTGGCGCGCTGGCGCACCTGGTCGACGTCCTGCTCCGCCTTGGTCTGCTCGCGGGCGGTGTCGCTCTCCTCCGTCTGCGCGGCGACGAGCAGGTCGCGCAGCTGCGTGAGGTCCTTGGTCAGCGACTCGATCTCGGCGTGCTCGGGCAGCGACTTGCGCTTGTGGGCCAGCTGCGACAGGCGCATGTCGAGGGCCTGTACGTCGAGAAGTCGGATCTGGTCGGCGGGCGCGGCGTTCAGTTGGGGGCTCCAGTGGAATCGTGGTGGGAGGACCAGGGGTCGGTGACCGTCGTCGAGACGTGGACCCGCAGGTCCCAGCCGTGCCGGTCGGAGATCTCGTCGAGCTGCGCCGCCGCCTGCTCGCACCAGGGCCACTCGGTGGCCCAGTGGGCGGCGTCGACGAGCCCGAGCGGGGAGTGCTGCGTGGCCTCCGACGCGGGGTGGTGGCGCAGGTCGGCGGTGAGGAAGGCGTCCACTCCGGCGGCCCGCACCTGGTCGAAGAGGCTGTCACCGGAGCCGCCGCTCACCGCGACGGTCCGCACGACGGCGTCCAAGTCCCCCGCGACCCGGATGCCCTGCGCGGTGGCGGGCAGCCGCTTCGCGGCGCGCGCGGCGAAGTCGCGCAGCGTCTCGGGGTGGTCGAGTTCGCAGATGCGCCCGAGGCCGCGACGCCCGTCGGCGTCGGACGCGTCGGGCACCAGAGGCCGTACGACCCGCAGGTCGAGCGCGCCCGCGAGTGCGTCGGAGACGCCGGGGTCGGCGGTGTCGGCGTTGGTGTGGGCGACGTGCAGCGCGATGTCGTTCTTGATCAGCGTGTGCACGACACGGCCCTTGAAGTGGCCCGCGGCGACGGTCGTCGTACCGCGCAGGTAGAGGGGGTGGTGGGTGACCACGAGGTCCGCGCCCAGCCGGACCGCCTCCTCGACGACGTCCTGGACGGGGTCGACGGCGAACAGCACGCGCGTGACCTCGGCGTCGGGGTCACCGCACACCGTGCCGACCGCGTCCCACTGTTCGGCCCGCTCGGGCGGCCAGAGGGCGTCGAGGGCGGTGATGACTTCAGACAGACGGGGCACGGGGGAAAGGCTACCTGCCCCGGCCCCGGCCGCGGCCTGCGCCCGCGACGTCCGGCCGGCGCGGGCGCGACCACTGGGGCGCGGCACCCCTGGGGGTGCCGCGCCGGAGGGCTACTTGACGAGGAAGCCGCGCAGGTCGTCCAGGACCTCGTTCGCGGCCGTCACGCCGAGGCCGAGGTACCAGGTCTCGTCCGGGACGTCCTTCGCCTGGCCGGCCTTGACCGCCTTGAGGTTCTTCCACAGCGGGTTGGAGCGGGCGGTGTCGCGCTGGGTCTTGGCCGGGTCGCCGTAGACACCGGTGAAGATCCAGTCGGCGTCGGCCTGGTCCATCTTCTCCGGGCTGATCTCGACGGCCAGGTCGTCGATCTGCTGGTTCGCGGGGCGCGGGACGCCGGCGTCGCGCAGGATCGTGCCGATGAAGGACGCCTGCGCGTACAGGCGGATCTTGCCGGGCATGTAGCGCAGCATCGTGACGGTCGGCTTCTTGTCGCCGATGTCCGTGCCGAGCTGCTTCGCCTTCTTCTCGTACGCGGCGAGCTGCGTCTTCGCCTCGGCCGTCTTGTCGAGCGCGGCGGCGTTGAGGAGGTAGTTCTCCTTCCACGTGAAGCCGGGGCGGATGGAGAAGACCGTCGGGGCGATCTTGGAGAGCTCGTCGTACTTGTCGGCCGCGCGCAGCTGGCTGCCGAGGATCAGGTCCGGCTTGAGCGCGGCGACGGCCTCGAGGTTGAGGCTGTTGATCGTGCCGACGCTCTTGGGGCTGCCGGCCGCCTTCTTCAGGTAGCCGGGGATGCCGTCGTCGCCCTCGGTGGGGGCGTAGCCGACCGGCTTGACGCCGAGGGAGGCGACGTTGTCGAGCTCGCCGACGTCGAGCACGACGACCCGCTTCGGCGCGGACTTCAGTTCCGTGGTGCCGAGGGCGTGGGTGATGGTGCGCGGGAACTGGCCGGGCTTCGCGTCCGTGCCCATGGCCGCCGTCTTCTGCGCGGCGTCGGAGAAGTCGTCGCCGCCCTGGGCGACGGACTTCTTGCCGCCCTTGTCGCCCTGGCTTCCGGTGTCCTTCGCCTTCCCGGAGTCGTCCGCGCCCCCTTCGGCACCGCAGGCGGCGAGGGACAGGACGGCGGTGAGAGCGACGGCTGCGGCGGCGCCGCGGCGGCGTAGCGACATGAGGACTCCTGGGGACGAACTTAGGGGTGCCTTACCTTAAAGGCACCCCCGGTACCGAGCACAACCACCCCCTCCGCCTCAGGCAAATCCGGGCATGGCCACCCTTATGTGTGAAGTGACGTGTCTCGTGTTGTTCGGCAGGAAGTGCGATACCTAGCTTCGGTGGCCGGAGGTGACGTATCGATGACTGCCTGTGCCATCGAGACCGCCGCGCAGGACGAGGCGGTGGCGCGTACGCGGCTCACGATCACTGCGGACGGTACGTACGCGGCCCGGCTCGCCGGATCCGGCGAGGCGCTGTTCCCGGAGCGCTGGACGCTCGACGGCCCCGAGCCGTACGCCGTCCCGCTGCCGCTCGACCAGCCCGAGGAACGCGACGCGGAGGTGCTGCCACTGACCGACGGACGGGTGCTGATCAGCCGCCGGACCGGCGAGCGGCGCGCCTTTTCGCTGCTGTACCCGACCGGCCCGGGGACCGGCGAACTGACCCTCGGCGCCCTCTCCGCCGAGGAGTCCACCCTGCTGCCGCCCTCACCCGACGGAGTGTGCGCCTATGCCCTGACGCCGGGCGAGACGTCGACGGGCGTCTGGCTCGTGGCCGGCGGGGCGTTCGGCCCCGAGCACATCGCGGACGTGCCCGGCCGCTGCTCGGGCGGCGCATGGCTCGACCGTACGGGCCGGCTGCTGGCCCTCGACCGGCAGCAGTCCGGCGGGCCGGTCAAGACGGTGGCGGTGGATCTCGCGCGCGGCGGCGAGGTGACGCCGCTGCTGGAGATCACGGACGACAGCGACGACCGGCTGCTGCTCGCGGACGCCGACAGCGGCCTGCTGCTGATCCGCTCGAACGCGCCGGGCGAAGGGCAGGACCGGCTCGGCTGGGGCGTGCTCGGCAGCCTGCGGCCGGTGCGGTTCCCCGAGAGCCTGCGGCTTCCGGACGCGCTGGTGACGCCGTTCGCCGTGCAGCCGGGGCAGGTCCTGACGCCGGAGAGCTGCGCGGTGGCGCTGCGGATCGACGGGGCGGCCGGCAGCCGGCTGGGCGTCTGGCGCCCCGCGGGCCGCCGCCTCCACCAACTGGCGGCACCCCAGGGATGGCTGGCGGGGGCGGGGACGTGGAGCAGGGACGGGGTGCTGCGACTGCCGTACGAGACAGGGGAGGTGCCGTGCGGCGTGATGCGGATGGAGGCACCGGCGGACGGGGCGGCGACCGGGTGTGCAGAAACCTTCGTCCTGCCGGATGCGAAGGGCGTGCGGAGCCGCGGCGGAGGCCCGGTCACCGGACCGGCACAAGCGGAATCCGCAGGTGGGCAACCGTGCGGGGCACCGGAGAGTCCTGTGATGTGCAAGCCGGTTCCCTTGCAGCAGGCACCCCTCACCGACCGTGCGACCCGTGGTTAGACTCTGCGGCCGGGGCTACTCAGCCGCACCGCCCGTGCGCCGACGGTGACGGGGTAAGGAGCATGCTGCCGGGGCCCTGTGACAGTGCATCAGCGATCGCAACGGGGTGAAGTTCTCACATGTCTGAAGTCCGAACCGACACGGCCCACGAGCGCCCGCAGCCGGCGGACGCGGTGCGGGGCGGCGCCGGCGGCGGCGCGGGGAGGCACCGTGGTGGGGCGGCCACGGCGGAGGACGGGGCGGCGCCGGCGCACGGCCGGCACCGGCGCCCGAGGCCGCCGGAGGGCGGGGGCGCCTGATGGCGTGGGCGGGGTGGGGTTTCCCCACCCCGCCCTTTCCCGTAACTGGGGCAGAGCCCCAACGAGCGCGCCGCGCGCAGGGCGCTCCCCTACCCCCTCCTCAGCGCAAGCACCTCGCGTGCCGCGAAGGACTCCTCGCCGAAGTGGGGGGTCAGCAGCGACTCCAGTTCCTCGTACGTGAACACGTCCTTCGACGTGTCGAACTTCGCCGCCACCCTCGGGCGTTCCATCACCGCCACCATCCCCCCGTGCACCACCAGCACCTGGCCGGTGACCACCGACGCCGGTGGGGACGCGAGGTAGCCCACCAGGGGGGCCACGTGTTCCGGGGAGAGGGGGTCGGACGTGCCCGGCGGCGGGGCGCCGAAGACGTCCGCCGTCATGCGGGTCCTCGCCCGCGGGCAGATAGCGTTCACCGTGACCCCGTACTTCGCCAGCGCCTGCGCCGACGACGTCGTCAGGCCGACGATCCCGCCCTTGGCCGCCGCGTAGTTGGGCTGGCCCGCCGAGCCCGCCAGGAACGCCTCCGACGAGGTGTTGACGATCCGGCCGTACACCGGCACGCCCGTCGCCTTGGCGCGTGCGCGCCAGTGTTCCGAGGCGAAGCGGGTCGTGGCGAAGTGGCCCTTCAGGTGGACGCGGACGACCGAGTCCCATTCGCTCTCGCTCATCGAGAAGATCATGCGGTCGCGCAGGATGCCCGCGTTGTTCACGAGGATGTCGAGCCTGCCGAACTCCGCCACGGCCAGGTCGATCAGCCCGCGGGCCGTGTCGAAGTCGGCTACGTCGCCGAGGTGGCCGACCGCCCGGCCGCCCGCCGCGCGGATCTCGGCGGCGACCGACTCCGCGGGTGCGGCCGACGCGTCGCCGCTGCCGTCGCGCCCCGGCTGCCCGTAGTCGTTGACGACGACGGCCGCGCCGAGCCGCGCCAGTTCGTGCGCCTCCGCGCGGCCGAGGCCACGGCCCGCGCCGGTGACGACGGCCGTGAGGCCGGCCAGAGGGAGAGTCATCGCGGCCCCCTCAGATCTCGATGCAGGTGCGCAGGGCCTCGCCGCTGCGCATCTGCGCCAGGGCGTCGTTGATCCCGGCGAGCGGCACCCGGTGGGTGATCAGCGACTCCAGGTCGATCCGGCCGGCCCGCCACAGCGCGATGGCGCGCTCGTAGGAGCGCAGTACGTCGCCGCCCCCGTACAGGGACGGCAGGATCCGCTTCTCGTCGAAGAACAGCTCGAACATGTTGAGCTGGAGGACGTCGTCCATGGCACCCGCGCCGACGACGCAGAGCGTGCCGCCGCGCCGGGTCGTCTCGTACGCGGTGCGGGCGGTGGCGGACTTGCCGACGACCTCGAAGACGTAGTCGAAGCCCTCCCCCGCGGTGATCCGCTGCTTGGCGTCGGCGAGTCCGTCGGGGGGTACGGCGTCGGTCGCGCCGAACCGCAGGGCCGCCTCGCGCCGGGAGGCCACCGGGTCGACCGCGACGATCTCGGCCGCGCCCTGGAGCCGGGCGCCCTGGATCGCGGAGATGCCGACGCCGCCGCAGCCGATGACGGCCACGGACGAACCGGCCTGTACCTGGGCGGTGTTGACCGCGGCGCCGAGCCCGGTCGTGACGCCGCAGCCGATGAGCGCGGCGATGTCGAAGGGCACGTCGTCGGGTATGGGCACGGCGCAGCCCGCGCCGACGACGACCTCCTCGGCGAACGTGCCGGTGCCGGCGAAACCGAAGACGTCGCCGCCGGGGCGGGTGAAGTTGGGCGTGCCCGCGTTCATGAATCCCGCCAGGCACAGGTGCGGCTGCCCGCGCCGGCAGGACGGGCAGGTTCCGCACGCGGGCAGCCAGCACAGCAGGACGCGGTCGCCCGCCGCCAGGCCGGTCACCCCCTCCCCCGTCTCGACGATTTCGCCCGCGCCCTCGTGGCCGGGGATGAAGGGAGCGGGCTGCGGCAGGACGCCGCTCATCGCGGAGACGTCCGAGTGGCACAGCCCGGTCGCCCGGACGCGGATCCTCACCTTGCCGGGGCCGAAGCCCACCGCCTCGACGTCGTCGAGGACTTCGAGTTTGTCCTGACTGATCTCGTGCAGTACGGCTGCGCGCATGGCGGATCCCTTCGGAAGATCACGAGTGTTCGACGACGGTGTCCGCGAGTACCGGGGCGTCGTCCCGCTCCACCGCCGTCACCGACGCCTGAATGCCACCGTCGCGCCGCCACATCCGGATTCGGAGGGTCTCGCCGGGGAATACGACTCCGGCGAAGCGGGTGCCGTACGCGCGGACGCGGGTGACATCGCCGCCCAGGAGCGTGTCGACGACGGCCTTGAGTGTCATGCCGTACGTGCACAGCCCGTGCAGGATGGGCCGCTCGAAGCCGGCGAGCTTGGCGAACTCGGGGTCGGCGTGCAGCGGGTTCCAGTCGCCGGAGAGCCGGTAGAGAAGCGCCTGGTCCTCGCGGATCACGCGTTCGACGGTCCGGTCGGGTGCGCGGTCGGGGACGTCGAGGCGCCCGGAGGGGCCGCGTTCGCCGCCGAAGCCGCCCTCGCCGCGCACGAAGAGCTGGGCGTCGCTGGTCCACAGCGGCCCGTCGTCGTCGGCCGCCGCGGTGCGCAGGACGAGGACCGCCGCCTTGCCCTTGTCGTACACGGCGGCGACGCGCGAGGTGGAGGTCGCCGTGCCGCGTACGGGGACGGGGCGGTGCAGGGCGATGCGCTGGCCGCCGTGCAGGACGGCGGCGAGGTCGACGTCGATGCCGGGCGCGGACAGCCCGCCGACGACGCCCATGCCCGCGACGGTGGCGAAGCTCGGCAGGACGTGGAGCCGGGATTCGAGGGTGTAGCGCAGTTCGTCGGGGTCGGTGGCCGGGATGCCCGCCCCGATGCCGAGGTGGTAGAGCTGGATGTCCTTGTGGTCCCAGTGGATCGTGGCCGAGCGGGGTTCGGCGGCGAGGGCCCTGGCGGGGTCAATGGGCATGGGGCTGCTGCTCCTCGGGGGATTCGAAGACCTCGGCACGGCCGTCCGCACCGTCGGCCGCACCGAGGTCGCCCGGACAGGGCCCAGACCGTTCTAGAACGCGTTCTAGGCCGATGGCCCTATGTATAACGCAGCCCCTGGGCATTGGGAAGACGCCTGACGACATGTCAGATAGCTGGCTCGCCGGACCCGGCCCGTCGTGGCCCCCGGGGGCGCGGGGGGGCCACGACAGGCGGGCCGGGACGGCCGGTCATACCCTTGACACCGTGGACGAGATGCCGCGGGACCACAGACCCGCCAAGTCCGTACGGGTGCTCATCGCCGAGGACCGGGGCACGACGCGCGGCGCGCTCGCCCTGCTCCTCGGCATGGAGGACGACATCGAGGTGGTGGCCCAGGTGGGCCGCGGTGACGAGATCGTGGACGCGGCGCTGACCCGGCGGCCCGACGTGGCGCTGCTCGACAGCGAACTGCCCGGCCTCAGCGGTCTCGACGCGGCGGCGGCGCTGCGCAAGGAGGTGCCGGACTGCCGGGTGCTGATCCTCACGACGTTCGGCCGGCCCGGGCTCCTGCGCGGGGTCCTGGAGGCCGGGGCGGCCGGACTCCTGGTGAAGGACGGGCCGGTGGAGGACCTGGCACAGGCGATCCGCCGGGCGCTGACCGGCGAGACGGTGATCGACCCGGCCCTGGCCGCGGGCGCGGAGCTGTCCGCCCTCCGCGACGACGGCGGGCAGCCCGATCCATGAGCCAGGGGCTCTCGCGTAAGCGATCGGACAAGACCAGGTCGTCGATGATCGGGGGGCGCGGGCCGGGGCGGCTCACGGAGTTGACCGACCCGGCGCTCCGGGTGGGACTGGCGCCCTACAACACCACCGACGACGTGGACCGGCTCCTGGACGGGCTCGCCTCGTGCCTGAAGTCGACCGGTTCCTGACGTCGGTCAGCGGTGCTTCCCTGCGGGAAGGAACCGGATGCGGGACAGCCCTCAGGAGTCCCGCTCCGGACGCGGCAGCCACAGCAGCATCAGGACCGCGGCGCCCAGCAGCACCCCGGTGCCCGTGTGGAAGGCCAGCGCGTAGCCGGACGTCAGCGCCTCGGGCGTGGTCGCGCCGCCGGTGCGGGAGGCCGCGGCGGTGGAGAGGATCGCGAGGCCGAGCGCGCCGCCCATGGTGCGTGAGGTGTTGACGAGGCCGGAGACCAGACCGGCGTCGCCTGGCGCCGCGCCCGAGGTGGCGAGGGAGGCGAGCGGCGTCGCGACGAGACCGATGCCGGTCATCATCAGCACGCCCGGCAGCGCGATGGCCGTCAGGTACGTGCCGTCCGTCCCCATCGTCGACTGCCAGCCGAAGCCGGTGGCCGCGATCAGCGCACCGAGGACCGCGACGTTGCGCGCACCGGCGCGGACCATCAGGCGCGGGGCGAGCTTGGAGCCGATGACAACGCTCAACGAGCTGGGGATCAGAGCGAGTCCGGCCTTCAGCGGCGAATAGCCGAGGACGTTCTGCGCGTAGACAGTCATGAAGAACCACATGGCGAACGACACCGAACCGGTGACCGTCATCGCCACGTTCGCCGCCGACACGGCCCGCGAGCGGAAGACCTTCAGCGGCATCAGGGGTGCGGCCGTGCGCGCCTCCACGGCCACGAACAGGCCCAGCAGAGCGAGTCCGCCGAGCAGGGGCAGCAGCGTCCCGCTCGCGGCCCAGCCCGTCTCCTCGGTCTGCACGATGCCGTACGCGACGGCCGCGAGTCCGCCCGTGACCAGGACGGCGCCCGGCAGGTCGAGGCGGCGGCCCTCGCCGACGCGGCTCTCGCTCAGCCACGCCAGCGCGCAGGCCAGGACCAGCACACCGACGGGCACGTTGATCAGAAGGACCCAGCGCCAGGAGAGCAGGTCGGTGAGGACGCCGCCGACGAGGCCGCCGGCCGCGCCGCCCGCCGCCCCGACGGCCGACCAGGTGCCGATGGCCCGCGTACGGGCGGGGCCGGGCGGGACGGCCGCCGTGACGAGCGTGAGCGTCGCCGGGGCGAGGACGGCCGCGCCGAGACCCTGCACGGCGCGCGCGGCGAGCAGCTGCCAGCCCTCCTGCGCGAGCCCGCCCGCCAGCGACGCGGCCGTGAACAGCCCGAGCCCGACGAGGAACATCCGCTTGCGGCCGAAGATGTCGGCCGCGCGGCCGCCGAGGAGCATGAACCCGGCGAAGGCGATCGAGTACGCGTTGAGCACCCACTGCAGCCCGGTGGCGCTCAGCCCCAGGTCGGCCCGCATCGACGGCAGCGCGACGTTGACCACGGAGACGTCGAGCACGACCAGGAACTGCCCGGCGCACGCGGCGAGGATCACCGCCCAGGTGCGTGCCGACCGGGCGGCGGCGGACGACTGGACGGACGTCTGTGTGTGCGAACGGGCTTGGACCATGCATGTCATGGTCGCAGGCACACTACGGTCCGTTCATCCGGACAGCGGCGTACGTGTCACCTCGCCCTTGGTCCTAGGTCTCCGGGCGGAGCCCCGCGCGGAGACGCAGGCTCAGACACGTCAGAGCCGGCTGCCGCCCGCCGCGGCGACGAACGCCGCGAAGGCGGCGGGGGTGAGGGTGAGGACGGGACCGTCGGGGTTCTTGGAGTCGCGTACGGCGATGTGGGGGGCGAGGTCGGCGACCTCGACGCACTCCCCGCCGGTGTCGCCGCTGTACGAGGACTTGCGCCAGGCGGCGGTGCCGAGGGGGGCGCACTCGATGCACTGCCCGCCGGTGTCGCCGCTGTACGAGGACTTACGCCACCGCGCGTCCGTCAGGCCCTGGATGGTGTCCATACCGTTCCTCCATTACGCGGGCGATCAGTGCCGCCGAATCGTCCACGGAGAGCGCGGCGGCCTGCAAGTGATCGTAACGGAGCGAACCCTCCCTGATAGCTGCCGGATTGGCCGTCATATGGCCCTGGACGAAGTCCTCGGTGTAGACGAGGTCCGGGTCGCCCTCGAAACGCAGGAGAGTGAACGATCCCATCAGCCCCGAATGCGCGCCGGCCTCGAAGGGCAGCACCTGCACCTTCACCCATTCCCGCCCGCGCAGCTCCAACAGGTGGGCGAGTTGGTTGCGCATGACCTCGCGGCCGCCGATCTCCTGGTGCAGCACGGATTCGCTCAACACCACCCACATCAGCGGGGGCGTCTCCCGGTCCAGGATGCGCTGCCGCTCCATCCGGGCCGCCACCCTGGCGTCGAGGTTCTCCTCCGACCTGACGCCCAGTACCGCCCGCGCGTACGCCTCCGTCTGCAGCAGCCCGTACACCAACTGCGCCTGATACGTCGAGATGTACGCCGCCTTCGCCTCCATCTCGGCGTACGCC
This sequence comes from Streptomyces sp. NPDC015127, assembly GCF_043080095.1. Lineage (NCBI taxonomy): Bacteria > Bacillati > Actinomycetota > Actinomycetes > Kitasatosporales > Streptomycetaceae > Streptomyces > Streptomyces sp. NPDC015127. The sequence continues at coordinate 252,445 of NZ_JBIBVE010000006.1, forward strand.
TGGAACCAGCTCGGCAGTTGGCTGCGCAGCACCAGGCCCACCAGCCGGGAGAACATCCCGTCCGTGCCCAGCGCCGCGTCCACCCGTTCGCTGAAGTCCCGGGTGGGGACCTTCTTCGCCGTCTCGATCTGGCCGACCAGCGAGCCCGTGACGAAGATGCACGAGCCCAACTGCGCCTGGTTCATGCCCGACGCCTCTCGCCGACGGCGTAGTTCGGCGCCGTAGTAGTCCAATGGCGACGCACTCGGGTCGAGGTTGCGCATGGAGAACATGTAGCCCAGCGTAGTTGTGCGGCGACGCGCAGGTGACGTGAATCACGTGATCCGCCCGCCCTGCGGGCGTTACCCGCCCGTAAGGCACGATGGCCTCCGATCTGCACACCCTCCCGGAGGACCGCATGCCGCCCGCCATCCCCAAGCCGGAGATCCTCGCCGCCTTCGAGGCCGCCAAGGGCTTCATGCCCGTGGACGAGGGTCTCGCCCTGTACGCGGCCGCCGTGGAGGCGGGGGCGCTCGGGCTGCCGCTGCTGGAAGTGGGGACGTACTGCGGGCGTTCGACGATCCTGCTGGCGGATGCGGCCCGCGAGGCCGGGACGGTGGCGGTGACCGTGGACCACCACCGGGGCAGCGAGGAGCAGCAGCCGGGCTGGGACTACCACGACCCGGAGGTGGTGGACCCGGAGGTCGGGCTGATGGACACGCTGCCCACCTTTCGCCGCACGCTGCACCGGGCGGGCCTGGAGGACCACGTGGTCGCGATCGTCGGCCGGTCGCCGCAGGTGGCGAGGGTGTGGGGCGGCAAGGTCGGCCTGGTCTTCGTCGACGGCGGGCACACGGACGAGCACGCGACGAACGACTACGAGGGCTGGGCGCCGCACGTCGCGGACGGGGGCCTGCTGGTGATTCACGACGTGTTCCCGGACCCGGTGGACGAATTCACCGGGCAGGCGCCGTACCGCGTGTACCTGCGGGCGCTGGAGTCGGGCGCGTTCACCGAGGTGGCGGTGACGAAGTCGCTGCGGGTGCTGCGCCGCACGGGCGCGGGGATCTGATTCCGGCGGGCGGCCCGGCTAGCATCGCGGGCGTGTCGTACGACGAGAACCAGCATCCCCCCACCGGACCGCGCCGCTCCCGGCGCGGTCTCGTCGCTGTCGCCGCTCTCGTGCCCGTGGGCCTCGCCGGGTGGCTGATCTGGCAGGGAACGGGCGGGAGCGCCGCCCCCGGACCCGCTGCCGCCTCGGCGCCGGCGTCCGCCGGGGAGGCCGCGGGCAAGCCCGGTGACGAGGGCCCGGTCTCCTCTCCCTCCCCCTCCCTCTCCCCCACCACGTCGGCCACGCGCTCCCCGGCTCCCGAGCGGCCCGGGGGCAAGGGGCCGCTGGCCGGGAAGGTGGTCGTCGTCGACCCCGGGCACAACCCCGGCAACTTCCGGCACGCGAGCGAGATCAACCAGCTCGTGAACATCGGAACGAACCGCAAGGAATGCGACACCACGGGCACGGCGACCGTCGGTGGATACCGCGAGGCCGATTTCACCCTCGATGTTTCACGACGTCTTCGCACGTTGCTCGAAAAGCAGGGCGCACGGGTCGAATTCACCCACGAGAACGACCGCCCGTTCGGTCCGTGCATCGACGAACGGGCACGATTCGGCAACGAAGCGAAGGCCGACGCCGTGATCTCCGTGCACGCGGACGGATCGGCGACCGGTAACCGCGGATTCCATGTAATCCTGCCCGCGCTCGTCAAGGGCGGTGCCGCGGACACGTCGGAGATCGTCGGCCCCTCCCGTGACCTGGGCGAACGCATCGCGGGACACTTCCTGCGGGCGACCGGAAGCGCGCCTTCCAACTATGTGGGAGGCGGCACGGGACTGGATGTGCGCAAGGATCTCGGCGGGCTCAACCTGTCCACCGTTCCCAAGGTGTTCATCGAATGCGGCAATATGCGTGATCCCGAGGACGCCGCTCTGCTGACCAGCCCGACCTGGCGCCAGAAGGCGGCCCGGGGAATGGCGGAGGGGATCGGCAGTTACCTCGGGCAGTGACCCGGACAACTGCGATACCGGGAGGACGGCCGGAACCGGTGGACGATAGATTCGCCTCTACGATGGGGAGTCACCCCCGAGCTCCGCGTCCGTGTACCCGCCCGACCAGGCGGCAGCGACGACCGCCCCGATGAGACGACCTACGAAGGACTTTTACGTGAACATCCGCTCTCTGACCCGAGGCGATGGCGTGGTGATCGGAGCAGCGGTCTTGCTGTTCATCGCCTCGTTCCTCAACACGAGCGACTGCTCCGGCTCCGTCTGCGACGCTGTCCCGAACACCTGGGAGTTCTCGCCGATGGGCTGGGGCGGCTACTTCCCCGGCGTGGTCGGCGCAGCACTGATCGTGGTCAATCGCGCGCTGCCCCAGCCCCGGAAGGTCGCGGGCCTGGACCTCGGACAGCTCGGTCTCACCCTCACCGCCGCTTCGGCCTGGGTCATCCTCATGTGGATGTTCGAGGCCGAAGAGGCGGGCAGCGCACTCATCCTCGGCCTGATCGCGGCCCTGCTGCTGGTCGCCGCCGCGTTCGCCACTCCGCTCGTCCCGGCCCTCCAGGCCGCTCTCATCAGCGCTCCGAGGCCCCAGGCCCCGCAGCCGTACGGCGCGCAGCCCGGCGTCCCCGGGGGCTACGGCTACCCGGGCGCCCAGCAGCAGCCCTACGGTGCGCAGCCCGGTCAGCCGCAGCCGTACGGCGGCCAGCCGCAGGCCGGTCAGCCGCAGCCGGCTCCGGCCGGGCCGCAGACTGGCGGCGCGCCCGCCGACTTCACGCCGTTCTGGTTCGCCGTGCCGGTGGCCCGTCCGCTGTACGGCGAGGACGGTTCGCCGACCCCGATCGCCGAGCTCGCGCCCGGCACCTGGTACCTCGCGGTCGAACAGCGCGGTCAGGGCCTGGTGGCCCAGACGCAGGACGGCCGTCGCGGCGTCCTGCAGGACACCTCCGGCATCCAGCGCGGCTGAGTCGCGCACGCCTTCAACGGCCCCTCGCCCTTCCGGGCGGGGGGCCGCTGCCGTACTCTGACGCACCGTCAATGACATGACGCTCCGTCAGCAAGCAGTGGGAGGCGGCGCACATGCGACTCGGACTCGCCCTCGGCTACTGGGGCCGCGGCCCCGACCCCGCCCATCTCGACCTGGCCCGTGAGGCCGAGCGGCTCGGCTACGACTCGGTGTGGACGGCCGAGGCGTGGGGGTCGGACGCGTTCACGGCGCTGACCTGGATCGCCGCGCACACCTCCCGTATCCGGCTGGGAACGGCCGTCGCGCAGATGGCCGCGCGCACCCCGACGGCGACGGCGATGCACGCGCTGACCCTCGACCACCTGTCCGGCGGGCGGATGATGCTGGGGCTCGGCCTGTCGGGGCCGCAGGTGGTGGAGGGCTGGTACGGGCGCCCGTTCCCGGCGAGCCCGCTGACCGCGACGCGTGAGTACGTGGACGTCGTGCGCCAAGTCCTCGCCCGCGAAGGGCCCGTGGAGCTCGCGGGGCGGTTCCACTCCCATCCGTACGCGGGCGCGGACGGCACCGGCACCGGCAAGGCCCTGAAGCCGATCACGCATCCGCTGCGGGCGGACCTGCCGGTGCTGCTGGGCGCGGAGGGGCCGAAGAACATCGCGCAGACGACCCGTATCGCCGACGGGTGGCTGCCGCTGTACTGGTCGCCGCTGCGGACGGACGTCTACGCGGCCTCGCTGGCCGCTCTGCCCGAAGGCTTCGTCGTCGCGCCGATGGCCCGGGCCCGCGTCTGCGACGACGTCGCCGAGGGGCTGCTGCCCGTGAAGGCGATGCTCGGCTTCTACATCGGCGGCATGGGGCACGCGGCCCGCAACTTCCACGCGGACCTGATGGGCCGGATGGGCTTCGAGGAGGAGGCGCGCCGAGTACAGGAGTTGTTCCTGGCGGGGCGACGCGAGGAGGCGGTGCTGGCGGTGCCGGACGCCTTCGCGGACGAGATCTCGCTCATCGGGCCACGCGAACGGATCGCGGAGCGACTGGAGTTGTGGCGCAAGGGGCCGGTGACGGACCTGCTGGTGACGGCGCCCGACCCGCACACGCTACGGGTGCTCGCGGAGCTGAACGCGTAACTAGCCGCCCAGTTGGGAGACCGACGGGACCTTGTCGGTGACCGGTGCGCCCGCGCTCCTGCCCGCCTCCTTGACGTCCTTGATGACGGACTCGAACGACGCGATGTCGCCCTCGCCGGCCTCGCCCTTGCGGAGCTTGGTGCCGAGGTCCTTGAGCTTGTCGATGCCGGCGGTGAGCGGTGCGACGGCCTTGGAGAGGAGGGGGTCCCCCTTGGCGTTCTCGCCGGCGGCCTTGAGCCGGTTGTACGCGAAGGTGCCGGCGAGACCGGCCTTGACGAGGGCGAACGTGCGGCCGTCCGCGCCCTTCTTGAACTTGCCCTCGCGGTAGGGCTTCACGATCCACTGGTACGTCGCGCCGGCGGCGAGGCCGGCGTTGGCGACGAACCGGGTCTTGGCGAACTTCTGCTTCTCGGCCGACGCCGAGTTCGTGTGCGTCGCCGCGGCGCCCGTCGTGTCGTCGTCGCCACCGCAGGCGACGGCGCCGGTGAGCAGCGCGCAGGACAGGAGCACGCTGACGAGCAGGCGGCGTATCGGGGTGGTCGGGGTGGTCTGTACGGGCACGGCTGACCTCCAGGCGGACTGGCTACGACCGTCTCCCGCGGGAGGGCCCGATGCCATCGGGGTTGGCCCGAACGGGTTTCACGCACGCACAAGCGGCAACATGCTGGTCATGACAACACACGCGAGAAACACCGCGGTGGCGGCGCGGATCGTTGTCGTCGTCGCTGACGTCATGGCCTTCGTGATCGGCCTGTGGATCCTGATGTACCTGCTGGAGGCCAACCGCGCGAACGACCTCGTGGAGTTCGTCCGCGGGGCGGCACGGTGGCTGGCCGGCTGGTCGCACGACCTGTTCACCTTCGACAAGGAGTGGGCGAGGGTGGTGGCGGGCTATGGGCTGGCGGCGGTGGTGTACCTGTTCGTGGGGCACGGGGTGGCGGGGCAGTTGCGCAAGCGGTAGGGAGACGCTGCGCGCGCTGTTCCCACCCGCCCCTTCCCGTAACCGGGCTCCGCCCGGACCCGGTACCGCGCTCCGCCCGGTGTCCTCAAACGCCGGACGGGCTGAAAAACCAGCCCCGCCGGCGTTTGAGGCGCGGGGGCGCGGGGGCGGAGCCCCCGGTCACAGCAAACCGCAGCACTCCCCCGCCAACCCCCTCGGCAACCGCTCCCCCCCGAACACCGCCGTCGTCGCCTCGTCGCCCCCCAGCGCCGCGACCGCCAGCAGCAGGGAGCCCGCCGTCCAGGTGGTCCGTTCTTCCGGCCACACCGCGCGGTCGCCCTCGAAGACGTAGCCCGTCCAGTACATGCCGTCGTCGGCGCGCAGGTGCTGGATGGACTGGAGGATCTCCAGGGCGCGGTCGGACTCGCCCATCACCCAGAGCGCCAGGGCCAGTTCGCAGCTCTCGCCGCCCGTGACCCACGGGTTCGGCAGCACGCAGCGCACGCCCATGTCCGGGACCACGAAGTCGTCCCAGCGGGACTCGATGCGGGACTTGGCCTCCGGGCCCGTGACCGCGCCGCCGAGGACGGGGTAGTACCAGTCCATCGAGTAGCGGTCCTTGTCGAGGAAGCGCTCGGGGTGGTGACGGATCGCGTGGGCCAGCGCGCCCGCCGCGAGTTCCCAGTCCGGCTGGGGGTCCTCCCGTTCCTCCGCGATCGCGAGCGCGCACCGCAGCGCGTGGTGGATCGACGAACTGCCGGTCAGCAGCGCGTCGTTCACCGCCGTGCCGTCGGGCTCCCGCTTCCAGCCGATCTGGCCGCCGGGCTGCTGGAGCCCGAGCACGAACTCGACCGCCGCGAACACGACCGGCCACATCCGGTCGAGGAACGCCTCGTCGCCCGTGGCCAGGTAGTGGTGCCAGACGCCGACCGCGATGTACGCGCAGAAGTTGGACTCGCGGCCGTGGTCGGTCACGGCGTCCGCGTCGCCGTCGTGGTAGGCGGCGTACCAGGAACCGTCGTCGTTCTGGTGGCGGGCCAGCCACGCGTAGGCGCGGGCCGCCGCCTCGTGCTCGCCCGCCGCGTCCAGTGCCATCGCGGCCTCGGTGTGGTCCCACGGGTCGAGGTGGTGGCCCCGGAACCAGGGGATCGCGCCGTCCTCGCGCTGCGCGGCGAGGATGCCCGCGACCGTCTCGGCCGCCTGCTCGGCGGTCAGGACCCCGGGCAGGACGAGGTGGTCGGTGCGTCCGGGAATCGTCACGCGTCGGCCCTGGGCTGGGTGTACCCGCCGCGAAGCGAGGGGGAGTGCGGCTTGGTCGCGTACGCCACGAAGCTCTTGCCGACGACCGGGTTGAGGAGCTGCTCCGCGAGCCGGGTCGCGAGCGGCTTCTTCATGATGTCCCAGACCAGCAGCTTGTGGTACGCCCGCACCGGCAGCGCTGCGTCCTCACCGTCCCTGCCCACTCCGAAGGCGCACTTGAGCCACCAGTACGGCGAGTGCAGCGCGTGCGCGTGGTGCGTGCCGTACGGCTTGAGGCCGGCTTCGCGGATCTTCGCGAGCAGTTCGTCCGCCTTGTAGATGCGGATGTGGCCGCCCTCGACCTCGTGGTACGCGTCGCTGAGCGCCCAGCAGACCTTCTCCGGGCCGTAGCGCGGCACGGTGACGGCGATGCGGCCGCCGGGGCGCAGCACGCGGACCATCTCGGCGAGCACGCCCTTGTCGTCGGGGATGTGCTCCATCACCTCGGAGATGATCACGACGTCGAAGGACTCGTCGGGGAACGGCAGATTGAGCGCGTCGCCCTCCATTGCGGTGGCGGTGGCGCCCTCCGGTGCCTCGCCCGCCTCCTTCATCGCGGCGAACCACTTGGCGACCTCGCGGATCTCCTCGGCGTTCTGGTCCAGTGCCACGACCTGCGCACCGCGCCGGTAGCACTCGAACGCGTGCCGGCCTGCGCCGCAGCCCAGGTCGAGCACGCGGTCGCCCGGGGCGAGCGGAAAGCGGGAGAAGTCGACGGTCAGCACGGGGGTCTGCCTTCCTGGGGGCGGTGCGTGAGGGGGTTTCTCAGGGGGTACGGACAGGGGTCCGGGAGGCGGCGATGGCCTCCCGGTAGCGCTCGGCCGTGCCGATCGCGGCCTGCTTCCAGGTGAAGCGGGCGAGCACCCGGGCCCGGCCCGCCGCGCCGAGCCCGGCCCGCAGGTCCGCGTCGCCGAGGAGGCGGCGCAGGGCGGCGGCCAGGGCCTCGGCGTCGCCGGGCGGCACGGCCAGGCACGTCTCGCCGTCGCGGCCGGCGACCTCGGGGATCGCGCCGCCCGTCGTGGCGACGAGCGGGGTGCCGGTGGCCATGGCCTCGGCCGCGGGCAGTGAGAACCCCTCGTACAGGGACGGCACGCAGGCGATCTGGGCACTGCGCACCAGGTCGACGAGTTCGGCGTCCGTGATGCCCTTGACGAACCGGACGGCGTCCGCGAGGCCGTAGCGCTCGATGAGCTGGGCGACCGGGCCGTCCTCGGCGCGCTTGCCGACGACGACGAGGTGGGCGTCCGCGTTCTCGGTGCGCACCTTCGCCAGGGCCTCGACGAGGTGAACGAGCCCCTTGAGGGGCACGTCCGCGCTGGAGGTGGTGACGATCCGGCCGGGGACCTCGGGGACCGAGGGGTCCGGCGAGAAGAGGTCGGTGTCGGCGCCGATGTGGACGACGTGGATCCGGTCGCCGCGTACGCCGAGGTGGTCGGTGATCTCCTGCCGGGAGGAGCCGGAGACGGTGAGCACGGACGGCAGGCGGCGGGCGACGCGCTTCTGCATGCGGGTGAAGGCGTACCAGCGGCGTACGGAGGCGCGGCGCTTCCAGTCGGCGGCGGCGTCCAGTTCCAACTGCCGGTCGACGGTGATCGGGTGGTGGATCGTGGTGACGAGGGGGGCGCCGAGGTCGCCGAGGAGCCCGTAGCCGAGGGTCTGGTTGTCGTGGACGACGTCGAAGTCGCCGCGGCGGGCGCGCAGATGGCGCCGGGCCCGCAGGGAGAAGGTGAGGGGCTCGGGGAAGCCGCCCGTCCACATGGTGGCGACCTCGAGGGCGTCGATCCAGTCGCGGTACTCGCCGCGGCCCGGGGTGCGGAACGGGTCGGGCTGGCGGTACAGGTCGAGGCTGGGCAGCTCGGTGAGCGGCACGCCGCCGTCGAGGACCGGGTAGGGCTGGGCGCCGATGACCTCGACGTGGTGGCCGAGGCGGGCGAGTTCACGCGACAGATGGCGGACGTAGACGCCCTGGCCGCCGCAGAACGGGTTCCCCTTGTAGGTCAGCAGCGCTATGCGCAGCGGGGAGTCGCCGTCGCCGGACGCGCCCGCACGGGGGCCGATCTCTATGGCCTCTGCGGTCACCCACGGCCCCCTTCTCACTGCGTTTCGCCGGAGCGTAATCGGTCGCGCTAATCTAGAACAAGTTTCAGACTTGATCGTTCGAGGAGCTTCGAATCTACCGGCAGGTAGCGCAACTGTGACCGGCGGATCAGGTGATTCGCGCCACGGCGGACGCCCTGCCGTGCCGGTCGATCCGGACGCGTGCGGGGACGGGACCTATGACAGCGGAAGCCAAGCCGGCGGTGCCTGTGTCACCGCCCCTGACCGAGCGCCAGGAGGCGCGCCGCCGTCGCATCCTGCACGCCAGCGCACAGCTGGCCTGCAGAGGCGGCTTCGACGCCGTGCAGATGCGGGAGGTCGCGGAGGCGGCCGGGGTCGCGCTCGGCACGCTCTACCGCTACTTCCCCTCCAAGATCCATCTGCTGGTCGCGACGATGCAGGACCAGCTGGAGCGCCTGCACACGACCTTGCGCAAGCGCCCGCCGGGCGGTGAGGGCGCGGCCGAGCGGGTGGCCGAGACGCTGATGCGGGCGTTCCGGGCGCTGCAGCGCGAGCCGCATCTCGCGGACGCGATGGTGCGGGCGCTGACGTTCGCCGACCGCAGCGTGAGCCCGGAGGTGGACACGGTCTCACGGCAGACGACCGCGATCATCCTGGACGCGATGGGGCTGGAGAACCCGACACCGGAGCAGCTGTCCGCGGTACGGGTGATCGAGCACACCTGGCACTCGGCGCTGATCACGTGGCTGTCGGGGCGGGCGTCGATCGCCCAGGTGAAGATCGACATCGAGACGGTGTGCCGCCTGATCGACCTGACGGCACCGACCGCGGGGGCCGCGCCGGCCGCGGGGGCCGCGGCGGGCACCGGAGGCGCGGCCCCGAAGGGCCGCGGCCGGACGGCGCGCTAGCCGCCGGTCCGGCGGGAGGCGGTCCGTCCCCCCGGGAAGCGGTCTCCGCAACGCCCGCAGGGGCCCCGCAGGGGCAATGGGCAGCCGGCGCGTGTGATCGGTGAGCCGGTAGCGGCAGGCGCCGCGGCCCCGAGGGGACGCAGCCGCACGGCGCGTCAGCCGCCGGTCCGCGGGAGGGGCTCCGCCGGGAAGCGGTCCCCCGGTCCGCTGGGAGGCACTCCGGTCCGCCGGGAGGGGGTCCGGCCACGGGAAGCCGTCGTCGCAAACGCCCTCAGGAGGCCGCAGCCCGCGTCGCTCGTGGTCGGTGAGCCGGTAGCGGCAAGCGCCACGGCCCGAGGGGACGCAGCCGCGCGGCGCGTCAGCCGCCGGTCCGCCGGGAGGCCGTACGCCGGAAAGCGGTCCCCCGGTCCGCCGGGAGGGCGGCCCCCCGGGGAAGCCGTGGGCGCAACACCCTCAGGGGGCGAGGGGCAGGCGGCGCTTGTGGTCCGTGAGGCGGTAGCGGTGGACGATCGTCTCGAAGGCCCGCTCGTCCACCGGCTTGCCCTCCAGGAAGTCGTCGATGTCGTCGTAGGTGACGCCGAGCGCGTCCTCGTCGGCCTTGCCCGGGGCGAGGGTCTCCAGGTCGGCCGTCGGTGTCTTCCACACCAGCTCGGCGGGCGCGCCCAGCGCGTCCGCGACGGCGCGCACCCGGCGCTTGGTCAGACCGGTCAGCGGGACCAGGTCGGCGGCGCCGTCGCCGAACTTGGTGAAGAAGCCGGAGACCGCCTCGGCGGCGTGGTCGGTGCCGACGACCAGGCCGTCGTGCGCGCCGGCCACCGCGTACTGGGCGATCATGCGCTGGCGGGCCTTGATGTTGCCGTGCACGAAGTCCTGGTGGTGGGCGTCGCGGAAGCGCACGCCGGCCGCCAGCGCGGCCTCGAGCGCGGCGTCACTCGCGGGCTTGATGTCCACGGTCAGCACGTGGTCGGCCCGGATGAAGGAGAGCGCGAGCTGGGCGTCGTGCTCGTCGGCCTGGACGCCGTAGGGCAGCCGCATCGCGTGGAACCGGGCCTCGTGGCCGGCCGCCCGGGCCCGCTCGACGGCGAGCTGGCACAGCCGGCCGGTGGTGGTGGAGTCGACGCCGCCGCTGATGCCGAGCACGAGGGAGCGCAGACCGGTGGAGGTCAGCCGCTCGGCGAGGAAGGCCACCCGGCGTTCGATCTCCCGCTCGGCCTCGAAGGTCTCGGCGACCTCGAGTTCCCGGGCGATCTCCTGCTGCAGGGCGATGGACGCCGGCTCGCTCACGTCTGCTCCTCGTTCCGGTGCACGGTGGTGTCGCGCCCACCCTACCCAGGGAGGTTTCCTGCGGGGCCGGGCCGGGCAGCCCGGTGGCCCCGGCCGTGAACCCCGGGACGCGGTGGTCAGTCCTCCGGGGGGAAGACCGGCTCGCCGCCCGTCAGCAGCGTGAGCGTGATCGCCTCGACAGGGCAGTTCTCCGCCGCGGCGAGGATCTCCTCGCTCGCGTCCGCCGCCTCGGCACGCGGATGCGACTGCCGTGCCGCGTCCAGCCGGAAGCCGTCCGGGGCGTGGCCCACGCACATGCCCGAGCCGATGCACACGCCCCGGTCCACCTCGACGCGCCAGCGGTCACCCATCGGCCCGTGCCTCCCAGCTCGCGGGCAGGTGGATCATCTTGTGCTCCAGGTACGCGCCGTACCCCTCGGGCCCGAACTCCCGCCCGAGACCGGAGTTCTTGTAGCCGCCGAACGGTCCGAGCATGTCGAGGCTGAAGGTGTTGACGTTGTACGTGCCCGTCCGCACCCGGCGCGCGAAGTCGATACCGTGCTCGACGTCGGAGGTCCACACGCTGCCGCTGAGCCCGTAGTCGGAGTCGTTCGCGATCGCGGCGGCCTCGTCCTCGTCCCCGTACGGCAACAGGCAGATCACCGGGCCGAAGATCTCCTCGCGGGCGATGCGCATGGAATTGTCGACGCCGCCGAAGAGGGTCGGCTCGACGTACCAGCCGCGGTCCAGGTGGGCGGGGCGGCCGCCGCCGCTGAGGATCTTGGCGCCCTCGTCCTGGCCGATGCGGATGTAGTCGAGCGAGCGCCGCTGCTGGCGTGCGGCGACCAAGGGCCCGACCTGGGTGGCGGCGTCCAGCGGGTCGCCGACGACCAGGCCGGAGGCCGCCGCGGCGAACGCCTCGGCGATCTCGTCGTACCGGCTGCGCGGGGCGAGGATACGGGTCTGGGCCACGCACGCCTGCCCGTTGTTCATCCATGCGGCCGGGACGATCCCGGCGACGGCGCCCGCGAGATCCGCGTCGGGCAGGATCACGGCCGCCGACTTGCCGCCGAGTTCCAGCGTGACGCGGGTGAGGTTGCGGGAGGCGACCTCCATCACGCGCTTGCCGGCCGCGACCGAGCCGGTGAACGACACCTTGTCGACGCCGGGGTGGCCGACCAGGTACTCGCTCACCTCCCGGTCCGCCGGCAGGATCGACAGCACGCCCTCCGGCAGGCCGGCCTCCTGCGCGATCTCGCCGAGGAGGTACGCGTCGAGCGGTGACTCGGGCGACGGCTTGAGGACCGCGGTGCAGCCCGCGAGCAGCGCCGGGCCGAGCTTGGCGGCGGCGGTGAACTGCGGGACGTTCCACGGGACGACGGCCGCCACGACACCGACGGGCTCGCGGCGCACGAGCACCGGGCCGAGTACGCCGTCGCGGTGCTCCTCGTGGGCGAAGCCGCGGGCGACGGAGATCGCCGCGTCCCACACCATCATCGCGCCGAGGGCCTGGGCGAGGACGCTCCAGGAGTACGGGGAGCCGTTCTGCGCGCTGATGCAGCGGGCGATCTCCTCGTGGCGCACGGCGATCGCGTCCTTGATCCGGCCGACGACCTCGATGCGTTCGTCGAGGGTCGCCCGGGGCCAGGGTCCTTCGTCGAAGGCGCGGCGCGCGGCGGCGACGGCCCGGTCCACGTCGGCACGCGAGGCGTGCGGGACGCGGCCGATGACCTCTTCGGTGTGCGGAGAGACGACGTCGATCGTGCCGTCCCCGAGCGGATCGGCCAACCGGCCGCCGATGAACAGTTGTCGGTGCTCCTGGAACTCGGTCATGACCGCTGCCTCCCGCGGGGCCCGCACATCTGACGGTGTTTCAGAACTGATACCAGTTCTCGTTGCAGGAGTCCACGGGTCCGGTCCGGCCATCGGCCGCGACGACTGACCGGCGAATTGCCCCTCCCGGCCCCCGAGGGGCCACGCGCCCACGGCCGGTGACTGTCCGCAAGCGGGAGACTCGGGCAACCACGAGAACCTGTTCTCGTTATAGTCGGAGACGGGCAACCGCCCCTCGGCGGACGGGAGATGAGCACTCCATGACGCAAGTGACCGACCACGGAGGGGGCGTACGGTCCCTCCGCGTCCCGATTCCCGACAACCCCCTCGGCCACACCGTGGTCCATCTCCTCGACACCGACCGGGGGCCGGTCCTCGTCGACACGGGCTGGGACGATCCCGACTCCTGGCAGACGCTCGCCGCCGGACTCGACGCCTGCGGCACCTCGGCCGCCGAGATCCACGGCGTGATCGTCACCCATCACCACCCCGACCACCACGGCCTGTCCGGGCGCATCCGCGAGGCGTCCGGGGCGTGGATCGCGATGCACGCCGCCGACGCCACCGTCGTACGCCGCACCCGCGAGGCCGAACCGGGCCTGTGGCTCACCTACCTGACCGACAAGCTGGAGCGGGCCGGAGCCCCCGAGGAACACCTCGCTCCGCTGCGTGCGGCGCGCGCCGCGGGCGGCGGCCGGCTGCCCGGTGTGCGCGCCGCCGTGCCGGACCGCGAGATCGTCCCGGGCGAACTGCTCGACCTCGCGGGCCGCCGCCTGCGCGCCGTGTGGACGCCCGGCCACACCCCCGGCCACGTCTGCCTGCACCTGGAGGAGGACCACCCGGCCCAGCGCCCCGGTCACGGCCGGCTTTTCTCCGGGGACCACCTGCTGCCGGGCATCACCCCGCACATCGGGCTGTACGAGGACCCGGACGACGACACGGTCACCGACCCCCTCGGGGACTACCTCGACTCCCTCGAACGCGTCGGCCGCCTCGGGGTCGCCGAGGTGCTCCCCGCCCACCAGCACGCCTTCACCGACGCGACGGGCCGCGTCCGCGAACTGCTCGCGCACCACGAGGAGCGGCTCGCCGGGCTGCTGCGCCTGCTGTCCCGGCCGCTCACGCCCTGGCAGGTCGCGGAGCGGATGGAGTGGAACAGGCCCTGGGCCGAGATCCCGTACGGCTCGCGCACCATCGCGCTCTCCGAGGCCGAGTCGCATCTGCGGCGGCTGGTGAAGCTGGGCCGCGCGGAGGAGGTGCCCGGCAGCACGCCCGCGCTCTACGTGGCGGTGTGACCCGCGCCCCGCCGCGCCCAGGTGACCCGCCGGTAGAGTGGCCGCGTCGTCATCATTGCCCGTACGGGGGGAAGCCGGTGCGAATCCGGCACTGACCCGCAACCGTGAGCCGCCCATCCCGGCGGCAAGTCGGAATGCCCCGCACGCGGTCGTGACCGGCTCGCGTCACCGGCAGCCCGCCGGTGACCGGCACCGTCGAGGCATACGGAGCCGGAGCCCTGGTGCGTCTGCCCGTGCCCGGACCCGGAGTCCGGACCCGCAGGAGAGGCAGCACGCCATGACCACCGTCCGCCGCGGCGCGATCGCGCTCGTCGTATCCGCCGTGCTCGGCACGCTCGCCGTCCCCGCGGCCGTCGCCGCCCCCTCCCCGACGCCGTCGGCCGCGCTGCCGTCCGGCCTGTACGGCACGGGCGACCCGACCTACGACGGCGTGTGGCGGCAGTCGCTGGCCCTGCTCGCCCAGGACACGGTCGGCGTCAGGCCCGCGGACGAGGCCGTCGGCTTTCTGACCGGACAGCAGTGCGCCGACGGCGGCTTCCCCTCCTACCGCGCGGACGCCGCGAAGCCGTGCGACGGGAAGCTCCCGCGCGACACCAACGCGAGCGCGGCGGCCGTGCAGGCGCTTGTCGCCCTGGGCGGCCACACCCACGTCGTGCAGAAGACCACCGCGTGGCTGCGGTCCGTCCAGAACGAGGACGGCGGCTGGGGCTACAACCCGGGCGGGGCCAGCGACGCGAACTCCACCGCGGTCGTCATCGGCGCCCTGCGCGCGGCCGGCGACCACCCGGTGCGCGTGACCTCCCACGGCGGCAAGACCCCCTACGACACGCTGCTGACCTTCGCGAAGCCGTGCGGCGGCAAGGACGGCGGCGCGTTCGTCCACCAGGCCGAAACCCCCGGCGTGCTCGCCGACTCGACGGCCGCCGCGGTGCTCGCCGCGAACAACAGCGGCATGGTCGCGAAGGCCGGCGCGAAGGACCCCAGGGGTCCGGTGTGCGAGAAGGCCGAGAACGTCGCGGACGCCGGACACAACGGCGCGGCCTACCTCGCCAAGGGCCTCGCGGGGACGGGCCACTTCGACACCCCGCCCATGCCGGGCGCCGAGGACAGCGCGCCGAAGCCCGACTTCGGCAACACGGCGGACGCCGTCGTGGCCCTCGCCGCCCAGGGCCTGACCGAGGAGACGAAGAAGCCGCTGGAGTGGCTGCGGAAGAACGCGGCGGCGTGGGCGAAGGAGAACGGCCCGGCCGCCTACGCCCAGCTGATCTTCGCGGCACACGCGACCGGCACCGACCCGAGGGCGTTCGGCGCCACGGACCTGGTGGCGGGCCTGAACGCGACGGGCCCGGCGCCCGCGTCGGGTGACGTCTCCACCGGCGCGAAGCCGAAGGACGAGGCGTCGGACGACTCGTCCCCTTCCCTGTCCACGTGGTGGATCGTGGGCGTGTTCTTCGTGGCGGCGGTCGGCTTCGGCTTCCTGCTCAGCGGCCGCAGGAAGAACCGGCTCTGATGCGCGCCCGCTCCCTCGTCGTCCTCCTCGGGCTCGCCGCCCTCCTGGCGGTCACCGGCACGGCACCCGCGCAGGCGGCCGGATACCGCTACTGGTCGTTCTGGCAGAGCAGCGGCGAGAGGTGGACGTACGCCACCGAGGGCCCGGCCACCGCGCGCCCCGCGGACGGGTCCGTGACCGGCTTCCGCTTTGCGGTGAGCGAGGACAGCGGGGACGCGGCACAGCCGCGCACCGCGCCCGATTTCGCGGCGATCTGCGCGCGGACGCCTGCGCAGGACGGCACCAAGCGGGTCGCCCTCGTCGTCGACTTCGGCACGCCCGAGGACGCCCCGCAGGGCGAGCGGCCGCCCACGCGGCGCACGGCGTGCGCGCGGGTGGCACCCGACGCGACGGCGGCGGAGGCGCTGGCGGGGGTGGCGAAGCCGCTGCGGTACAACGGCGACGCGCTGCTCTGCGCGATCTCCGGCTACCCGAGGTCGGGCTGCGGCGAACAGGTCTCGACGCGCGAACCCGCCCCGGCGCGGCAGGACAAGGGCTCCGACGGCAGCGGCCCGTCGGTGGGCGTGTACGCGGGCATCGCGGCGGTCCTGACCCTGGGCGCGGCAGCGCTGTGGCAGTCCCGCCGCCGCGGCCGATGACGACTCCAGCGGGCGCGCCCGACCGGGCAACTCCAGCCCCGCCGGCGATTGAGGCGCGGGGGCCCGGGGGCAGAGCCCCCGGCGAGGGCGCCGCGCGGCCGAGCGCGCCCGGCGAGGGCAACGCGCTCCCCCGCAGAGCCGCCGCGCTCCGCGCGGCCCACGCGGCCCGCGCGCCCCTCGCCGACCGTGGCAACTCCCTGCACGCCGGGGCCTGGTGGCTGTGGGCCCTCGGGCTCGCCACCGCCGCCTCGCGCACCACCAACCCCCTCCTCCTCGGCCTGCTCGTCGGCGTCGCCGGCTACGTCGTCGCCGCCCGGCGCACGGACGCGCCCTGGGCCCGGTCCTACGGCGCGTTCGTCAAGCTCGGGCTCTTCGTCGTGGCCGTACGCGTCGTCTTCTCCGTCGCCCTCGGCTCCCCCGTCCCCGGCACGCACGTCCTGTTCACGCTGCCCGAAGTCCCCCTCCCCGGCTGGGCCGACGGGGTGCGGATCGGCGGGCGCGTGACCGGCGAGCAGATGCTGTTCGCGCTGTACGACGGGGCCAAGCTGGCCGCCCTCCTCATCTGCCTCGGCGCGGCCAACTCCCTCGCGAACCCCGCCCGGCTGCTCAAGTCCCTGCCCGGCGCGCTGTACGAGGCCGGTGTCGCCGTCGTCGTCGCCATGACGTTCGCGCCGAACATGGTCGCGGACGTCCTGCGGCTGCGCACCGCGCGGCGTCTGCGCGGGCGGCCGACCGGGGACGTCAGGGCGCTCGCCCAGATCGGACTGCCGGTGCTGGAGGGCGCGTTGGAGCGTTCGGTCGCCGTCGCCGCCTCGATGGACGCCCGCGGCTACGGGCGCACGGCGCAGGTCCCGCCCGCGGTGCGCCGCACCACGACCGCCCTCACCCTCGGCGGCCTCCTGGGCGTGTGCGGGGGTACGTACGGGCTGCTCTCGGCCGAGGGCGCCGGATACGCCGTTCCGCTGCTGGCCGCGGGGCTCCTCGCGGCGGCCGGGGGCCTGTGGCTCGGCGGCCGCCGCTCGGTGCGCAGCCGCTACCGGCCCGACCGGTGGGGTGTGCGGTCCTGGCTGGTGGCCGGGTCGGGCCTGGCCGTCGCGGTGCTGATGATCTGCGCAGCCGCCGTCGACCCCGAGGCGCTGATGCCCGGTGTCGTACCCCCCACCGCGCCGTCGCTGCCGCTGTGGCCGGCGCTGTCGGTGCTGGTCGGACTGATTCCGGCGTTCGTCGCGCCCGTACCCGCAGGAACCAAGGAGACGACCCCGTGATCCGCTTCGAGGACGTGTCGGTGACGTACGGCGATGCCGGCGCGCCGACGCTGGAGCATCTGGACCTGACCGTCCCCGAGGGCGAACTGGTGCTGCTGGTCGGCCCGTCCGGCGTCGGCAAGTCCACGCTCCTGAACGCGGTGTCCGGCCTCGTCCCGCACTTCACCGGCGGCACGCTGCGGGGCCGCGTGACGGTCGACGGGCGGGACACGCGGACGCACAAGCCACGTGAACTCGCCGATGTCGTCGGCACGGTGGGCCAGGACCCGCTCGCGCACTTCGTCACCGACACGGTGGAGGACGAGCTGGCGTACGGGATGGAGTCGCTGGGCCTCGCACCGGCCGTGATGCGCCGCCGGGTCGAGGAGACGCTCGACCTGCTGGGGCTTGCGGAGCTGCGCGACCGGCCGATCGCGACGTTGTCCGGGGGCCAGCAGCAGCGGGTGGCGATCGGCTCGGTGCTGACCACGCACCCGAAGGTGCTGGTCCTCGACGAACCGACGTCCGCGCTGGACCCGGCGGCGGCGGAGGAGGTGCTGGCGGTGCTCCAGCGCCTGGTGCACGACCTGGGCGCGACGGTGCTGATGGCGGAGCACCGCCTGGAGCGGGTGGTCCAGTACGCGGACCGGGTGGTGCTCCTGCCGGGCCGCGGCCTCCCGCCCGTGGTGGGCGATCCGTCCTCGGTGATGACGGTGTCGCCGGTCCACCCCCCGGTGGTGGCGCTGGGCCGGGTGGCGGGCTGGTCCCCGTTGCCTCTGTCGGTCCGGGACGCACGCCGCGCGTCGGGCGGCTTGCGGTCCCGCCTGGCGGGAGCCTTTCCCCACCCCGCCCCTTCCCGAACTGGGGCTCCGCCCCAGAATCCAGCCTCGTCGGCGTTTGAGGCGCGGGGGTCCGGGGGCGGAGCCCCCGGTTACGGGAAGGGGCGGGGTGGGGAAAGCGCCCCGCGCAGCGGCCCCCGCCCCCGCCTCCTCGCCCGCCTGCGCCGCACCCCCGGAGCCCACGGGGCCGACGCGGTCGCCCCCGCCACCCCCCACACCGCCACCACCCACGCCCTCGCCGTCCGCCGCGCCCGCGTCGACGCGCTCCGACGCGTCGACCTCACCGTCGGCCACGGCGAGACCATCGCGCTCATGGGCCGCAACGGCGCCGGCAAGTCCACCCTCCTGGGCGCCCTCGTCGGCATGGTGGAGCCGACCTCCGGCACCGTCACCGTCGGCGGGCGCACCCCGCACCGCACACATCCCCGCGAGCTGATCCGGCACGTCGGGCTCGTGCCGCAGGAGCCGCGGGACCTGCTGTACGCGGACACCGTGGCCGCCGAGTGCGCCGCTGCCGACGCGGACGCGCGGGTGGCGCGCGGGTCGTGCCGTGCCCTGGTGAGCGCGTTGCTGCCGGACGTACCGGACGACGTCCATCCGCGTGATCTCTCCGAGGGGCAGCGGCTCGCCCTCGCGCTGGCGGTCGTGCTGACCGCCCGCCCGCCGCTGATCCTGCTCGACGAGCCGACGCGCGGTCTGGACTACGCCGCGAAGGCCCGGCTCGTCGGCGTTCTGCGGGGCCTGGCCGCCGAGGGCCACTCGATCGTGCTCGCGACGCACGACGTGGAGCTGGCGGCGGAGCTCGCGCACCGGGTCGTGATACTCGCGGGCGGCGAGGTCGTCGCGGACGGGCCGACCGCGGAGGTGGTCGTGTCGTCGCCCGCCTTCGCACCGCAGGTCGCCAAGGTGCTCGCGCCGGAGCCCTGGCTGACCGTCTCGCAGGTCGAGGCGGCCCTGTCCGAGGCCGACCAGGACACCGAGGACCACCAGGACACCCACCGGAACACCGAGGAGCCGGGAGCATGAGCGCCCGCCCCCTCCGCCTCGGCCCCCGTTCCGTCGCCGCGCTCGTCCTGGTCAGCGCGATCGGTGTCGTCGCCTTCGGCTGGCCGCTGCTCGCGGACGACGGCTCCGGCGTCACGGCGCACGCCCAGGACGCGCCCTGGCTGTTCGCCGCCCTGCTGCCCCTCCTCGTCGCCGTCGTCGTGGCGACGATCGCCGACACCGGTATGGACGCCAAGGCCGTGGCCATGCTCGGTGTGCTCGCCGCGGTCGGGGCGGCGCTGCGGCCGCTGGGCGCGGGGACGGCCGGTCTGGAGCCCATGTTCTTCCTCATGGTGCTGAGCGGCCGCGTGCTCGGACCGGGCTTCGGTTTCGTGCTCGGTGCGGTGACGATGTTCGCGTCCGCGCTGCTCACGGGCGGTGTCGGGCCGTGGATGCCGTTCCAGATGCTGTCGATGGGCTGGTTCACCATGGGGGCCGGTCTGCTGCCCGGTGCGGAGCGGCTGCGGGGGCGGGCCGAGTGGCTGATGCTCGCGGTCTACGGGGCGGTGGCGGCCTTCGCGTACGGCACGATCATGAACCTCCAGGGGTGGACGTACATCGGCGGGCTGTCCTCGGGCATCTCGTTCCATCCCGGCGACCCGGTCCACGAGAACCTGGTGCGCTTCCTCGCGTACTGCGCGGCGACGTCGCTCGGCTGGGACCTGGGGCGGGCGGTCGTCACGGTGGTGCTGACGCTCACACTCGGGCCGGCGCTCCTCAAGGCGCTGCGGCGCGCGACGCGGCGGGCCGCGTTCGAGGCGCAGGTCACATTCGAGGGGGCGACGGGGTCCCGCACGGGTGAGGCGCCCCACAGGACCTTGGTCCCCTACGACGCCGATTAGTAGTCCGGCGGGGTGACCGCAGGGGTCCCCATCGGCGAGCCCGCCTGCGACGACGCGCCCTGTCAAGACCCGGTCCGTTTCACCCCGCATGCGAACTCCGCTCGTACACGGGGGTCATTGCCACGCTTCCGGGCGGCCGCTAACACTGTTCCGGTCGCAAGGCGTTTGCCGCGTTCCTGACGGGGCGGCGGCGCCCGCGGGCGGCCGGATCCTCCTCGTACGACCTCGTACACGGGTGGCTCCGGCACGCCCCGCGACGCTCCCTGTCCCCGACGTGAGGTCGCTCTGTGTCCCGCTCTGTCATCCGCCGCATCGCCAACCGCCCGAAGGCCGCTCTCGCCGGTTCCGCCCTGGTCCTGGGCGTCGCGGGCACCGTCCTCGGCATGAACCCGGCCACCGCCGCCGCGGCCCCCGCCGCGCCGTCCGGGTCTCCCAAGGCGATCGCCCAGAAGATGATCAAGGACGACGCGCAGTTCGCCTGCTTCGACCGCATCGTGACCCACGAGTCGAACTGGGACGTGAGCGCCACCAACGCCTCCAGCGGCGCGTACGGCCTGGTACAGGCGCTGCCGGGCGGCAAGATGGCCGCCGCGGGCTCCGACTGGCGGACCAACCCGGCCACCCAGATCGAGTGGGGCCTGGACTACATGAAGGACCGCTACGGCAGCCCGTGCGGCGCCTGGTCCGCATGGCAGGCCCAGGGCTGGTACTGAGACACCCCCTCCAGGCCCTACGCGGTGACGACAGGCGGCTCGCCCGTGGTCCACACGGCCCGCACGTCCATCCGGCTGATCCGCCAGCCGCCGGGCGTGCGCAGCAGCTCCGCGTCGTAGACACCGCCCACGGTGAACAGGGGATCCGCCCCTTCGCCGCGCTCCCTCAGGGTCGAGTCGTGGTGGACGTGCACCATCAGCGCGTTCCACGAGGCGGTCGCCGTCTCCTCGTCGCCTCCGACGTCCACGAGGACGTCGGAGGCCATGTGCTGGGTGCGGGCGAACCGGCCGATGGCAACCTCGGTGTGGCGTACGGCGTCGGCGCCTTCGGCGTCGCCGACCGGGGTCGTGGTCCGCACGTCGTCCGTGAAGAAGCCGCCGCCCCATCCGTCCGCGAACTCCCGGGCGTCCAGGGCCCGAAAGAAGCGGCTGACGAGCGTGCTGATGTCGTGGTGATCCTTCTGCGTGGTCATGTCGGCAAGCCTGCTGCCTCAAGCACGCTTGAGGTCAAGGCGCGCCGACCGGCGCTGCGATCGCGTGCCGGCCGAGGGTCGCTCAGAGCCGCTGGATGATCGTCCCGGTCGCCTGCGCGCCGCCGGCGCACATCGTGATCAGGGCGAACTCCTTGTCCCTGCGCTCCAGTTCGTGGAGGGCCGTGGTGATCAGCCGCGCGCCCGTCGCGCCGACGGGATGGCCGAGCGCGATGCCTCCACCGTTGACGTTCACCTTCTCCAGGTCCTGGTCGAAGACCTGGGTCCAGCTCAGCACCACGGCCGCGAACGCCTCGTTGACCTCGACCAGGTCGATGTCCTTGAGCGACATGCCCGCCTTGCCGAGCACCGCGCGTGTGGCGTCGATGGGACCGTCGAGGTGGAAGTGCGGGTCGGCCCCGACGAGGGCCTGCGCGACGATCCGCGCGCGCGGCCTGAGCTTGAGCGCGCGCGCCATCCGCTTGGACGCCCACAGGACGGCGGCGGCCCCGTCGGAGATCTGCGAGGAGTTCCCGGCCGTGTGCACGGCGTTCGGCATGACCGGTTTCAGCCCTGCCAGCGCGTCCATCGATGTGTCCCGCAGCCCTTCGTCGCGGTCGACGAGCCGCCACATGCCCTGGCCGGCGGCCTGCTCCTCCTCGGTCGTGGGCACCTGCACGGCGAACGTCTCGCGTTTGAACCGTTCCTCGCTCCAGGCGATCGCGGCCCGCTCCTGCGAGACGAGCCCGAGGGAGTCCACGTGCTCGCGGGTCAGCCCGCGGCGCTGCGCGATCCGCTCGGCGGCGTGGAACTGGTTGGGCAGGTCCACGTTCCACTCGTCCGGGAAGGGTTTGCCGGGTCCGTGCTTGGACCCGCTGCCGAGCGGCACGCGCGACATGGCCTCCACACCGCAGCCGATCCCGATGTCGATGACGCCGGACGCGATCATGTTGGCGACCATGTGGTTCGCCTGCTGCGAGGAGCCGCACTGGCAGTCGACGGTCGTCGCGGCCGTCTCGTACGGAAGGCCCATGGCGAGCCAGGCGGTGCGCGCGGGGTTCATGGACTGCTCGCCGGCGTGGGTGACGGTGCCGCCGACGATCTGCTCGACGCAGTCGGCGGGGATGCCGGTGCGGCCGAGGAGTTCGCGGTAGGTCTCGCCGAGCAGGTAGGCGGGGTGGAGATTGGCGAGGAGTCCTCCCCGCTTGCCGATGGGGGTGCGTACGGCTTCGACGATGACGGGTTCCGCGGCCATGAGCTCGTCCTCTCCTCGCGCGGCCCCCGGGCGTCCCGGCGCCCTTCGGGCCGAACTCACGAACTGATACGCGTTCTAGTTCCCCCTGAAGTGTCATGAGTGCTACCGCCGGTACGCAAGAGTCTTGCACGCCCCCAGTGCACCCTTTCCGGGCAACTGTTGCAGCCGCGGCTCTTGCCACTTGTAGAACTCGTTACTACCTTTCGGACACTCTCTGATGGCTCGTCAGACCTTCCGATCCGAACGCGGAGCTGCCGATGTCCTGCCCCCATCTGCCCGACGGGTTCGACTTCACCGACCCCGACCTCCTCCAGGCCCGCGTCCCCCACCCGGAGTTCGCCGAGATGCGGCGCACGGCCCCGGTCTGGTGGTGCCCGCAGCCGGCCGGCGTCTCCGGCTTCGACGACGAGGGCTACTGGGTCGTCACCCGGCACGCGGACGTCAAGCACGTCTCCACGCACCCGGAGCTGTTCTCGTCGAACACCAACACGGCGGTCATCCGCTTCAACGAGTCGATCAGCCGTGACCAGATCGAGGTCCAGAAGCTGATCATGCTGAACATGGACCCGCCCGAGCACACGCGCGTCCGCCAGATCGTCCAGCGCGGCTTCACCCCGCGCGCGGTGCGCTCACTGGAGGACGCCCTGCGCCGCCGGGCGCGTGCGATCGTCGAGACCGCGCTCGCCTCCGCCGCGGCGGGTGACGGCAGCTTCGACTTCGTGACGAACATCGCCGTCGAGCTCCCGCTCCAGGCGATCGCCGAACTCATCGGCGTCCCCCAGGAGGACCGCTCCAAGATCTTCGACTGGTCCAACAAGATGGCCGCCTACGACGACCCCGAGTACGCGATCACGGAGGAGGTCGGCACCGAGGCGGCGATGGAGATCGTCTCGTACGCGATGAACCTGGCGGCCGCCCGCAAGGAGTGCCCGGCGAAGGACATCGTCAGCCAACTGGTCGCGGCCGAGGGCGAAGGGAACCTGTCCTCCGACGAGTTCGGCTTCTTCGTGATCCTGCTGGCGGTGGCCGGAAACGAGACGACGCGCAACGCGATCAGCCACGGCATGCACGCGTTCCTGACCCACCCGGACCAGTGGGAGCTGTACAAGCGCGAGCGCCCCGCGACGGCCGCCGAGGAGATCGTCCGCTGGGCGACCCCGGTGGTCTCCTTCCAGCGCACGGCCACCCAGGACGTGGACCTCGGCGGCGCCCGCATCAGAAAGGGCGACCGGGTCGGCCTGTTCTACTCCTCGGCCAACAACGACCCCGAGGTCTTCGACGCCCCGGAACGCTTCGACATCACCCGCGACCCGAATCCGCACCTGGGCTTCGGCGGCGGCGGCCCGCACTTCTGCCTGGGCAAGTCGCTGGCGGTGCAGGAGATCGACCTGATCTTCCACGCGATAGCCGACGCCCTCCCGAACCTCCGCCTCACGGGCGAACCGCGTCGACTGCGCTCGGCATGGCTGAACGGGATCAAGGAACTGCGGGTGACGACGGGCTGACCGGAAACCGGTGACGCCGCCCCGGAGGAAGCAGTACCAAGAGCGGCTCACCCGCTTGTGTGCTCCGATGGGATCACGGGCTCGACCTGGGCGAATACGGGACAAGAGCCGCAGTGAACTCGCACAGGCGTCGCGGGCCGTTCACGCGTTCCGGCGCGTCCTGACCGACGACGGCCTGCTGTTCGTCCTGGCCCGCGCCGGGGCATCCTCCGGTGAGTGGTGGACCGCGCCCGGCGGAAGCCGGCGATGGTTCCGCCTGTACGAGAGAGCCGAGTTGGAGAGCCTGCTCCGGTCCGCGGGCTTCGCCGTTCTCCACGCCGCCGAGACGTCTCGGCCGGAAGCGGGCCGGTGGATCAGCCTCCTGGCGGGAGTCGCGTGACGATGCGGTCCGGCCGAGCGCGGCGTGGAGGAGAGGTGGAGCCCGCGGGCGTTGGGCATACTCGCGTATGACCCAACCTGCCGAGGGGGGAAGCGCGTTGCGTCTCTACATCGATGTCCGCGAGGGCGACTGGGTCGTGGTCCGCCACGGGTACCACGGCGAAGCCGTGGCCAGGTCGCTGGGCGAGATGATCCGCAGCAGCGGCTTCGCTCCCGCCGGGTCGGCCGATGACGGACTCGGCCGATGGCGGGATCTCGACCGGCGCACCCTCGCTGCGACCGTCGAGATCTCGGTGCCCGACACCCTGCGGCTGGGGGAGATCAGGCAGTTGTGCCGACCGGATGCGACCGGCTTTCTGGAAACGTGGATCGCCGACCCGGCCACCGACGTGCGCCTCTCGCCCGAACTCACTGTCTGCGAGGCGGGCCTGGAGGACGGCGACGTCCTCGTCCTGTGCATCGAGCACCCGGCCGAAGGCGCATACAGCGTGGCCCCCGGGCCCAATCCGGCCGAACTGCTCCGCAGGCTCCAGCTCACCGAGACCTCCAGCGCCCCCGACGGCGGCCCCCGCCTGTGGGGCGTCCTGCTCTACACCGACGCCGACCCCGAACTCGCCGCCTACGTCCGCACCCACTTCGACGACCTCAACGCCCTCTCCGGCCCCGCCACCCGCGTCTTCGTCATCGAGAAGCACGCCCCGGGTGCCGCGGCCAGGGCGTACTGGCGCAGGCACCTCGAACCCGAGCTGTACCGGGTCCTGTCCAGGATGCGGTGGCTCCAGTGGCAGCCGTACGACCCCCAGGGCGCCTACGAGATCGCCGCCATGCTCGACCTCAACCCGGCGCTGCTGCCCTGTCTTGTCCTGTTCCGCGTGGCCGAGGGCCGACCGCTGAACGAGGGCGAGAAGATCGTCTTCCGTATCGAGGACGCCTCGACGCACACCTTCCGCTCGCTGTTCGGCGGCATCGCCAGGGCGCTCGGGTCGCCGCCGCGGGACACGGCGGAGGTGTCGAGGCTGTCGGCGTACCACGACGGCCACCAGTCGCCGGGCGTCGGCCTGTGGGGGCTGCTCTCGGCATACGGCCCCGACGCGGACGCCGCCGCCTTCGCCCGGGTCCGCGAGGCCGCCGACGCCATCCGGGCCTCACTGCTGCCTGCCCCGCAGCCGGGCCCCGGCCACACCCACACCTTCAACAACTGCCGCGTCGTCGTCACCTCGGGAGCCACCGTGTCGGAGAACTTCTACTTCCAGGGCACCAACACCACGTTCATCAACCGGCCGGTGGACACCGTCGTCAGCGACTTCCAGAACACGTACGAATCCGGCATCGGCGGTTTCGAGCTGACCTTCCTGCTGCAAACGGTCCTCAGCAGCCGCGATCTGTCCGACGCGGACCGCGAGGAGGCGGCGGGCGTGGTGCACGACCTGGCCCGCATCACCACCGACCCGGAACCGGACGTCCCCGCCGTCCGCTCGCGGCTGGAACGCCTGCGCGAACTGGTGGCCGGCGGCGCGGACATCGCCCAGCCGGCACTGGGCCTCATCGCGTCGGTGGCGGGACTCTTCGGAGCCTAGGGCCCGATGACCGGATCCGCACCGGGATCACGTGGCGTGACCTGCCCGGACGCTCGCTGACGCCTGGATCCAGGGCCCGGGCGGGATCCGGGCCCTGGAGCTGTCTTGCTGCACGGAGTCGATGAGACGTTCGACGCCCGCGGCGAGGCCACAGCCGGCATCTGACGACGGTGGCTCCGGCGTGACCGAGGACGGCGATGCGCCGTCGGCGCGGCACTCGAATTCACCCCTGCGCGGGGCCCTTCGACACTCACCCGGACGGTCTAACCAGCAGGGCAGGGCGCCTCTCCCGCCTGGGCCGTGCACCCATTTGAGTTGCGTCGCCACGGAGCCCATGAGTCCTTGGAGAGCGTGTCCTGCCAGATCTCACCATCAGGAGGAGACATGGGCACTGTGCAGAACGGCCAAACGGCCGAAAGGCTGTCCGTGGTTTTCGCGGTCCGTGTGATCGAGGGCGGCGAGCAAGGATTCCTGGAGATGTACGAGCAGATGCGGAAATCCGTTGCTCGTACCCCCGGGCACATCGTCGAACGACTGGGACAACCGGTCGACGACTCCCGCCAGTGGGTGATCACCAGCGAGTGGGAGACGCCCGAACACTTCTTCGCCTGGCAGCAGAGTGAGGAGCATCGCGCACTCGTGGCTCCGCTTCGCAGGTGGGTCGAGGCGACCCAGTCGCTGCGATTCCAGGTCGTCAAGGAGACCGTGGAGGAGAAGTCATGACGCACACCACCAACAGCTCCCGCCATGGCCCCGTCGCCGTACTCGGCCTCGGCACGATGGGCTCGGGCCTGGCCTCGCGCCTCCTCGCGCAAGGCATGCAGGTGCGGGTCTGGAACCGCACTCCGGAGCGGACCGAGCCGCTCGCCCGGGCCGGCGCCGTAGCCGCCGGCCGTCCCAGCGAAGCCGTCGAGGGGACGACTGCCGCCATCTGCACGGTTGCCGACGGCGACGCCCTCGCAGCCGTGCTGCACGGCCCCGAGGGCATCCTGGCCGGCGGCACCTACCCCGGCTCCCTGATCTGCGCCAGCACCGTCGCCCCGGAGGAGATCGTCCGTCTCGCCGGGGACGTGCCCTCCGTCATGGACGTCGGCATGCTCGGCAATCGCGACCATGCCCGCGACGGCGAACTGCGGCTGTTCGTCGGCGGCGAGGAGCGTGTCTTCACCGCCGGCCGGCCGCTGCTGGACATGCTGGGCAAGGAGGTCGTCCATCTGGGCGCACTCGGTTCCGGCATGCGGATGAAGCTGCTCCTCAATCTCCTCATGGGAATAGAGGTGCAGGCCATGGCCGAGGCCGCCGAACTGGCGGCCGCCACCGGCCTCGACAAGCAGCTCGTTCTCAGGACGATCGCGGGCAGCGGCTTCGCCTCCCCGGTCATGTCGTTCAAGTCGCGGCGCCTGGCCGCCGGGCGCTTCGACGAGCCGGACTTCAGGCTGCGCCTCATGGCGAAGGACCTCATGCTCGCTACCGAGCAGGCGGCAGCGGCAGGCCTGCGCCTTCCGCTCACCACCGCCGCCGCGGAGACCCACGTCCGCGCCACCGAGCAAGGGCTCGGCGACGAGGACTGTGCCGCGGTCACCCGCGCAGTCACACCGGAAACGGGAACCCACAAATGATCATCGACATCCACGGACATCTGTCCCCACCGGAGGCGGCCAGACGCTTCCCCATGCCCCCGAGTCTGACCGACGTCGACGGCATGCTCGCCGCCCGGGCCCAGGCCGGGATCGACCTCACCATCATCGGCAGCCCGGTGGGCGCCGGAGCGATGGCGCGGGTCCCGGGCGTCGACAACTACAAGCAGCCGCGCGACCGCCTGCGTGGGTTCCACTCGTGGATGTCGGAGTTGATCCGCTCGTTCCCGGACCAGTTGCGCGGGTACGTGTACGCCAACCCGTTCGGTGACGACGATCATCTGGAAGGGGTGCGGGAGACCCTGGCGGACCCGGCCTTCGTCGGCCTGATCACCACTTCCAGCGTCCGCGGCGAGCTGCTCGGCTCGCCGCGGGCGGACTCCTTCTTCTCGCTGGCCGCGGAAGCCGGAGTCCCCGTCCTCGTACACGCTCCGGCCGAACCCATCGGCACGGAGCGGGTGGACAACATCGGCTTCGTCGAGCAGATCGGCCGGTTCGGCGACGTCACCCTGGGCATGGCCATGATCGCGTTCGCGGGATGGCTGGACAAATACCCGGACCTGCGGCTGATCGGCGCGACCGGCGGCGGCGCGATGGCGCTGCTGCCGGAGCGCCTGGAGACGGCGGCGCGCCCCCGGCACTGGGGCGGGGGCGCGCCGCCCTCCGCCCCCACGGGGGCGGGCCGGCAGCCCTCGGACCAGTCGGCTGCCGGCCGGCCGCCCTCCGCTCCGCCGGGGGGCGACCGGCCGGCCTCGGACCGCGAGGCGCTCGACGCGCCGTCGCCCAAGCCTGCCGCGGCCCTCCAGCGCATGTACGTCGACACCAGCCCGTTCAGCCCCGCACACCTGAGCCTCAACGCGGAGGTGCTCGGGCCCGAGCGGATGCTCTTCGGCAGCGACTCGCCGCCGATGTCGGCGCCGCTGGAGGACCTCATCCGCATGATCGAGAAGCTGCCCCTGGACAAGGCGTCCCAGCAGCTCATCCTCGGCGGCAACGCCGAGGCACTCTTCGACCTCAGGAGCCGTCCGTGACCACCACGCAGGACCCCGTCACCAGCGCCGAGAAGTGCACCGCCGACTTCCGGCGGAACCCGCACCCGGTCTACGCCGCCCTCCGGGACACGGCGCCCGTCTGTCCAATGAAGCCGCCGCACGGCATCGAGACGTACCTGATCACCCGGTACGAGGACGCCCGGGCCGCCCTGTCCGACGCCCGGCTGAGCAAGGACATGTACGGGGCGATGGACTCCTACCGGAGGATCTTCGGCGACTCGTCGGTCTCACTGGACGACAACATGCTCAACTCCGACGCGCCCAAGCACACCCGGCTGCGCAAACTCGTCAACTCCGAGTTCACCCCGCGCCGTGTGGAGGCGCTGCGGCCGAAGATCCAGGACATCGTCGACAACCTGCTCGACGCGTGCCCCACCCGGGAACCGGTGGATCTGCTGCCCGCATTCGCGTTCCCGCTGCCGATCATCGTGATCTCCGAACTGCTCGGCGTGCCGCCCGAGGAGCGGTCCCTGATGCACCGCCTGTCCACCACGGTGGCGCAGACGGGATTCAGCAAGGAGTCCAAGCAGGCCCAGCAGAAGGCGGAGGAGGAGCTGCACGCCTACTTCTCGGAGCTCGTCGCGCGCAAGCGTGAGCGCCCAGGCGAAGACCTGCTCAGCGCGCTCACCAAGGACCATGACAAGAACGACGGCGGCCTCACGCAGAACGAGCTGGTCTCGACGGCGTTCCTGCTGATGTTCGCGGGCCACAAGACGACCGCCTACCAAATCGGCAATGCCGTCCACCACTTCCTGGCGAACCCCGCCCAGCTACGCGCAGTGCAGGAGAATCCGGAGCTGGTCGGCCCCGCGGTGGAAGAGCTGATCCGCTACGACGGCTCCGTGGAGAGCGCGACGTTCCGCTTCGCGACGGAGGACGTGGAGATCGGTGGCATGCGGATCCCGAAGGGCGCGCTGGTGCAGATCTCGCTTCTTTCGGCGAACCGCGATCCGCTGAAGTTCGACTCCCCGGACGAATTCGACGTGAAGCGGCCGGGGAACCCGCAGCACCTGGGATTCGGCCACGGCAGTCACTACTGCCTGGGCGCACCGCTGGCACGGCTGGAGATGCAGCTGGCCCTCACCAGTCTGTTCGGCCGGTTCCCGGCGATCGCTCTGGCCGGCCCCGCGAGCGAGGCGAAATGGCTGGAGATCCCCTTCCCCGCCTTCCGCGGCCTCGCGGAACTGCCGGTCGTGCTCGACCCCGAGCCGTGACCGGCCGCGGAGTCCCGCGGTATGCCTCTCACGGCGGGGAGCCGCCCGCTGGGAATCCCGGGTCAGGGGCGGCCCGCGTCAGGCCCCATGGGGACCGGTGAGGGCGAGGGCCAGGGCCTGTGCGCCCTGGCCCTTCCGGATCTGATGTCTTGTGACCAACGCATGTGCCGCCACCGGGATCAGCTGCGGGACCGACCGCGGTGCGAGAGCAGGACGACCATCGTGGCCGGGCCCGCCGTCAGTGCCCAGATGGTCACCGTCGCCACCACTGCCGTCCAGGCGTCCCAGACACGGCCGGCGAAGAACGCCGCGGCGAGCGGTGCGGCCACCACGCCCAGGCACTTCCCCGGGCCGAACGGGACCCGGGGTGCGACGGCACGGCCCGTGGCGAGGCAGCGGGCCCGCCGGGCGCTGCCGAACGCGGCGATGAACGCCAGGACCGCCGGCCAGACACCGGCCAGCGTGAGCCCGACGAGCATGGCGGCCTTCTCGTCCGGCAGCCCCGGGAGCGTCTCGCCGACCCCGTCATGGCGGACGGCGACCTGGACGTTCCGCCAGGCGGTGACCTCCACCTCGTCCCCCGGCTCGATGAGCCCCGACAACTCGCCGTGCGGATCGAGGTGCACCGGCCGATCGGCGGGGGCCGGTGCGCAGGCAGTCCGCCGCGCCCGCGCCCCTTGACGCCTCCTCGCTGCCGCACGGCTGCGCGTCCAGGAAGGACTTCTCATCAGCGATCCGCTCCGGGACGGACATGCTCGGGACCGCGGAGACCACCAGCAGGACCAGCCCGAGCAGCACCCAGGCCACCGCACGCAGCCACATCCCTCGGGGCCGGGCCGACCCCGACTCCCCCACTCTCTGCACAGCCATGTCCGTTGCCCCCTTCGCTCCAGGGGCATTGAGTCACACGCGCCTGATCAGGCAACAGGCCGAGACGCGGCAGCGTCGCACCTGCGCCTGATTGCCGGGCTCCGGCAATCTCGGGTGGTCGTCCCAACCCTCAGAGCGCGCCCCGCGCCGCCGCGCGCACGAAGGCGGCGAAGGCGTCCCGCGAGACGTGGAGCATGGGGCGCGTAACGTCCTTGGAGTCGCGGACGGCGACGGCGTGGGTGAGCGCGGCGCACTCGACGCAGGAGCCGTTCTGGTCGCCGCTGTGGCTGGACTTGCGCCAGGTCGCGCCGCCGAGCGGGGCACACTCCACGCACGAGCCGCCCTGGTCGCTGCTGTAACTCGACTTACGCCACTGCGTCGTGCTCCCCATGGTGTTCCTCCATGACGTCTCGGATCAGCTGCGCCGAGTCCTTGATGGAGAGGGCTGCGGCCTGCAGGTGATCGTAACGGAGCGAACAGTCCTTGACCGTGTCCGGGTTGGCCGTCGGATGGCCCATTCCGTAGCCCTCTGTGTAGACGATGGTCGGGTCGCTCGCGAAGCGGAACAGGTCGAACGGGCCCGTCAGGCCGGCGTGTGCACCCGCCTTGAACGGCAGCACCTGGATGTTCACGCGCGGGTCGTCCTCGTACGACAACAGGCGCTCCAGTTGACCGCGCATCACGGCCGGGCTGCCGATCTCCTGGCGCAGCGCCGCCTCACCAAGGATCGCCCAGAACACCGGCGGCTCCTCCTTCTCGAAGATGCGCTGGCGCGCGAGCCGGACCGCCGTGCGGTCGTCCAGATTGGTCGGGTCCATCGTCCCGAGCACCGCTCGGGCGTAGCCCTCCGTCTGGAGCAGGCCGTGCACCATGTGCGTGTGAAACGTGGAGATTTCCGTCGCCCGCGCCTCCAGCTCCGCCACCTGCTGGAACCACGCCGGGAGCTGGCTGCGCAGCACCAGACCCAGCAGTCGCGACAGCAGCCCGCCCGTCCCCAGCGCTGCGTCCACGCGTTCGCTGAATTCTGCCGTCGGCAGCTTCCGCGCCGTCTCCACCTGGCCCACCAGCGAGCCCGTGTAGTTGATGATCTCACCGAGCTGCTTCTGCGTCAGGCGTGCCGTCTCGCGGTAGCGGCGCAGCTCGTAGCCGTAGTAGTCGAGCGGCGACGCGCTCGGGTCGAGGGCGTTGATGTGTCGGATGTCGGGCATGCCAGGGACCCCCTTGCTCAACTGCCGCAACCCAAAAGCGCGTTGCGTACGTTCGGTAGCCCAGCGTAGTCACCGCAGGCCACGCTCGTACCGTGAACGAAGACATTCCCCAGTACGGTATGCGCCTCAGCGCAGGCGCCCATTCCGCGCGGCACGTCCGGCGGATCGTCCGCTGCTACCTGACGCTGTGGAAACTGCGCGAGCTCACCGACGCCGTCGAGCTCGCGGTCACCGAGCTGCTGGCCAATGTCGTGCGTCATGTGCCGGGAGGACGCTGTGCGTTGGTGATCCTGCGGCTTCCGGAGGGCGTACGCGTCGAGGTGTCGGACGGCGTCGGCCGGCTGCCCGTTCTGCGGCACGTCGGTGCGGACGACGAGGACGGCCGCGGGCTGGCGCTGCTCGACGCCGTCGTCGACAAATGGGGCGTGGACAGCCGGTCACAGGGCGGCAAGACGGTGTGGTTCGAGGTCGCCCCGGCCGTCGCTCAAGTGGCGGAACCGGCCGATCTGTCGGACGATGGCTGAACGCGACGATCCACCCCGGAGGGTGCGGGACGCACGTGCCGCACCTCCCGGGGATCACGCGCGTGTGGTGACGGTTTCCTTGGTCTCCGCCGACCTCGCGGTCGGCACGGAATGTGCCGGGACCTGGAGTTGGCGGCGGCCGGCCAGGACGTACGTGAGGCCGAAGCCCGCGCCGACCACGGCCGCTCCGCCCACCGCGTCGAGCACCCAGTGGTTCGCGGTGGCGACGATCGCGCACACCGTGAACAGCGGGTGCAGCAGCGCGACGAGCTTCATCCACAGCTTGGGCGCGAGCACGAGCACGACCAGAGCGCACCACAGCGACCAGCCGAAGTGCAGCGACGGCATGGCCGCGTACTGGTTGGTGACGGCGGTCATCGCACCGTAGTCGGGGTTGGCAAGGTCCTGCGGTCCGTGCACCGTGTCGATGAAGCCCATGCCGGGCATCAGGCGCGGCGGCGCGAGCGGGTACAGCCAGAACCCGAGCAGGGCGAGCAGTGTCGCGAAGGCCAGCGAGGAGCGGGCCCAGCGGTAGTCGGAGGGGCGGCGGACGTACAGGATGCCGAGGATGGCCAGCGGGATCACGAAGTGGAAGGACGTGTAGTAGAAGTCGAAGAACGCTTCCGCCCAGTCCGTCCGCACCACCGCCTGGTTGGCCCAGTGCTCGATGTCGATGCCGAGCGCGCCCTCGGCGGAGAGGATCTGCCGGGCGTGGGACTCCGCCGCGTCCACGCTGCCGGTCGCGGCGGCGCGGATGTGCGAGTACACCGAGTAGCCGACCCGTGTCACCAGCAGTTCGAGGAGCAGGTTGGGGCGGCTGAGCACGCGCCGCCAGAACGGCAGCAGCGGCACGCGGCTCCAGCGCGCAGGCAAAGGCCGGGCGTACTGGGTGGGGACGGGGCGCCGGAAGTACGGCGAGTCGAGCGACAGGAACGGCACCGCGCAGGCCGCGGCGAGCGCGGCGACGAGCAGGACGTTGTCGCGGACCGGGTGCAGCACCGTCATGTTCGGCAACAGCATCGTGCCCGGGAGGGTCGTCACCAGGACGACGAGGACCGGCCACAGCATGCGGTCGCAGGCGCGCCTGCCGACCCGGCCGACGACGGCGAGGAGCACCCACAGCAGCTGGTGCTGCCAGGCCGTCGGGGAGACGGCGACGGCGACACAGCCGGTGAGCGCGACGGCGAGGAGGAGCTGGCCGTCGCGGGCGTAGTGGACGGCGCGGCGCAGGCCGAGGAACGCGACGGCGGCGGCGAGGGTCAGGTAGAGGGCGATCTCCAGCGGGCCCTGGAGGCCGAGGCGGAGCAGCGCGCCGTGCAGGGACTGGTTGGCAAGGCTGTCCGGGCGGGCGCCGAGCCCGGCTCCGGCGACGTGGTGGATCCAGTACGTCCACGAGTCGCTGGGCAGCACGGCCCAGGCGAGGGCGGAGAGGGCCGCGAACGTACCCGTGGCGGTCGCCGCGGCCTGCCTGCGGCCGGTGAACCACAGGAGCGGCGCGAAGAGCAGGACGGTGGGCTGGAGGGCCGCGCCGAGGCCGACGAGCAGGCCGGAGGATCTCTCGCCGCGTGCGGCGAAGCAGCCGAGGAGGACGAGCAGGACGGGGATGATGCTGGTCTGGCCGAGGTGGAAGCTGTTGCGCACGGGCAGGGACAGCATCAGCAGACTGATGGCGACCGGGGCGGCCAGCAGGGTGCTGCGGCGCGACACCGGCACCGGCAGGGCGCGGGATACGATGAGGCCGAGGGCGACCACGAGCAGCAGCGTGCCGAACGTCCAGGCGACGCCGAGGCTCTGCTCGGCGGAGCGGGCGAACGGTTTGAGCACGAGCCCGGCGAACGGGGTGCCGGTGAAGCGGTCGGCGTCGTAGAGCCCGCCCGTCACGTGCAGCACACCGTCGGGGCCGATCCAGGTCTCCAGGTCGGTGAGCCGTTCACCGGGCGGCTGCCGCAGCACCACTGCCGTCTGCCGTACGGCGAGGACGGCGGCGACGAGCCACAGTGCCGCCCTGGCCGCGCCGATCCTCGAACCCGCCGTCGCTGTGCTCCCGCGCACGCTGCCCTCCGCGTTCGCCACGTCGCGCCGCGCCTCCCCACCGTTGTGTCGTCCGGGTCCTGCGGTCCTGCGGTCCTGCCGTCCTGCGGTCCTGCGGTCCGTTCGGGACTTCAGAGGGCGTCGGCAGAGCGCCGCCCTGCCCTGTCGGAAAGACTCAGGCAACCCCTTCTTCGCCTGCCTGTCACCCCGTTACTGTCCGATTTTCACCGCCCGGTTCCGCCAGGAAGGCCCTGACCAGCCGGAACCGCCGAGGCGTCCGGCACCGTCACAGCAGGTATGCGGGGGAACATACAAGAACGCGGGCCGCGCCCGCGCACGCTCGTCGTCCTGTTGATGCTGCTCGGGCTCCAGCTCGGCGCGCTGATCGCGCCGGCCCATGCCTGCGGCTGCGGCGCGATGGTGCCCGATCCGAACGCGCGGATCGCGGTGGGCCGGGAGACCTCGGTGGTCGACTGGGACGGCCGCACCGAGCAGATCGTCATGCGGTTCACGGTCACGTCCGACACGCCGAGGGCGGCGTGGATCATGCCGGTGCCGGGGCGGGCCACGGTGGACCTCGCGGACGGCGCTCTCTTCGACGAACTGGTGCGCATCGCCGCGCCCGAGCACCGCGAGCGGTACTACTTCTGGCCGCGGGGCGGCGACTGGCCGTTCGCCGACGTGGACGGGGCGGGTGCCGCGGCACCGGGTGCGGGCGACGCCGGCGACGGGGTGGGCGTGGTCGGCCGCGAACGGCTGGGGGACTTCGACGTCGCCCGGCTCACCGCGACCGACCCGGACGCGCTGGGCGACTGGCTGGACGAGAACGGCTTCGAGATGCCCGCCGGGCTCACCGGCGACCTGGAGCCGTACGTCGAGCGGGGCTGGGAGTACGTGGCCGTGCGGCTCGCGCCGCGCGAGAAGGGCGCGGTGCTGACGGGCACGCTCGACCCGCTGCGGCTGCGGTTCGCGAGCGACGAACTCGTCTATCCGATGCGGCTGTCGCGGCGCGCGGACACCGCCCAGTCCCTCGGACTGTTCGTGCTCGCCGGCCACCGGATGGAGCCGCGCTCGGCGATCGGCGGCAGCGAGCCGGAGGTGACGTACGCGGGGCGGGTGACGTCCCCGGGTGGGGAGCTGGGCCGCCTCACCGGCGGGCAGGAACGCTTCCTCACCGTCCTCGACCAGGAGTTTCCCGACCCCTCCCGGATCAACGGCGACCACGAGCTGCGGGCGGCCGCCGAAGACACACCCTTTCGGCGGGTGGTGTGGGAGGACGAGTTGCTGACGGTCGGGGGCGTACCGGCGTGGCTGCTCACGCTCGGCGCGCTCGCGGTCGGGACGTCGGCGGCTGTGCTGCGGCGCGTACGGGTCCGGCGGCGCAGGCCGGTCGCGCCGCCCGCGCCGATTCGCGTGCCGCCGCCGGTCTCCTGAAATAGCGTGACCCGTATGACTGAGGACGCTGCGCAGGACCGACTGCAGGACCGGTGGAACGCCGTCGACCGCTACATCGGCGAGCAGCTCGTGCCCGAGGACGACACGCTGAAGGCGGCGCTCACGGCGAGCGAGGCGGCGGGGCTCCCGGCGATCAACGTCGCCCCGAACCAGGGCAAGCTGCTGCATCTGCTGGCGCGCATCCAGGGGGCGCGCACGGCGCTGGAGATCGGCACGCTGGGCGGCTACAGCACGATCTGGCTGGCCCGCGCGCTGCCCGAGGACGGCCGCCTGATCTCGCTCGAGTACGACCCCGCCCACGCGGACGTGGCCCGCGCGAACCTGGCCCGCGCGGGCTGCGACAAGGTCGCGGAGGTCCGGACGGGCGCGGCCCTGGACCTGCTCCCCCGGCTGGCGGCGGAACCGGGAGCGGGCCCGTTCGACCTGGTCTTCATCGACGCGGACAAGGCGAACAACGCGCACTACGTGGAATGGGCGCTGCGCCTGACGCGCCCGGGAAGCGTGATCGTGGTGGACAACGTGGTGCGCGGGGGCGGTGTGACGGACGCGTCGAGCGAGGACCCGGCGCTGGTCGGCACGCGGGACATGTACCGGCTGGTGGCGGAGGAGCCGCGGCTGGACGCGACGGTGGTGCAGACGGTGGGCGTGAAGGGCTGGGACGGGTTGCTGGTGGCGCGCGTGGTGGGGTGACGTTTCCCCCGCCCCGCCCTTTCCCGTAACCGTGGGCTCCGCCCCCCGGGCCCCGCGGCCGGGCGTCGGGGCGCCGCCGGGGCGGCGTGCCGCCGTGCGGCCTCCGGCCCGGGGCGAAGGCCGGGGCCGTTCGGGGCTTCGCCCCAGCCCCGTGCGCCGTGCGCCGGGGCTCCGCCCCAGCCGCAGTTCGGTGCTTCGCCCCGGTTCCGCGTTTCGCGAGCGCGGTGGCGGCCATGAGCCTGCATGCCGCTATGCGGCAATGCCGGCCGCGGCGCAGAGTTCCGGCTTCGCCGTGGCCCGCGCCCCGGCGGGCACGTCGCGCACAAGCGCCGGGGTCGCCGAGCGGCAGTGCCCCGGCGGGCACGTCAGGCACAGAAGCCCCGCCGGCGATTGAGGCGCGGGGCCTCGGGGCAGAGCCCCGACGAGGGCGCCGCGCACAAGCACCGAGGGCGCCGGGCGGCAGAGCCCCGACAAGCACGTCACGCACACGCAGCCCCGCCGGCGATCGAGGCGCGGGGCCCGGGGCAGAGCCCCGACGAGGGCGCCGCGCACAAGCCGGGCACCCGCAAGAGCCGCCGGCCCGTGCGGCAGGATGGGTGTATGAGCATCGTGAAGATCAACGTCCTCACCGTCCCCGCCGAGCAGCGCGAGACCCTGGAGAAGCGCTTCGCCTCCCGCGCCGGCGCCGTCGAGTCGTCCGACGGGTTCGAGTGGTTCGAGCTGCTGCGGCCCGTCGAGGGCACCGACCAGTACCTCGTGTACACCCGCTGGCGCGACGAGGCGTCGTTCCAGGCGTGGATGGAGGGCCCGATGAAGGCCGCGCACCAGGGCGGCGGCGAGGGCGGCGGCGAGCGGCCGAGGCCCGCCGCGAGCGGATCCACCGTGTGGTCCTTCGAGGTGGTCCAGCAGGCCGCGCCCAAGGTCTGACGTCCGTTGCCGGGTAATGCTGCTGGGTAATTCGGTGGCCGGAGGGACCCGTCCGGGGATACAGAGGTCCCTATGACCGAGTGGAACCTCGCCCCCGAGGCCGTTGAATCCGGCGACGCGTACGCCCTGCGCCGCGCCTACTACGGTGACGTCGCCGGCAGCTACTGGCAGCGGCCGGCGACCGACGCCGAGATCGACGAGGGCCTGGCGGGGGACGGCGCCGAGCGACTCGTCCCGCCCACGGGCCAGTTCGTCGTCGGGCGGTACGGGGGCGAGCCCGCCGCCTGCGGCGG
Organism: Streptomyces sp. NPDC015127; assembly: GCF_043080095.1. NCBI lineage: Bacteria > Bacillati > Actinomycetota > Actinomycetes > Kitasatosporales > Streptomycetaceae > Streptomyces > Streptomyces sp. NPDC015127. The sequence goes on from NZ_JBIBVE010000006.1 coordinate 290,082, forward strand.
GGTGCTGATGCTGGACGCGGAACGGGCCGAGCTCACCCGCGTGTTCGTACGTCCCGCCTTCCGCGGTCGCAAGGGCGCCGGGCTTCTCATGGAGCTGCTGGAGCACGAGGCCCGTGTGCTCGGCGCGCGCCGTATGGTGCTCAACACGCGGCTGGATCTCCTCGCGGCCCGGGCCCTGTACGTACGGCACGGGTACGAGGAGATCCCGGCGTACTGCTCGGGCCCGTACATGGACATCTGGTACGGCAAGGAGCTGTAGCGCTCAGTGCCGGTGGGGGTACTCCGCCGCCGGACGCTCGTGGTCGCCGCGGGGCTCGGGGCTGTGGGGGCGTTCCTCGTCCGATCCGCAGAGCTCGCTGTTGAGTTCCTTCACCAGCTGGATCAGGTCGGTGGGCCGGTCCGGCCCCCACCAGTCGCCCAGCAGCTCCGCGAGCGACTCCTCGCGGGCCTGCGACAGCCGGGCCGCGACCTCCGCGCCCCGGTCGGTGAGCAGGAGGTCCAGACCCTCGCGGCGGGCCAGTCCGCGTCCTTCGATCTCGCGGGCCGCCTCGGTGACGGCGCGCAGCGGCACGGGCGTGGCCTCGGCGAGACGGGCCGGTTCGACCATGCCGTGCCGTTTGAGGCGCAGCAGGAGCCAGCTGGAGGCGGGCAGCAGGTCGTACCCGGCGCGTGCGGTGATCTTCTCGTAGATGTGCCGGCGGCCCTCGCGGGAGCCCAGGACGGACAGGGCGCGGGCGACCTCGTCGTGGGAGGAGCGTTCGACCGGGTTGGAGGCGAGGGTCTGGCTGGGCTCGGGCGCGGTGACCGAGCCGCGCAGCTTGTCCTCCCTCAGGAACCAGGCGACGACGAAGGCGAGGAGGACGACGGGCACCGCGTAGAGGAAGACGTCGGTGATGGACGTGGCGTACGCGTGGAGCACGGACGGGCGCAACTCGGGTGGGAGTTCGGCGATGGCGCGCGGGTCGGCGGCCAGTTCGGACGGGCCCGCGCCCGGCGGCACCTGCTGTCCGGCGAGCGCGTCGGTGAGCTTGTCCTCCAGCAGGTTGGTGAAGACCGTGCCGAAGACGGCGACGCCGAACGACGCCCCGATGGACCGGAAGAACGTCGCACCTGACGTGGCGACTCCGAGGTCCTCGTAGCCGACCGAGTTCTGCACGACGAGCACCAGCACCTGCATGACCAGGCCCAGTCCGGCGCCGAAGACGAAGAAGATCGCGCTCATCTGCCAGGTGGAGCTGGACTCCTCGAGCTGGTGCAGCAGGCCGAGCCCGAGCGCGGTGACCGCCGTGCCGGCGATCGGGAACACCTTCCAGCGGCCGGTGCGGCTGACGATCTGCCCCGACCCCGTCGAGGTGATCAGCATGCCGAGCACCATCGGCAGCATGTGCACACCGGACATGGTCGGCGACACGCCCTGCACGACCTGGAGGAACGTCGGCAGGTACGTCATCGCCCCGAACATCGCGAAGCCGATGACGAAGCTGATGACGGCGACGAGGCTGAACGTCCTGACGCGGAACAGCTTCAGCGGCAGCACCGGTTCGGCGGCGCGCCGCTCGACGGCGACGAACGCCACGAGCAGGACGGCCCCGAGCACGGCGAGCGCGACGATCTGCGCCGATCCCCACGCCCAGGTGGTGCCGCCGAGGGAGGCGACGAGGACGAGGCAGGTGGCGACGGAGGCGATGAGGAAGGTGCCGAGGTAGTCGATGGTGTGCCGGGTCGCCCGGACCGGGATGTGCAGGACGGCGGCGATGACGAGCAGCGCGACGACGCCGATGGGCAGATTGATGTAGAACACCCAGCGCCAGCTGAGGTGTTCGGTGAAGAATCCGCCGAGGAGCGGCCCGAGGACGCTGGTCGCGCCGAAGACGGCGCCGAACAGGCCCTGGTAGCGGCCGCGTTCGCGGGGCGCGACGATGTCGCCGACGATCGCCATGGACAGCACCATGAGTCCGCCGCCGCCGAGACCCTGGAGTCCGCGGAAGGCGATGAGCTGCGGCATGTTCTGCGCGACGCCGCACAGGGCCGAACCGATGAGGAAGATGACGATGGCGGCCTGGAAGAGCTTCTTTCGTCCGTACTGGTCGCCGAGTTTGCCCCACAGGGGTGTGGCGGCGGTGGAGGCGAGCATGTAGGCGGTGACCACCCAGGAGAGGTGGTCCATGCCGCCCAGTTCGCTGACGATGGTCGGCAGCGCGGTCGCGACGATGGTCTGGTCGAGTGCGGCGAGCAGCATGCCCAGCAGCAGGGCTCCGATGGCGACGAGTACGGTCCGCCGGTTTCGGCCCTCTTCGGGGGCCGGCGGTGCGTGCGCGGTGCTCACTTCCTGGGCCATACGGATCTCCTTTGCACTCCCCTCCATCGTGGTGGGTGTGTCCGGTTATGGCCTGCCGAGCGGCGGACGGGGCCGAACAGGCGGGGTGGTGGCGTGCGGTGGAGCACCGGGCGTCTGGATAATCGGCGGCATTCCTAGGGGAGGGGACCGGCCATGACCGGAAACAGCTGTCCCGAATGCGGCAGACCGCGGAGCGCGGACGGCGGCGCGGCGCCCGGATGCGACTGCGCGCGGAGGGCGGTGGAGGCGCTGCGCCGGGAGCGTCAGGCACATGTCGCGGCGGCGGAGGACTTCGATCCGCTGCGCATACGCCCCTACGTGACGCTTCCTGACCCGGATTTCCCGGACACGGGCCCGCCGGCCCCCATTCCCCCGGAGCCTTCCGCGCGGGAAAACGTCGCGCCCGGCGGCCCGGTTTCGCACGACGTGATTGCGCCCGGTCCTGTACCGCCCGGCCTGATGGCGCCCGGCGCGGTCGTGCCTGACCCGGTTGCGCTCCGCCCGGTACCGCCCGGCCTGGCCCCGCCCGGTGCCGGGGTGGGCCATCCGGGGGCGGGGCTCCCGGGCCCGCTGCCGGGCGTGGCCGCGCCGGGCGGAGTGGGCTCCGAGGCCCCGGCGGCCGGGGGGCCGACTGTGCCTGACGCGGGTGCGGACGGATCCGCTGTAGTGGGGCAGGTCGCCGGAGGGCTGGGGCTCGCGGCGGCCGGGCCCGTACCGCAGGCGCCCGCTCCGACGGCGGGGCCCGGCCCGATGCCCGACCTCACCGGGGTCGTACGCGTCCCCGGCGACAGCGGGCCCGGGCCCGGGGACGTCACCGCGTTCGCGGCCGGGGGCGCGGCGTGGGACGACGACACGCACGAGCTGCCTCCGCTCGACGGTCGCGCCCCGGGCGCCGTGCCGCCCGCCCGGCGGCCGCGGCGGCGTGGGGCCGCAGTGGTACTCGTCGGTGCGGCCGTGCTCGCCGTGGCGGGAACCGTCGCGTTCGCGGGCGGCCTGTTCTCCGGGGAACGCGACCGCGACCGCGTGTCGATGCCCGACCGGGACACGACCGGCCCCAGCCTCAACGTCGGCCCGGACGCACCGTCCGCTCCCCCGTCCGTGACCGGCTCGCCCTCCGCCTCCGCCTCCGCGTCGGCTTCCGCCGCGGCGTCGCCGTCCGCGTCGGCGCGCCCCTCCGCCACGGGCTCGGCGACGGGCACGGCACCGGCCGACCCGGTGCCGGCGGCCCCGACGGGACCGAGTACGCCGCCGTCGACCGCCGTGGCCACCGGCAGCGTGTCGGAGGACCAGCCGGGGCGGTCCTCGACGAAGACACTGCGGCGGGGTGACAGCGGCCCCGCGGTGACCGAGCTCCAGCTGCGGCTGGCGGAGATCCGGCTGTACGAGGGCCCGGCGGACGGGGAGTACAGCGAGAGCGTCGAGGACGCCGTGGCGCGCTACCAGTGGGCGCGCGGCATCAAGAGCGACCCCCTGGGCGTCTACGGGCCGAAGACGCGCCGGGCTCTGGAGGCGGAGACGAGCGAGCCGTGACGAGGCCGACGCGGCGGCGGGGTGGCGCACACCGCCCCCGTTTTGTATCGTGAAGGAACAAAGTGGTTCCGCCCGTATTCCCTGACCGGCGGGCGGGACCGCTCTGTCTCCTTCCCCCCGCCCTGGAGCCATGCCGATGCCGGCCACCCCCGCGTCCGTCCTGACCACTCGTGCCCTCCTCCTCGACATGGACGGCACCCTCGTGAACTCGGACGCCGTGGTGGAACGCTGCTGGCGCGCCTGGGCGATCGAGCACGGGCTCGACCCCGACGAGGCGCTCAAGGTCGTCCACGGACGCCAGGGCTACGCGACCATGGCCGTGCTCCTCCCCGACCGGCCCATGGAGGAGAACTACGCGGACAACCGCGTCCTCCTCGCCCGGGAGACCGCGGACACGGACGGCGTCCTGCCCGTCGGGGGCGCGCCCGCGTTCCTCGCCGCCGTCGCCGCCCTCCCCCACGCCCTGGTGACCTCGGCCGACGAGGCGCTGGCCACGGCCCGGATGAACGCGGCCGGACTGCCGATGCCCGAGGTGCGGGTGACCGCCGAGTGCGTGGGCGCGAGCAAGCCCGACCCGGAGGGCTTCCTCAAGGGCGCGGCCGAACTCGGCTACGACCCCGCAGACTGCGTGGCGTTCGAGGACTCCGAGGCCGGGATCACGGCGGCCCGCGCGGCGGGCATGCGCGTGGTCGGCGTCGGCCCGCGGGCGGCGGCCCTCGCCCCCGACCTGTACGTGCCGGACCTGACGCACCTCACCGTGACCGCCCACGCCGACGGCACGATCGGTCTCAGCGCCTGACGGGCACTTCCGAGTCCACCCCGCGCCCCTGACGGGCGCCCGCGGATTCCGCGGGACCGGCAGTCGACCTTGCCCGACCGTGCCCCCGGTCGCACTGCCCGGCACGGCGGGCGGCACGGTCCGCATCGACGCCCTCGGCGCGGGCCGCACCGTGCTCTACGTCTGTCCGCTCACCGGCCGCCCCGGCATCGACCTGCCCGAGGGCCGGGACGCCATCCCCGGGGCGCGCGGCTGCACGACCGAGGCCCGCGACTTCCACGACCACCGCCAGGAGCTGCGCGGGCGGGCGCCGAGCGGGTCTTCGGCGTGTCCGGCCAGGACACCGCGTACCAGCGCGAGGTCGTCGAACGGCTCCGGCTGCCGTTCGAGATGCTGTCCGACCCCGCGCTTCCGCAACGGCACGGTCGCGCAAGCCTTCTGTCCCGTCTTCCCGCCGAACGAGCACGCCCGGCAGGTCCTCGCCTGGCTGCGCGACAACCCGGTCCGGCGCACGGCCGGTCAGGAGGCGAGGGCCTCGTAGAGGCTGAACGCCGAGAGGACGAGCATCAGCGCGGCGGCGATCCTGGTGATCAGCCGCAGCGGCACGTACCGCATCAGCGTCCGGCCGCCGAGGATCCCGATCGCGGCGACGGCCCACAACGCCAGTACGGCACCGAGGCCGACGGACAGGGGATTGTCGTAGCGGGCCGCGAGGTTGGCGGTCATGATCTGCGTCAGGTCACCGAACTCGGCGACCAGAATGAGCATGAAGCCGGCCCCCGAGACCTTCCAGAAGGACTGGTCGGCCGGGGCCTTGATGCTCTCCTCGTCGTCGTTGTCCTTTTTCAGGAGCAGCATCAGCGCGCCGGCGAGGAACAGGAGACCGACGACGGCCTGCACCAGCCGGTGCGGCAGCAGGCTCAGAACGCTGCCGGCCGCGATGGCGAGCGCGACGTGGACGGCGAAGGCGGCGGCGACACCGGCGAAGACGTAGGAGGCGCGGTACCGGGTGCCGAGCATCAGACCGGCCAGCGCGGTCTTGTCGGGCAGCTCCGCGAGGAAGACGACACCGAACGTGATCGCCATGACGGTGAAGCTGATCATGGATGGGAATCCTCAATCGGTCGGGCGCGGCCCTGCCGAGAGTCCTGAGCGTTTCAGGGGTCGCTTCGGCACGGCAGCACCATGAAATGCGTACATGGACACTGCGGCCGAAGGTCTCGCTGGCGGGCTCGCACGAGTCCGCCTCCGGGCGCCGGCCGGGCACGAGGCCCGGCAGTATGTCGACGTTCCGGCGAAGAGCTACTCCCCTTCTGCTCCGTACAGCCTACGCGACGACCCGGCCGGCCCGTCAGGGACCTTCGTCCCCGGCGCCGGGGTCCTTCGTCACGCCGAGCTGGTGAAGAGGAACGGCGTCACGACGCAGGCCGTCGAGATCATCGGGCGCTGGGACACGTTCAACCAGGTGCGCACGCCGGCGGCGGTGCTCGCCTTCGGCTTGCCGATCGCCCTCGCGCTGCGCAGCCGCGGCTAGGGGCTGTCCGGCCCCTAGGGAGCGTCCCGGTGCAGCCGTCCCCGCGCGACGAGTTCCAGTACGACCGCGACCGCGACGGCCTGCACCGCCATCAGGGCGACGAGCACGAACAGTTGCACCGCGCCCGCCTCCACCGGTGACGCGCCGCCGAGCAGCATGCCGACGAATGCCCCCGGCAGCGTGACCAGTCCCACGGTCCTGGTCTGGTCGAGACCGGGCAGCAGGGCGTCGGACGCGGGCTCGCGGGCCACTTCCATGCGGGCGTCCCGGTCCAGGAGGCCGAGGGCGAGACCCGCCTCCACCTCGCCCCGGCGCTGGGCGAGTTCGTCCAGGGCGCGGCGGCCGCCGAGGACGGTCGCGGTGAGCGCACCGCCGATGAGGATGCCGGTCACGGGGACGAGCGCGATGCCCTTGACCGGCACGAGTCCCGTCAGCAGCAGGGCCGTGACGACCGGGACCACGCCGGCGGCGATGGGGAGAGCGGCCCACCACCAGGTGGAGTTGGCGGTGATGCGCCGCCCGGCGGTGCGCACGGCGACGGCGTACATCAGCAGCAGGAAGGCGAGGAGCAGCGGTACCGCTTCGACGACCCACCCGATGGCGAGGGAGACGACCGCGAGTTGGGCCGCGGCGCGCACGCCGGCGACGGCGATCGCGCGGGAACGGCCCAGGTGGGCGACGGCGGCGACGGTCGCCGCGACGACGAGCAGGACGGCCAGTACGGCCCCGAGGGTGAGGTTGACCGGCAGCAGCACGCGGCAACCCTAGCCCGTGCGGGGTCCGGTGTCGGATCGTCAGAACCCTTGATGTGACGTGCCCATGTCGTCACTCTGTTACCTGGCGCCCATCCCCGAGCAACCTGGCGCCGCCAGCATGGCCACGCCTGGGCCCCTCCCGCACCGAAGGCCGCAGGGGTGGCCACGTTTCCCCCCACCCAGAAGGAGTTCGCATGTTTGGTGTCTACGCGCGTCACGCCCGCCGCATAGCGGTTCTCGCCGCCACCTCCGCCCTCGCGGCCACCGGCCTGCTGGCGACCGCTCCCGCCGCGCAGGCCGCCCCGCCCACTCCCGTCAGCGCCTCCACCGCCCGCAGCTACCTCAGCCAGCTGACCGTCTCCCCCGAGGGCTCCTCCACCGGCTACAGCCGTGACCTGTTCCCGCACTGGATCACCCAGTCGGGCGCCTGCAACACCCGCGAGGTCGTCCTCAAGCGCGACGGCTCGAACGTCGCCCAGGACTCCAGCTGCGCGGCCGTCAGCGGCAGTTGGTACTCCCCGTACGACGGCGCCACCTGGTACGCGGCCTCCGACGTCGACATCGACCACATCGTCCCGCTGGCCGAGGCCTGGCGCTCCGGCGCGAACAGCTGGACCACCTCCAAGCGCCAGCAGTTCGCCAACGACCTCACCCGCCCGCAGCTGATCGCGGTCACCGACAACGTCAACCAGTCCAAGGGCGACCAGGACCCGGCGGAGTGGCTGCCCTCGGTCACCTCGTACCGCTGCATGTACGCCCGGATGTGGGTGCACACGAAGTACTACTGGAACCTGAAGGTCGACTCCGCCGAGAAGAGCGCGCTCCAGTCGATCCTCAACGGCTGCTGACCCGCTCCCGGGCCCGCGCACGCCGCATGGAACCAGGCCGCCCCTCCCGTCGTTCCGTACCGTACGGGTGACGGAAGGGGCACACATGGCAGGGCTGCGCCTGGGGCCGCTGCTGCGGTACGTGGACTGGGACACGGGCACGAGCGCGACCGTCTGGGTCGAGGCGGACCGCCCGTGCACCGCCGAGGTGCGCTGCGAGGGCGGCGGCCACGGCTCGGCACGCACGTTCGGCATCGGGGGCCACCACTACGCGCTCGTCCCGGTGACGGGTCTCGCGCCCGGCACGACCGCGGCCTACGAGGTGCTGCTCGACGGCGAGCGGGTGTGGCCGCTGCCGGACTCGCCGTTCCCTCCCAGCACGATCCGTACGCCCGGCGGGGCCGCCGAGGACGAGCACGTCACCGTGGCCTTCGGGTCCTGCCGCTGGGCCGCGCCGCCTGTCGGCGGGCACGACCCGGTGGGCCCCGACGCCCTCGACACCCTGGCGGCCGCCCTCGCCGCCGACCCCGCAGCCCGGCGCCCGGACGTGCTGCTCCTGCTCGGCGACCAGGTGTACGCGGACGAGACCTCGGACACGACCCGCCGGTGGATCGCCTCCCGGCGGGCCGCGTCGGGCGCGGGCGGCACGGCACCGGCGGACCAGGTCGCCGACTACGAGGAGTACACACGGCTGTACGACGAGTCCTGGCTCGACCCCGAGCTGCGCTGGCTGCTGTCGACGGTCCCCAGCTGCATGATCTTCGACGACCACGATCTTGTCGACGACTGGAACACCAGCGCGTCCTGGCTCGCGGACATGCGGACGAAGCCGTGGTGGCAGGAGCGGGTGACCGGCGGCCTCATGTCGTACTGGGTGTACCAGCACCTGGGCAACCTCTCCCCCGCCGAACTGGCCGCAGACGAGCTGTACGGGCAGGTGAGGGCGGCCGAGGACGGGACCGACGCGCTGCGGAAGTTCGCGCTGCGGGCCGATGCCGACCCTGCCTCGGTCCGCTGGAGCTACCGCCGCGACTTCGGCCGCACCCGGGTGCTGATGGTCGACACGCGGGCCGGGCGGGTGCTGGAGGAGCAGGGCCGGGCGATGCTCGACCCGCAGGAGGCCGCGTGGCTGCGGGAGCAGGCGCTCGCCGGGCGCGGATCGCTGGACCATCTCCTCGTGGGCAGCTCGCTGCCGTGGCTGCTGCCGCCCCTGGTCCACGACGCGGAGGTGTGGAACGCGGCGCTGTGCGGCGGCGAGCGCGGCGCGCGCTGGGCGCGGTTCGCCGAGAGGATCCGCAGGGGCGCGGACCTGGAGCACTGGGCGGCGTTCCCGGCCTCGTTCGAGAAGCTGACGCGCGTGATCGCGGAGGCGGGCGCCGGTGCGGACGCCCCCGCGACGGTGTGCGTGCTCTCCGGCGACGTGCACCACGCCTACGTGGCGGAGCCGGTGTGGCCGGCGGCCGGGCGGCCCGCGGCGCGGGTGCTCCAGCTGACGTGCTCGCCTCTGCACAATTCGGTGCCCATGGCGATCCGGGTCGGGTTCCGTTTCGGCTGGAGCCGGTTCGGGAAGCGGCTGGGCCGTGCGCTGGCGCGCCACGGCCGCACAAGCACCGCGTCCGTGAGCTGGCGGCGTACAGGCGGACCGTGGTTCGGCAACCAGCTGATGACGCTGACGCTGCGGGGCCGCTCCGCCGCGCTGCGCCTGCAGAGGGCGGAGGGCCGTGAAGAGGCGGACGGGGGAGCGGCACGGCGGCTGACGACCGTGCTGGAGCGGAGCCTGACGGACGGCCCGTGACCCGGCGGCCCGGTCACGGGCGCGATGAGGCCGCACGGCGACCGGCCCGCGGCGGCCCGTCGCGGCCGGTCCGGTTCCGGCCGTGCGCGGCGGGTGGGGCGGACCCGGCCCGGCGGCCCGGGGCGTCGCAACGGCATGATGAGGCGGACGATCCGCTTCCAGCGCCCGTCACGCACCCCACATGCCCCGGGAGTCAGTGTTGTCCGCAGGTACCGCGCAGTCCGCCCTTCCCTCCGCGATAGCCCTCGTCGGCGCAGGCCCCCGCGGCACCTGTGTGCTCGAACGGCTCTGCGCCTCCGTCCCCGACCTCGCCCCGGACACACCCCTCACCGTCCATGTCGTCGACCCCGCGCCCCCGGGCGCGGGCCGCGTGTGGCGCACCGACCAGAGCGCCGAGCTGCTGATGAACACGGTGGCCTCGCAGGTGACCGTGTTCACCGACGACAGCGTCGGCTGCGAGGGGCCGGTGCGCCCGGGGCCGAGCCTGTACGAGTGGGCCGCCGCCCGGTCCGGCGAGCGGATCGGCCCCGACGACTACCCCACCCGCGCCTGCTACGGCCGCTACCTGGAGTGGGCGTTCGCCCGCGCCGTGGGCTCGGCCCCCGGGACGGTGCAGGTGCGGGTGCACCGGGCCCTCGCCGTACGGCTGGAGGACGACCGGGACGCCCCGGCGGGCGTACGGGACCCGCTGCAGTCCCTCCACCTCGACGACGGCACGCTGCTGTCCGGGCTGAGCGCCGTGGTGCTCGTGCAGGGTCATCTGCCTGTCGTTTCCGGCCAGTCCACGGCGCAGCTCGCCGACTACGCGGCCCGGCGTCCGGGACTGCGCCACTTCCCGCCCGCCAACCCGGCCGACCTCGACCTGTCGGGCATCGCCGCCGGGGAGCGGGTGCTGCTGCGCGGCCTCGGCCTCAACTTCTTCGACCACATGGCCCTGTTGACGACGGGCCGCGGCGGCACGTTCGTGCCGGACGGGGAACGGGGGCTCGTCTATCGCCCGTCCGGCCGAGAGCCGAGGCTGTACGCGGGCTCGCGGCGGGGCGTGCCGTACCAGGCGCGCGGCGACAACGCGAAGGGGCCGTCGGGGCGGCACGAACCGCTGGTCCTGACACCACGGGTGATCGCCGGCTTCCGCGAGCGGGCCGACGCCGGGGACCCCGCCGACTTCCTCACGGACATCTGGCCGCTGGTCGCCAAGGAGGTCGAGACCGTCTATTACGGGTCCCTGCCGGGGGTCCGGGAGCGGGAGGCCGCGGGCGGTGATCCCTTCCGTGAGCACTTCCTGGCGGCGGGGCACGGCAGCGCGGAGGAGGCCGCGGTGCTGGAGGCGTTCGGCGTCGCGGAGGCGGACCGCTGGTCGTGGGACCGTATCGCGCGGCCTCAGCGCGACGAGGTCTTCACCTCCCGCGCCCACCACCGGGCGTGGCTGCTCGCGTATCTGCGCGACGACGCCGCGCACGCCGCGCTCGGCAATGCCGAGGGCCCGGTGAAGGCGGCGCTGGACGTGCTGCGCGACGTGCGCAACGAGCTGCGCCTGATCGTCGACCACGGGGGACTGACCGGTACGTCCCGCCGCGACCACCTCGACCGCTGGTACACGCCGTTGAACGCGTTCCTGTCCATCGGCCCGCCGCGGCGCAGGATCGAGGAGATGACGGCGCTGATCGCGGCGGGCGTGCTGGAGGTGGTCGGCCCGCGGATGTCGGTGGGCACCGAGGACGGGCTGTTCACGGCGCACTCGCCCGACGTGCCGGGCTCGGCCGTGACGTGCACCACGCTGATCGAGGCACGGCTGCCGGAACCGGACCTGCGCCGGACGGACGACGAACTGCTGGGCCGGCTGCTGAAGACCGGCCAGTGCCGCCCCCACGCCATCGACGGTTACGAAACCGGAGGTCTGGACGTAACACCGCGCCCCTACCGTCTGGTCAACCGTCGAGGGCGGGCGCATCCGCGGCGGTTCGCGTTCGGTGTGCCGACGGAGGGCGTGCACTGGGTGACCGCGGCGGGTGCCCGGCCGGGCGTGGACTCGGTGACGCTGTCGGACGCGGACGCGGTCGCGCGCGCCGCCCTGCGCTCGCTCGCCCCGCCGCCCGGCGGCGGCACGGGGCGCGGCCCGGGCACGGGAGCGGAATCCGGTGCGGAGACCGGGTCGGCTGTGGGGGCCGAAAGGGACCGCCGAAAGAATGTTGAACTTGCAAGTATGAATTAGGTCCGCCTAACCTGGTCTCCTCATCGGTTCTCCGTCCCCATGACCGAAGGAGTCCCCCCATGGCCACCCCCACACTTACCGGCCGACTGCATCAGGCGCAGCCGTACGCCCTCGGACTGTTCCGGATCGTCGTCGGCCTGCTGTTCCTCTGCCACGGCGCCGCGTCGCTCTTCGGCGTGCTCGGCGGCATGAACGGCACCACCGTCCAGACGGGCGCCTGGCCCGGCTGGTACGCCGCCGTCATCCAGCTCGTCGCCGGCGCCCTGGTGCTGCTCGGCGTCGGCACCCGCAGCGCCGCGTTCCTCGCCTCCGGCTCGATGGCGTACGCCTACTTCTCGGTGCACCAGCCGGAGGCGCTCTTCCCGCTCCAGAACGGCGGTGAGGCGTCAGCCATGTTCTGCTGGGCGCTCCTGCTGCTCGTCTTCACCGGCCCGGGCGCGCTCGCACTCGACGGCCTGTTCGGCGCGCGCGGCGCCGAGCGGGCGGGCGAGGCCACCCGCGAGGAGAAGGCGACCGTGGCAGCCTGACCCGGCAACCACCGTGCGCCGGGCACCGGTTGCAGCCCGCTCGGCCACAACCGGCCGCCCCGCGCGCGACGTCCGCGGCGCCCGGCCCCTCGGTACGAGGGGCCGGGCGCCGTGCGTTGCGATGCTGTCGGGGCCGCTTCACGGAGGTGACGACATCTCGTCGCCCTCCCGCCCCCCTGCCGATCTCCGCGCGTCACCCGGGCGTACGCTGTACAGCTGTCAAGGCGCCCCTGGCGTCCCTCGCGACACAGCGGCCTTGTCACCGAACCGGGGAGAGTACAAGGTGCTGGAGAGTGTGGGGTCGCTGACCGGCAGCCCATGGATCTACGCCGTCGTGGCCCTGTCCGTTCTCCTCGACGTCTTCCTGCCCGTACTGCCCAGCGGTGTCCTGGTGATCACGGCCGCGACCGCTGCCGCCGCGGGGTCCACCGCGACCGTCGCCGACGCGGCGGGACAAGTCCCGCGCGAAGTCCCCTCCCTGATCGTCCTCGTGCTCTGCGCGGCGACCGCTTCCGTGCTGGGCGACCTCGTCGCCTACCGGCTCGCCTGGCGCGGCGGCGACCGCTTCGACCGGGCCATCGCCCGCTCCCGCCGCCTGACCAGGGCGCAGGAACGTCTCGGTGCCGCGCTGACCCGCGGCGGCGGAGCCCTTGTCGTCATCGCCCGCTTCGCGCCCGCCGGACGGTCCGTGGTCTCCCTGGGCGCGGGCGCCGCGCACCGCAAGGTGATGGAGTTCCTGCCGTGGTCGGCCCTGGCGGGGGTGGCATGGGCCGGCTACAGCGTCGGCCTCGGCTACTTCGGCGGCCAATGGCTCGGCGCGACCTGGGTCGGCGCGGCGGTGTCGGTGCTGGCGCTGTTCGCCGCCGGGTCGCTGGCCGCCTACGTCATGCGGCGTCCGGCGCCGACCGCCTGACGGCCCCGCCGCGCACCTCGAGCCCTTCGAGGAGCCTGCGGGTGGCCTCGGTGATCTCGTCGACGGCCTGCTCGAACACCTCCCGGTTGTGCGCGGCGGGCGCCCGGAAGCCGGACACCTTGCGCACGTACTGCAGGGCGGCGGCGCGCATGTCCTCCTCGGTGGCCTCTTCGGGGAGCACGGGCGGACGAAGGGTCTTGATGCTGCGGCACATGCGTCCAGTGTGCCGCGCACCACTGACACCGGGCGAACGCCCGCCCCCGCGGGGCCCGGGCCCCGGGCTCCAATGGGCGGGGGCCCTCCAGGGGCCCGGTGGGCGGACAGTAGAGTGCGGCTCCGTCCCCTCCCCCGCTTCCCGAGGTACCCGACTCCGTGACCCCCGCACCGCGCCCACCTGCAGTGACCGTCGTCGGGATCGGCGCGGACGGCTGGCCGGGGCTCGCCCCCGCCTCCCAGGACGCCCTGCGCGGGGCCGAAGTGATCATCGGCGGGACGCGCCAGCTGGCGCTGCTGCCCGACGCGTGCGCCGGCGAACGCGTGCCGTGGCCCAGCCCCCTGCGCCCCGCGGTCCCCGGGCTCATCGCCGCGCATGCCGGGCGCCGTGTCGCCGTCCTCGCCAGCGGTGACCCGATGTTCTACGGCATCGGGCGCGCCCTCGCCGACGAGCTCGGACCGGACGCGCTGCGCGTACTGCCGCACCCGTCCTCCCTCTCGTACGCCTGCGCCCGCCTCGGCTGGCCCGTCGAGGACACCGGCGTCGTCACGCTCGTCGGCCGCCCAGCGGCCCGTCTCGCCGCCGCGCTGCACGACGGGCGCCGCGTGCTGGTGCTCAGCGCGGGCGCGGACACGCCCGCCGAGGTGGCCGCGCTCCTGCGGGACCGCGGCTACGGCCCGACCCGGATGCGCGTGCTGGAACAGCTCGGCGCGGACGGCGAACGGCACGTCGACGGCACCGCCGACACCTGGGACACCGACGCCCCCCGTGCCGTCGACGCGCTGAACGTCATCGCCCTCGACTGCCGCCGCGCTCCCGGCGCCCTGCGGCTGTCCGCCGCGCCCGGCCTGCCGGACGCGGCGTACGAGCACGACGGCCAGCTCACCAAGCGCCATGTCCGCGCCGCCACCCTCGCGGCGCTCGCGCCCGCCCCCGGCGAACTCCTGTGGGACATCGGCGGCGGCTCCGGTTCGATCGCGATCGAGTGGATGCGCACGCACCCCTCCTGCCGCGCGGTCACCGTCGAACGCGACGCCGCGCGCGCCGCACGCATCACCCGCAACGCCGACACCCTCGGCGTACCCGCCCTGCGCGTCGTGCGCGGCGCGGCGCCCGAGGCCCTGGCCGGGCTGCCCACGCCCGACGCCGTGTTCATCGGCGGCGGGCTGACCGTTCCCGGCCTGCTCGACGCCTGCTGGGACGCGTTGCCCCCCGGCGGCCGGCTGGTCGCCAACACCGTGACCCTGGAGTCCGAGGCGCTGCTCGCCGAGCGGTACCGCGCGCTGGGCGGCGACCTCGTGCGGCTCGCGGTCGCGCACGCCGTGCCCGTCGGCGGTTTCACCGGCTGGCGCCAGGCGATGCCGGTCACCCAATGGTCCGTCACCAAGACTGGAGAGCTGTCATGACCGTGTACTTCATCGGCGCGGGCCCGGGAGCCGCGGACCTGATCACCGTGCGCGGCGCGCGCACGCTGGCGTCGTGCGGGGTGTGCCTGTACGCGGGCTCCCTCGTCCCCACCGAGCTGCTGGCCGAATGCCCGCCGGACGCACGCCTGGTGGACACGGCGCGGATGGACCTGGACGCGATCACGGCCGAACTCGTCCGGGCCCACGAGGAGGGCCACGACGTGGCCCGGCTGCACTCGGGCGACCCGTCGGTCTTCAGCGCGGTCGCCGAGCAGATGCGGCGGCTGGACGCGGCGGGTGTGCCGTACGAAGTGGTCCCGGGCGTACCGGCGTTCGCGGCGGCGGCCGCGGCGCTGAAGCGGGAGCTCACGGTCCCGACCGTGGGCCAGACGGTCATCCTTACGCGCATCGCGCAGCAGGCGACCCCGATGCCGGAGGGCGAGGACCTCGCGACGCTGGGCAGAAGCGGGGCGCTGCTGGTGCTGCACCTCGCGGCGCGCTACGTGGACCGCGTGGTCGACGAACTGGTCCCGCACTACGGCAAGGACTGCCCGGCGGCGGTCGTCGCGATGGCGAGCCGCCCGGACGAACTGGTCCTTCGCGGCACGCTGGAGGACATCGCGGACCAGGTGAAGGCGGCGGGAGTGACGCGGACGGCGGTGATCCTGGTGGGCCGCACGCTGGGGGCGACGCAGTTCCGCGACAGCCACCTGTACTCACCGGAGCGCGACCGCCACGTCTGCTGACGGGTCTTGGCCGCGTTCGGGCGTCGCGCGGCCGGGCGCGGCGCAGGCCCCCGGGGTGCGGCCCTCTACCGCATGGCACGTCCCGGCGCGGCGCAGGGTCCTTGGGTGACGACCTCCGAGGGGCGCGACGCCCCCGTGGTGTTGTGCCCACCCTCCCCCCAGACTCCGTCCGGGGGGACCCCCATCGCCCTGCGGAACAGTTGCCCCCAACAAGTCGTCCAGACGCCCGCGCGGCGCAGCCCGCGCACACGGGGGCCGGGGTGGAGCCCCTTGTCTCGTCTTGTCTCGTCAGGGTTTCGGGGAGGGGCAGGGTGGGGGAAGGACCCCCGCCTCACGGACCCGCCGGGGCCGACCGGCCCACCACCGCTCCCGCGCGGTCGATGCACACCACGTCCACCGTCACCGGCGCACCCCGCAGGACCGACAGTGCCTCGTCGCGGGCCCTCGCCGCGACCAGGTCGCCGAGCGGGACGCCCGCCGCCTCGCAGAGGCGCAGCGCCGCCAGGCCCGTGTTGGCCGTCGTGATCTCCGCGGCAAGGGACTCGGACGCGCCGCCCGCGCGGGCCAGCTCGGCGAGGAAGACCTTGTCGACCTGGGAGCGGGCCGAGTGGAGGTCCAGGTGGCCCGCCGCCAGCTTGGAGAGCTTGGCGAAGCCGCCGCAGATCGTGAGGCGGCCGACCGGGTGGCGGCGGACGTACTTGAGGACCGCGCCCGCGAAGTCGCCCATGTCGAGCAGGGCGATCTCCGGCAGGTCGTAGAGCGTCGTCACGGTCTTCTCGGAGGTCGAGCCGGTGCAGCCCGCCACGTGGGTGAGGCCCGCCGCGCGGGCGACGTCCACACCGCGGCGGATGGAGTCGATCCAGGCGGAGCAGGAGTACGGGACGACGATGCCGGTCGTCCCCAGGACGGACAGCCCGCCGAGGATGCCGATCCGCGGGTTCCACGTGGAGCGGGCGATCTCCTCGCCGTCGTCGACGGAGACTGTGATCTCGACGTCCCCCGTGCCGCCGTGCAGGCCCGCCACGAGGGCGACGTGCTCGCGCATCATCTGGCGCGGTACCGGGTTGATCGCCGGTTCGCCGACGTCCAGGGGCAGGCCGGGCAGCGTGACCGTACCGACGCCGGGCCCGGCCCGGAAGACGACGCCGGAGCCGGCCGGGAGGATCCGTACCGTCGAGCGGACCAGCGCGCCGTGCGTGACGTCCGGGTCGTCGCCCGCGTCCTTGACGACTCCGGCCATGGCCGAGCCGCCGGACAGGGACTCGGCCGCCAGCGCGAACGCCGGCGTCTGCCCCTTCGGCAGCGTGATCGTCACCGGGTCCGGGAACTCTCCGGTCAGCAGAGCCGTGTACGCGGCCGTCGCGGCCGCCGTCGCACAGGCACCCGTGGTCCAGCCCGGGCGCAACCCCGTGTGCTTGAGTTGGGCGTCACGCCCGCCGCCTGAACTCATCCTGCCTCCTTCGTGCATACCCCCACCTTTAGGTGAGGCTGTGGGTACCTCCCGCTTGCGGGGGAGAAGCGAAGCCCCTGCATGGCAGGGCAGGGAAGGGCGAATCGCCGCTGGGCGATTCGTCGTTCACCAGCAACGCCCCGCAGGTCACTAGTTGTGGTGTTAGCGTGTGAGCTGTGACCACTCACGTGAGGCGGGCTTTGAAGTACCGCTTCTATCCGACCGATGCGCAGGCAGCGGAGCTGTCGCGCACTTTCGGATGCGTGAGGAAGGTCTACAACATGGCGCTCGCAGCCCGTACCGAGGCGTGGACGCTGCGCCAGGAGCGGGTCAACTACAACGCCACATCGGCGATGCTGACCGCGTGGAAGAAGACCGAGGAACTGGCATTCCTCAACGAGGTCTCCTCCGTTCCGCTTCAGCAGTGCCTTCGGCACCTGCAAGTCGCGTACACCAACTTCTTTGCCAAGCGGGCCCGGTACCCGCGCTTCAAGTCGAAGAAGGAGGCCCGCGCCTCGGCCGAGTACACATCCAGCGCGTTCCGGTTCCGGGACGGACAGCTCACGCTTGCCAAGATGGTGGAGCCGCTGGCGATCGTGTGGTCTCGTCCGCTCCCGGAGGGTGCGAAGCCGTCCACGGTGACCGTGTCCCGTGACGGTGCCGGACGCTGGTTCGTCTCGATCCTGTGCGACGACCCCAGCGTGAAGCCGCTCCCCGCAACCGATACGGCTATCGGGATTGACGCGGGTCTGGACAGTCTCCTGACCCTCTCGAACGGCGAGAAGATCACCAACCCCCGGCACGAGCGCAAGCACCGCGCCCGGCTCGCGAAGGCACAACGCGCCCTCGCGAAGAAGACCAAGGGATCGAACAACCGGGCCAAAGCCCGGCTCAAGGTCGCGAGGATCCACGCCCGCATCTCCGGAGCCCGCCGCGACCGGCTCCACAAGCTCACCACCCGACTCGTTCGTGAGAACCAAACGATCGTGATCGAGGACCTGACCGTACGCAACATGGTCAAGAACCACACGCTCGCACGCACCATCTCCGATGCCGCATGGTCGGAGTTCCGGAGCCTGCTGGAGTACAAGGCCCATTGGTACGGCCGCCAAGTGATCGCGGTCGACCGCTGGTTTCCCTCCTCCAAACTGTGCTCCGCCTGCGGCACCATCGCATCGAAGATGCCCCTCAACGTCCGCATCTGGACGTGCGGCTGCGGCACCACCCACGATCGGGACGTGAACGCAGCACGCAACATTCTGGCCGAAGGACTTTCGGTGTCTGTCTGTGGAGCTGGTGTAAGACCTCAACGGAGAACTCCGGGCGGGCAGTCGGCGACGAAGCAGAAACTCTCACAGCGCGAGCCGTGAGAATCCCCACCCTTCAGGGAGGGGAGAGTCAAGAAAGGACTCCCGTGCACGTACTCGTTCTCGGCGGGACCGCCGAGGCCCGCGCCCTCGCCGCGGCCCTGCACCCCGAGGTCCGCGTCACCAGCTCCCTCGCCGGACGGGTCGCCGCCCCCCGGCTGCCGGCCGGGGACGTACGGATCGGCGGGTTCGGCGGCGTGGAGGGGCTCGTGGACTGGGTGCGCGCGCACCACGTGGACGCGGTCATCGACGCCACCCATCCCTTCGCCGAGCGGATCAGCTTCAACGCGGCCCGGGCGGCCGCCACCGCCCATGTTCCCCTGCTGGCGCTGCGCCGCCCCGGCTGGGTCCCGGTCGAGGGCGACGACTGGCACCCGGTCGGCTCCCTGGCAGAGGCGGCCCGCGCGCTGGACGGCCTCGGGTGGGGGCACCTCCCAGGACGAAGTCCTAGGGGGAGGGTGTTCCTGACGACCGGGCGGATGGGGCTCGCCGCCTTCGCGCACTGCCCGCAGTGGTTCCTCGTACGGTCGGTGGACGCGCCCGAGGCGCCCATGCCGGCCCGCACCGAAGTCCTGCTGGACCGGGGCCCCTTCACCCTCGACGGCGAACGCGGGCTGCTGCGCGCCCACCGCGTCGACGTCCTGGTGACGAAGGACAGCGGTGGCGCGGCAACCGCCCCGAAGCTCCGCGCGGCCCGCGAGGCGGGCATTCCGGTGGTGGTCGTGCGCAGGCCGCCGGTGCCGGAGGGCGTGCGGGTGGCGGCGACGGTCGAGGCAGCGGCGGCCTGGGTGCACGGCTGAGGCCGCCGCCCCCTCGTCGAGGGTGCGGCGGCCCCAGTGGCGTGCAGCCCTTTCCGGACCACGCGGCGCAAGGCCGGGGCTGTTCATACGAGATGAAGGAGCGATGCGCCGGGGGCAGGGCGGTGCGGGTGGGGCCGGACTTCCGCCGGAAGGGCGCTGTACAGCCTGTGCGTTCGGCACGACGGACGGCCGGTCCGGGCGTCGACGATCCGCGGGAGCGCGGTCCTCGGGGGGAGGCCGTCCGCGTCGCGTGACCGGACGCGGACGGCCTCGGTACCGTCACTCGTAGCGGCGCGGCGTCCAGGTGATCGTCCGGCCGTCGCCGCGCTCGACCGCCCGTGTCCGGGACGAGCCGATCAGCAGCAGCGTGCGCATGTCGACCTCGGAGGGCTCCAGCGTCTTCAGGGTCACCACCCGCACCGACTGCTCCGGGCCGCCCACGTCCCGCGCCACGACCACCGGGGTCTCGGGCGAGCGGAGTTCGAGCAGCAGGTCGCGCGCCGCCGCCACCTGATGCGTACGGGAGCGGGAGCCCGGGTTGTAGATCGCCAGGACCAGGTCGGCCTCCGCGGCAGCCCGCAGCCTGGTCTCGATGACCTCCCAGGGCTTGAGCCGGTCGGACAGGGAGATCGTGGCGTAGTCGTGGCCGAGCGGGGCGCCCGCCGCGGCCGCCGCCGCGTTCGCCGCGGTCACGCCGGGCAGGACGCGCACGGGCACATGCGCGTACTGCGGCTCGGAGGCCACTTCCAGGACCGCCGTCGCCATGGCGAAGACGCCCGGGTCGCCGCCGGAGACGACGGCCACCCGCCGGCCGCGCCGTGCCAGGTCGAGGGCGAACTCGGCGCGTTCGGACTCCACCTTGTTGTCGGAGCCGTGCCGGATCTGTCCGGGGCGGTTCGGGACGCGGTCCACGTACGTCGTGTAGCCGACGATCTCGTCGGCGTCGGCGAGCGCGCGGCGCGTCTCGGGCGTCAGCCACAGCGGGCCGGCCGGCCCGGTGCCGACGACCACGACCTCGCCGCTCTCCGGCTCGGGCCGCGGGTTGGCGATACGACTCGGCACGACGGCGACGGAGAAGTACGGCACGGACTGCGGGTCGATGTCCGCCAGTTGCCCGGTCCGCTCGCCGTCCATGGTGGCCCGCTCGACGTACCGGGCCTCGTCCAGCCGGCCCGATGCCTCCATCGCGCGGCGTACGGCGGGGAAGGTGCGGCCGAGCTTCATCACGACGGCCGAGTCGGTCGCGGCGAGCCGGGCGGTCAGCTCCTCCTCCGGCAGCGTGCCGGGGATGACCGTGAGGACCTCCTCCGCCTCGCACAGCGGCGTTCCGAGCCGGGCCGCCGCGGCGCTGATCGAGGTGACGCCCGGGACGACCTCGGTCGGATAGCGGTGCGCGAGCCGCTTGTGCATGTGCTGGTAGGAGCCGTAGAAGAACGGGTCGCCCTCGGCGAGGACGGCCACCGTCCGCCCGGCGTCCAGGTGGGCGGCGAGGCGGGCCGCCGCCTCCTCGTAGAAGTCGTCGAGCGCGCCGCGGTACCCGCCGGGGTGGTCGGTCGTCTCGACCGTGATCGGGTACATCAGACGCTCCTCGATGTGGTCGGGGCGCAGATGCGGGGCGGCGATGGAACGGGCGATGGAACGGCCGTGGCGGGCGCAGTGATACGCGATCACGTCCGCCTCGGCAATGATGCGCGCGGCGCGCAGGGTCATCAGCTCCGGGTCGCCGGGGCCGAGTCCGACGCCGTACAGCCGCCCTGTCGTCTTCTCGTCGCTCATTACTCCGCCTCGCTGGCGATCGCGTTGACGGCGGCGGCGGCCATGGCACTGCCGCCGCGCCGGCCGCGCACCACGAGGTGTTCGAGGCCCGACGGGTGGGCGGCCAGGGCGTCCTTGGACTCGGCGGCGCCGATGAAGCCGACGGGCACCCCGATGACGGCGGCGGGGCGGGGCGCGCCCTGCTCGATCATCTCCAGGAGCCGGAAGAGCGCGGTGGGGGCGTTGCCGACGGCGACGACGGAGCCCTCCAGCCGGTCGCGCCACAGTTCGAGGGCGGCGGCACTGCGGGTGGTGCCCAACTCGGCGGCGAGCGCGGGCACGGACGGGTCGGAGAGGGTGCAGATCACCTCGTTGTCGGCGGGCAGCCGCTTGCGGGTGACGCCGCTCGCCACCATCTGCGCGTCGCACAGGATGGGCGCGCCGGCGCGCAGGGCGGCGCGGGCGTTGACGACGACGTCCGGGGAGTGGGCGAGGTCGCGGACGAGGTCGACCATTCCGCAGGCGTGAATCATGCGGACCGCGACCTGGGAGACCTCGGCGGGCAGCCCGGCGAGGTCCGCCTCGGCGCGGATCGTGGCAAAGGACTGGCGGTAGATCTCCGCGCCGTCCTTCTCGTACTCGAACACTGTGCTCTCGCTCACTTCGTCGGTCGTCGGTCGATGGGATGGGTGCGCGCCACCGCGAGGGCGTCGGCGAGCTCGGTCAGGGGGACGGTGTGCCCCGGGGCTCCGGGGGCGGTCACGTCGTAGCGGCCGTCGCCGGTGGCGACGACGTCCACCCAGGTGCCCCGGGGGTGACCGCACCGGCGTGCGCAGCCGGACCAGTACACGGGCAGCCCGCCCGCGCCGGCGGCGATGCCGGCGGTGGCGTCGGCCCGTACGTCGGCGAGCGACTTGGCGCATCCGGGCCGCCCGGTGCAGGCGCCGACGCCGAGCCAGGGCGAGTCGGGCGCGGTGACGAGTCCGGCGTCGGCGAGGGCGGGCAGGAGCGCGCCGGGCACGCCGGGCAGCACGACTCCGCGCCAGGGCGTGACGCGCAACTCCCCGGTGCCATACGCCTCGGCGGTGCGGGCCAGCAGCCGCCACTGCGCGCCCCGGACCCGCCCGAGCACGACGCCGACGTACACCCCGGCACCGTCGCCACCGGGCAGCGGGCCGGGCACGGGCGGGCCGACCGGGCCGACCGGGCCGGCCGCCGGTGCGCCAGGGGTGAGGCCGGTGGCCGCCCCTGTGCCACCGTTACCGTCGCCCCGGCCGTCACCGTCGCCCCGGCCGTCACCGTCGCCCCGGCCGTCACCGTCGCCCCGGCCGTCGCCGTCAGCCGCCGGGTCGGTGCCGGGCTCCGGCTCCACCGAGCCCGTGGCGCCGTGCGCCGGGCCCGGGGCCTCGCCCACCTCGCCCGCCTCGGCCTGGCCCACCGGGCCCACCTCGGCATCCGGGTCCGCCGGGTCCGCCACCACAGCCGGGCCCACCGCCGCCGCCGCCGGCACCCCCGCCCGCGTCAGCCGACTCGCCAGGTCCGTCGCCGACACCGCGTACTCCCGCGGGAGTTCTCCCACCCGCCACGCCTTCGTGCCGCTCGCGTCCGCCGCGTCCAGGAACGTCTCCGCGGCGAGCAGCAGCGCACGCGCGCCGTCCGGCGTGGCGACCGTCACCGCCTGCTCGCCGAGCAGGATCCGCACCCGCGCGCCGACCGGCTCTGCGAGCAACATCACATCCGCGCCGAGGCCCGCCATGTCCCCGCGGCCGTCGTCCAGCGCGAAGAGGAACCGTCCCGACAACGCCGTCGCCCGCTCGCTCGCGCACAGCAGCGCGTCCAGTTCGCGCACGAGCGGCTGCACGTCCAGGTGCCCGCGGCCGTCCAGCCCGGACAGCGGCGAGGCGACGACGTTGCGGACGCGCTCGTGGGCGGGCGCGGGCAGCAGGCCCGCGGCGTCCAGCAGGGACGCCAACTCCCCGCCGCAGCCGACGCGGAGACCACGGAGCTGAAGGTTGCCGCGGGACGTGATGTCGAGCGCGCCGTCGCCGAGCCGCTCGGCCGCGTCGGCCAGCGCGTACGCCTGCCGCGCGCTCAGCACTCCCGCGGGCACGCGGACGCGCGCCAGCGCACCGTCGTCCGCGGTGTGCAGCCGCAGCGCGCCGGGGCAGGCATCACCGCGGTCCCGTACGGGAGTTTCATCCCGGTCCGGGCGGTTCGAGGGGGCCGATGGCATGGCGGCGAGCATACCGACCATCACACAAGCCACCTGCTGCCGGAGACGTGACGGCCCTTACTATGCTGAGCGGCGGGCCACACGGTCCGTCACCGCCGAAGACGGCGTCAGGGGAGGAAGCCCGGTGAGATCCCGGCGCGGTCCCGCCACTGTGAGCCCGGCAGCAGCGCAGCACGCGCACGCGGCCGGGTGAGCCAGGAACTCCCGCCGTCCTCCACCGCCCGGGGCGCGGAAACCCCGAGGAAGGCCAGACGCCGCATGCAGCGAACATCCGGGGAGCACTCCCCGCAGGCCCGCATCCTGCTCCTGTCGACGTCCGACACCGACCTGCTCAGCGCACGCGCGGCGGGCGGCCCGGTCACGTACCGCTTCGCGAACCCCTCGCGCCTGCCGATCGACGACCTCCCCGCTCTCCTGGAGGGCACCGACCTCGTCGTCGTACGCCTCCTCGGCGGGCTGCGCGCCTGGCAGGAGGGCATCGACGTGCTCCTCGCCACCGGCCGCCCGGTCGTCGTCCTCACCGGCGAACAGGCCCCCGACGCCCAGCTGATGGAGACGTCCACGGTCCCGATCGGCATCGCGGCCGAGTCCCACGCCTACCTCGCGCACGGCGGCCCGGCCAACCTGGAGCAGCTCGCCCGCTTCCTGTCCGACACCGTGCTGCTCACCGGCCACGGTTTCGAGCCGCCGTCGGCGGCGCCCACCTGGGGCCGCCTGGCGCGCACCCCGCGCCGGGAGACCGACGGCCCGCTGATCGCCGTGCTCTACTACCGCGCCCACCACATGAGCGGCAACACCGCCTTCGTGGACACCCTGTGCGGCGCGATCGAGGACGCCGGCGGCCGCGCCCTCCCGCTGTACGTGGCGTCCCTGCGCGCCCCCGAACCGGAGCTGCTGGAGCAACTGCGCAGCGCCGACGCCCTGGTGACGACGGTGCTCGCGGCTGGCGGCACGCGCCCCGCCGACGCGTCGGCGGGCGGCGACGACGAGTCGTGGGACGCCGGCGCCCTCGCGGCGCTGGACGTGCCCATCCTCCAGGCGCTGTGCCTGACGGGATCGCGCTCGGCGTGGGAGGAGAACGACGAGGGCCTGTCCCCGCTGGACGCGGCGAGCCAGGTGGCGGTGCCCGAGTTCGACGGCCGGCTGATCACGGTGCCGTTCTCGTTCAAGGAGATCGACGAGGACGGGCTCCCGGCCTACGTCGCCGACCCCGAGCGCGCCGCCCGCGTCGCCGGGACGGCCTTGCGCCACGCCCGTCTGCGCCACATCCCGAACGCGTCGAAGCGGATCGCGCTGGTCCTGTCCGCGTACCCGACCAAGCACTCCCGTATCGGCAACGCCGTCGGCCTGGACACCCCCGCGTCCGCCGTCGCCCTGCTGCGCCGGCTGCGCGCGGAGGGCTACGACTTCGGGCCCGAGGAGGAGATTCCGGGCCTTGTCTCCGGCGACGGCGACGAGCTGATCCACGCGCTGATCGAGGCCGGCGGCCACGACCGGGAGTGGCTGACCGACGAGCAGCTCGCCCGCAACCCGGTCCGTATCCCCGCGGCCGACTACCGGCGCTGGTACGCGCAGCTCCCGGCCGAACTGCGCGAGGCGGTGGAGGAGCACTGGGGCCCGGCGCCGGGCGAGATGTTCCTGGACCGCTCCCGCAACCCCGAGGGCGACATCGTGCTGGCCGCCCTGCGGCGCGGCAACCTGCTGATCCTCATCCAGCCGCCGCGCGGCTTCGGCGAGAACCCGATCGCGATCTACCACGACCCCGATCTGCCGCCCTCGCACCACTACTTGGCCGCCTACCGCTGGATCGCCGCCTCGGCGGACGACGGCGGTTTCGGCGCGGACGCGATGATCCACCTGGGCAAGCACGGCAACCTGGAGTGGCTGCCGGGCAAGAACGCGGGCCTGTCCGCGGCCTGCGGCCCGGACGCGGCGCTCGGCGACCTGCCCCTCGTCTACCCGTTCCTCGTCAACGACCCGGGCGAGGGCACCCAGGCCAAGCGCCGGGCGCACGCCACGCTGGTCGACCACCTGGTGCCGCCGATGGCGCGTGCGGAGTCGTACGGCGACATCGCGCGCCTGGAACAACTCCTGGACGAGTACGCCCAGATCTCCTCCATGGACCCGTCCAAGCTGCCCGCGATCCGCGCCCAGATCTGGACGCTGATCCAGGCGGCGAAGCTGGACCACGACCTGGGTCTTGACGACCGGCCGGACGACGACGGCTTCGACGACTTCCTGCTGCACGTCGACGGCTGGCTGTGCGAGGTGAAGGACGCGCAGATCCGCGACGGCCTGCACGTCCTGGGCGGCGCCCCGACCGGCCCCGAGCGGGTCAACCTGGTCCTGTCGATCCTGCGTGCCCGCCAGATCTGGGGCGGTACGACGTCGCTGCCGGGCCTGCGGGAGGCGCTGGGCCTGGACGAGTCGGCGGCGACCCGGACGACGGCCGACGAGGCGGAGGCCACGGCCCGCGAACTGGTCGAGGCGATGGAGGCCGCGGACTGGGACCCGGACGCGGTCCCCTCCTCCCACGGCGAGCACGTCGCGGCGATCCTGCGCTTCGCCGCCCTCGAGGTGGTTCCCCGCCTGTCGCGTACGACGGACGAGATCACCCACGCGGTGCACGCCCTGAACGGCGGCTTCGTCCCGGCCGGCCCCTCGGGGTCGCCGCTGCGCGGCCTGGTCAACGTGCTGCCGACGGGCCGCAACTTCTACAGCGTCGACCCGAAGGCCGTCCCCTCGCGCCTGGCGTGGGAGACGGGCCAGGCGCTCGCCGACTCCCTCCTGGAGCGCTACCGCGCGGACAACGGCACATGGCCCACGTCCGTCGGCCTGTCCCTGTGGGGGACGAGCGCGATGCGCACGGCCGGCGACGACATCGCGGAGGCCCTCGCCCTGCTGGGCATCCGCCCTGTGTGGGACGACGCGTCGCGCCGCGTGACGGGCCTGGAGCCGATCCCGCTCGCCGAGCTGGGCCGCCCCCGCGTGGACGTCACCCTGCGCATCTCGGGCTTCTTCCGGGACGCGTTCCCGCACACGATCGGCCTGCTGGACGACGCGGTCCGCCTGGCGGCGTCCCTGGACGAGCCGGCCGCCGACAACCACGTCCGCGCCCACACCCAGGCCGACCTGGCCGAGCACGGCGACGAACGCCGTGCCACGACCCGTATCTTCGGCTCCCGTCCCGGCACGTACGGCGCGGGCATCCTCCAGCTGATCGACTCCCGCGACTGGCGCACGGACGCCGACCTGGCGGAGGTCTACACGGTGTGGGGCGGCTACGCGTACGGCCGCGGCCTGGAGGGCCGCCCGGCGCGCGCCGAGATGGAGACGGCGTACCAGCGGATCGCGGTCGCGGCGAAGAACACGGACACGCGCGAGCACGACATCGCGGACTCCGACGACTACTTCCAGTACCACGGCGGAATGGTGGCCACGGTCCGCGCCCTGCGCGGCACGGCCCCCGAGGCGTACATCGGCGACTCCACCCGCCCGGAGACCGTCCGCACCCGCACCCTGGTGGAGGAGACGTCCCGTGTCTTCCGCGCCCGCGTGGTCAACCCCCGCTGGATCGAGGCGATGCGCCGCCACGGCTACAAGGGCGCCTTCGAACTGGCGGCGACGGTCGACTACCTCTTCGGCTACGACGCCACGACGGGCGTGGTCGCGGACTGGATGTACGACAAGCTGACGCAGACGTACGTCCTGGACCCGGCGAACCGCGCCTTCCTCCAGGAGGCCAATCCCTGGGCCCTGCACGGCATCGCGGAACGCCTCCTGGAGGCGGAGTCCCGCGGCATGTGGGAGAAGCCGGACCCGGCGGTGCTGGAGGGCCTGCGCCAGGTGTTCCTGGAGACGGAGGGAAACCTCGAGGAGGACGAGGCGTAGACCGTGGGACGGACCGGGTGCATGAGCGACGGACGCGGGCGGGACCCTCTGGGCTTCCGGTAGATCCGCCGGGAGATCCTTCCCGGCGGGCGCTACCCATGGAGTCCCCGTGGCACGCACCGCTCATCACCCACGCCCCACCGCCACCCGTGACCGCCGCCCCTGGCGGCGGCTCGTCCTGCACGATCTGCGCTACAGCCGCCGCGTCCTCGACGAGGCGGCCCTGCGGCGCGGCCGCCCGCGGCCGCAGGCCGTACGGCGCCGGGTCGAGGTCCACTGCTTCCTGCGCGGCGGACTCGACCGCGGCATCACCGTCGAGTCCGCGATCGAGGAACGCCGCGCCCGCCGGCGCCTGCGCGCGCAGGTGGGCGTCCTGCTCCGCACCGTCAACTCCCCCGGCGGGCCTCTGCGGACCGAGGCTGCGGACCTCGTCGACGTGCCGCCCGTACGGCACCGGCACAGCTCCCTGTGGTGAGGCTTCGGTCAGTGGCCGCCGGTACGGTCCTGCCATGGCAGCCAGAATCGACCTGACCCTCGACTGCGCGGACGCGCGGCTCCTCGCCCAGTTCTGGAAGACGGCACTGGGATACATCGACGAGCCGCCGCCAGCGCCCTTCACCACCCGTGCGGAGTGGCTCGCGCAGTTCGACCTGCCGGAGGACGACTCCGAGGACGACGGCGCCTGGCTCTGCGACCCGGAGGGCATCGGCCCGCGGCTGTCCATCCTCGAGGTCCCCGAGCCCAAGACGGCGAAGAACCGGCTCCACATGGACGTCCGCGTCCCGGGCCACGGCACGCCCGACGAGAGGTGGGCGCGGATCCGGGCGGAGTCCGAGCGGCTGGTGGCGGCGGGCGGCAGCGTCCTGGACGTCTTCGACGGGCACCACATCGTTATGGCAGACCCTGAGGGCAACGAATTCTGTGTCGCGGCGGCGTCGGCGACGGCCTGATGTCCGCGTGAATCCCTTACGCTGGCGCCCAGTTGCTCATCGCAGGGCCCAACGCACCGTTTCCAGGAGGGTTTCCCGTGTCGGAACTCAGCCCCAAGCCTGCCGCCGCCGCGGACATACGCGCCCGCATCGACACCAGCAGGCCGCACTCGGCCCGCTTCTGGAACTACTTCGTCGGCGGCAAGGACAACTACGAGATCGACCGCCAGACCGGCGACCACATCAAGCAGATCTTCCCCGGCCTGGTCGACGTCGCGCGCACGAGCCGCCACTTCCTCGGGCGCGCGGTCCGGCACCTGGCGGGCGAGCAGGGCGTCCGCCAGTTCCTGGACATCGGCACCGGCCTGCCGACCGCCGACAACACCCACGAGGTGGCCCAGCGGGTGGCACCGGACTCCCGCATCGTCTACGTCGACAACGACCCGATGGTGCTCGCCCACGCCCGCGCCCTCCTCACGAGCACCCCCGAGGGCCGGACGTCGTACCTGGACGCCAACCTGTACGCGCCCGACGACATCCTGAAGGCCGCGGAGGCCACGCTCGACTTCTCGCAGCCCGTCGCGCTGATGATCCTCAACACCCTGGGCCATGTCGCCGACTACGCCGAGGCGCGTGACCTGGTCGCGCGGCTGATGGCGGGCCTGCCGTCGGGCAGCTACCTGGTGATCAGCGACAGCACGTCGACGAGCGAGGGCATGATCGCGGCGTCGAACGCGTACAACCAGAGCGGGGCGATCCCGTACTACGTGCGCAGCGTGGAGGAGATCGCCGGATTCTTCGACGGCCTGGAGCTGGCGGACCCGGGCGTGGTCCAGGTCACCGAGTGGCGCCCCGACGGGGACGACGCGACGGCGGTGGACGCGTACTGCGGGGTGGCCCGCAAGCCGTAGCACGCCGGGGCGGCGGGCCTCCGGGCCCGCCACCGGCGCGTGAGGGCGTTGTCTCCATTTGACGAGGGCCTGCTACGGGGCTGGACTGGAGGCACGGGCACTGCGGCCACAGTCCGTTCTAGGGACATCAGCGATGACCACCATCGAGACATTCAATCTGCTGGAGCCCTACCAGATCGCCGAGGAGACGTTCGTCATCCCCTGGGCGCTGGAGGCACCGCCGGTCGGCCACTTCCCGATGAATTCGATGGTGATCCGCGGCACCGAACCGGTGCTCGTGGACACCGGGGCACCGGCGGTGCGGGCACAGTGGCTGGAGGCCGCGTGGTCCGTGGTGGACCCCTTGGACGTGCGGTGGATCTTCCTCACACACGACGACCGCGACCACTCCGGCAACCTCTTGGCGGCCCTCGCCGCCTGCCCGAACGCGACGCTGCTCACGACGTGGTTCTCGATCGGGCGCATGGCCGAGGAGTGGGAGACACCCGTCAACCGGTGCCGCTTCATGATCGACGGTGACACGGTGGATGCGGGCGACCGCACTCTGGTGGCCAAGCGGCCGCCGCTCTACGACAACCCGACGACGCGCGCGCTCTTCGACACGAAGACCGATGTCCTGTGGGCGGTGGACACCTTCGCGACGAACGTGCCGGCTCCCGTGCCCGACATCGAGGACCTCTCCGCCGACGAATTCCGCGACGGCCAGTTCTTCGGCGGGCGTCTGGTTTCGCCCTGGGTCGCTCTGCTGGACAGCCAGAAGTTCGGGGCGGTGGTGGACGACGTCCAGAGGCTCGACCCCCGGGTCATCGCCGGCTGCCACACGCCGGTGCTTCGCGGACCACGGATCGCGGAGGCGTTCGACCTGCTCCGGAGGCTTCCCGAGCTTCCGGCGTGGCCGGAGTTCACGCAGGCCGACCTCGACCAGTGGATGGCGGTCGCCGAAAGCTCGGTCCCACCGGAACAGCCACGACCGTCGGCCACGTGACGGGCGTTCTTGCACGCGTCGTGCGCCTCGTGGGCGTCGTGTGCCTCGCGTGCCTCGTGCCGAACGGACCGACCTCCGGCGCGGTGTCGTGACGGGGCGCCCAGGGCTCCCGGGCCCCCCGTCTGCGTTCACTGGGCATCGGCTGGGCGCACTCGGGCCACCGGGGGTGAGGAGCTGGACGCCATCTCCCGCTCTTCCAGTACGGGAACGCCGAGTGTTACGCGGCGGGCCTCGCTGATACCGCGCTCACTGCGGAACCGCAGACGAGGACTGCCGACAGCGCGATCACGTTGGTCAGAACGTCTTGGATCTGTGCGGCGGAGACGTAGACGACCACGATGACGACGAGAACGGCGGCCCAGTCTCGCGGGCGGCGGACCGACTGTGGCCGGGAGCTGCTGTGGGTGGATGCCAAAGGCCCCCAGCCGTGAACGGCTGGGGGCCGATGCCGTGGTGGGCGCGGACGGTTTCGAACCGCCGACATCTGCTGGTGAGCCTGGTGACCGTGATGCCACGCGGCTCACGTCCCTGAGGGGATCAAGTTCGTCTCAGCGTGGCGGGACGCCGGCCGTTCACGGCTGAGGCGTGTCTCCGGGCGTCGGCTCGTCGCGCTCCTCCCACGTGCCGCAGCTGGTGATCTCCGCACCCGTGCGATCGCAGGTGATGGTGTGCACGGTCCCGAATGTGGTGATCACGTCGATGACGATGTCACTGCCCTGACCGGTGGGGCCGACGTCGATGGATACCCCGCAGGCCCCCTCGGGTACGTCTCCGCCCTCATCGGAAAGGTCATCCCAGTCGATGGTTCCGAGGGGGGTGAGCTCGTCACCGACATAGGCGACTCCGCCACTTGTCGCCGCGTAGAACGCGCCGCCGCCGGCTGCTTCCTGGCGCACGGTGTCGATTTCGAAGCAACCGTTACCGGGGCCCGGCCGGTCCTTGTCCTTGTCCTTGTCTTTGTCCTTGTCCTTGCCGGGTTCGGGGTCCATCGTGCGGAGGGATTCCAACTCGGTGGACACGAAGGTCGCGGCAGGTTCGGCGCTCAGGCCCTGAGCTGCCGCCGGTACGGCACCCAGCGTCCCGACCAGCGCCGTTGCGGCCAGCGATGTGCCCGCGACCATTCCCAGCCGCGTCACCCACCGCGAACGGCGCAGAGGCGATACGGCTCTGTCTTGAACATGCATGAAACGCTCCCAAGTGGATTGGGTCCGGACTTTTCCGAGGTACCGTTCCATTCTTTGCGGCCGCCCGATCCCCACCACTTCTGTTGAGCCGACCGAATGACTTCTGTGGAAGTCCGCATGGTCAAGGAGGAGAACGGCCAGGCCCTGCTCCGGAGAGCACTGGGTGTCAACTCCCCATGCGCTAAGGGCTTCCATGGGGCGAGAGTTATGCGGCGGCGCCGATGCACGCACGAACTCGACGTCGCCGGCCACAGGCAAGCACGCCCGACCGGCGTACGCCTCCGAAAGGGAAGTAGCCGGCGGCACCGTTACCTTGCGGCATCAAGTGCCAGTTCTCGGACGGCTTCGATCCGATCGTCACCCGGCCCAGGCCGGGGCGACTGTTTCGTCATCCCGCCGAGGTCTTGACGCTCGCTTCAGCCGGCCCGGTCGGCGACATACCGGTCGCACTCGACTCGACCGGTTCCGGCTGGGATTCGCTTCGCGGTCCCGGCAGATGCACCGACGCGGGCTTCCGGTCCCACCGCTTGGCCGTCCGTACGTAGCCGTAGACCACCGAGGTCATCGCCAGGACGAGCAGCGGCCCGAACACCCATGGATGTTCGGCCATCTCCACCGACAGATAGCGATACGACACCAAGAGCGCGGTGAAGACCGCGGTGCCGTAGACGACCAACTGGAGACCCGACCGGTCCCAGCCGCGGTCGAGCGCGCGCAGCGCCGTCTCGATCGTGACCGTGAAGACCACACCGGCGATGATGTCCGCGCCGTAGTGGTAGCCGAAGCCCAGCGTTGCGCCGAGCGTGGCGATCAGCCAGAACCCGCCCAGGAAGCGCAGAGCCCACGGACCCTTGAGGGAGTGGATGAAGATCGCGGTGGCCCACGCCGTGTGCAGACTGGGCATGCAATTGCGCGGGGTGATCGCGTCGAAGGGCATCGGGAGCGGGGTGCCGACCGGCGGCGGCGTGTCCGGCCACAGGTTGGCCACCGCCCAGGGGCCCCCGTCGGCACCGTAGGCGAAGATCGGTCCGACCACCGGGTAGATCATGTAGATGCCTGGCCCGAGCAGGCCGATGACCAGAAACGTACGCACCAGATGATGGCCCGGGAAGCGGCGCTCGGCCGCCACGTTGCGCAGCTGGTACAGCGCGATGACGACCGCGCCCACCGCGAGCTGGACGTAGACCCAGTCGAGGACGTGCGCGCCGACGGAGCCGGTGGCCGCGACAATCCGGCCTACCACCCACGACGGGTCGCCCAACGCGTGATCGGCGGTTGCCACGTACTGGTCGAGCACAGTCGGGCGCGTCTTCGACGTGATCAGCAGCCACGTGTAGCCGGTCTTGCGGCCGGCCACCAGCAGCAGGGCCAGTCCGACGCCTTTCAGCAGCAGGACGCGGTCACGGCCGGTGCGCCGCGTGACGGCGATGACGGCACAGGCCAAAGTCACCCACAACGCGCCGTTGCCCATCATCATCTTGGCGTCGACGGCCCACCGCACCAGCCAGAAGACGAGGTCGATGCCGATCGCGGCGCCGAGCGCGATGAAGCGCTGCCGCCAGGTGAGCACCACCATCATCAACGCCATGCTGACGTACAGCACGACCCCCGATTTGGGGGCGAAGATCACCTCTCGCGCCTGGTCGGTGATCGGCCCCCGCTCGCCGTACCGGCGCGCGGCGATCTCCAGCGCAATGAGGAATCCGAGGCCCACGGCACTCACCGCGACCCACAGCATGACGCGTGGTTGACGCCATGCAGCCAACCGAGGGCTGGCGCCTTGCCGCGAAGACCCTCGCGTCAGTGTGGATGTCATTTATTTCAGCCGATTTGTGATATTTATACATGATCGCTTATTAGCTCGAACATGCTAGCGGACAAGTGGGTTGCGCGATCACGAGTACGCCAAATAGAGCGGTGCCCCTTTGCCCGCGGCCCGGGACTGGGCCGTGCGGGCGGCTGTGCGGACGGGAGGGCGGGTGCCGGGGCTGTCAGGCTGGGCGAGAGCCCTCCCGGGCGGCCTTCAGCACGGCTTGCTCCATCTCGAACCTGTCCGCGCCCGTCGCCGCCGCATACTCGCTGATCGCGTTCTGCACCACAGCCGCCGCCTCCACCCACGGCCGCCAGGCTTCGGGGCTGTAGCCGGCCGCCGCCGCCGCATCGCGCGCTCGATTCACCTCGCGCTGCAGTTCGATCAGGGATTCGGGGAGTTCGTCAGCCACGCTTGGATCGTACGACCGCCTCCGCGTCCACTTCCCCGCCGTCGACCCACGACGGCAACAGGGCAGGCCACCGGGCTGCGCAGCGCAGTCCAGGGGCAGCTGTGCCGGGGGGCCGACGGCTGGACGGTGCCTGTGGCGAGCGCTGTTTACCCGTACGAAGGTATGTCGCTACGAGCGCCAGTGCGCCGTCGATGCACCGGCGTGCGCCGTCAGGCCCACCAGCGACTCGCCGCCCAGGCGAGCGCGTAGCCCAGACTGTTGAGGGCGCAGTGCAGCGCCACGGGTGGGATGAGGCTGCCGGAGCGGCGGCGGAGCTCGCAGAAGAGCACACCGGCGAGGGCGGTGCCGGCGACCGCCGCTGTCACGGACAGGGCGACGCCGACCTGGCCGGCTCCGAAGACCGCTTGCGCCGCCTCGTTCGCGCGCGTGAGCCCGCGTGCCGGCTGTACGTGCCAGAACCCGAAGAGCACCGAGGAAGCGACGGTCGCCCATACAGGCCCCCACCGTCGCCGAACCATGGCCCACAACACGCCGCGAAATGCGATCTCCTCAAGCAGCACCGTGCCGAGCGGTACG
This sequence comes from Streptomyces sp. NPDC015127, assembly GCF_043080095.1. NCBI lineage: Bacteria > Bacillati > Actinomycetota > Actinomycetes > Kitasatosporales > Streptomycetaceae > Streptomyces > Streptomyces sp. NPDC015127. The sequence continues at coordinate 323,960 of NZ_JBIBVE010000006.1, forward strand.
CGGACCAGCACGCGGTACACCAGCTCTCCGGGAGACAGGCCCGCGGCCCGCTCGTCCTGAAATGCCTCCCGGGTGAACGGCAGGGCCAGGCCCACCAGATAGACCACGAGAACGGCTCCGGCCAGGACCAGGCCCCAGCGCAGACCGCGGCGGGCCACGCCTCTGCCGAGCCCCAGATCGTCCCAAGTGAGGCCGGACCGGCGGGCCATCAGGACAAGCAGCACGGCCGTGACTACACAGACCGGCACGTACCAACCGGGTGCGAGCAGGGCGTTGAGTACGTTCGCGGCCGCGAGCACCGCGACGGCCAAGAGCAGCATCCACATGGCCGCACAAGGATCGCCGACGTTCGCGACGCGCGACCAGCAACGCGCCGTTCCACGGAGCGCCGTCTCAGGCGCGTGCTTGTCCTTGGACCGGTCTGCCTCTCGCCTGCTGTGATGGTCCGACAGGCGTCTGGGCTCGTCCGCCGCTGTGCGTCGCCGTTGTCACGCAGTTGGACACACAATGCTGCCGCTCGCGACAGAGCCAGATGTGCCACCGTCAGAAGTCTCGCCGATTCAGACGGCAGTGACTTTTCCCTGAAGTGATCCGCCAGTGGTGCACACAACTTCGTACTCGGTGGTGCACCCATGCGAGTGCACGGACGAAGCTGCAGCGGATCAGCCACGCCACAGGCGCTGTCCAGGTGGCAGGACTGACCCGAATGAGTGATGGTGGTGGAGGTGTGCTCGTCCAGGCGTCGCGGCAGACCATCCACGACCCCGGGGACGGACGCCCAGTTGGTACTTCTCTCGGCCTGACGCAAGCCGGCTTCGCATATGGCGAGCCGCCGACACCGAGGAAGGAAGACTCATGCAATCGTTCAAAGATGCCGTGCGGGCAGCTCTGGCGGCCGCAGTACTGGGAGTCTCGGCCCTCACCGCACTGTCCGTCGCCGGAAGCGCAGAAGCGGTGCCGGGCAAGTACTGCGGATCGGACAGTGTCTACGGGCTTGCCGTGTTCGGCAGCGGCAGCACGTCGTGTTCCACCGCTCTGGAAGTCGCCAATGCCTATCAAGCGCGCAGTTCAGGCGGCTCCCAGGTGACCGTCCGCGTCGACGGGACCGCTTGGACCTGCCAGGAGCAGCAGGGCGACCCCAATCCGTTCTACAGGTGCGTGGCCACCGCCGATTCGAACCGGTGGGTCGAGCTTACGTCGTAGTCGTCAGCGCCCTTCCGTTCGGAGGTCTCCCATGGACTCTCTACGCCTGCTCGCCGGCGCGGCCGCGGCCGCCCTGGCCTTCGCTCTCCCTTCAGCAGCTCACGCGGCGCCGGCCGTCACGCCGGGCGATTGCCACAAGGCGAGAGCGGTCGCCGAGATGGCGGAGAAGGACTACCAGGACATGGTGAAGTGGTACAAGGGCCTCATCGCCCAAGGCGGGCACCCGGGCACCATCGGAGAGCAAGCGGTGGCCGATGCCGAGGCCGATCGCGACAGGACGGCGTCCCAGGCACAGCGCATCTGCGGCCCGTGAACGCCTGGTGTTTCCTTGTGAGCCGCGGAAGGCCCGCAAGCCTTCCGCGGCCACTGCGTCGTGACCGCGAGCCACACCGCCGAGGTGGTGCGGTGCTCGACGTGGCGGACGAGGTTGCCGTGGGGCGTTGCTCCACCGGGGTGGCGGTCAGGCCGTGAGGAAGGGCGTGCGGTGCTCGTTCCAATGGGTGATCCGGGCCCGGATGTCGCGTTCGAGGGCCTGGGCCACGTGCCGGCCGTTTCACCTCGTAGAAGCAGACGGGCCTTGCCGGAGATCCGTGGTGTCTCGTCATGAGAATGGACCTGTCGTCCCATTTTCGGAGAACACGGGCGCACCCAAAACCCGGTTAACTTGCTGGAAGTCTTCGACCTGAAAGCCAGGAAGAAGGGAAGGCTGGAGCATGGCTACGTTTCAACTGCTGGGGCTAAAGTGCTATGAGACCACGGACGGAGCTGGGGCCGATCAGGTGCAGATATACTTCAACGACGAGGTGATGTTTTACGATGGCGATATGGGAGAGGGGGATGAGTGGGAGCTAAATGATTCAAGGGAATTCACAGGCTCTGAAAAAGTATGGGTAAGGGAAATCGATTCGCTAAGCGATCATGAGCTCATCGGATCCTTCTTCGTCAACGCCGCCAACCCGGGCGAGCAGACCGTGACGCTGACGGGCGACGATTCCCATTACGACCTCCGCTACAGGGTTGATGCCTGACGGCGACCGTTAGTCGTCGATAGTGTGCAGACCGGGTTCCGGCTCGGGTGTGGGTTGTGCGGCGGACTGCGCCGTGGAGAGATCCTTGGCTTGCGCTGGTCGGACATCGATCTGGAGCGCCGCACGCTCACCGTGCGGAATCAGCCAGCGGGTGCAGAAGGAGCTGTACGAGGACACGACGAGAACCGCCGGCCCCGCGTCATCCCGATCCCGCTGATGTGTGTGGCTCCGCTTCGCTGGCAGCGCCCGCGGCAGTCTGCGCAGCGTCTCGCGGCCGGGCACGGCTGGCACGACAGCGAGTACGTGTTCACCACTCGCACGGGGCGTCCGGTGGAGCCGAGGAATCTCAGCCGGTCCTGCGAGCGCATCGCAGACGACACGAGGCTGCCCCGCATCCGGCTGCACGACGCCCGGCATGGATGCGCCACGCTGCTGTTCGCCGCGGGGGTGCCATCGCGAGTGGTGATGGACATCCTTGGGCATTCACAGATCGCCGTGACGATGAACATCTACACCCATGTGTCGGACGACGGACGACAACCGGCGTGAGGCGATGGGCCATATGGACGGGCTCTTGCGACGTCCCCGCCGGACAATCTGAGGGACTGCCGTCAATTCCTACGTCAACGCCCCCGCAGCGGATCGCTGCGGGGGCGTTTCGGCTGGTGGGCGCGGACGGTTTCGAACCGCCGACATCTGCTTGGTAAGTTCGATCGCGGAGCTGATCTTGCCTGCGGAGCGTGCTCGGACTGCCGTCGTTGAGTCAGCGGCGGATGTCAGTGCGCGAAAAGCGTGACCCTGGGGACAAACGCCACGCTCGGGCGGGCCGTGCTCCCGGAGCTGTGCGGTGATCCACTTGTCACGAATTCTCGGTGAAGCGGACGGACCAGGCGTAACCGCTCAAACCGTCGTGCGGGACCCGCCGGACTTCTCTGACCTGGCAACCGTCGTGGGCATACTTGCGGGCGAACCGGTCGAGGCGTTGCGCGTCGTTGAGATCCTCCATGGACAGCGGTGCTCCGAGGACGAGGTCTTCGTGAAGGACTATGCCCGTCGCGGCACCGTCCGAGCAGGCCGAGCAATGATGCGTTTTGGGTAGGGCCATACGATCAGTGTCCTTCATGCCCCGCGTTCACAGCGCAAATGACGGCGCTGCGGCTCGCCACCGCTCCGAGGGTAATGCCGGCGCCCGAGGCGATCACCATCAGGTGAGTTGGTCACCCTGGCCTTGTACTTCACTGCCGGGGGCATGTGAACGCCGGGCAGCTGTCACGCTCGCATCGCATCTGATGTGGGGCGACCTTTGATAGCAACTCCTAGCGGCCGAGGAACCTCTCGACCACTGTCGCCAGGGCCTCCGGGCTCTCATCCGGGGCGAAGTGGCCGGCGTCGTCGAAGACCTCGAGTTCGGCGTTCGGATACCACTGCAGCCAGGTGGACCGCATGGTGTCTGGGCCCATCGCCGGGTCGTTCGCACCGGCCACGACAAGAACCGGGGTCGGATTTCCCTCGACCCGCTCGTGGATGTCGGAGCCGCGGGTCCAGGATTCGAGGTACGAGCGCAGGGCCGCCGACGAGGAGCGTTCCGAGCCACTCACTCTGGCGTCCAGCCACGCATCGTCGTGCTGACTGCCGGTGGTGACGTCGAAGATCGTCCTGCGGTTGCCGGAATCCTCCACGGCCCCGACGAACAGCTCCCACATCTCCCCTTCGAGCGGGAACCCGGACGCGGGCACTGGCGAGATGCCGACGATCGAGCGGACCCGCGAGGGGGCGTCCAGCAACATCAGCTGGGACGCTTTGCCACCCATGGAGTGACCGATGACTGAGAAGGTGTCCCAGCCCAGGTCGTCGGCCACGGCGAGGGCGTCCGCCGCGACCTCCTCCATCGTGTACGTGCCGGGGGTGTCCATCGCCTCGCCGTACCCACGGCAGTCCACGAATGCGTAACTGAACGCGCTCTCGTCCAGGTACCGCCGCAGATGGCCGAAACTCGACCTGTCGCTGAGCCAGTGGTGGAGTGCGAGGACCCGCTCCGGACCGCTGCCCTGTACTTCGTACGGAATTACGCGTCCTGCTGCATCACGTGTCACAACGTTGCGTCTCCCCCTCCGGGCCGGGCTCGGAATCCCGTCGGCTTGAGACTTCGCCACAACGGCGGAGCAGCGCGAGCGGGCGACCGAAGGCGTCGCAGGCCAGACGAATCCAAATCGAGACGTGATAGCCGTCGCCGTGGCCCCCTCGACGAAACGCTCGACTTCCTGACCGCCGCCGCAAGGACCCGCTGTACGCGGCCTTTCGTGCTCGCGATCGCTCTCGGGTTCCGCCGTGGGGAGGTCGTCGGCCTGCGTTGGGAGAACAGCGACCTCGACAGGCGCGAGATCAGGGTGCGGACTCAGCGGCAGTGGGTCCGCGGCGAGGTCTACGAGGACGATCCCAAGGGGCGGCGCCGGAAGCAGACTCTGTCTCTCCCCGCGATCTGCGTTGCGCCCCTGCGTTGGCAGCGTCTGCGGCAGGCAGCTCAACGGGAGCGCGCTGGTGTCGACTGGCAGGGGCTACGTCTTCACGACGCGCACGGGCAGCCCATCGAGCCGCGGAACCCTGCTGACCGCGGCCGGAGTCGCTCCTCGCGTCGTGATGGAGATCCTCGGGCATATCAGATCGCGATGACGATGAACGTCTATACGCACGTCGTCCAGGACACGCAGCGCGAGGCCGTCAGCCACATGGACCGGCTGCTCGGGAGGCGTCCCCGGTCGTGACCAGAAGTAGATGTCAAAGGCCCCCAGCCATGATCGGCTGGGGGCCTTTGTACTGGTGGGCGCGGACGGTTTCGAACCGCCGACATCTGCTTTGTAAGAGCAGCGCTCTACCCCTGAGCTACGCACCCGTGGATGAGGCCACAGCCTACATTGCGCACACCCCCCACCTCCAAACCCGCCAGGCCTGGGGCTAGCCCCACCCCGAGGCGGTGGGCCGCCGCATCGAAAGCCGCGGGCCGCGCTCGTAGCGTGGCCTGCATCAGCCGGAGACCTCCTGGGGGAACGATCGCCATGCCCGTCATCCGTCATCGCCGTACCCGTCTCGTGCCCGCCGCGGCCGGGGTCCTCGTCGCCGTTCTCGGGGTCAGCGGGTGCGGGAGCGCCGATGCCGGGGAGGCTCCGGTGGAGCGGAAGGCGTTCGTGTTCGGCGGGAAGGCGCTGACCATCGACGCCGACGACTCCGTGCTCGAGATCGTGCCCGCCGACATCGACGACGTGCAGGTCACCCGGCAGGTCGACGGGTGGGTGGTGTTCGGCTCAGGGCCCGAGGCCTCGTGGGGGATGCGGGACGGGACGCTGACGCTGAAGGTGACCTGTGAGGCCGTCGCCGGCGACTGCGAGGCGCGGCACACCGTCAAGGTGCCCCGCGGCGTCGCCGTCACCGTCGACGACGACAACGGGAGCGTCACCGCCGAGGGCTTCACGACCGCCCTGAAGATCACCTCCGACAACGGCAGCGTGACCGTGCGCGACTCCAGCGGGCCGCTCGCGTTGTCCAGCGACAACGGCAGCATCGTCACGGAGCGTGTCACCTCCAGGACCGTCACCGCCACGTCCGACAACGGCTCCGTACGGCTCGGGCTCGCCGCCGCGCCCGAGCGGGTCGACACCGTGAGCGACAACGGGCGGATCGACATCGAGCTGCCGGCCTCCGGCGCGCCGTACGCCGTCACGGCCAGGAGCAGCAACGGCGAGGTGGACGTCGCCGTGCCCACGGACGACGACAGCGGTCACGTCGTCACGGCACGCAGCGACAACGGGAAAGTGGTGGTGCGCAGCGCGAACTAACAGGCCCGTGTGTTCGTCCTTCTGGTGGGAGTATTGACCGGAACGGGCACGGTGGACACGGCACGGGAGAGGCATGTGACGGCGAGACACGCGCGGCCGCACCGCAGGGACCGAGCGAGCGCCGTCCGGGACGTGCGGGATGCCCTCGCGCTGGTGCTCCTTCCCCTGCCGCTCCTCGCCGCCGTACTGCCCGCGGCCTTCGCCGGGGGCGGGACGCGGCGCTGGTTCGGCGGGCGCGGCGGCGAGAGCCAGCGGGCCGGTGCGCAGGCCGCGAAGGACGCGGCCGCCGCCGCGTTCTACGAGCTGGACACCGCCCAGCGCGATCTGCGGATCTCGATCGAGACGATCAGCGCCGTGGACAGTTCGCCGGGCGCCCGCCGCGCGGTCGACGACTTCGCCGCGCTGGGGCGCCGAATCGACGAGGTGAGCCACGCGTACATCACCGCCGTCGACGCGCACGACCTCGACCGGGACGATCTGGAGGCGTCGGTCGCCGCCCAGGCGCGTGGGGAGCTCCACCGGGCCAAGGACGAGCTCGTACGGGTCAAGGGTGAGCTCGACCGGTTCGCGCAGGGGCTCGGGCCGCTGCTCGACAAGGCCGAGACGCAGCTCGCCCGGCTCGCGCCCGCCGTGGAGCGTGCGCGACAGGCGCTCCTTTCCGCGAGCAATGCTCTCGATTCGGTGCGCGGCTCCGGACTGAGAGCGGACGATCTCGCCGGCCGGCTCGCCGCCCTCGGCCCCGAGCTGACCAAGCTGAACGAGGGCGCCGGCCGGCACGGCGTCACCGACACCCTCCAGCGCGCCGACCGGGTGCTGCGCGACGCCGAGGACGTACGGGCCGAGGCCGAGCGGCTGCCCGAGCGCGCCGCCGAGATCGACCGGCGTCTGGTGTCGCTGCGCACCCGCGCCGAGGCCCTGAGGAACCGCGCCGAATCCGTCGGGCCCGTCCTCAGCGAGCTGCGTCGCCGCTTCTCGGCGGCGTGCTGGCAGGACCTCCAGCCCGTTCCGGAACAGGCCGCTGTGACCATCCGCCAGGCGGAGGAGAAGCTGAAGGAGGCCGGCAAGGCGCGCGAGGAGCAGCGCTGGCCCGACGCCACCGCCCTGCTCAGCACGGTCCGCGCCCTGCTCAACGCCACGGACGAGGCCGTGTCGGCGGCCGGGGGACGTCTCCAGCGGCTCAATGCCGTCGCCAAGGATCCGCAGCAGGAGATCGAGCGGACCCGGTTCGCCATCCGTGACGCCCAGCGGCTGGCCATGACCGGCCGCAGCACCCCCGACCCGGGCCATGCCCGTCCCCTGGACGATTCGGTCGCGCGTCTGGAGCGGGCGATCTCCGGGCTGGAGGGCCGCCACCCCGACTACTGGCACTTCCTCCAGGAGACGGAGGCGGTGCGGCGTACGGTCGCGCACGTGGTCGAGCAGATCCGCGAGGAGCGCGGCGGCGGGGGCCGGCCGACCTGACGGCCGGACCGGCCCCCCAAGCGCCCGCTCCCCGGCCCGGGCCCGCCCCCGCCCCCGGCCCCGGGCTTGTAGCGCCCGCGCCCCGGGCGGATCCTGAAAGCCGGAGTACGCGTACGTACGAAGGAGGCCGGACGATGGCCGCAGGACACGTACCGCATCCGAGAACCGGAGCCCCGGCCCGCCACCGCACCCGCATCAAGCTCGACGAGCATCTGCCCGTCGACCACCGTCTGAGCCGCTTCTACCGCGTCGGCGCCGGTCTGATGGGTCTCCTGCTCGTCGCCTTCGGCATCCTCGGGCTGATCGACCGCATCGGCTTCTTCGACACCCGCGGGGACACCGTCGCCGGGCTGAACACCAACGGCGCGCTGAGCGTCCTGTCCATCGGCGTCGGGCTGCTGCTCTTCGTCGGCATGATCGTCGGCGGCAACTTCGCCTCGACCCTCAACATGGTCCTGGGCCTGCTCTTCATCGCCAGCGGGTTCGTCAACCTCGCCCTCCTGGACCGCAGCTTCAACCCGCTCGCCTTCCGCATCCAGAACGTGATGTTCAGCTTCGTGGTGGGCGTGATGCTGATGTTCTTCGGGATGTACGGGAGAGTCAGCGCGACCCTGCCGCACGACAACCCGTACTGGAAGGCGCGCCACCCGGAGGAGGCCGAACGCGAACAGCGGGCCGAGCGCCGCCGTGAACTCGGTGAGCGGCGGCCGCAGCCACCTCTCCACGGCCCCCGGTAACCTGAGCGCATGCCTCGCTATGAATTCCGCTGCCGGTCCTGTGACGACACGTTCGAGGTGAGCCGGCCGATGGCCGAGTCGTCCGCACCCGCCAGCTGCCCGGCCGGTCACGACGACACCGTCAAGCTGCTCTCGGCGGTCGCCGTGGGCGGCACGACGTCCGCGGGACCGGCGCCGAGCGCCGGTGGCGGGGGCGGCGGCGGTGGGTGCTGCGGCGGCGGTTGCTGCGGCTGACGGCAGACGGCCGGGGGCGACCATGCCCCGGTACGCCTCGCGGGCCCGCCCCGGCGCTCTGCGACATGTGCAGGTGGCGTTCGCCGTTGACGGCGTCCGTCATCTCGGCGCGGCTCGTGGTCAGTTGGGTGATGCGTTCAGCCCGATGGGTGAGGCCGGAGCGCCTGTTCTTCCAAGCTCTGGCAGGTCTAAGCTCGGCGGATGACCTTGGAATGGGAACAGGTAATCGTTCACTCGGAAGATCCGGTGGCCTTGGGGCAGTGGTGGGCCGAGGCACTTGGCTGGGTCGTGGTCCACTCCTCCGATGAGGAGTTCGAGATCCGCCCGGAGCCGGATCGGCTGCCGGGGTTGGACTTCGTCCGGCTCGACGAGAGCAAGAAGGCCAAGAGCCGACTGCACCTGGACTTCAGGCCTGATGACCAGGACGCCGAGGTGGCTCGTCTGGTGGCTCATGGCGCGCAGCGTGTCGACATCGGCCAGGGTGATCATTCGTGGGTCGTTCTGGCAGACCCCGAAGGCAATGAGTTCTGCATCCTCGGCCAGCGGCGTCCGTAAGGCTCCCACCTGGGTGGGGGCGATGGTGAAGCATTCGGGGTGCGCGGCGCGGACGTAGCGGATCGCGGTGTGCGAGGTGATGCCGAACAGGCGCATCAGCGCGCACGGGGGCGGGGGCGCGCAGGGGGTGGGCCCTTGCGCGCCCCCGCACCCGGTTACGGTCGAGCCGCGCCGAACCGGCGCAGGATCTCCTCGCCCGCCGCCACGCCCACCTCGGGCAGCGTCTCCACGTGGGGGGCCGTCCAGCCGGCTTCGGCCAGTTCGCCGTGGCCGGGACGCCAGGCGCGGTCCGCGCACAGCAGGAGGTCCGCGTCGAGCAGGGAGTCGCCCGCGGCGAGGGTCAGGCGGGCGCCGGTGCGGCGGGCCACCTCGCGGACCGCCGCGCTCTTGGTGAGCGGCTTGGGAACCGCGTAGATCTTGCGGCCCTGGAGGGAGACGGACCAGCCCCGCTCCTCCGCCCAGCCGCTCAGGTCCTTGACCCAGCCCTCGGGCAGCAGCGCACGCTCGACGACGAGGTAGGCGAACAGGTCCTCCGCGACGCGTTCCTTCCTGAGCCAGGTCGGGTCGGACGTGGCCGACAGGTGGGCGCGGATCTCGGTCAGGGGCGCGCACTCGTCGGCGAGCCGCACAGCGACGGACTCGCGCCAGTCGCCGTCGCTGACGCCGTCGACGAGCAGATGCCCGCCATTGGCGCAGATCGCGTACCGCGGCGCGGCGCCGGGGAGGCTGATGCGCTGGTACTGCTTGCGGGTGCGGGTGGTCGTGGGGACGAAGACGGTGTCCTCGGTGAGGCGGGCGAGGAGGCCGGCCGCCGTCTCGGTCATGTACGACAGGGGCTTGCGCTCGTGCACCTCGACGCAGAGCAGCCGGGGCGCCTCCGCGTCGGGCATGGTCAGCGCGAGGGCCGCGTTGGAGTAGATCAGCGTACGGTCGAGGTCGCTGGCGACGAGAATGCTCACTGGCCCGTCACCGCCCTGCCGTCGGCGCCGGTGGCGCCCCGCGTGTACTTCGGGTGGATCAATCCCACGCAGGTGTAGGGGAGTTCGTCGACCTCCTCGACCGGCACGCCCCGCTGCTCGGCGAGCAGCCGTACGTGGTCGAGGTCGGCGCCCGCGCCGCGCTTGGCGAGGATCTTCCAGGGGACGCGGCGCAGCAGCACGCGCGTGGTCTCGCCGACGCCGGGCTTGACGAGGTTCACGTCGTGGATGCCGTACTCCTCGCTGATCCGCTCGACGGCCGCCCAGCCCTCCCAGGTGGGTGCGCGGTCGGCGGCCAGCAGCTCCTTGACGTCGGCGTCGACCGCGTCGGCGACCTCGTCGAAGCGGGCGGCGACGGTGTCGAGGAAGTGCCCGGAGACGTCGGCCGAGGCCAGTTCGCGGTAGAACTTCGCGCCGTGGAAGTCGTCCGGTCCGACCAGGTCCGCGCGGAGCACGGTGCGGGATATGAGGCCCGAGACGGTGGAGTTGAGGCAGGCGGAGGGGATGAGGAAGTCCTCGCGGGTGCCGTACGTGCGCACGCAGCCGCCCGGGTCGGCGAGGACCGCGATCTCGGGGTCGAAGCCGTCGAACGCGCGCAGCGCCTCGGCCAGTTCGCGGGTGATGGCGCCCTTGCCGGTCCAGCCGTCGACGAAGACGACGTCGGCCGGGTCGTGGTGGGCGGCGAGCCAGCGCAGCGCGTTGGCGTCGATGCCGCGGCCGCGCACGATGGACACGGCGTAGTGCGGGAGGTCGAGGCCGTGCCGGTGCTGTGCCCAGCGGCGCATCAGGACGCCGACGGGCGTGCCGGCGCGGGCGAGGGACACCAGGACGGGGCGGGGCGACCTCTCGGCGAGGACGGTCTCGGTGACGGTGCCGACGGCTCGCGCGATCCGGGCCGCGGACGTCTCCAGCGCGGCCTTGAACAACTGCTGGTACTGCTCGCTCGGCTGGTACTCGACGGGCAGCGACTCGGCGTAGTGCGCGCCGCCGCTCTGGATGGCCTCCTCGCGCTCCTCCGTCGGCGCCTCGAGCTCCACGTCCGAGAGGTCCTGGAGCAGCCAGCCGACCTCCTCGGGCGCGTAGGACGAGAAGTCGGGTCCGCGGAGCGGCTCGGGCAGCATGGAGGCCCTTTCGTGGGCGACAGGGGGTACGTAGGACGGGACCACCGCCAGCACGACGCGCGGCGTGTGCGCGGCGAGCTGTGCGAGCAGCCCGTCGGGAGCGTGCAGTTCGGGGGTGTCGGCCGTCGAGTCGACGACGGCGACCACCGCGTCGAAGCCGCCGCCCGCCACGTTGTAGGCGTAGCGCTCGCCGGGGCCGTCGGCGGGGTCGTCGTGGGCGGGGAAGGCGAGCCGGGTCCGTATCGCGTAGCCCGGGTCGTCGACGGCGAGGACGGGCGAGCGGGTGGTGGTGGAGTAGCGCACGTCGGGCACGGTGCCGGCGGACTCCAGGGCGACCGCGAGGCGCAGCGGCGCGTACATCAGCTCCTCGAAGCCGAGGACGAGCACGCGGCGGGCGGGGCCGAGGGCGGCGGCCAGGGTGTCGACCATGGCCGGCAGGGCGGCTTCGAGGGCGGCCCGGTGTCCGGGGGTGAAACCGTGGCGTCCGCCGTCGGGGACGCCGGCGGGCCAGTCCAGGTCGATCCGGGTGGGGGCCGTGCCCGCCGTCGGGGCGGGGGCGCCGGCCGTGCGCTCGTGCTCCGCGACGAGCGCCTGGCCCTTCTCCAGGACGCCCTCCGGCAGGCGGACGGTGCCCGAGGCGAGGGACACCAGGTCGATGCGCGCGCCGATCTCGTCCGCGAAGGCGGTGAAGCGCCGCCGGTCCCGCTCGGCCCGCATGTCCACGAGCGCGACGATCACGTACCGCGTGCGCGGGAAGCGCTCGTGCAGGTCGCGGATGGTGTTGAGGACGGTGTTGCCCGTGGAGAACTCGTCGTCGACGAGGATCAGCGGCCCGTCGCCCGCCAGCAGCCGCGGGTCCTCCGGCAGCAGCAGGTGCGTGGTGGCGTGCGAGTGGGACTCCTCGAAGCCGCCTGCGCGGGCGACGCCGTCGACGGGGCGACGGGTGGAGTGCAGATAGGGGGCGAGGCCCACGCCGTCCGCGACGGAGTGGCCGAGACCGGTCGCGGTCTCCGCGTAGCCGAGGACGACGGCGCGGCGCGACGCGGCGTCGCCGAGCAGCCCGCGCACGCGGCGGCCGAGGTCGTACCCGCACTGCCAGACCACGCGCGGGTTCTGCGGCACGTGCTTGCCCAGCACGTTGGACACCAGCAGGTGCGCCCGCTTGGGGTTGCGGCGCAGGGCGAGGCCCAGCAGCTCGGGCAGCCGTTCGTCACCGTCGATCTCGACTCCGAGCCTGTCGGCGACCCAGCTTCCCGACCACACCACGCTGTCCCTCTCCTCGGTCATGAGTCCGCGACTCCCGCCCGCAGCAGGTCCACGAAGCCGATGTCCTCCTTGGTGACGCCGAAGACCTCGGCGCGCTGGAGTGTCCGCTCCGCCCAGGCGCGGTGCGGCTTCACCTCGTTCATCTTGTTCGTGTACGCGGAGCGCAGCACGCCGCCGCCCCCGCGCTCGGGCCGCAGGATGTCGCACGCGTCGCTGTACTCCTCGTGGCTGACCACCGACAGGGCGTGGACGGGCAGCACGTGGGAGGGATGGATGCAGGTCTTGCCGAGCAGCCCGTTGGCCCGGTCGAGCTCGATCTCGCGCAGGAGGCCGTCCATGTCGTGCTCGATGAGCGCGGTGCGCAGCTCCTCGGCGCGCCCTTCGAGGAAGGGGCTGCGGCGCAGCTGGGGCTTGAACATGCGCTCCTGGGCGGGGAAGTACTCCCACACCGGGCCGGTGATGGTGAAGCCGGTGCCGTCGGAGCGGCCGAGCACGTTGACCACGTCGGCGATGACGGACGTGACGATCCGGACGTCGTACGCCGTCATGTCGGGCGAGCGGCGCAGGCCGTACGCGGAGCAGAAGTCGGTGACGCCGAGGCGCAGCGCGAGGACACGATCGCGATACTTGTCGACGGTCCGGGAGATGCCGACGAGCGTGTCGGTCCTGCTCTCCAGGTAGAGCAGCTCGGGCGACTCCAGGACGGGCATCGCGAACAGCCGGCGCCCGCAGGCGCCCTCGGCGGTGGCGAGTGCCTCCAGGAAGGGGACGCCGCGCTCCTCGGTGAACTTGGGCAGTACGAATCCGGTCAGCGCCCGGACCGCGGGTCCCAGGCGCTTCACGAGGTCGGTGATCTGCTCCGGGAAGCGGACCCTGATGAACAGCAGCGGCAGCTCTCCGCCGCGCGCGTCGAGGTCGGCGAACTGGCGGACCAGGTTGGCCTCGGCCGCTTCCACCTCGGCGTCGTCGATGGAGTCCTCCAGGCACAGCACCATGGACACGACGCCCCGGCCGGCCTGCTTGACCACGTCGTCGGCGAGCCGCGGGCGGGTGGCCGGGCTGTAGAGCGTGGCCCCGAGGGCGGCGGCGAGCATCCTGGCCGGCGAGCCGGCGTCGAACTCGCCCGGCTGCTGGTGGAAGAGTCTTGCCTGGACCGCGGGCGGGATCTGCCCGAAATGACGCATCTATGTCCCCCGTACTGCCTCGATGACCCCGACAACATGTGGCCGGTAATAGTACGTAAGCGCGGGTGTCAGGAGTTCCCCATGCGCATGAAATCCAGGTAACTCGACCGCTTCGCACCGGTGTCGCCCGACCTGCCGGACAAGGACCGGCATGCGCCGCGAACAGGCACCCGCGTTGTCCCGGGTGCCCTCGGGCAGGCAGGATGACGGGCATGACGCACGCGATGCTGAAGGGCTCGAACGTCCCTCTCGATGCCACGGCCGTACGGGCCGTGCTGCGCTGGACCCCGGGCACCGGGATCCCGGACGTGGACGCATCGGCGCTGCTGCTCGGCGCCGGCGGCCGTGTGCGCTCCGACGAGGACTTCGTCTTCTACAACCAGCCGCGCCACCCCTCGGGTCTGGTGCGGCGGCTGCCGAAGAAGCGGATCGACGGGCATCTGACGGACACCGTCGAGGCGGATCTGGGGGCACTGGACTCCTCCGTCGATCAGGTCGTGATCGCCGCCTCCTCCGACGGCGGCACCTTCGAGCATGTACGGGATCTGCGCATACTGCTCCACGACGCGGCCGTGCCCGCCGGGGAGCCGCTGGCCGTCTTCGACGTGAAGCCGGAGACCGGCGAGGAGACGGCGATCATCTGCGGCGAGCTGTACCGGCGCGGTGAGGGCTGGAAGTTCCGCGCGGTGGCGCAGGGCTACCCGACCGGTCTCGTGGGGCTCGCGACCGCGTTCGGCATCTCGGTGGACGAGGCGGAGGCGGCCGCCGAGCCGTCCGCCGAGCCCTCCGCGGAGCCTTCCGCGGAGCCGGAGGCGCGGACACACGCGGCCCCGCCCCTGCCGGCACAGCCCGCACCCACAGCCGCGCCCGCGTACGGCTATCCGCAGTCGGATGCGACGCGGCCCGCGTACGGCTACCCGCAGACCGCCCCGCCCCCGCCGCAGACCGCGCCGCCCGCCTCCGGGTACGGCTATCCGCAGCCCGCTCCCCTGGCCGCGCACGCGCCCGACCCGAACTTCCGACTGCCTCCCATGGGCCCGCAGTTCCTGCGGCCGTAGCCGCGGGCCCCGGCGCGGGACGCTCACCCGCGCACCGGCCGCGGCCCGCTCGCGGTCAGACCCGGCTCTTGTAGCCCCGGCCCCACTGCAGGCCCCATCCGTACAGCCGGTCGAGCTCTGCCTGGAAGCCGTACACGAACTTCACCTCGCGGCGCACCATCAGCTCTCCCTTGACGTTCTCGACGGAGAACACCGCGCAGGAGCGGGCCTGAGGCGCTCTCTCGTCGAGCTCGATCTCCACGCGGGGGCCGTTGCTCGGGTAGAGCGTGCAGTGCGCGTGCGTGCGGTCGAAGGCGGGCGTCTGGTCGTAGATGTAGACGAAGAAGAGCAGGCGCTTGATCTCGTCGCGGTGGTCGAGGTTGACGTAGATCGTCTCGCCGGAGGGGGCGCCGAAGCGGTCGTCGCCGCTGAGGCGCACGTACGGCGGTTCGTTCAGGCTGCCGAAGAAGCTGCCCAGCGGCTGCACCACGCCCTTGCTGCCGTCACTCAGCTCGTACAGGCAGCCGAGGTCCAGGTCCACGTTGACCACGCCCTGGGTGTGGGCCTGGACCACGTCGGGCTGGAAGAGCTTGAAGGGGTGGCGCAGGAGCCGGCCGGCCTGGCGCGAGCGCCCCTCGATGTCGGAGGTGCGCATCCGCCAGGAGAGGTTGACGCGCAGATTGCCGGTGGCCGCGCCCTGCTTGGTGAGCGAGACCGTCGGGCGCCGTTTGGTCAGCTCTATGGAGTTGGTGGCGGCGCTGCCGGAATCGAACTGCACCGCGCTCCCCCGAAACAGGTTGTCCCAGAAGGCCATGCCCCACCCCACACTCGGTCGTCCGGTCCCCGCGTCATGTCGCGGGGCGGTCCCGAGGCTCGAGAACCTCGTGACCGCCCCGTTCAGAGCGTTCCCTCCTCGCGGAGGGTGTCACACCCCGGACGACACTCCGGCTTTGTCGCCCGAGTCAGCTTTGCCCTCGGCGTCGTGGATCGCCTTGTTGCGCCGGAGCGAGGACCAGAAGGAGGCGGCGATCAGGAACACACCGACGAGGCCGGTGATGACCTCGCTGATCTCGTGCTGGATGGTGATGAGCAGGATGACCGCGAGCGCGCCGATCGCGTAGTGCGCGCCGTGCTCCAGGTAGACGTACTCGTCCAGAGTGCCCTGGCGGACCAGGTAGACGGTGAGCGACCGGACGTACATCGCGCCGATGCCGAGGCCGAGCGCCATCCAGAAGATGTGGTTGGTGATGGCGAAGGCGCCGATGACGCCGTCGAAGGAGAAGGACGCGTCGAGGACCTCCAGGTACAGGAAGAGGAAGAACGCCGCCTTGCCGGCCAGGCCGACCGCGGAGACCGGCTTGCCTTCCTTCTTGGCCTGCTCCTCCTCCTCGTGCTCGCGCTCCTCCTCTTCCTCCAGCTTGTCCTCGAAGTAGCCGGACAGGCCGCCGACGACCAGGTAGGTGATCAGGCCGGCGACGCCGGAGAGGAGCACGGTGGCCGACTTGTCGGCGTACCCGGTGCTGGTGTGCGCGTGGGTGGCGAAGGTCATGGCGGTGACCATGAGGACGATCAGCGCGATGCAGACCGAGAGCATGTCGACCTTGCCGAGCTTGGCCAACGGGCGCTCCAGCCAGGCCAGCCACTTGTGGTCGCGCTCCTCGAACATGAAGTCCAGGAAGATCATCAGCAGGAACATGCCACCGAACGCGGCGATGGCCGCGTGCGCGTCGGTGACGAGGTCCTCGTACCGACCGGGGTTGTCCATGGCGAGCTGGACCGCTTCGATCGGTCCGACCTTGGCGCTGATGGCGACGATGACGACGGGGAAGACCAGCCGCATACCGAAGACGGCGATCAGAATGCCGATGGTCAGGAAGATCTTCTGCCAGAAGGCATTCATCTTCTTGAGGATCCCGGCATTGACGACCGCGTTGTCGAAGGACAGCGAGATCTCGAGGATCGACAGGATCAGTACGATCCCGAACGCCTCCCAGCCCCACTGCCAGGCGGCGAATGCGAGGCCGAGCGCCGTGACGGCGAACGACCAGCCGAAGGTTTTCAGAACCACTGGCTACCCAATCGTGTAATTGTCCCCCGGGCGATGCCTGAGGGAGGGTCTCCCCCGCGCCGCACGCGGCTTTACGAAACGTTGACCCCGAAGTCTAGAGCGATGCCTCGCAGCCCCGACGCGTACCCCTGTCCTACGGCCCGGAACTTCCACTCGCCCCCGTACCGGTAGAGCTCGCCGAAGATCATCGCGGTCTCCGTCGAGGCGTCCTCGCTGAGGTCGTAGCGCGCGAGCTCCTGACCGTCGGCCTGGTTGACCACGCGGATGAAGGCGTTGCTGACCTGGCCGAAGGTCTGGCCGCGGTTGTCCGCGTCGTGGATGGAGACCGGGAAGACGATCTTGTCGACCGTGGCCGGCACCTTGGAGAGGTCCACCAGGAGCGACTCGTCGTCGCCGTCGCCCTCACCCGTGAGGTTGTCACCGGTGTGCTCGACGGAGCCGTCGGGGCTGGTGAGCTGGTTGTAGAAGACGAACCACTCGTCGCCGAGCACGCGGCCGTTCTGGCAGAGCAGGGCACTGGCGTCGAGGTCGAAGGGCGCTCCGGTGGTGGAGCGTGCGTCCCAGCCGAGCCCGACGAGGACCTGTGTGAGGTTGGGTGCGGCCTTGGAGAGGGAGACATTGCCTCCCTTGGCGAGCGTGACGCCCATGATGGTGAGTCCTCCCCTGGTGGGCTTTGTTGCGAGGCACGTCCGGCGCCGCACCTGAAGGAGTGCGGCGCCGGACATGGACGTGCTTGGCTCAGACGTTCACGCCGAAGTCCTGCGCGATGCCGCGCAGGCCCGAGGCATAGCCCTGGCCGACGGCACGGAACTTCCACTCCGCGCCGTGCCGGTAGAGCTCGCCGAAGACCATCGCCGTCTCGGTGGACGCGTCCTCGGAGAGGTCGTACCGGGCGATCTCGGCGCCGCCGGCCTGGTTCACGACGCGGATGAACGCGTTGCGGACCTGGCCGAAGGACTGCTGACGGGTCTCGGCGTCGTAGATCGACACCGGGAAGATGATCTTGTCGACGTCGGCGGGGACACCGGCCAGGTTCACCTTGACCTGCTCGTCGTCGCCCTCGCCCTCGCCGGTGAGGTTGTCCCCGGTGTGCTCGACCGAGCCGTCGGCGCTCTTCAGGTTGTTGAAGAACACGAAGTCCTGGTCATTGCGGACCTTGCCCTCTCCGTTGACCAGGATGGCACTGGCGTCGAGGTCGAAGTCCGTGCCGGTGGTGGTACGGACGTCCCAGCCGAGACCGACGGTGACGGCGGTCAGGCCAGGGGCCTCCTTGGTCAGCGAGACGTTGCCGCCCTTGCTGAGGCTGACTCCCACGAGTCCCTCCATTGGATGTCCAGGGGCAGCGCCCCCGTCGTGCGTTGCTGTTGGGATCAACGAAAGGATCCTAGTGACCGGTTCCCGGCCGCTGTGCTATTTCCGGGCGATCCCCGGGAAACCCCTGCGGGTCGCCGGGGGCCGGCCCGCCCGGCGGGTCAGAGCGCGCCGAGAGCCGTGACGTAGTCGTTCAGGTCACGGGCGTCGGGCAGGGCGTTGACCACGGTCCAGCGCACGATGCCCTCCTTGTCGATGATGAAGGTGCCGCGCACCGCGCAGCCCTTCTCCTCGTCGAAGACGCCGTAGGCCCGGGACACCTCGCCGTGCGGCCAGAAGTCGGAGAGCAGCGGGTACTCGAGGCCCTCCTGCTCGGCGAAGACGCGCAGGGTGTGGATGGAGTCGTTGGAGACCGCGAGGAGCTGGGTGTCGTCGTTGACGAACGTGGGCAGCTCGTCGCGCAGGGCGCACAGCTCGCCCGTGCACACGCCGGTGAAGGCGAAGGGGTAGAAGAGGAGCACCACGTTCTTCTCGCCGCGGAACTCGGAGAGCGTGACGGTGCGCCCGTGGTTGTCCTTGAGCGCGAACTCCGGAGCCTTGTCACCGACCTCGATGGCCATGGAAATCGCATCCCTTCTGTGAGCCGATCAGGTGAACGACCACCCTACGCAGAGCGCGCGGGCACCATGCGCGAGGCCCCCGCCGACGGAAAGTCGGCGGGGGCCTCGCGATGCTGTCGGATCTCACCTCGGCGCTGCGGCCGGCGCTTCCTCTCGCGGCTAGCGCTTCTTCGCCGCCGCCTTCGGCGTCACCAGGCGGGTGCCCGCCCAGTCCTTGCCGGCGCTGATGCTCTTGGTCTGCGACAGGCCCGAGGTGGTGGCGGCCTCGCCGATGTCGCTGGGCTCGACGTAGCCGTCACGACCGGTCTTCGGCGTCAGCAGCAGGATCTGACCGCCTTCCTCCATGTACGCGATGGCATCCACCAGCGCGTCGGTCAGGTCCCCGTCGTCCTCGCGGAACCAGAGCACCACGGCATCGGCGACGTCGTCGTATTCCTCGTCGACGAGCTCGGTGCCGGTGACCTGTTCGATCGCCTCGCGGAGCTCCTGGTCGACGTCCTCGTCGTAGCCGATCTCCTGGACCACCTGGTCGGGCTGGAAACCCAGCCTTGCGGCCAGGTTCGTCTCCGCGTGGTCCGCGGTCGCGCTCACGGCTTGCCTCCTGATCTTGTTTCTTTGGGAATGCCTTAGGCCACGCGCGTACGCGTGGCATTGGCCGTAGTCCACACGGGCGGGACGGATCGCGCAAGTACCCGGCCGTACGGACCGCCGAAACGGTGACGTTTGCGGCCGTCTCGGCGCAACTCCAGGCAGCGCCCGATGAGCCGTGCGTAAAGGCGGCCGAACGTTTTGACCGCCTTCGCGGCATATCTACCCTCGATCCCCCAATCGGAACCGAACGGTCGAACGGAACACATGGACGGGTTGAGCGTATGGTTGCGATTTGGCCGGGCCGGTACCCCGGGTCGCGGCCCGATGTCATGAAGTCCGAGGGTTACCCCTCGGTAGAGATGACGTACGCCTCCCTGCGGTACACGATGGAGGCGGTGCGACAGCTTCCCCGACATCACGTCAGCGCGTCTTCCCGTCATCTCGTCGCGGCAGACCCCCGAACAGCGAAGGAATAGCGTGGCTTCCGGATCCGATCGCAACCCGATCATCATTGGCGGCCTTCCCAGCCAGGTCCCGGACTTCGATCCTGAAGAGACCAAGGAGTGGCTGGACTCCCTCGACGCAGCCGTCGACGAGCGGGGCCGCGAGCGTGCCCGCTACCTGATGCTCCGTCTGATCGAGCGGGCCCGCGAGAAGCGCGTCGCCGTGCCCGAGATGCGCAGCACGGACTACGTCAACACCATCGCCACCAAGGACGAGCCGTTCTTCCCCGGCAACGAGGAGATCGAGCGCAAGGTCCTCAACGCGACCCGCTGGAACGCCGCGGTGATGGTCTCCCGCGCACAGCGCCCCGGCATCGGCGTCGGCGGCCACATCGCCACGTTCGCGTCCTCCGCCTCTCTGTACGACGTGGGCTTCAACCACTTCTTCCGCGGCAAGGACGACGGCAAGGGCGGCGACCAGATCTTCTTCCAGGGGCACGCCTCCCCCGGTATCTACGCCCGGGCGTTCCTGCTGGACCGGCTCTCCGAGCAGCAGCTCGACGCGTTCCGCCAGGAGAAGTCGAAGGCGCCCCACGGTCTGTCCAGCTACCCGCACCCGCGGCTGATGCCGGACTTCTGGGAGTTCCCGACCGTCTCTATGGGCCTCGGCCCCCTCGGCGCGATCTACCAGGCGCGGATGAACCGCTACATGGAGGCCCGCGGCATCGCCGACACCTCCGACTCGCACGTGTGGGCCTACCTCGGCGACGGCGAGATGGACGAGCCCGAGTCGCTGGGCCAGCTGTCCATCGCCGCCCGTGAGGGCCTGGACAACCTGACCTTCGTCGTCAACTGCAACCTGCAGCGCCTCGACGGGCCGGTGCGCGGCAACGGCAAGATCATCCAGGAGCTGGAGTCGCAGTTCCGCGGCGCCGGCTGGAACGTGATCAAGCTGGTCTGGGACCGCACCTGGGACCCGCTGCTCGCGCAGGACCGCGACGGCGTGCTGGTCAACAAGCTGAACACCACCCCGGACGGTCAGTTCCAGACGTACGCCACCGAGACCGGCGCGTACATCCGCGAGCACTTCTTCGGGGACGACCACCGCCTGCGCGCCATGGTCGAGAACATGACCGACGAGCAGATCCTGCACCTGGGCCGCGGCGGTCACGACCACAAGAAGATCTTCGCGGCGTACTCGGCGGCCCGCGCCCACAAGGGCCAGCCGACCGTGATCCTCGCGCAGACGGTCAAGGGCTGGACGCTCGGCCCGAACTTCGAGGGCCGCAACGCCACGCACCAGATGAAGAAGCTGACGGTCGACGACCTCAAGCGCTTCCGCGACCGCCTGCACATCCCGATCTCCGACGCCCAGCTGGAGAACGGCGCCCCGCCGTACTACCACCCGGGCCGCGACTCGGAGGAGATCCAGTACATGCACGACCGCCGCAAGTCGCTCGGCGGTTACGTGCCCACCCGCGTCGTGCGCTCCAAGCCGCTCGTCCTGCCGGACGACAAGACGTATGCGGCTGTGAAGAAGGGCTCCGGTCAGCAGTCGATCGCCACCACCATGGCCTTCGTCCGGCTGCTGAAGGACCTCATGCGGGACAAGGAGATCGGCAAGCGGTTCGTGCTGATCGCGCCCGACGAGTACCGCACCTTCGGCATGGACTCGTTCTTCCCGAGCGCGAAGATCTACAACCCCCTCGGCCAGCAGTACGAGGCCGTGGACCGCGAGCTGCTGCTCGCGTACAAGGAGTCGCCGACCGGTCAGATGCTGCACGACGGCATCTCGGAGGCGGGCTGCACGGCCTCGCTGATCGCGGCCGGTTCGGCGTACGCGACGCACGGCGAGCCGCTCATCCCGGTCTACGTCTTCTACTCGATGTTCGGCTTCCAGCGCACCGGCGACCAGTTCTGGCAGATGGCCGACCAGCTGGCGCGCGGCTTCGTGCTCGGCGCGACGGCCGGCCGCACCACGCTGACCGGCGAGGGCCTTCAGCACGCGGACGGCCACTCGCAGCTGCTCGCCTCGACCAACCCGGGCTGCGTCGCCTACGACCCGGCGTTCGGCTTCGAGATCGCGCACATCGTCAAGGACGGTCTGCGCCGTATGTACGGCGGCGACGCCGAACACCCGCACGGCGAGGACGTCTTCTACTACCTCACCGTCTACAATGAGCCGATCCAGCACCCGGCCGAGCCGGCCGACGTGGACGTGGACGGCATCGTCAAGGGCATCCACCGCTTCCAGCGGGGCGAGCAGGGCTCGATCCCGGCGCAGATCATGGCGTCGGGTGTGGCCGTGCCGTGGGCGGTCGAGGCGCAGAGGATCCTCGCCGAGGAGTGGAACGTGCGCGCCGACGTGTGGTCGGCGACCTCGTGGAACGAGCTGCGGCGCGACGCCGTCGAGGCCGAGGAGCACAACCTGCTCCACCCCGAGGAGGAGCAGCGCGTCCCGTATGTGACGCAGAAGCTGTCCGGCGCGGAGGGCCCGTTCGTCGCGGTCTCGGACTGGATGCGCTCCGTGCCCGACCAGATCTCCCGCTGGGTGCCGGGCACGTACACCTCGCTGGGCGCCGACGGCTTCGGCTTCGCGGACACCCGCGGGGCGGCCCGCCGGTACTTCCACATCGACGCGCAGTCGATCGTGCTGGCGGTGCTCACCGAGCTGGCGCGTGAGGGCAAGGTGGACCGCAGCGTGCTGAAGCAGGCGGTGGACCGCTACCAGCTGCTCGACGTGTCGGCGGCGGACCCGGGCGCGGCCGGCGGCGACGCGTAACCGCTGTCGTACCGAGGGGGTGTGCGGGGTTCGTCCCCGCACACCCCCTTTACGATGCGCCCCATGAAGGAACGAACGGCGCAGATGCGCTGGGAAGCGCGCACCCAGGGACCGCTGCTGGGGCTCGCCGTGGCGTTCGCCGTCGCGTACGCGGTGCCGATCGTCGCGCCCGGCGCGGACGCGTGGGTGCACAGCGTGTGCACGCTGGCCGAGTGGGCGGTGTGGGCGGCGTTCGCCGGGGACTATCTCGTACGGCTGGCCCTGGCACCCGGGAAGTGGCTGTTCGTGCGCAGCCATCCGCTCGACCTGCTCGCGGTGGCGCTGCCGCTCGTGCAGCCGCTGCGGCTGCTGCGGCTGGTCTCCACGCTGCTCCTGGTGGGGCGGCGGGCCCGGATGGCCCCGCAGATCACGCTGACGACCTATGTCGGCGGGGCGGTGGTGGGGCTGATGATGTTCGGCTCGCTCGCGGTGCTGCGGGTGGAGCGGGACGCCCCCGACGGGAACATCAAGACCCTCGGCGACGCCGTGTGGTGGTCGTTCACGACGATGACGACGGTCGGCTACGGCGACCACGCGCCGACGACCGGACTCGGCCGGCTGCTGGCGGTCGGGCTGATGATCTCGGGCATCGCGCTGCTCGGTGTGGTGACGGCCAACATCGCGGCCTGGTTCATCGCCCGCTTCGAGAGGGACGACGCCGAGGAGCGGCGGCAGACCGCGCTGCTGGAGGCGCTGACGGCCGAGGTGAAGCAGCTGCGCAGGGAGGTGGCACGGCTGTCGGGCACGGAGGCGTCCGCCTCCGTGCCCGAGCAGGCTGATTCTTGAGGCTCGGTTCCCCCCCTGGCTCCGCCGGGGGGACCCCCACCGGGGCGCCTTGAGACGGCGTCGACGGTCGATCGTGCTCGACTGCTCGTTCCTCGCAGCCTCCGCGCTCCCCCTGCCTGCGGCGGGAGGTGCCCCCACTCCCTTTCGACACCGCCGCGCCCCTTCGGCTCTCCCCCTGGCTTCGCCGGGGGACCCCCACGCCGCGCTCCTCCTAGTTCTCCCAGACCTTGAACGCCCGTACGCGATAGGGCGATTCGGGCACCCACGTTCCGCCGCCGGGGTAGGTCTCGAACTCGCCCGTCTCCGCGCACTCCGCGGACTGGTACGTGGTCACCGGCCGGCCGGTCCGGTTGGCGAGCGAGGCCGCGGTGGTGCCGTCCGGCAGCGGGACGCAGCTGTCGATGTCGATGCCGGCGAGCTCGTGGGCCGCGCGGGCGCCCTGGAAACCGCTCTTCGCCCAGAGGCACAGCTCACCGGCGGCGCACGCCCCGAGGCGGGGTGGCGCCGCGGGAGCCGCGGTGGCGGCGGGTGCGAGCAGGGCGGTGGCGGCGAAGGTGGCCGCGGCAAGAGTCGTGCGCAGACGCATATGGATCAACCCCCGTGTCGTGTGGATTACTTGGCCGCAGCCTGACCCGCGGTGACACGGCCGCGGAAGGGCCCCTGTTCATGATCACCCGGATAGGCGAGAGCCCCGCCGGGGTGCCCGGCGGGGCTTCGCTGTGCACGCGGTTGACGTCAGATGTGGGCGCCGCCCGCACCGGCCTCCGCGTTCGCTCCGCGCTTGGTGAGCGTGGCGACCAGGGCGGCGACGACCGCGACGACACCGGCGACGGTGAACGCCAGGCCCATCCCGGACATGAACGTGTCATGGATGACGTCACCGATCCTGGTGACCAGATCCGGGGTCATGCCCGGCGCCTTCGCCAGCTCCGCGGGGACCGCACCGAACTCGGCGGCCTCCTCCAGCCGCGGGTCCGGCGGAACGGGGATGCCCGCGGCCTGCCAGTTGTCCGCGAACTCGGCGCTGACCTTGGAGGACATGACGGCACCCAGCACGGCCGTGCCCAGAGCGCCGCCGACCTGCATGGCCGCCTGCTGGAGGCCGCCGGCGACACCGGAGAGCTCCAGCGGGGCGTTGCCGACGATGACCTCGGTGGCACCCACCATGACCGGCGCGAGACCGAGGCCGAGCAGGGCGAACCAGAGGGACATCACGAACGTGCCGGTGCCCTCGGTCAGGGCGGTCATCCCGAACATCGCCACCGCCGTGCAGACCATGCCGCCGACGAGCGGCACGCGTGGCCCGAACTTGGCGATCAGGGCGCCCGCCAGCGGCGAGGACACGATCATCATCGCCGTGAGGGGCAGCAGCCGCAGACCGCTGTCGACCGGGCTGAGGCCCTTCACGCCCTGGAGGTAGAACGTCACGAAGAACAGGCCGCCCATGAAGGCGAAGGCCATGAGGACCATCAGGACCGTGCCCGCGGTGAGCGGGACGGAGCGGAAGAGGCCGAGCGGGATCAGCGGCTCCTTGACCTTCGTCTCCCAGAAGGCGAAGAGGACGAAGAGGAGCACCGCGCCGCCGAGGCACAGCCACGTACGGCCGCCGCCCCAGCCCCAGGACTCGCCCGCCTTGATCAGCCCGTAGACGAGCGCGCCCATGGCGCCCGACAGCAGCACGATGCCCGGGATGTCGAACGAACGCGGTGCGTTGTCGGCGCGGTGGTCCTTGAGGATCACCAGGCCGAAGACGAGGGCGACGACGCCGACGGGCACGTTGATGAAGAACACCGACTGCCAGCTGACGTGCTCGACGAGCAGCCCGCCGAGGATCGGGCCGCCCGCCGTGGAGGCGCCGATGACCATGCCCCAGATGCCGATGGCCATGTTCAGCTTCTCGGCGGGGAACGTGGCGCGCAGCAGGCCGAGGGCGGCCGGCATGAGCAGTGCGCCGAACAGGCCCTGGAACACGCGGAAGACGATGACGAGGGCGATGGAGTCGGACAGACCGATCGCCGCTGAAGCGGCGGCGAAGCCCGCGATGCCGATCAGGAACGTCTGGCGGTGGCCGAAGCGGTCGCCCAGCTTGCCCGCCGTGATCAGGGCGACGGCGAGGGCGAGCAGGTAGCCGTTGGTGATCCACTGGACCTGGGACAGGGATGCGCCGAGGTCCTTCTGGATCGCGGGGTTGGCGATCGCGACGATCGTGCCGTCGAGCGCGACCATCATCACACCGATGGCGACGGCGAACAGGGTCAGCCAGGGGTGGCCGCGCAGCCCCTTGACGGGCGCCGGGGCGGAGTCCTGGGGACCTCCGGAGTCTCTCGGCGCCTTTGCGACGGTGGTCTGACTAGTCATACAGCGAGGCTAATGTCAGCGACTGACAGTTGACAAACGGGTTCACAAGTCGGTAGCTGTCACGTCGCTCACAGGTACGCTCAACAGGACGAACGCCGGGGAAAGAGGACGATGACGTGACGGTCGAGCCGACCGGACTGCGTGCCCGCAAGAAGCAGCGCACCCGTGACGCACTGGTGCGCGCGGCCCTTGAGCTGTTCACCACCCAGGGCTACGAGCGGACGACGGTCGACGAGATCGTCGACGCGGTCGAGGTGTCCCAGCGCACCTTCTTCCGGTACTTCGCCAGCAAGGAGGAGGTCGCCTTCGCCGTCCAGGAACTGGCCGAGTCGCACTACGTCGCCGCCCTGCGCGAACGGCCCGCCGAGGAAGGCCCCTTCGAGGCGATGCGCAACGCCGTCTCCGCGTCCTGGGACACGATCGAGGGCGCCATCGAGGAGATCGTCCCGCTCGACCTGCACATGCGCAGCTTTCTGATGATCGAGTCGACCCCCGCACTCCTCGCGGCGCACCTGCGGCGCTCCGTGGACATGGAGGACCTGCTCGCCCGCCTGATCGCCGAGCGCGAGGGCCTGGACGTGGACGCCGACCCGCGGCCACGGGTGGCCGTGGCGGCGTTCGGCGGAGTCATCCGGGTGACCGGACGGCTGTGGGGCCGGGGCGAGGACCCGAGCGTGGAGTCGATCCGCGCGCTCACGGAGACGTACCTCGACCACCTGGCCCCGGCCCTGGCCGAAAACTGGCGCGGGGGCGCCTGACGGCGCCGGGGGGTAGGCCCGCCGGTCCGCGGCGCGGGGGCGGCCAGACGGCCGCGGCACTCAGCGATGGGCCCCGGGCGCCGGCGGGAGGTCCGCAAGGGCCGTCGCAGGGCGCACCACGGAGGCCGGACCGCGCCCCAGGGCGTACGGCGGGCGCGCAGGGCGTCAACGGGGCGCGCGGCACGCGGTCTTGCACTGATGCGTACGCCGCGCGCACGGAACGTCACCCTCCTGCCCCTGCATTCCCCCCTTCACACGTGATCTGCCTCACCCTCTTCGCGTGCCCGGCCACCCTTCTCCTAGGGTGTCCCGCAGTGACTTCTTTCGACGCCTCCCCCGCCCCGACCGTCTGGCGCGCCCTGCTCGCCCTGACGGTGGTCTTCATGATGCTGGCGACCACCGGATGGACCGCCATACGAGATCAGGGCGGCCCGAGCACCGCGCTTGCCGCGGAACTGGCGGGCTGGCGCAAGGCCCGGGTCGGAGCCGAGGCGCTGCCCGCACCGGACTCCGCCCCTGGCCGGTTCGCCGCGTTCTTCGCGTCGATCGGCAGCGCCCGGGGCAAGCGGCTCGCCGCCGACTACCCCCATGTCGTCGGCAATCTCAACGGCGCGCCCGTCACCCTGCGCTACCGGGCGAACCGGCACGCGCTCGCCGAATCGCTGGCCGCCGAACGGCGGCGTGTGGCCGACCCGGACCTCACCGCGGAAGGCCACCACGAGGCGGTCCGGCGGATGCACCGGTTCCGCGCGCTGATGGACACGGACCGGCAGATCCTCGCCTTCGACCCGACGGGACCCGGCCGGGTCGCCGAGGTCTTCGGCGACCTCGACCGCGCCGAGCGCGTGTCGGTGATCGTCCCCGGCGTCGACACCAACCTGCTCACGTTCCAGAAGACGGCCCGCAGATACAGCGCGCCGGTCGGCATGGCGCAGTCGCTGTACGCCGCCGAACGCGCCGCCGCGCCCCAGGTGCGTACCGCCGTCATCGCCTGGGCCGACTACACCTCGCCGGTCGGCGTCGGCATGGACTCGGCGATCGGCCGGCTCGCCGAGAGCGGCGCCGTGCGGCTCAGCGCCCTCACCGAGGCGCTGCCCGGCGACTCCAAGGTCGCGCTCTTCTGCCACAGCTACGGCTCCGTGGTCTGCGGAGTCGCCGCCAGGAACCTGCCGGCCCGCGTCGAGGACATCGCGGTCGCCGGCAGCCCGGGCATGCGCGCGGAGAACGTCGCCGAACTCGGGACCAGGGCCCGCGTGTGGGCCACGCGCGACGGCGACGACTGGATCCAGGACGTGCCGCACCTGGCGGTCGGCGGGCTCGGGCACGGCGAGGACCCGGTGACGCCGGAGTTCGGGGCGCGGGTCGTCTCCGCGGAGGGCGCGATCGGGCACACCGGCTATTTCGAGCCGGGTACGGAGAGCGTCCACAACTTCGCCGAGATAGGCGTCGGTTCCTACGAGGGAATCAGCTGCGCAGGCGACACCGACACATGCCGCAGCGGTATTTACGGCGAGGACCCGGACCAACGCGCGTAGAGCGCCGTGGAACGGGCTGGTGACCGAGGGGCGACGGACCGGCGTCGGCCGCATACGATGAGGCACATGGGTGATGTGCTGGCCGG
Organism: Streptomyces sp. NPDC015127; assembly: GCF_043080095.1. Classification (NCBI taxonomy): domain Bacteria; kingdom Bacillati; phylum Actinomycetota; class Actinomycetes; order Kitasatosporales; family Streptomycetaceae; genus Streptomyces; species Streptomyces sp. NPDC015127. Next base: position 351,970 of record NZ_JBIBVE010000006.1, read on the forward strand.
AATTCAAGCCACCTGGGAGTTCGATACCGACTCCGTGCTCATCCGCTTCGATCGGGGGGTCCGCAGGCCGAAGCTCTTTTCCGCCCTGCGTGAACGGCGCGTCCCCCACGAGGCGTTGGCCGCGGTGACACTCACGCACGGCAAGCCGGGGACCGTTGTCCTGCATGCCGTACCGAGACAGGGAGCCGACCCGCTGATGGACGCGGCGGCGGGTCAGCTGGGGGACGCCTCCGATCCGTACCGGCTGGTGCTGCCCGCGGAGCGCGAGACGCTCGCCGAGTACTACGCGGACGCGCTGCGCGACGCGCTCGGCCCCGACGCGGACCGGCCCGCCGACCGGTACACGGTCTCCGCGCCCCCGGCGCCGCTCGGTTTCAAGGCGTACGACGGAAAGGCGTCCTTCGACGGCTCGCGGGTGAGATTCCGCTGGTCGCGCACGGCGGCGTCAACCGCCAAGTGGAACGCGGGCGACCAGAGTTTCCCGGTGTCCGAGCTGACGGGGGTGGAGTGGCGCTCGCCGGAGGCGTTCGACGGCTACCTGCGCCTGCTGCCGCGCCCCGGCGCGTGTGCGCCTGCGCACGCGCCCGCGTCGCAAGCGGACCAGGATCCGGCGGCGGTGGTGTTCGGCCTGGGCTACGGCCCGGTGCACGAATCGCTGCCGTTCGCGGCGGCGGTGCTGGAGTCGGTGCGCGCCCAGTCACCGGCCCCCGCCCTGACGGCACCCCCGGCCCGCCGCGACCCGGCGGACATCGCGGACCGGATACGGCACTTGGGGGACCTGCATTTGGCGGGGCTGGTGACGGACGAGGAGTTCACCAAGAAGAAGGCGGAGCTACTGGCGGAGCTGTGACGCTTCCCCACCCCGCCCTTTCCCGTAACTGGGGCTTCGCCCCAGACCCCGCACCGCGCTTCGCGCGGTGTTCCGGGGGCTCCGCCCCCGCGCCCCCGCGCCTCAAACGCCGGCGGGGCTGGGTATGCGCGGCGCGCTCGTTTGGGGCTCCGCCCCAGACCCCGCGCCTCAGACGCCGGCGGGGCTGCTTTCGCGGAGCGAAATCCAGCCCGTCTGGGGGCACTCCCCCTACGGCCTGGCGGCCGTGGGAGGTACCCCCACCCACGGTCGCCAGGCCGTAGAGGGGAGTTCGAGGACACCGCGCGAAGCGCGGTACCGGGTCCGGGGCGAAGCCCCAGACCGCCCCCTGCCCCCTTACTCCCGCACCGTCGCCGTCGACGACATGTCCGGGTAGCGGTCGCCCGCCACCCGGTCCGCGATCGGCTCCAGCTCCGCCAGTTCCTCCGCGCCGAGCGTCAGCTCCGTCGCCGCCAGGTTCTCCCGCAGGCGCGTCGTCCTGCGGGTGCCGGGGATCGGGATCACCGTCAGGCCGTGGACCTGGGCGCGCTGGTGGACCCACGCCAGGGCCACCTGCGCAGCCGTCACCCCGTGCGCGGCGGCGATCGTGTGGACGGGCTCCAGCAGCGCCGCGTTCGTCCGCGCGTTCTCGCCGGTGAAGCGCGGCTGGTACCGGCGGAAGTCGCCGTCCGACAGGTCCGTGCCCGCGTCCGTGAACGCCCCCGTGAGGAAGCCCCGCCCCAGCGGGGAGTACGGGACGAGCGCCACGCCCAGGTCGGCCGCCGCGCCCACCGCGCTGCGTTCGACGTCCCGGCTGAACAGCGACCACTCGGACTGGAGCGCCGCGATGGGGTGCACGGCGTGCGCCTCGCGCAGCTCGGCACCGGTGACCTCGCTCAGGCCGAGATGCCTGACGAGGCCGCGCTCCACCAGCTCGACCATCGCTCCGACCGATTCGGCGAGCGGCACGGCCGGGTCGCGACGGTGCATGTAGTAGAGGTCGATGACCTCGGTCCCCAGTCGCCGCAGGCTGTCCTCGGCAGCCTGCCGGATGTAGGCGGGGTCGTTGCGCACGCCCCGGTAGTGCGGGTCGTCGGTGCGCTCGATGGCGAACTTCGTGGCCAGTGTGATCTCGTCCCGGTGCGCGGCGACGAAGGGGGCGAGGAACTCCTCGTTGGCGCCCCGCCCGTACACGTCCGCCGTGTCGAAGAGCGTGACGCCCCCGGCGAGCGCCCCCTCCAGGGTCTGCCGCGCCGCGGCCTCGTCCGTGTCGCCGTAGAACTCGCTCATGCCCATGCAGCCGAGGCCCTGGACGCCGACCTGCGGGCCGTGTGTCCCGAGCGTCACCTGGCGGATCCTGCTGTTGCTCATCAGGGTCAGACCCTCTCCGACGCCGTGCGGGCGTCCGCGTAGTACTCGATCTTGTGGTCCAGCACCGCGAGCGTGTCCTGGAGTTCGGCGATCCGGTCGACGACGGCGCGCCGGGTCCGCTGCAGCAGGTCCGCGCGTGCCTCGAAGGTGTGCTCGCCCTCGCGGACCATCTCGGCGTACGTGACCATGTCCGCGACGGACATCCCGGTCAGCCGGAGTTTGCCGACGAAGCCGAGCCAGTCGAGGTCGCGGTTGGTGAACCGGCGCTGCCCGGTGTGCGAGCGGTCGATGTGCGGCATCAGCCCGATCCGCTCGTACCAGCGCAGGGTGTGCGCGCTGAGTCCGGTGAAGGCGACGACCTCGCTGATCGTGTAGCGGTCCTGGCCGTCGGGGCGCGGATGCGCGGGGGGTGCCGCCTTGCAGAGATCGGTCCGGGCGGCCCTGCTCTCGATCACCGTCATGCGGTCCACGCTAAAACCCTGGAGTGCACTCGAAGCAAGGGGAATCCTGTGGCGATCGGAGTGCAGCCCGAACTAGCCTCCCGGACCATGAGTTCAGGACGCACCGCACGCCCCGCCGTCCCGTCCGACGCCGAAGAGCTGGTCCGCCTGCGCAAGGTGATGCAGGACTCGTGCCACGGCCCGCATCCGGATGTGAGCTGGCAGCCCGCCGCCGTGGCGACGCTGCGCAACCGGCTGGCGGACCCGTCCGGCGCCCTGGCGGCGTATGTCGTCGACCGGCCCGGCGGCGGGCTCGCGGCCTGCGCGGTGGGCACCATCGAGTACCGGCTGGGCGGCCCGGGCAACCCGCAGGGCACGACCGGCTACGTGTTCAGCGTCGCCACGGACGAGGACATGCGCCGCCGCGGCCACTCGCGTGCCTGCATGGAGGGCCTGCTCGGCTGGTTCCGCGAGCGGGACGTGCGCCGGATCGACCTGCGCGCCTCCTCGGAGGGCGAGCCGCTCTACGCGTCGCTGGGCTTCGTCCGCACTCCCGACCCGACCATGCGGCTCACGCTGTAGCACCGTCTAGGCTCGTAGACATGCAGAGCCTGGCGATGATCGAGAACTGGCCGGTACCGACCGCGGCGGCCGCCGTCGTGCGCGCCGACGGGACAGTGGCCGGTTCCCACGGCCCGACCGGCCGCCGTTTCCCGCTGGCCTCCGTCACCAAGCCGCTCGCGGCGTACGCGGCGCTGGTGGCGTACGAGGAGGGCGCGATCGAGTTCGACGAGCCGGCCGGGCCGGACGGCGCGACCGTCCGGCATCTGCTCGCCCACACCTCGGGGCTGGCCTTCGACGAGCACCGGGTGATGGCCGCGCCGGGCACGCGCCGGATCTACTCGAACGCGGGGTTCGAGGCGCTCGGCGACCACATCGCCAAGGCGACCGAGATCCCCTTCGCCGAGTACCTGCACCAGGCGGTGCTGGAGCCGCTCGGGATGACCTCGACCACGCTGGAGGGCTCTCCGGCCAAGGACGGCGTCTCGACGGTCGACGACCTCGTGCGGTTCGCGGCCGAGGTGCAGGCGCCGCGGCTGCTGGATCCGCGCACGGTGCTGGAGGCCATGTCCGTCGTGCATCCGGGGCTGTCCGGGATCCTGCCCGGGTACGGCCACCAGAGGCCCAACGACTGGGGTCTCGGCTTCGAGATCCGCGACGCCAAGTCCCCGCACTGGACCGGCGCTTCCTCATCGCCGCGCACCTTCGGCCACTTCGGCCAGTCCGGCACCTTCCTGTGGATCGACCCGGACGCGCGTGCCGCGTGCGTGGCGCTCACGGACCGGGCGTTCGGGCCGTGGGCGATCGAGGCGTGGCCGGCGTTCACGGACTCGGTGCTGGCGGAGTTGCGGTAGGGGTCGGCCGGGGGACCGGCTGCTCACCGGACCCCTCCTCCGGTGCGTGGTCCGCCCGGCGGGGCTCGTCGGTCGCCACCGGGCCCGAGCCGGTGTCACAGCGGGCCGGGTCGAGTGTGCCGTCCACGCCACGGAGGGTCACCTGCGTCTGTCCGTCGGCGTCCTCGGCGTAGGCGATCGTGCAGACGAGCTGCCGCCGCGCGGGCCTGCTCAGGTCGCGGACAGGGGCGGCGATCGTGACGACCACCGTGCCCGGGCCCGGTTCGACCTTCGGCGCGAGGCCCGCGGGCGGCAGGGAGACGTCGCTGCGGAGCCCGTACCCGGCCTCCTCCGCGTTCGGGCCGCCCAGCAGCGCCGCGACGGTCTTGTCGGTCGACGGGCGGGTGCGCTCGACGGCGGAGTCGCCGAAGGGGTCGCCCGTGTAGCGGCTCACCGGCATCAGGACGCCGTCCGGGGAGTAGAAGAAGAGGAGCATCCGCACCTCGCGTGCGGGGAGCACATCGATGGTGGCGGGGCCGCCCGCCTCGATGACGTCGGACTCCTGGATGCCGCAGGCCGTGAGCAAGGCCGCTGCCGCGAGTCCCGCCAGGGCGGCGCGTACGCGCTGCATCATGCCGTCACCGCCCCCCTTTCCGGCTCGGCGGGAAGCTCGACGGTGAACACCGCGCCGCCCGCGGGCCCGTTGGCGGCGCGGATCGTGCCGCCGTGGAGTCGTACGTTCTCCTGGGTGATCGCGAGTCCCAGTCCGCTGCCCGCCGACCGGGTACGTGCCGCGTCCGCCTTGTAGAAGCGGTCGAAGATGTGCGGCAGCACGTCGGGGCGGATACCGGGCCCGCTGTCGGTGACCTCGGTGACCAGCAGCGGTGTGCCGTCCGGGCCCGTCCCGGTGCGCAGCCGTACGGTGACGGGCGCGCCGCCGTGCCGCAGCGCGTTGCCGACGAGGTTGGCGACGACGACGTCGAAGCGGCGGGGGTCGAGGCGGAAGCGGATGCCGTCGGGCAGCTCGGTGCGGACCCGGTCGGTCCAGTGCCGGTTCTCCAGGGTCTTGCGTATGGTCTCCGCGGCGTCGACCTCGTCGGTGTTGAGCTCGGCGGCGCGGGCGTCGAAGCGGGAGATCTCCATCAGGTCCTCGACGAGGACCGCGAGCTTGCCCGTCTCCGCGCTGATCAGGCGCACGGCCCGCGCGGTGTCCGGGTCGAGGGTGTCCGCGTCCTCGTCGAGCACCTCGGTGACGGCGAGCATCCCGGCGAGCGGCGTGCGCAGTTCGTGCGAGACGTCGGAGGCGAAGCGGCGGGCGCGGGCCTCGGCCTGCTGCAGTTCGTCGACGGATCTCTCCAGTTGGGCCGCGGACTCGTTGAACGTGCCGGCCAGTTCGGCGAGTTCGTCGCGTCCCCGGATGCGGATCCGGGTGTCGAGCCGGCCGCTGCCCATGGAACGTGCGGCCGCACGCAGCTCGCGGACCGGCCGCAGGACACTGCGCGCGGCGAACAGCGCGGGCACGAGCGCGATCGCGAGGCCGGGCAGGGCGCCGTCCCGGGCCGCGGCGACCAGGGCGTCGATGTTCGCCTGTTCGTCCGTCATCCTCATCACCGCGTACAGGACGAGCCCCGTGGGCAGCGTGCCGCCCGAGCCGACCTTCACCACCACGGGCATGGCGACGGTCAGGTACGGGACGCCGTCCTTGACGACGCGTTCGAAGCTGCCGTGCGGGGAGCCGGAGCGTGCGGTGCGGCGCAGGTCCTCCGTGATCACGGTCGAGGCGGGGCTCGTGCCGGAGGAGACGCGCAGCGAGCCGTACTCGGCGAAGACGACCCAGGGATGCGGTTTGGCCTTGCGGGCGATGCCGCGCAGCAGCTCCTGCATCACGGTGCGGTCCACGGGCAGCCCGACGCCGAGCGTCTGGACCTGCTCGCGGAAGGACTCCACCGCCGTGTCCTGGGCGCTGGCGAGGACCGCGTTGCGCGCCTCGCGGTAGGTGAGGGCCGCGGTCGTCCCGGCGCTGACAACGGCTACGAGCAGGAAGGCGATGACCAGCCGGGTGCGCAGTCCGAAGGCGGCGATACGGCCCCGGCCGCCGCTGCTCCCGCCGCGCCTGCCCGGCCCCGGCCCCTGGCCCGCGCGGCGCCCGGTCCGGCTTCTCACAGGGGTCCGAAGCGGTAGCCGAAGCCCCGCAGGGTCTGGATGTAGCGCGGGGTGCCCGAGGAGTCCTCGATCTTGGTCCGCAGCCGTCGTACGCACGCGTCGACGAGCCGCGCGTCGCCGTGGTAGCTGTGCTCCCAGACGTGCTCCAGTAGTTGCTGACGGCTGAACACCTGCTCCGGGGCCGCGGACAGGTGCAGCAGCAGCTTCAGCTCCGAGGGGGCGAGGGCGAGGGGCCGGCCGGCCTTGGTGACGGTGAGTCCGGCGCGGTCGATGGCGAGTTCGCCGTGGAACTCGACGGCGGGCTTCCCGGCGCCCGGCCCCTCGATGCGGCGCAGCACGGCCCGGATGCGGGCCTCGATCACCTCGGTGCGGGCCGGTTTGACGATGTAGTCGTCCGCGCCCGCCTCCAGGCCGACGACCACGTCGAAGTCGTCGCCGCGGGCGGTGAGCATGATGATGGGCAGCTGGCTGTTCTCCCGTACGCGGCGGCAGACCTGGACACCGTTCATGCCGGGCAGCATCAGGTCGAGCAGCAGCAGGTCGGGCCGGAATGCGTGCAGGGCGTCGAGCCCCGCCTCGCCGGTGGCGGCGGTGCGGACCTCGTGGCCCCGGCGGCGCAGCCCGAGTTCGACCCCTTCGCGTACGGAGGGGTCGTCTTCGATGAGGAGGACGCGTGGCATGGGCGGGTGTCTCCAGGTCGGGTCAGCGTCGGTCGGTGCGGCGCCGGAGCCGGGCGGCGGCCCCGGCCAGCAGCGCGGTGGTCCCGTCCAGCCGCAGGGGCCGGGCGAGCAGGGCGAAGGCGGCCGCGATCGCGAGGACGCCTGCGGCGGTGGCGGCGAGCGCCCCGGCCGGGGCGGCCCAGCGGGCGGCGAGATGGGCGGCGGCGGCCGCGAGCAGGGCGGCGGCGAGCAGCCGCAGCTGGGCGTGGAGGGCGGCCGAACGCCACAGGGCGCCGGTGCCGCCGGCGAGCCTGCGGTGTAGGACGTAGGCGGTGACGGCCCAGCCCGTGAACAGAGCCAGCGAGTACGCCCCGGCGATGCCGGTGACCGCCCAGCGGGCGGGCAGCAGCGCGTACGCGGTCGTGGACAGGGCCGCGTTGAGGCCGGCGATCACCAGGTTGAGAAGAAAGGGGGTACGGGTGTCGGACAGGGCGTAGAAGGCGCGGGAGAGGACGTACTGCCCGGAGAACGCGACGAGTCCGGGTGCGAAGGCCATGAGGATGCCCGCCATGACCGCGGTGTCGTCCGCGCCGACGGCGCCGTACCGGAAGACGAGCGCCATCACCGGACCGGCGAGGGCGAGCAGCGCGCAGGCGGCCGGGACGATCAGGGCCGAGCCGGTGCGCAGCGCATACGCGACGTCCCGGCGCACCGCGGCCGTGTCACCGTCGGCTGCGGCGGCGCTCATACGCGGCATGAGCGCGGTCACGAGGGATACGGTGACGATGCCGTGCGGCACGGCCCACAGCATGTACGCGTTGTTGTACGCGCTGAACCCGGCGCCGTCGATGTGCGCGGCGGCGGCGCGTGCGCCGGCGGCGGTGGCGAGCTTGGTGGTGACCCAGTAGGCGGCCTGGTTGGTCAGCACGAGCAGCACGAGCCAGCCGGCGGAGCGCAGGGGACGGGTGAGTCCGCTGCCTCGCCAGTCGAAACGGGGGCGGAACCGGAACCGGGCGGCGCGCAGGACGGGCAGCAGGGCGAGTGCCTGGACGGCGATGCCCGCGGTGGTGCCCCAGCCCAGCAGTGCGGTCTCGGCGGGGGTGAGGGTGCCGCCGGCGCCGACGGCGAGGTACAGGCCGAAGACGGCGATGACGACGAGGTTGTTGAGGACGGGCGTCCACATCATCGCGCCGAAGCGGCCGCGGGCGTTGAGGACCTGTCCGAGCAGGGTGAACAGGCCGAGGAAGAAGATCTGCGGCAGGCAGGAGCGGGCGAACGCGACGGTCAGGGCCGCCTGTTCGCCGCGGTAGCCGGTGTACGCGCCGACGATGGCGGGCGCGGCCCAGACGGCGGCGGCGGTGAGGACGAGCAGGGCGAGGACGCAGACGGTGAGCAGCCGGTCGGTGTAGGCGGCGCCGCCGTCGGGGTGCTCCTTGGCGGCCTTGACGAGCTCGGGCACGAAGACGGCGTTGAGCGCGCCGCCGAGGAGGAGCATGTAGACGATGGTGGGGATGGAGTTGCCGACGGCGTACCCGTCGGCGGCGACCCCGACACCGAGCCCGGCGGCGACAACGGCCGACCGCACGAACCCGGTCGCCCGCGACACGACGGACCCGACGGCCATGACCATCCCGCTACGCGCGGGGGAGGCGGCTTTGCCGGAGTCGGCGGCGGGGTCGACGCGGCCTGCGCCAGGGGTGCCCCGGCCTCCGGCCGGAACAGCCTCATCGTCCGAGGCCCGGTCGCCGGCCTCTCCAGGTGCCTGCGGCGCGGGCGCGACCGTGCCACCAGGCGGCGCCGCGGCCGGCGCAGACGCAGCCATCGAACCAGCCGGAACGGCCGCATCGCCCGATGCCCGGTCACCGGCCTCTCCCGGTACCTGCGGCGCGGGCGCGACCGTGCCACCAGGCGGCGCCGCGGCCGGCGCAGACGCAGCCATCGAACCAGCCGGAACGGCCGCATCGCCCGATGCC
>NZ_JBIBVE010000006.1:360915-404748 GCF_043080095.1 Streptomyces sp. NPDC015127
CCGGTCACCGGCCTCTCCTGGTACCTGCGGCGCGGCCGCAGCCGAGGCGCCCACCGGCGGCGGGGCGGCGGCAACGCGGCCAGGCTCCGACACGGCCGGACCACCGAGTGGCGCGGTGCCACCCGGCGCAGCCGGAACCCCGGCCCCGGCGAAGCCGGGTGCGTCCGGCGCGGACGCCCGGTGGGCGGCAGGTTCAGCGCCGACGGGCCCCCCGGCCAGACGGTCCGGCTCGGGCGCAGGCGGAAGCCCCGACGCGGCGGCGTCGCGCGTCACCGGCGGGCCAGGTATGCCTGGAACGCCCGGTACAGCGCGTGGTTGGCCGTGCCCTCCAACGGTTTCTCCCATTCCCCCAGGGTCTCGACGACCTCTCCCCCGGTGCCGAGCTTCCAGCGCAGCAGTCCGTACCCGCGGTCGTCGGGGTCGAGGGTGGAGGGTACCCCGCGCATGTCGTAGACGTCGGCGCCGAGGGCGTGGGCGTCCTGGAGCATGCGCCACTGGAGCAGGTTGGAGGGGCGCACCTCACGGCGGTGGTCGGCCGACGCACCGGTCTGGTACCAGACCCGGTGACCGACGCGGACCATGGTGTGGGCGGCGAGCGTCTCGCCCCGGTGGCGGGCCAGGTAGAGCGTCATCCGGCCCGGTTCCTCGGCGTTGAGGGCCGCGTACTGGCGCTCGTAGTACGCGAGCGAGCGGCCGAGCCGGAAGCCGTCGCGCTCCTCGGTGATCCGCAGCAGCCGGTAGAACTCGGGCAGGTCCGCCGCGCTGCCCACCACCGTCTCGACGCCCTCCTTCCGCGCCCGGCGCACATTGCGCCGCCACTCCTGGTTGAGGCCGGACCACAGGTCGTCGACGGTCCGTCCGGCGAGCGGCACGCGGAAGACGTACCGGGGCTGGGCGTCCCCGTCCTCCTCGCCCCCGCACCTGTGCCAGCCCCGGGCGCGCAGCCGTTCGGCGACGGCCGTGCCCAGCGGGTCGACCTCCCGGGCGAGTACGTCGGCGAGCCGCCGGCCCGGCCCGGCTGCCGCCTTGAGCCGGGCGGCGTCCCAACTGCGGTGCGCGGGCGCAGGACCGATCCGTACGGCGAACGCGCCCGCGGTGCGCAGCAGCCTCAGCAGCGGGGTGAGCCAGGCGTCGATGCCGGGGTCGGCCCAGTCGGCGACCGGCCCCTCGGGGAGGTAGGCGAAGTACTTGCGGGTGCCGGGGAGTTGGCGCAGGAGCACCAGTGCAACGCCACTGAGCTCCCCCGCCTCCGGCCGGGGCCCCCACCCGACGAGGAGGGAACGCCAGCCCTCCTTCACCTCGCCCCAGGACGGGCACTGGAGGAAGCCGGGCCCGAGGGCGCTCCCGGCACGGGAAGCGAGGAAGGCGCGGTACGCCTCCTCGGTGAGGGGACCGAGCGGTGTTTCCTGGCCGCGGTCGGCCGGCACGAGCAGCGCAGACACGGTGTGGGACCTCTCTGTGTTCGCGGAATGCCGTGGATGCTCACAGCCGTCCGTGACCGGTCCACGCGGCGCATGTGACCGGACGATGACCGTTCGACCCCAACCGCCGTCACATCGCCCCACAGCCCCTCACCTGCGGGTTCCTCCGTCCTACGCTCGCCGCATCCCGTCTGTTTCGCGTTGCCGGAGGATCCGTTGACCCTGATACGTGTGCGCATCGCGGCGGCCGCCGTGCTGCTGGCCCCGCTCGCCGCCTGCTCCCCCGGCTCTCCCGATGCCCCGGCCGCCGACGCGAAGCCCGGTGCCCGTGCCGCCGATGACCGTCCGGCGACCGTGACGGTCTCCCCGACCGGGCGCGCGGTCCGGGCCGGTCAGCCGGTGAGGGTGACCGCCTCGGGCGGCACGCTCACCTCCGTCACCGTCACCGACACCGAGGGCCGGACGCTGAAGGGCTCGGGGGGCGACGGCAGTTGGCAGTCCGACCGCAAGGCCGTCCCCGGTGCCACGTACACGGTGAAGGCCACGACCCGTACCGCGCGCGGCACGGAACGCACTACGTCCACGTCGTTCACCACCGCCCCGGCCGGCAAGGTCAACAAGGTGGACTGGCGGCCCGGCGCGGCCACCACCGTCGGCGTCGCCCAGCCCGTGTCGCTGGTCTTCGACAACCCGGTGACCGAGAAGGCGGAGGTGGAACGCCAGTTGAGGGTCACCACCTCCGACGGCACCGAGGGCTCGTGGGGCTGGATGAAGGACTGGTCGGGCCGCGACCGGATCGACTGGCGGCCGAAGGCGTACTGGAAGCCCGGCACGAAGGTCACCCTGGACGCCCGGCTGAACGGCACCGACTCGGGCGCCGGCGGCGGCTGGTTCGTCCGTGACTACACGACGTCGTTCACGATCGGCGCCCGCCAGATCGTCAGGGTCGACCTCGACCACCACAAGCTGACGTTGGAGCGCGACGGCCGGAGCGTGCGGACCCTCCCCGTCTCGGGCGGGACCCCCGGCGGCGACAAGCGTTCGTGGCGCGGCACGACGGTGCTGATGTCGAAGGAGGGCACGATCAACATGAACTCCGAGACGGTCGGCCTCGCCGACGCCTACGACAAGATGGTCGACTACTCGATGCGCCTGACCTGGTCGGGGATGTACGCGCACGCGGCGCCCTGGAACGCCAAGTGGATGGGCAAGGCCAACAGGAGCTCCGGCTGCATCGGCATGAGCGACGCGGACGCCGCCTGGTTCTACGCACAGGTCCGACCGGGCGACCCGTTCGAGATCACAGGCAAGGACACCAAGGGCGTCCCCGCCCCCGGCAACGGCTTCGGCGAGTGGAACCTCTCCTGGGAGGAGTGGAAGGCGAAGAGCGCGCTGGGCGGGCCGGTTGCCTGAGCCGGGGAAGTCCCTTGCAGCACTGTGTGCGTCGGCTTCCCCGGCAGGACTGAGTCACCCGGCGCCCATCTCCCACATCAGCACCTCGGCCGCCTCCTCGGCCACGACCTCCAGCCCCTCCGCGTCGGTGATCCGCGCCGCGTCGCCCGGACCCAACCGCTCGTACCCGAGCGCCACTTCGCCCCGCACCGCATGCACGTACACGAACGGCGCGTCGGGGACGGCGGTCCGCTCGCCGGGGACGAGGCGGCGGACGTGGAGCATCGCCCCGGCCTCGGGGAGCGCGTACGGCGTGGAGTCCGCGATGCCGCGCACGATCTCGTACGACGGCTCACCGCCCGGGTCCTTCGGCGCGAGCCACATCTGCACGAAGACCAGCGGGTCGGGGCCGTCGTTGCGTTCGACGTGCCGCACGCCGCCCGCCGAGCTGAGGCGCTGCACGTCGCCGGGGCGTACGACCGTCGCGTGACCCGCCGAGTCGCGGTGGGTCAGCTCGCCCTCGACGACCCAGGTGACGATCTCGGTGTGGCTGTGCGGGTGCTCGTCGAACCCGGCGCCGGGCGCGAGGCGCTCCTCGTTGCAGGCGAGGATCGCGCCGAAGCGCAGGTTGTCGGGGTCGTAGTGGCGCCCGAAGGAGAAGGCGTGCCGGGACTCGATCCCGGTCGCCGGGTCGCCTCCCGGGTAGCGGTCGGCGGAGCGCCGGATGGAGGTCCGGATGGCAGTCACGCGGACCACCGTAGCGGGGCCGCGGTAGTACACGTCGCGATGAGAGGAACCCCGGCACTTAGCCCACGCGTCCTGATAAGGCAGTCTTGTCCCCGTGCCCGAACCTGCAGCGAACTCCTCCCATCCGCATTCCGCGACCCTGCGCCGCCTTGAGCAGTCCTCCGGCCGGCTGGCCGCGAATGCCATCGCCCGCATGGACGAGTCGCTGCCCTGGTACCGGGCCATGCCGCCGGAGAACCGGTCGTGGATCGGGCTGGTCGCGCAGGCCGGTATCGCCGCGTTCACGGAGTGGTTTCGGCACCCGGAGACCCCGCAGGCGATCTCGACCGACGTCTTCGGCACGGCTCCGCGCGAGCTGACCCGGGCGATCACGCTGCGCCAGACCGTGGAGATGGTGCGCACCACCATCGAGGTCATGGAGGCGGCGATCGAGGAGGTCGCGGCCCCCGGCGACGAGTCGGTGCTGCGCGAGGCGCTGCTGGTGTACGCGCGGGAGATCGCGTTCGCCACGGCCCAGGTGTACGCGCAGGCGGCGGAGGCGCGTGGCGCCTGGGACGCACGGCTCGAGTCCCTCGTCGTGAACGCGGTGCTGTCCGGGGAGGCCGACGAGGGCGCGGTGTCCCGGGCCGCCGCGCTCGGCTGGAACTCCCCCGAGCACGTGTGTGTGATCCTCGGCACCGCCCCCGACGGGGACAGCGAACTGACGGTGGAGGCGATCCGCAGGGCCGCCCGGCACGCCAAGCTCCAAGTGCTGACCGGTGTGCTGGGCGACCGGCTCGTCGTCATCGCGGGCGGCAGCGACAATCCGCTGCACGTCGCGAAGGCCCTCATCGGCCCGTACGCCGCCGGGCCCGTGGTCGCCGGGCCCATCGTGCCCGACCTGCTGGCGGCGACCCGGTCGGCACAGGCCGCCGCCGCGGGCCTCAAGGCGTGTTCCGCCTGGCAGGACGCCCCCCGGCCGGTTCTCGCGGACGATCTGCTGCCGGAGCGCGCGATCGCCTCGGACCCTGCGGCGCGCGAGCAGTTGGTGGAGGAGATCTACAGACCGCTGGAGGAGGCGGGCTCGGCGCTGCTGGAGACTCTGAGTGTCTACCTGGAGCAGGCCAGCAGCCTCGAAGGGGCCGCGCGGATGTTGTTCGTACATCCCAACACCGTGCGCTACCGGCTCCGACGTGTGACGGACGTCACCGGCTGGTCACCCTCTGATGTCCGCTCGGCGTTCACTCTGCGGATCGCCCTGATTCTCGGGCGTCTGGCCGACGCGGACAGCCAGCCCTAGACTTTTGTGGAACACCGACAATTCCCCTGACGGTTCTTCGTCCCTGTCCCCACGGGCGGGTACGGCCGTCCACAAGAGAGAGTGTGAGGGTGCTCGTACTCGTCGCTCCCGGCCAAGGCGCTCAGACGCCCGGCTTCCTGACTCCCTGGCTCGACCTCCCCGGCGCCGCCGACCGCATCGCGGCCTGGTCCGACGCCATCGGGCTCGACCTTGCCCACTACGGCACGAAGGCCGACGCGGACGAGATCCGCGACACGGCCGTGGCCCAGCCGCTGCTGGTGGCGGCGGGTCTGCTGTCCGCATCCGCGCTCGGTATCGAGACATCCGCCGCTGACGCGGCGGGCGCCCCCGGTGCGGTCGCCGGGCACAGCGTCGGCGAGATCACCGCCGCCGCGTTCGCCCGAGTCATCGACGACACCGCCGCGCTGCGTCTCGTACGCGCCCGGGGCCTGGCGATGGCCGAGGCCGCCGCGGTCACCGAGACCGGCATGTCGGCGCTGCTCGGCGGCGACCCCGAGGTGACGGTCCCTCACCTGGAGAAGCTCGGCCTGACCCCGGCGAACGTCAACGGGGCCGGCCAGATCGTGGCCGCCGGCACCATGGAGCAGCTGGCCGCGCTGGAGGCGGACAAGCCGGAAGGCGTCCGCAAGGTCGTGGCGCTGAAGGTGGCGGGCGCGTTCCACACGCACCACATGGCCCCCGCGGTCGCGAAGCTGGAGGAGGCCGCGCAGGGCCTCGACCCCGCCGACCCCGCCGTCCCGTACGTCTCCAACAAGGACGGGCGGACCGTCGCCACCGGTGCCGAGGTCGTCTCGCGCCTGGTCGGCCAGGTCGCCAACCCGGTGCGCTGGGACCTGTGCATGGAGACGTTCGCGGAGCTCGGGGCGACCGCCCTCATCGAGGTGTGCCCCGGCGGCACCCTCACCGGTCTCGCCAAGCGCGCCCTCAAGGGCGTCCAGACGCTCGCGCTGAAGACCCCCGACGACCTCGACGCGGCCCGCACGCTCGTCGCCGAGCACTCCGCAGCCTGACAAGGAGCCGTAGCGCATGTCGAAGATCAAGCCCAGCAAGGGCGCCCCGTACGCACGCATCATGGGCGTCGGCGGCTACCGTCCGACGCGGGTCGTGCCCAACGAGGTGATCCTTGAGACGATCGACTCGTCGGACGAGTGGATCCGCTCGCGCTCGGGCATCGCCACGCGCCACTGGGCCTCCCCCGAGGAGACCGTGACCGCCATGTCGGTCGAGGCGTCCGGCAAGGCGATCGCCGACGCGGGGATCACCCCGGAGCAGATCGGCGGCGTGATCGTCTCCACCGTGTCGCACTTCAAGCAGACCCCGGCGGTCGCCACGGAGATCGCGGACCGGATCGGCGCGAACAAGCCGGCCGCGTTCGACATCTCCGCGGGATGCGCGGGCTTCGGCTACGGGCTCACGCTCGCCAAGGGCATGGTGGTGGAAGGTTCCGCCGAGTACGTGCTCGTGATCGGCGTGGAGCGCCTCAGCGACCTCACCGACCTGGAGGACCGTGCGACGGCCTTCCTGTTCGGCGACGGCGCCGGCGCGGTCGTCGTGGGCCCCGCGAACGAGCCGGAGATCGGCCCGACCGTCTGGGGCTCGGAGGGCGACAAGTCCGAGACCATCAAGCAGACCGTGCCGTGGACGGATTACCGCGAGGGGTCCGTCGACAAGTTCCCCGCCATCACGCAGGAGGGCCAGGCGGTGTTCCGCTGGGCCGTCTTCGAGATGGCGAAGGTCGCCCAGCAGGCGCTCGACGCGGCCGGCATCTCGGCGGCCGACCTGGACGTCTTCATCCCGCACCAGGCCAATATGCGGATCATCGACTCGATGGTGAAGACGCTGAAGCTGCCGGAGCACGTCACGGTCGCCCGTGACGTGGAGACCACCGGCAACACCTCGGCCGCCTCGATCCCGCTCGCCATGGAGCGGCTCCTGGCGACCGGACAGGCGAAGAGCGGCGACACCGCGCTCGTCATCGGCTTCGGGGCGGGTCTCGTCTACGCCGCGACGGTCGTTACCCTCCCCTAGGCACCCGTACGGATCTTCCGGACGGCTCCAGCCACACCCTCTGATACACACCGAAGGAGCGCCAACATGGCCGCCACGCAGGAAGAGATCGTTTCGGGTCTCGCCGACATCGTCAACGAGATCGCCGGTATCCCGGTCGAGGACGTCGAGCTGGACAAGTCCTTCACGGACGACCTGGACGTCGACTCGCTGTCCATGGTCGAGGTCGTCGTCGCCGCCGAAGAGCGCTTCGACGTCAAGATCCCGGACGAGGACGTCAAGAACCTGAAGACCGTCGGCGACGCCGCGGACTACATCCTCAAGCACCAGGCCTGACACTGACGCGCTCGTCGCCGCCCAGCGGTGGCGCCGTGCAGATTCCGCACCCCCTACACGTGGAGAAAGAATTCCTGTGAACTCGACCAATCGCACCGTGGTCGTCACCGGTATCGGCGCAACCACACCGTTGGGTGGCGACAGCGCATCGACCTGGGAGGGCCTGGTCACCGGGCGGTCCGGAGTACAGCTCCTGGAGGGCGAGCGCTTCGCCGACCTCCCGGTGCGCATCGCCGCGACGGCCGCGGTGGACCCGGGCGAGGTACTGCCGCGCCCGCTGGCCCGCAAGCTGGACCGTTCCGCCCAGTTCGCCGTGATCGCGGCGCGCGAGGCGTGGTCCGACGCCGGCTTCACCGCCCCCGCGGGCGAGGACGCCGCCATTGCCCCGGCCCGGCTCGGCACCGTCATCGCCTCCGGCATCGGCGGCGTGACGACCCTGCTCGACCAGTACGACGTGCTCAAGGACAAGGGCGTACGCCGCGTGTCCCCGCACACCGTCCCCATGCTGATGCCGAACGGCCCCTCCGCCAACGTCGGCCTGGAGGTGAACGCCCAGGCGGGCGTCCACACCCCGGTCTCGGCGTGCGCGTCGGGCGCCGAGGCGATCGGTTACGCCATCGAGATGATCCGCACCGGCCGCGCCGACGTGGTCGTCGCAGGCGGCACCGAGGCGGCCATCCACCCGCTGCCGATCGCCGCGTTCGCCAACATGATGGCGATGTCCAAGAACAACGACGAGCCGGCGAAGGCATCGCGCCCGTACGACACGGCCCGGGACGGTTTCGTCCTCGGCGAGGGCGCGGGCGTCGTGGTCCTCGAGTCGGCGGAGCACGCGGCCGCTCGCGGCGCGAAGGTCTACTGCGAGGCGCTGGGCCAGGGCCTGTCCGCGGACAGCCACCACATCGCGCAGCCGGAGCCGACGGGCCGCGGCATCGCCGCCGCGCTGCGGCACCTGCTGGAGACGACGGACCTCAAGCCGTCCGAGGTGGTGCACCTGAACGCGCACGCGACGTCGACGCCGCAGGGTGACGTCGCGGAGGTCAAGGCGCTGCGTTCGGTCCTCGGGGACGACCTCGACCACGTCGCGGTGTCCGCGACGAAGTCGATGACGGGTCACCTGCTGGGTGGCGCGGGCGGCATCGAGACGGTGGCGACGGTGCTCGCGCTGCACCACCGCACGGCCCCGCCGACGATCAACGTCGACGACCTGGACGAGTCGGTGGACGCGGACATCGTCCGCGGTGAGCCGCGCGCGCTGCCGGAGGGCACAATCGCGGCGATCAACAACTCGTTCGGTTTCGGCGGCCACAACGTGGTGCTGGCGTTCCGCACGGTCTGACCTCGCTTCTGCCCGAGGCCCGCGCCCCTTCGAGGGGCGCGGGCCTCAGGATTTTCCCGGGCTGAGCGAGATCCGGCCCCGCCGGCGTTTGAGGCGCCGGGGGTCCGGGCGCGGAGCCCTCGGTTCGGGATGGGGGTACCTCCCACGGCCGCCAGGCCGTAGGGGGAGGGCGGGGTGGGGAACAGTCCGCGCAGCGGAACCCCCGGTCACACCACCTGGTGGAGCCAGCGGACCGGCGCGCCCTCGCCCGCGTAGCGGAACGGCTCCAGCTCGTCGTCCCACGGCTTGCCGAGCAGCTTCGCGATCTCCGCCTCGAGCTCGGTCTCCCCCTGGGACGACCGCGCCAGCGCGGCACGCAGCCGGTCCTCGGGGACCAGGATGTCGCCGTGCATGCCCGTGACCGCGTGGAAGATGCCCAGCTCCGGGGTCGCGCTGTAGCGCTCGCCCTCCGCCGTCGCGCACGGCTCCGCCGTCACCTCGAAGCGCAGCAGGTGCCAGCCGCGCAGCGCCGACGCCAGCTTGGAGGCCGTGCCCGCCTCGCCGCGCCAGGAGAACTCCGCTCTCCAGGTGCCGGGCGATGCGGGCTGGCGGATCCAGTCGAGCTGGACCCGTACGCCGAGCACTCCCGCGACCGCCCACTCGACATGCGGGCACAGCGCGCGCGGTGCGGAGTGAACGTACAGAACGCCACGTGTCGTCACCGGGACCTCCAGTGTGGGACGAGGATCACCTTCCCAGCGGCCTCAGTAAACAGCATCGGGCGCGGATCTCCGCAAAAGGGACAGCATGTGACGTGATGTAATTTACTGGCGCCGATGGGCGGGGTGCCTCTGGGTCGACGGGAAAAAGCTACCGTGCGGGGACCTCCGAAGGGTGACGTACTGTCGGTCCTGGGTCCGTACGCACGAAGCTTTCACTCGGCAGGAGTCGGACCACCGGGCCGAAGGAGGGGAACACGGGGATGCGGCAGCGCGCGAGGACCCATCGCAGGCGCGGGGCAGGGCTCGTCGCCGTCATGCTCGCGGGGCTCTCGGCCGCCGCGCTCACGGCATGTGACTCCTCGTCACAGGACAAGCGCCCGGACTCCGCGACCTCCCGGCCCTCGCCGAGTCCCAGCCCCACCTCCCTGTGGGACCGCACGCCGCGCTCCCTCGCCGCGGTCGGTGACTCCATCACGCGCGGCTTCGACGCCTGCGAGCTCCTCGCCGACTGCCCGGAAGCGTCCTGGGCCACCGGCACGGACGCCCGGGTCAACAGCCTCGCGCTGCGCCTGCTCGGCCCCGCGGGCGCGGCCGCCCGCAGCTGGAACCACGCCCGTTCCGGCGCCGACATGGCCGACCTTCCCGCACAGATGACCCTGGCCGCCGCGCACAAGCCGGACCTGGTCACAGTGATGGTCGGCGCGAACGACGCCTGCGCCGACACGGTCGAACGGATGACCCCCGTCGACACGTTCCGCACGTCGTTCGAGACGTCGATGGCCCGGCTGCGCAAGGACGCGCCCAAGTCCCAGGTGTACGTGTCGAGCGTGCCGGACCTCAAGCGCCTGTGGTCGGCGGGCCGCGCCGATCCGCTGGGCAGTCAGATCTGGAGGCTGGGCATCTGCTCGTCGATGCTGGGCGACGCGGAGGACGACAGCCGGTCGGCGCAGCAGCGCCGGGAGACCGTCCGGCAGCGGATCGTCGCGTACAACAAGGTCCTCGCGGACGTCTGTGCCGAGGACGACCGCTGCCGCTACGACGGCGGCGCGGTGTTCGACTACCGGTTCAGCGGCGAGCAGTTGAGCCGGTGGGACTGGTTCCACCCCAGCAGGAACGGGCAGGGGCGGCTCGCCGAGATCGCGTACCGCAACGTGACGGCGGCCGAGCCGCCGGCCTGAAGTGCCGGGCCCTTCACCTGTGCGGGGTGTCACAGCCCTCCGGCTCCGCGTTGCTCCGGCACGATCAGAATCGCGTCCCGCTGGACGTAGCGGGGCGCCTCGGCGGCGACCTGGAGCGTCCAAACGCCGGGCGGCCCGGTCAGCGTGCCGCGCAATGCACCCGTGCCGTCCGGGCGGAGCGCGGTCCAGGGGGCCGTCGCCAGGCCCGGGCCGGTCAGGCGGGCGCGTACCCTGCGGCCCTTGCCGCAGCGGAGCGCCACGACCTCGAACGGCGCACCCGCGGTAGCGGCGTCGGGCGCTTCGAGGCCGAACTCCCCGTCGTCCGCCAGCGTGAGGCGGGCGGGCTTGTCCTGACAGATCGCGGCAAGCTGCCGGCCGGCGGTCTGTTCGCCGTGCATGGAGGCGTGGCGGTGCCCGTACCAGAAGGTCTCGGCCGTCGTGCGGTGGGCCCAGGCCGGGAACGCCGACTCGGCCGGGACCGTGCCGTCGCCGCGCCACTGCTGGGCGGTGTCGAGGGCGTTCACGAAGGTGAGACCCTCCGGCCGCGCCAGGACGCCGTGGATCGTCGTGTGGGCGTTGCCGGCGAGGGAGTGCACCGCGTACGGCATGCCGTCGGCGGCCCGGTTGCGGGTGAGGGCGTCCTGCAACTCCCGGTGGAACGCGAAGGTGTCCTGGACCCGTGCGCTGTCGAGACCGTCGAGCGGGCATTCGGCCAGGGTGTGGCGGTGTGACGGGTCGCCGGGCCTGAACACGGCCGCGTAGACGGGCAGGAGCTGCCACACGGACGGGAACGTCCGGCACAGTTCCGCCACGCCCTCGCCGAGCCACCGCAGCGGCCGGTGGGCCCCGGCCGCGTAACCGGTGAGGAAGCGGACCGCCTTGGCCGCACCGCGGTGCGGGGTGCCGATGGTCGTCAGGCTGCGGGTGGTTTCGCGGCCGCCCTCGCACTCGACGGAGTACCGGGCGACCAGGCCGCCCATGGAGTGGCAGAGGAAGACGACCTTGGGGTCGTCCTCCATGTCCGGGTAGTGCGCGGCCGCCTGGGCGCGCCACGCGTCGAGGCGGGTCTCGACCCATGTCTTGAGCAGCCGGGCCGTCGTGCGGTTGGACAGCCGCCAGTCGTAGGCGAATTCGCAGTACTGCCCGGGGGCGAGGTCCGCCAGGACGTCCCGGGAGCGCGGGTAGCCGATGTGGCGCAGCAGTCCGGCCATGACCAGCGGCTCACGCAGCAGTCCGTCGGCACGGATGCCGGACGTGTCCGGGACGCCGTCGCCCATCCCCGGTTCGAGGGCGAGCCGCTCCAGCAGCGCCTTGGGACGCGTCAGCCGGCTCAGTGCCCGCAGGGAGAGCTCCCATACATCCCTGCCCTCGCTGTCCACCAGCCGGCTTCCGCCGATGCCGGGGACGAAGACGACCAGATCGTGCTTCACGGGTTCTCCTGTCTGCTGCGCTGTGCCGGGACGCCGGGCGTCCACCGGCGTGTGAACTGGGCGGTGCCGAGCCCCAGTCGGGCGGCGAGCCGGTCGCCGGGGAGCAGGAGCTGGTCGCAGCGGTTCCTGCCCTCGAGGACGACGAGGACATCGCGCCCGTCATACCCGGCGGCAATCGTCTCGACGTCGTAGCCGCGGTACGGGATCACCATGTCCGTCCAGCGTTCGCCCACGACGTCGAAGAGTGCCGCCGATGCCCCTGCGCCCGTGCCGCACGCGAAGACGAGCGGGTGGCAGGGCGGGCCGGCGACGGCGAGACCGGTGGGCTGCGGCAGCCCGTCGGGCAGCGGGGCGAGCAGGGGCTCGCGGCGGCCGGGTGCGGTGAGCCAGAGGTGGTCGTCGGCGGTGCCGGCGATCAGGGGCACGGCTCCCCGCGGGCCGCAGACCACGCCGAGCGCCAGACGGCGTGCCGCCGCAGGGTCGCCGGAGGGCAGGACGTACGGCTCGCCCGGCTGTCCGTTCCTCCTGTCGAGCTGCCAGAGCTTCACCGAGGTGGTGCAGTCGGCGGCGAGCCACACCCTCCCGTCCGGGGCGTGGACCGACGCGGTCCAGCGCGCGTGCACGGCGTCCCTGAGCCAGACCGGGGCCTGCCGCCGCCACTCGCGCCGGCCGGCGGGCGCGTCGGCCGCGGCCGAGAAGTGGTCGAGACAGCGCCTGCCCGGTACGAACCAGTGCAGCTCGGGGCCGACCCGGCACAGGCTCCCGGCGAGGGGCTCGTCGCCGTGTTCGCCGGGCAGGGCCAGTTCCGTCTCCGGGGCCGGCGGCGTGGCCGGCAGGGGCGGCCGGCCCGGCGTGCAGCTCACGCTCCACAGGCGCGCGGTCCGTTCGGCGGCGCTCGCGACGATCCATCCGCCGGGCGTCGCCAGCGCGGTGACCGAGCCGACGTCGTGGGGGTGGGGCAGTGTCAGGGGGGTCTGACTTTCGGCGCGATCCGCGCTGTGCGCGGTGAGCAGCACATCGGGTCCGGAGACCCGGCACAGCAGGTGGCCTGCGCGGCCGCCGTCCGCCAGGTGCACCACGGCAGCGGCCTTCTGGGGGCGGGCGCGGTGCGTCCGGCCGGTGTGTGCGGCGGCGTACAGCACATGGAGGTACTCGCCGTCGGCCACCGCCAGTCGGCCGGAGCCCGCCGGGTCGAAGGCGAGCGAGGCGTGTCCCTCCCGGGCCGGGAAGCCGAAGTGGGATTCCGCGATCGCGTCCGTGCCGATCCGCCGGACGGTGACGAGCCCGTCCGTGCCGTTCTTGACGGCGAGCAGCGGCACGCCGCCGGCATGGCCCAGCGCGATGGCGCCGGCCCGCACCGGGACCACGCCGACGCGTTCGGCCGCGGCGCCTGGGCTGCCGGCGCCGGTCAGCCGCCACACTTGGACGGACCGGGCGTCGGCCGCGGCAAGCCACACACCGGCCGGCCCCGTCTCCTCGGAGGGGCCGATGCTCGTGGCGGCCACCGCTGTCACGCCGGTGAGTACGCCGAGGTCGAGGCTGACGTCGAAGGTGGCACCGCCGGGCGCCGCCCGCCAGGCGAATCGGTGGATGCCGAGGCGGCCGTCGCGGCTCGCGAGCAGCAGCAGGGCGTCCTCGTCGGCGACGAGGGCCAGCCTGTGCCCGGTCACCGAGCGGCCGTCGGCGTCCCGCAGCGGCACCCGGGTCAGTGCCTCGACGGTCAGCGGGCTGTCCTCCCGCCACCGCCAGAGCATCGCCTGGTCGCCGTCGGAGGCGGCCAGGTAGGCGGACCCCATGAAGGCGGCGGCGGTCAGGCTCTCGGGACTGCCGCCCCAGAACAGCCGGTACCGCGGGACGCTCTCGTCGCCGTGCCAGAGCAGGACCGCGCCCTGGTCGACGGCGGCAACGGTGCGGCCGTGGCCGCTGCCGAGTGCGCGGACGGCCCGGATCGGGGCGGGGACGTCCCACGGGTCGGAGGAGCTGCGGTGGACCCGTGTGGGCCGCCCGGTCTCGGAGCGCCGGCTGACGACTTCGCCGCGCCCGGAGACCTGGATGAGGCTCTCGTCGTGTGCCGTCCAGTGAACCGCATAGGCGCCCCCGGCCGGCCCGGGCCATCTGAGGTGGGGCGGCTGCGGCGGGGCGTCGGTCCAGATGTCCTGCCACAGCAGGCCGGGGGCCGGCCGGTGCCGCTCCGGGTAATGGACGAGGGTCTCCGCCCGCAGCAGCGCGCGGCGGTCGTCGGCGGAGCGTCGCCGGCGGAACGCGTCGGCGACCCTGCGGTACAGCTCGTCCCGCCAGTAGGCGCGGGGCCCGGCGTCGACCAGGGGCAGCAGCACGGCGGGGTCGGCACGGACGAGGAAGTCCTCGTCGTCGAGCAGCCGCTCCAGCAGGTCCCGGCCGCCCTGGGCGGCGTGCTCGGGGAGATGGCGAAGGACGTAGGACGGGGCGGTGCTCCAGGACGCGCCGTACGCGTCGTGGAGGTGGTCGAAGATCCGGCGGTGGGCGTCTTCGGCGGGGCCCGTGCCGGCGAGCAGCCAGGCGGCGAAGCCGGGGTGCAGGAGCCGGTGGGTCTCCTGGTCGCCTTGCAGGAACCGGACCGTGAGGGCGCCGTTGCTGCGTTCCACCACGGTGCGTATCTGGTCCTCGGTCAGCTCCTCGGTGAACGGGTCCCGCAGGACGTCCGCCATGCCGAGCCACAGGTCCACGTCCTGGAGTCCGCCGCCCTGGGCGAGGGCGAGCGGGCGCAGCACCTCCCGGGCCCGCAGGCGGGGCGTGCCGTGGGACACGTCGCCGGGGGCGCCGGTGTCGGCGCCCGCGTCGGCGACGAGGCCGAGGGCCGCGAAGGGGTCGGCGGCGGGCGGGTCCGCGGTGGGCGACTGGCTCACGGCGGCGGGGCCGGGTGCGGCGGCGGGGTCGACGGCCAGCAACTCCCGTTCCAGCAGCGGGCCGAGGTCGCCGGAGACGCCCCGGTCGACGAAGCCGTCGATCGCCTCCTCGGGCAGCGGCTCGTCCTGGCGCGCGAGTTCGCGGGCACACAGATGGGCGACGAGGAAGATGCGGTTGCTGCGGGCGGCGACCCGCTCGGCTGTCCTCACCCGTAACTCCTCGGCGTCGGAGCGGGCGTAGGGCGAGCCGGGCGTCGTGGCCAGCACCTGGGCGACGTGGCGGGCGATGTCCTCCTCGCTGTCCTCCTCCTGGTCGAGGGCCAGGGGCGGCACGGTCTGCCGCAGTGCCTCGTGCAGCGTCTCGTCGGCGATGCGGCCCGGCAGACTCCGGCGGGGCTGCACCCGGGTGCCGACGACGACCTTGACGCCGCGCAGGGCCGCGAGCGGGTTGACGAGCTCGCGCGCTATCTCCAGGGACTGTCCGGCCGCTGCCTCGTCGAGGCCGTCGACGACCACCGTGACACCGCCCGCACGCGGGACGAGCCGTGCCACCCAGGCCACATGGTCGCGCAGTTCGGCCCCGGGGCCCGGCGGCGGCTCGGCGTCCGGTGCGTCGCCGGCCAGGGGGACGAGGGCCCGGCACAGCTCCGCGGCCAGATCGTGCGCGGTCCTGCCGTCGCAGTGCAGCGCGGCGTGCACGGATCCGAGCCGGGGCCGCACGTCCACGCGCGGCGGAGCCGCGAGACCGGCGACGAACGCCCGGACGGTGAGGTGGACCAGGTAGCTGAGGAACATCGTCTTGCCCGACCCGGCCGGGCCGGTGACGGCGAGCAGTCCGTGGTCGTGGGCCTCCAGCCAGCGGGCCGCCCTGGCCAGTGCCTGCTCCCGGCCCGAGAACGTCTCCAGGCTGCGCCCGCCGGCACCGGGGGCCGAGGTGCGCAGGGTGTCGGCCCGCAGGCCCCGGCCCAGCCAGGTGCTGTCGTCTTCGGGCCTGCGCCGGGCGGGCAGCAGCAGGTCGCCGTGGAAGTGGGGGTTGCGGAGGAAGCCGCGGCGCAGCCGCCGTATCTCGGCCCCCACCGGCAGTTGGGCGTCCTCCGGGGCACCTGCGTCGCGGGCGCGGTCCTCGATGGCGTCCAGCAGGTCGCCGAACGCGATGAACTGCGCCGTCGGATGGAACAGCCGCTCCTGGTTGGCCAGCCGGGCATCGGGATTCCGGACGAGTTCGTCCAGCCAGTCGACCCAGCGGCCGGGCTCCGCGGTCTGGTCGGCGCCCGCTGTGCAGATGATCGCGAAGCCGGGGCCGGAGCCGGAAGCAGCGGCGGAAGGGTCCTCGTGCCTCGTCCGCTGCTGGTGGATCAGCTGCTGGGCACGGAAGACGTCGAGCGTGTCCTCGGCGAAGCAGGCGTCGACGATCAGGAGCACGTCGGCGGGGTCCTGGGACAGCTGTGCCGCGAGATCGGTGAAGGAGCAGGTGCGCCTGTTCAGTTCGCCGTCGGGGGTGTAGCCGTCCGCGTAGACGAGTTCGTAGCCGGCCGGGGTGACGGCGCCGTGCCCGGACCAGTAGAGGATCTTCCGCTCGGCCGGCGTGGCAGTGAAACGGCTCAGTCCCTCCTCGACGTCGGCGCGGGTGCCACCGCCCTCCAGCCGCTGCGGAACGCCGAACCCGAGCGTGCCGGCGAGCTCGGCGAAACGGGCGACCGCCTCCGCCACATGGGGCCGGTTCTTCTCCTCGCAGGCATAGGTGCTGATGCCGACGGTGCCGACGAGACCTCGCGCCGCCTGCTCCTCGCGATCCAGGAATGACCTCAACTCGCCCTCACCCCCGTCTATATGATGAAGCATCAGCGCGAGATCGACACCGGCAAGAGGAGAAGTGATCCATGGCGGTCCGGGACAGGTTCCGGCTGGTCGGCAGGGAGACGGACTGCCACATCTTCGAGGGCGACGGGACGCGTCCGATCCCCGAGGAGAACGTCCGGGTGCTCTACGAGCCCGGGCCGGTCGCCTTCCCGCCCGAGATCGCCGCCTGGCGCAGGGAGATCGAGGAGAAGCAGAAGCGCCTGGAGGCCGCCGGGCAGCCGCACGCGTGGAACAACGCCCGGTTCGCGCTGACGGGCATCGTGATCAGCCGGACGCATACGCGCGAGGAGCCCGTCGCGTCGCTGTCGCTGTGCGACGCGGACTACTACGACTTCATGGCCACGTCCCACAACCTGGACCGGGTCCGCTCCAACGGGCTCACCCTGCGCCAGGAGTACCTGGAGCAGAACGATCCTGTCGATGCTCCGCCGTTCATGACCTGCAGTTTCGGCGTGAACGTGGCCGTGGAGACGGGCCGGGACCGCAAGATGATCCTGTCGTTCCGCAGCGCGCACGTGGACGGCCCGAACCGGCGCCGGTGGAACTCCTCGGCCAACGAGGGCATCGCCTACGAACACGATCTGCCCAAGGACGGCAGCCCCATGAGCCTGCACGCGGTGGCCCGGCGCGCCCTCAAGGAGGAGCTGGCCGTCCAGTCCACCGACACGGTGGACCTGGAACTCCTCGGCTTCGGGCTCGACCTGCGCAACCACCAGTGGGCCGCGTTCTTCCGGGCGGTGCTCGACGACCTGAGCGAGGACGACCTGCGGGACCGGTGGAGCAAGGGCGTCGACGACAAGTGGGAGCACGAGAAGCACGAGTTCGTCGACGCGTCCCCCGAGTCGCTGCTGGGCTTCATCGCGGACGAACCGGCCGCGGCGTGGACGCCGTGCGCCCCGGCGCTGTTCCATCTGGCGCTGGTACGTGCGGCGGTACGGGCCCGGGCCGGGGACTCGGCGGCGCGGCTGGACGTCGAGGCCGCGGAGCGCGCGGTGATGAGGAGCCGCGTGTAGAGGCCGCAGGCCCGCCGGCACGGTAGCGACACCGGCGCCCCGCCCGCGATACTTCCGCCCACCCGACGGAAGGATTCCCGTGTCCCGCATACGCGCCCGCCTGGACGTGCTCGGCGTCGCCCTGCTCGCCTCCGCATCCCTCGCCCTCACCGTGTCGCCGGCCGCCCCGGCGCAACGCGCCGACGGGGCGCAGCCCCTCACCGTCGAGGAGCAGCGGCTGGAGCGGGCCGTTCCGCAGGAGATCCTGCGGCGCAGCGGGTTCGACGGTGTGGCGCCCGACTTCGGCCGGGCGCTCGCGGACGCCCGGTCCTTCGGGCAGGCCGAGAGGACGGTCGTGCGGCAGGGCGCGGCGCTGTGGGAGCGTGCCGTGGACCGGGCGCAGGGGCGCGGGCCCGCGCGGGGCGACCTGAGCCGCGACGACGACCGTCCGCTGTACTGGGCCCGGCTCGGCATGACGGCGCATCTGCGCCAGTGGGAGCCGTCGTTCGGTTTCGACGACGCGCAGCGGGCGCGCCTGCTGGACCGCCTGGAGCGCACCTCGCGCGGCCAGGACTCGATGGACTTCCCCGCGGGCAAGGGGGTCGAGCGCATCGTGATGACGGGCTTCGACCCGTTCACGCTGGACCGGGACATCCGGATCAGCAACCCGTCCGGGGCCACCGCGCTCGCGCTGGACGGCACCTGGATCCGCACGGCGGACGGCCCGGCGCGGATCGAGACGGCCGTCTTCCCGGTGCGCTGGCAGGACTTCGCCGACGGCACGGTCGAGCGGACGCTGCGGCCGCGGCTGCCGGAGGCCGATCTGTTCACGACGGTGAGCCAGGGCCGGGTGGGCCGCGTCGACATCGAGCGGTTCAACGGCGCCTGGCGGGGCGGCTTCCCGGACAACGACAACGTCTCCCGTACGGAGACGGTGCCGGTCGGCGACCCGGCGACCCAGCCGCAGTGGACGACGACCACGCTTCCGTATGCGGCCGTCACCGCTGCCGACACGGGCCGTTTCCCGGTGTACGACAACACGTCGGTGACCGAGGTCCCGGCGGGCGGGGGCGCCGCGGTGGTGCGGCCCGACGGGCCGACGCCCGGATCGTCGGCGCGCGCCGGGGGCGGCGGCAACTACCTCTCCAACGAGATCGCCTACCGCGCGACGCTGCTGCGCGACCGGCTGGGACTGACGATCCCCGGCGGCCATGTGCACACGCCGGTGCTGCAGTTCGGGGCCGGCAACACGACGGAGGTCACCGACCCCGCGTTCGTACGCAACCGGCTGGACATCATCGCGCAGGTGCGGGCGATCATCCGCGTGTCGGCGGAATCGACCGACTGATCCCGGGGGTCCGGCACCGCCGGGTCCGTGATGGCGCCGCCGGCCCGCACCGCCGCAACCGCGATGCGGGCCGACGGCCGCTCCGCGAGGGGCCGTTGCCCGGCCCTGACTAGACATGTACCGTTCAACAAAAGACCGCCCGCCTGTGCGCCGGCCGCATTTCTACGCGCGCAGACTCGACGCCCGCACCGCCTCTCCCCCCGCCTTCAGGAGGTATGCCGGATGCTCGGACCCAGACGCCCCCGACGCGGACCCGCCCGTGTCCTCGCCCTGTTCACCGCCGCTCTGGTCGTCGCCGGAGCCCTCCAGGCCGCCGGCGCCCCCACCGCGGCGGCCGCGGAACCGCACCGCGTCCTGTTCGACAACAGCAAGGCCGAGACGGCGGGCAACGCCGACTGGATCATCAGCACCAGTCAGCCGGACCCGCTCGGCCAGAACCCGTCCCCCTCGACGGAGACCAGCTGGACCGGCGCCATCTCCGCCTGGGGCGTGGCCCTCCAGAGGACCGGCGACTACGCGCTGAAGACCCTGCCGCCCGGCAGCACCATCAGCTACGGCTCCGGCGCCGCCCTGGACCTCGCGAACTTCGACACTTTCGTGCTGCCCGAGCCCAACGTGCTGCTGACCGCGGCCGAGAAGACCGCGGTCATGCGCTTCGTGCAGAACGGCGGCGGCCTCTTCGTCATCCCGAACCACAGCGGGGCCGACCGCAACAACGACGGCTACGACGGCGTCGAAGTCGTCAACGACCTCATGAGCAACAACAGCGTCGACAGCACCGACCCGTTCGGCTTCTCCGTCGACTCGCTCAGCATCGGCAGCGAGAACCCGAAGGCCATCAGCAGCAGCACCGACCCGGTCATCAACGGCCCCTTCGGCAAGGTCACCGGCAGCATCATCCGCAGCGGCACGACCGCGACGCTCAAGCCGTCCGCCAACTCCTCGGTCAAGGGCCTGGTCTACCGGCCCGGCCACTCCGGCACCACCGGGGCCTTCTTCGTCACCAGCACGTTCGGCAGCGGCCGGGTGGCGTTCTGGGGCGACAGCTCACCGATCGACGACGGCACCGGCCAGTCGGGCAACACCCTCTACGACGGCTGGAACGACCCCGCGGGCACCAACGCCGCCCTCGCCCTGAACGCGACCGAGTGGCTTTCCGGCGGCACCGGCGACGGCGGCGGAGGGGGCGGCACCTGCACCGCCGCCCAGCTGCTCGCCAACCCCGGCTTCGAGTCCGGCGCGACCTCCTGGACCGCCACGAGCGGCGTCATCACGAACGACCCCGCCCGCCCGGCCCGTACCGGGTCGTACAAGGCGTGGCTGAACGGGTACGGCTCCGCCCACACCGACACGCTGGCCCAGTCGGTGACGGTCCCGTCGGGCTGCACGTCGGCGGCATTCACCTTCCACCTGCGCGTCGACACGGCGGAGACCACGACGACCACGGCCTACGACACCCTCAGGGTGCAGGTCCTGGGCAGCAGCGGCACGGTCCTGTCCACCCTCGCGACGTACTCCAACCTCCATGCCTCGAGCGGCTACGTGCAGCGCGGATTCAGTCTCGCCGCGTACGCGGGGCAGACCGTGACCCTCAAGTTCACCGGCACGGAGGGCTCCCGGCTCCAGACGTCGTTCGTCGTCGACGACACGGCGCTCCAGGTCGGCTGACCGTCCGCGCACCAGGCCCCGTCCGGCGTCCCGGGCGGGGCCTTCGCGCTCAGCGGGCGAAGCCCAGCGAGACGCCGAGGCCGACGAGCACGGAGCCGATCGCCCGGTTGAGGGCGCGCTGGCGGCGCAGCAGGGCGGCACGCAGCCGCGACTGCGAGAAGAAGAGCGCGACGAGCCCGAACCAGCCGAGGTGCGCCACCGACATGAACAGCCCGTACCCGGCCTGCTGCCAGGTCGCCGTATCGGGACCGACGACCTGCGTGAAGGTGGAGACCACGAACAGGGTCGTCTTGGGGTTGAGGACGTTGGTGAGGAAACCGCCGCGCAGCGCGCCCAGGGGGGTCAGCCCCTGCTTCTGCGCCTGAAGGTCGACGGTGACCTCGGTGCGGGCGGTGAAGGTCCGGAAGCCGATGTAGACGAGGTAGGCGGCCCCGGCGATCTTGATGGCGGTGAACAGCTCGGTGGACGAGGCGATCAGCAGTCCGACACCGAGCATCGTGTACGTGACGTGCACGAGCACGCCCGCGGCGACACCCGCGGCGGCGAACAGGCCCGTGGTGCGGCCGTACAGGCAGCTGTTGCGCACGACCATGGCGAAGTCGGCGCCGGGGCTGATGACGGCGAGGACGGTGATGACGGCCACTGCGATCACTTCGGTCATACGGCGATGTTGACGAGCGGCGCCCGGGCGTTCAACCCGTCCGGACTTTTCTCCCGGATGATCCGGGGTTCCCTCCCGGCCGGCGAGACCGGGATGATGACCCGTATGAAGATCGCAGCAGCGCAGTTCCCGGCCGTTCCCGGCGACGTCGCCGCCAACATCGGCAGCATGGCAGATCTGATCCGTGAGGCTGCCGGGCGGGGCGCCCGGTTCGTGGCCTTCTGCGAACTCGCCGCGCAGGGCTACGCCCTGGCGCCGATCGCCGCGGACCCCGGGCTGTGGCTGGCCGAGGACGACCCCCGGCTCGCACCGGTGCGGGAGGCGTGCCGTACGACCGGGACGGCGGCCCTGGTCGGCTGCGCGGCCCGCACGGGCGGCGACCGGCCGGCGATCACGGCGCTGGTGATCGGCCCGGACGGCGAACTGCTCGCCCGCTACGACAAGACCCACCTGTACGGCGAGGAGCTGGAGGTGTTCGCGGCGGGCACCGGGGAGGGCCGTTTCGTGCTCGACGGGGTCCGCTTCTCCGTCGCCATCTGCTACGACAACCGGTTCCCGGAGGTGGCCGCGTCCGCGAAGGCGGACGACTGCCGGGTGTACGTGGCGAGTTCGGTGCTGGAGGCGGACAACGACTCGTTCGAGAAGGTGTATCCGGTGCGGGCCCGGGACAACGGCCTGTACGTGCTGCTCGCCAATCAGGTCGGCACCTGCGAGGTGGGCGAGTGCCGGGGCGGCAGCGCGGTCTGGGGCCCGGACGGCACGCTGCTCGCGGACGCGGGCCGGGGCGGACCGGGCCTCGCGGTCGTGGAGCTTCCCGTGGACACGGCCGCCGGATAGGGCGGACAGCCCCTAGGGTCTTTCGTTTGGATCAGGCCGGATCAGTGGGCCCGCGAACCCGGCATGATCCAAACGAGAGGCCCTAGCCCTTGCGGAGCCCGTACGGGGCCTGGCCAGCCGCGGGGGCGGGGCCGCTTCCGGGGGTGTGGCCGGGGCCGCGGTGCGCCGGTCCCGTCGCGGGGGCGGCGTCGTCCCCGTCCGGCGGGGACACCAGGTCGCGCGCCATGAGCGTCGCGCCGGCCACCGCGCCCGGCATCAGGAGCACCGCCACGAACGGGATCAGGAACGCCAGGGTGAGCGGCACGCCGAAGCCGAGCGTGAGCAGCCGCCGGCCGCGCAACAGCCGGAGCCGCTCCTTCAGTTCGATGCCGCGCCGCTGGAGCGCGACGGCGGTCAGCTCCTCGGTGAGGAAGAAGCCCGAAACGCAGAAGCCGGCGACGGGCACGACGGTCTGACCGATCACCGGGATGAAACCGCAGGCGAAGAGCAGCACTCCGAAGCACGCGACGCGCAGCAGGACCCGCACCGAGTCGCGTGCGGAGATCCACAGTTCGCGCCACAGCGGCAGTCCGGACGTCGGCACGTCGCCGCCCTCGGAGCGGTCGACGTGTTCCGACAGGGACTCGTAGAACGGCTGACCGACCAGCAGGGTCACGGCCGTGAAGGTGATCACCGCGAGGAAGAGGCCGAAGACGAACGTGAGCGCCGTCAGCGTGCCCCGCAGGACGCCCTGCCAGGGCGAGGACCAGTCGTCGGCGAACGGCGTCGCCCACGCGACGAGGTCGTCCGCGCCCCAGGCGAGTCCGGCGAGCGCCGCCGCGTACAGCACCAGCGTCATCAGGCCGGGCAGCAGTCCGAAGCCGAACCAGCGGCCGTGTCGGCCGACCCATCGCTGGCCCTTCATCAAATAGCCGAAGCCCACCCCGATATCGCGCATACGCACACCTTATCGGTGTGGCTCTTGTTGTTCGGGAGCCGAACCGGTAGACCTCGCGTACTGATCGTGTACCGATTCCTTCCGGCATTCGAAAGGTCCGTACCGCATGGGATCATCCCGACCCTTACTGATCACTGCCACCCTCGCGGCCACGCTCGCGGGCACTCTGCTCGTACCGCCCGCCGCCACCGCGGTCCCGGGCCGGGACGAGCCGCGGCCGCACCCCGTGCGGGAAGGCGGCGGGCGTGACACTGGCGCGGCCACGGCTCCCGCGTCGGCCGCCGCCAACGCGCTGGGCACGGCGTCCGACCGGCATACGCGAACCGGCGGCTATCCGCGCGAGACGACGCTGGATGTCCCGCCGGTGAATCCGGACGACAAGTCGATCAAGCTGGGCCTGGCCCCGTACCACGCGATCGCGCCGCGGCTCAACGCACTTCAGAAGATGGGCGACCGCGTCAGCGTCGAGGTCGCCGGGCACTCGGCGGGCGGCCGCGAGCTGTACCTGGTCACCGTGACCGCCCCGGAGAGCGCGGACGAGGCGCGCGAGCAGGAGCGGATGCGGGAGCGGATCGAGAACGCGCCCGCGGCCGCGGCCGGGGACCCGCGCATCAGGTCGGCGTACAAGACGCCCGTGTTCATCAACAACAACATCCACGGCAACGAGTGGGAGGGCACCGACGCCGCGCTGAAGCTCATGGAGGATCTGGCGACGGCGAAGGACGAACGGACCGCCGACCTGCTCGAGAAGAACCGCATCTACCTGAACGTGACGGCCAACCCCGACGGCCGCGTCGCGGGCACCCGCGCCAACGCGGGCGGCTTCGACCTGAATCGCGACTTCATCACCGCGACCCAGCCCGAGACGCGCGCCATCCGGCAGATCGCGATCGACAAGCAGCCGGCCGTCATGCTGGATCTGCACGGCTATGTCAACGGCACGCTGATCGAGCCGACGACGCCGCCGCACGGCGAGAACTACGAGTACGACCTCTTCCTGAAGAACGCCTATGCCAACGCCCTCGGCATGGAGAAGGCGGTCAACGGCCTCGGCTACACCGTCGAGAAGGACGGCGTGCGGCCCGCCGTGATCCCGTTCCGGGACGAGAAGGAGGGCTGGGACGACTGGCCGCCCATCTTCACCCCGCAGTACATGCCGTTCCAGGGCGCGGTGGCCTCGCACACCATCGAGTTCCCCATGCAGGTCAACAACCGCAGCTACGACACGCTGCCGACCGCGGAACTGCGCCGGCGTGCGGCCGTCAACACCGCCATCGCGGGTGCCGCGATGCGGGCGACGCTCGACTACACGCACGAGCACCGCACCTCGGTGCTCGCCGACCAGATCGAAACGTTCCGGCGGGGCGCGGCGGGCGAGGCCCAGCGGCCGGTGTCGGAGAAGACCGTGCCGGGCGTGCCGGGCATCGGCCCCGAGGACGTGTACACGACGACCTTCCCGCGTGCCTACGTCATCCCGGCGGGCCGCTCGCAGAGGTTGGCGGTCGCGGCGGGCCGCCTGGTGGACCATCTGGTCGCCAACGACGTGCGCGTGGAGCAGGCCCGCAAGCCGTTCCGGCTGGAGGGACGCTCCTACCCGGCCGGTTCGTACGTCGTCGACATGCACCAGCCCAAGCGCGGTCTGGCCAATGTGATCCTTGCCGAGGGACGCGACATCAGCGCGGACGTCTCAGTCATGTACGACATCTCGGGCTGGAGCCTCGGCCTGCTGTGGGGCGCGACCGTGGACCGGTCGGTGTCGGCGGCGCCGCGGGTGCCGACCCGCACGGTGCACGCGGCGTCACCGACCGGCCGGGTCGCCCCACGCGGCGACCTGCGACTGCGCCTGGCCGACCCGAAGGAGATGGCGGCCCTCAACTCCCTGCTGGCCCAGGGCGTCCCGGTGCGGCGGACGGCGGACGGTTCGGCCGTCGTGCCGGGCTCGGCACGGGGTGCGGCACGGGTGCTGGCGGACCGGCTCGGCGTCGCGTTCGAGGCGACGAAGGAGAAGGGCACGGCCGCGCTGCACCGCACCAGGGTCGCGGCGGCCGTCACTCCGGGCGAGCTGTTCGGCCTGCGGGAGATGGGCTTCGCGGTGGTACCGGTGTCGACGGAGACGCTCAACGCGGGCTTCGACTGGTCCACGGTGGACGTCCTGTACGTCTCGTCCGGCCTGGACCACGCGAGGCTGACGCCGGCCGCCCGGGCGGCGTTCGGCGCGAGCGGCGTCGGCGTGGTCGGGCTCGGCGAGCAGGGGGCGGCGTTCAACGCGGCGGCCTCGCTGCTGGACGTGACCGCGGTGGCGGGCAACGGCGACGCCAACGGCGTGGTGCGGGTGACCAACGCGGGCGGCACGATCACGGGCGGCGCCCCGGCCCACACGTTCGTCTACTCGCCGGGCTGGTTCACCGGCCTCGGCAGCGGCGTGCGCGTCGAGCAGTCGTACGGCTCCGGGAACCCGCTCGTGTCCGGCCACTGGCGTGCGGCCGAGGACGGCAAGGGCGGCCCGGAGGACGCGGCGGGCCGGGCGTCGGTCGTCTCGGGTGAGTCGAAGGCGGGGGCGCCGGTGGTGCTGTTCGGGACGGAGCCGATGTTCCGGGCGCACCCCAAGGGTGTGTTCGCGCAGATCGGCCGGGCGCTGCTGACCCGCTGAGAGCATGCGACGAGGGCCGCACCCCGTACGCGGGGTGCGGCCCTCGGTGATGCAGGTCACACGGCCAGGTCGACCGTGATGTTGCCGCGGGTGGCCTTGGAGTACGGGCAGACCTGGTGGGCCTTCTCGATGAGGTCCTTGGCGGTGGCGGCGTCCACGTTCGGGATGCTCGCGGCGAGCTTGACGATGAGGCCGAAGCCGTCTTCGTTCTTGCCCAGGCCGACCTCGGCGGTGACGGTGGACCCGGAGATGTCCGCCTTCTCCTGGCGGGCGACGACCACGAGGGCCTGCTGGAAGCAGGCGCTGTAGCCGGCGGCGAACAGCTGCTCCGGGTTGGTCCCGGCGCCGCTGCCGCCCATCTCCTTGGGCGGGGTCACGACGAAGTCGAGGGTGCCGTCGTTCGTGGCGACGCGGCCGTCACGGCCGTTCTCCGCGGTGGCGACAGCGGTGTAGAGCACCTCGGACTGCTGGATGGACATGAAGTCTTCCTCCTGCTGGTTCGCCGCGACTCGCGCCCACGATCGCGACGGCTGGGGAAGAGCCTAACGGGTGACGTGTCAGGCGAGAGAAACGATCATCTTTCCGGTGTTCTCGCCGCGCAGCAGACCCGTGAAGGCGTCGTAGCCGTTCTCGATGCCCTCGACCACGGTCTCGTCGTACTTCAGCTCGCCGGAGGCGATCCAGCCCGCGACGTCCTGGACGAACTGCGGCTGGAGCGCGGAGTGGTCGTTCACGAGCATGCCCTGCAGGCGCAGCCGCTTGCCGATGATCAGGGCGAGGTTGCGCGGGCCGGGCGTCGGCTCGGTGTTGTTGTACTGGGCGATCATTCCGCAGATGGTCGCGCGGCCGCCGACGTTGAACGAGGAGATCGCGGCCTCCAGGTGGTCGCCGCCGACGTTGTCGAAGTAGACGTCGATGCCGTCGGGGGCGGCCTCCTTCAGCTGCTGGCCCACCGGTCCGTTCTTGTAGTTGAACGCGGCATCGAAGCCGTACTCCTCCACCAGGCGCTTGACCTTCTCGTCGGAGCCGGCCGAGCCGATGACGCGCGAGGCGCCCTTGATCCGGGCCATCTGGCCGACCTGGCTGCCCACGGCCCCGGCGGCGCCGGAGACGAAGACCGTGTCGCCCGCCTTGAAGGACGCCACCTCGAACAGGCCCGCATAGGCGGTGAGACCGGTCATGCCGAGCACGCCGAGGTACGCGGAGAGCGGCGCCAGCGACGCGTCGACCTTGACGGCGTGCTCGGCGGGCACGCTCGCGTACTCCCGCCAGCCGAGGCCGTGCAGCACGTGGTCGCCGACCGCGAAGCCCTCGGCGTTCGACGCGACGACCTCGCCGACCGCGCCGCCGTCCATGGGGTGGTCGAGCTTGAACGGCGGGACGTAGGACTTTACGTCGTTCATCCGGCCGCGCATGTACGGGTCGACCGAGAAGTGCAGATTGCGCACGAGGACCCGGCCCTCGCCCGGCTCGGTGACCTCCGCCTCACGCAGGGCGAAGTCCTCGGCCTTGGGCCAGCCGTGCGGTCGCGCGACGAGGTGCCATTCACGGCCGGACGCGGGAAGAGCGGACATGCGGGTGCCTCCTAAGAATGCTTCATTACCTGAAACAACCATGCTCCTGGATATTTCAGGTTGTCAAGTATCCGGGTATCCTGAGACCCATGGCCACCCCAGGAACAGACCCCCTCACCCGCGAAGTCGTCGAGCTGATCGGCTCCGTCGTGGCCCGCTACCACGACGAGTACGAGCGGGCGGCAGCCGAGCACTCCCTCACCGGTGCCCAGGCCCGCGTGCTGGGGCTGCTCTCCCTGGAGCCCCTGCCCATGCGCCGCATCGCGCACCAGCTGAAATGCGAGCCGTCGAACATCACCGGCATCGTGGACCGCCTGGAGGCCCGCGGCCTGGTGGAGCGGCGCCCCGACCCGGGCGACCGCAGGGTGAAGCTGGCCGCGGCCACCGAGGAGGGGCGCGGCACGGCACGGCGGCTGCGCGAGTCGCTGGACTTCGCGCGCGAGCCGCTGGCGGAGCTGTCCGCGGAGGAGCGGACGGCACTGAGGGACCTGCTCAGGCGGATGCTGGGCGAGCAGCCCGAGTCGTAGAGCGCGACGCGGGACGCGTCACAGACACCACCACAGGAAGCGGTCGCAGGTCTCGGTGGGCGAGGGCTCAGGCGGCGGGGGCTCCTCCTGCGACGGCGGCTCCGAGCCGCCCGGGTCGGAGGTCGGCCGGCCGCTCCCGGTGGGGTCGGCCTCGCCGGGCGGGCCGTCCGACGCGGACGGGGACGCGCCGTCACCGGGGGACGCCGAGGCGGAAGGCGCCGGCCCCTCGCCGTCACCGCTGCCCGTGGCCTCGCCCGCACCGGGCGCGCCCGCGCCCTCCTTCGCCCCGGTGGCACTCCTGTCGGGGCGCGGGGAGCCGGACGACATCACCGGCCGCTCGCTCACCTCGCCCGGACCGTCCGGGGTGTCCTCGGGGGCCGACGGCTCGATCGTCTCCGTCTCGACGACGTCCTGTTCCTTCACGGTGGTGGCCGCCCCGTCACCGCCCGACCCCTCGGTCGCCAGCTCCGCGAGGCTCAGCGCCCCCGCGGCCAGCACCAGGCAGAACGTCCCCATGACCACCTTGCGCCCACGCCTCTTGCGCCCCCGGCGTCCGGCGGGCGCGGCCTTGCGGCGCGACTGCGCCTGACGGCGCGCGGCACGCGGCCCGGGCGGCGCCGGCTCGGGCTCCACGTCCAGCTCGTAGACGTGACCCGGCTCGGGCGCGCTGGTGGAATAGCGACGGAGTTCCTCGACGGGGGTGCCGCACCCGGCACAGGCCAGCGCGCCGTTGAGGTGCCGTCCGCACGGGTGGCAGTAATCCATGGCTTCCGGAGAGTATGCGTCACCGGGGTACGTGCGGTGGATCGAGCTGTGAGGATCTTGTGTGGACTCTTCACTTCCCCGGCGCGCCCGCTCGCCTGTGACGTCGCATCCCGCGGGCAGGATGTCGGGCATGAGTACACCCGCCCCCTTCGGACCGCTCGACTTCCAGCTGGTGCTCCTGCGCCGGATGGCCGACCACCAGCCGGACCTCGTCGACGACGCGCGGCGGGAGCTCGGCGTCTCCCTCGCGCAGATGCGGGAGGCGAACCGCCGCTGGCAGGCCATGGTCCGTTCCCCCCGAGCGCGCGCCCAGGTCAGCCGCTACCGCTCGGTGCTCGGCACCCCGGAGTCGGTCGAGCACCGGCGTATCGGCGACCTGGAGTGCGACGCGCTGCTGTGGCCGGTGCCGCTCTGGCCGGACCTGCGCTTCGAGGTCCTGGCGGCGAAGAACGGGGCGGTGTGGAACGAATGGCTCGTACGGGCACCGGGGGCGGCCGGCCCCGAGCTGCGTACGACCGCGGACCTGCGGCCCTGGTCGTGCACGGTCGACGAGGTGGCGAGGGCGTTCGCGCCGGCCCGCCCGCTGGAGGGGTCGGCGCCGACGCGATGGCGGCTGGCGTTCACACCGCCCGGCGAGGGCGAGCGGATCGCCGAGTTCACCTGGGGGCTTCTCCAGCGCCTGATCTGACGGTGCGTGAGCAGCGCCCGGGGCGGCACACCACCGGCGCGCCCGGCACCCGCACGCGCCGCGTCCGGGACACACACCGCCCATCTGGCGGAGTGTCAGGCCGCTGGGCCCCCGACCGGCGCAGCCCAGCGCGCGCACGGCCCCGGGCGATCGGACGATGCGATCACGTACCGCACTCGGGAGGATCTGCCGTGACCGTCAGCCTTGAGCAGCTGCGCCGTTGCCATGTCGCCGTGGACATGGGCGCGGCCAGGACCCGTGTCTTCGTCAAAGGCGCCGGCCTCGTCGTCGACGAGCCCAGCGTGGCCGCCGTGAACACCCGTACCGGCGCGCTGATCGCGGTCGGCACGCTCGCCGAGAAGATGACGGGCCGCACCCCCGACTACATCCGCGTCGTCCGGCCCGTCACCGGCGGCACGGTCGTCGACATCGAGATGGCGCAGCGCATGCTGCGCCATCTGCTCGGCGAGAAACTCCGCCGCCAGCTGCGCCGCAAGCCCCGGCTGCGCGCCGCCGCGAGCACCCCGCACGACTCCGACCCGCTCGCGCAGCGCGCCACCGTGGAGACGCTGGTCGGTCTCGGCGCCCGCCGGGTCGAGCTGGTGGACACCCTGATCGCCGCGGCCGTCGGCTGCGGGCTCCCGGTCGAACAGCCCACCGCGACCATGATCATGGTGTGCGGCGCGGCGACCACCCAGATCGCGGTCCTCTCGCTCGGCTCCATCGTGACGGCCGAACGCATCCCGATCGGCGGCAACGCCATCGACTACGCGGTGATTCAGCACCTGCGCCACCAGCACGAGCTGATGCTGCCCAGCCAGTCCGTACGCCCCCTGCAACTGGCGCTGCGCGGCAACGGCCTCACCCCGCAGGGCCCGGTGTCCACCGAGATCCACGGCCGGGACGTGGCCACCGGGCTCGCCCGCTCGGTGCGCGTCGACACCGCCGCCGTACGGGAGGCCATCCACACGCCGCTCACCTCGGTCCTCGACGGCATCGGCAAGGTGCTGCGCAACTGCCCGCCGGACCTGGTCGCCGACCTCGTCGACAGCGGCATCATGATGGTCGGCGGCAGCGCGCTGCTGCCCGGCCTCGACCAGATGCTGCGGGACGCGACCGGCATGTCGGTGCAGATCGCCGAACGGCCCGACACCTGCACGGTCCTCGGGCTCGGCGCGATGCTGGAGGGCAAGATCCAGCCGCTGGTGCTGGACCCGCTCGCCGACTACTCCGACCCGGACACCGACTCCGGCTCCGACGGCACGAGCACGTATGCGCACGGGCTGCCAACGGTCAGGGCCGCGTCCCGCTCGGGGGCGGACCGCGCGGACGACGACGCGTCCGGCGCCGATCCGGCCCCCGGCGACATCGGCCGCTGAGAAGCGGCCCCATGAGCCCCGGTGACGAGGACGTCCCGGCCCCGCCGGGGGCCGACGACGCCGCACCGGGGCTTCCGGCGCTGCTGGAGGCCGTCCTCGGCGTCGGCAGCGACCTCGAACTGCACGCCACCCTCCAGCACATCGCCGACACCGCGGCCGCACTGACCGGTGCGCGGTACGCCGCGCTCGGCGTACTCGATCCCGAGCGCGCGCGGATCACCGAGCTGTACACGTCCGGACTGAGCGCCGAGGAGCGGGAACGCATCGGCCGGCTGCCCAGCGGCGAGGGCGGGCTTATCGGCGAACTCGTCCGCAACCCGGAGCCGTTGCGGCTGGACGACCTGACCGGCGATCCGCGCTCGTGCGGAGTGCCGGAGCGGCATCCGCCGATGCGGTCCTTCCTCGGCGTCCCGATCCGCGTCCACAACGAGGTCTTCGGAAACCTGTACCTCACCGAGAAAAGCGGCGGGACCTTCACCGGCAAGGATCAGGCGATGCTGCGGGTCCTCGCCGCCCAGGCCGGCATCGCGATCGGCAACGCCCGGCTGTACGAGACCGCCCGCCAGCGGGAGCGCTGGATCGAGGGCGCCGCGGCCGTCACCACCGCACTGCTCTCCGAGGACGGCACGTCGGACGCGCTGATGACCGTGGCCGAACAGGCCCGCATCCTCGCGGGCGCGGCGGCGGGCGTGGTGCTGCAGCCCACCGACGACGGAGGCATGGAGGTCGTGGCGGCGTCCGCGCCGGACGACCCGGGCGACATCATCGGCACCACGATCGCGCCGGGATCGCCGGTGCTCGTCCAACTGCTCGGTGGAGAACCGGTGTTCGTCGAGGACTCTGCGACGGACCCGCGGATGACGACGCATGTGCGCGGCCGGTTCGGCCCGTCGATGATGCTGCCGCTGCAGAGCGGTGGCCGGCTGATCGGCACGCTGGCCCTGCCCCGGCACCGGCACGGCCGCCCGTACACGGCGGTGGAACGGCTGATGGCCTCGCAGTTCGCCTCGCAGGCGGCCCTGGCGCTGGTGCTCGCCGACGACCGCTACAACCGGGAGCGGCTCGCGGTCTACGAGGACCGCGACCGCATCGCCCGCGACCTGCACGACCTCGTCGTCCAGCGGCTGTTCGCCACGGAGATGATGCTGGAGTCCACGCGCAGGCGGGCGGAGGCCGGGGAGAGCGGCGACAGCGGGGAGAGCGGGGAGCTGATCGGGCGGGCGGTCGACGAGCTGGACGCGACGATCCAGGAGGTACGGACGGCGATCTTCACGCTGCAGCAGCCGCCGTCCGATGCGCCGACGACGTTCCGCGGCCGGGTGCTGCGCGAGACGCGCGGCGCCGCGGTGCTGCTCGGTTTCCCGCCGTCCGTCCACTTCACCGGGGCCGTCGACACGCTGGTGCGCGAGCCGGTGGACGAGCATCTGCTCACGGCGCTGCGCGGCGCGCTGGCCGCCGCCCACCGGCGGCCGGGCGTCTCGCGCATCGAGGTGGAGGTCGACGCAACGGTGTCGCTCGCCCGAGGGGTGCCGGGGGTGCGGCTGCGGGTCACCGACGACGGACGGCGCGAGGACGGCGGCCGGCACACCACGGTCACGTGGGAGTCGCCCCGGTAGGGGCCCGCGCGTCCCGCAGGGCGATGCGGGTACTGGACTGGGCGACGCCGGCATCCCGTTTGAGGGCGCGCAGCAGCCGGTCGAGCTCGGCGGCGTCGGCCGCCGTGGCCCGTACGAGATAGTCGTGCGCACCCGTGACGTGGACGACCTCGGTGATGCCCGGCAGCTTCAGCACGACCCGCTCGAACTCCTCGTTCGTCGTGTCGAGGCGCAGCGTGATGTCGATGAACACGACGAGGCCGGGGCGGGGGCCGGCCGTCGGGTCGACGATGGTGGTGAAACCGCGGATGACCCCGTCACGGACCATCCGGCGAACCCGGTCGGCGGCGGCGTTGGCGCTCAGACCGACCCGGACGCCGAGATCGCGGTAGGAGATCCGCGCATCCGCCCGGAGCACACCGAGGATTTCCCTGTCGAGACGGTCCATACCGCGATTGTCGCAGCCACGGCCGGAATGCGGCCGCGAGAGCACCGGTCGGGGCACCACGGTGTGCCCATGACGGAGATCTGGACGACGGCAGCCGCGGGCGCGGTGGCCGGACTGGGAGTGGCGGTACCGGTGGGCGCGGTCGGCGTCCTGCTGGTCCAGGAGGCGATGCGCGGCCGTGCCACCGCGGTGGCCGCGGCATCCGCGGTGGCGGTGGTCGACATGGTGTACGCGGCGGTGGCCACGGCACTGGGACCGCTGGTGGCCTCGGCGCTGTCGGGGGTGGAGGCGTGGGTGCGGCTGGCGTCGGCCCTGATCCTGGCCACGATCGCGGCGCACGGCCTGTGGTCGTCCCTGCGCCGACCGCCCCAGCCGCCGGCGCCGGACGCACGGACGGAAGCGGGTGCGGGTGGAGGTGCGGGGCCGCGGCCCGGCGGGGTGTTCGCCCGGTTCGCCGCCGCGGGTGTGGGTGCGGAGCCGCGGCCCGGCCGGGTGTTCGCCCGGTTCGCCGCGCTCACCGCCGTCAATCCGACCACCGCGCTCTACTTCGCCGCGCTCACCACCGCGCAGGGCGAGGCCCTGCGGGGCGGCGCGGCCGGGGCAGTGTTCGTCGGCGGCGTCCTCGTCGCCTCCCTCCTGTGGCAGCAGTTCCTCGTGGCCGCCGCGGGCTACGCCGGTGCCCGGATCTCGGACACCTCCCGGGCGTGGACCTTCCGCATCGGCTTCGGGCTCGTCGCCGTCTACGCCGTGAAGATCGCGCTTCCGCTGCCCTGAGCATCCGGCGCGCACCCCCGTGCGGAGCGGTTCGGCGCGGCGACGCCCCGGTCGCGTCCCGGCGGCAGGGCTCTCCGGTTCACGCCACGCTCGGGTGCCCGTCTCCTCCCGGGGAGAGAATGAGGCGACGGGAAGCACTGCCATGAGCCTGCCCAGTGCGGCACGCGACACCAGGAGGTCGACGAGTGAGTTCCCTGTTCCCGGCGCTGACGGCCACGGCCGGCGGTCCCGATCACGGCGACCGGGTCGCCCTGCGGTTCGGCGAACGGTCCCTGACCTACGGACAGCTGGCCGGTGCCGCCGGAGCTCTCGCGGCCCGGATCGGCACGGCCGCGGCCGGCGGGCGGGTGGCGCTGTGGGCAACGCCGGCGATGGAGACCGCGGTCGGCACGGTCGCGGCGCTGCTCGCCGGCGTCCCCGTCGTCCCCCTGAACCCGAAGACCGGGGAGCGCGAGCTCGCGCACATCCTCGCGGACAGTGCGCCGTCCCTGGTACTGGCCGCCTCCGGCGACGAACTGCCCGCTGCCCTCCGGTCGTTGGAGCGCGTCGACGTGAAGATGACGGGCGAGGGCGAGGTGCCGGCCGGCGAACCGGGGCCCGGCGCGCCCGCGTTCGTCGTCTACACCTCGGGGACCACCGGCCCGCCCAAGGGCGCCGTCCTGCCGCGCCGCGCGGTCGCCACGACGCTGGACGCGCTCCAGGACGCCTGGCAGTGGAGCGCGGACGACGTC
Organism: Streptomyces sp. NPDC015127; assembly: GCF_043080095.1. Classification (NCBI taxonomy): domain Bacteria; kingdom Bacillati; phylum Actinomycetota; class Actinomycetes; order Kitasatosporales; family Streptomycetaceae; genus Streptomyces; species Streptomyces sp. NPDC015127. The sequence continues at coordinate 395,086 of NZ_JBIBVE010000006.1, forward strand.
CTGGTGCACGCGCTGCCGCTGTTCCATGTGCACGGCCTGATCCTCGGCATCGTCGGCCCGCTGCGGCGCGGCGGCGAGGTACGGCACCTGGGCAGGTTCACCCCCGAGGGCGTGGCCCGTGAGCTCGGCCGGGGCGGCACGATGCTGTTCGGCGTACCGACCATGTACCACCGGCTCGCGGAGGCGCTGGACGACGACGCCGAGCTGGCGAAGGCACTGGCGGGCGCCCGCCTGCTGGTGTCGGGGTCGGCCGCGCTGCCGCTGCCGGACCACGAGCGGATCGCCGCGGCGACGGGCCGCCGGGTGATCGAGCGCTACGGCATGACCGAGACGCTGATGAACACGAGCGTGCGGGCCGACGGCCCGGCGCGGCCGGGCACGGTCGGCGTGCCGCTGCGCGGGGTCGCGCTGCGGCTGGTCGAGGAGGACGGCACGGAGATCACGGCGTCGGACGGCGAGACGATCGGCGAGATCCAGGTGCGCGGCGACCATCTGTTCACCGAGTACCTGAACCGGCGGGACGCGACGGCGGCCGCCTTCGACGGGGACTGGTTCCGTACGGGGGACATGGCGGTGCGCGACGCGGACGGATACGTACGGATCGTGGGCCGCAAGGCGACCGACCTGATCAAGAGCGGCGGCTACAAGATCGGCGCCGGCGAGATCGAGAACGTCCTGCTGGACCACCCCGCGGTGCGCGAGGCCGCGGTCACGGGTGAGCCGGACGCGGACCTGGGCGAGCGGATCGTCGCGTGGATCGTGGCGGCCGATCCCCAGGCGCCGCCGTCGGCCGAGGAGCTGGCGGCGCATGTGGCGGCCCAGCTCGCCCCGCACAAGCGGCCGCGCGAGGTGCGGTTCCTCGACGTCCTGCCCCGCAACGACATGGGCAAGATCATGAAGCGGGCGCTGCCTGCCTGAGCGGATGACCGCCCGTGAGGCGATCGCGCTGGTCTGCGACGACTTCACCGAGCACGAGGTCGCCGAGCTGCCCCGCACGGGCGACGGCCCTCCCCCGCAGCCTTCGGCGCGGGAAGTACCCCCAGCTGGGAGGGGTACGGCGCCGCGCGCGAGATGGCGGCGCGGCGACTTCTCGGTGATCGCCCCGGAGCTCGCCGCCGCGATCCTCAAACGCGCCCCCACCCGGATCCCCCACACGGCGACCCAGCTCCGGCTGCGCCCCGAGGATCTGACGCAGCTGGGCGTGATCCGCGGCATCGTGGGCGCTGCGGACCGCGTCTAAGTGGTCGCGTAGAGCTGGGTGACGGCGTCGACCAGGTCGCCCAGGCCGTAGGGGTGGTGATCGCGCCACCATGCGAGTCCGACGGGGATGCGGGGGCCGTCCTTGATCGGCCGGTAGGTCACTCCGGGGCGCGGGTGGTGGTGCGCGGTGGCCTCGGCGGTGGTTCCCACGCCGCGCCCGGCGGCGATGGCGTCGAGCCAGCTGTCGACATCGGTGGATTCGATGAACCGGGGTGGATGGTCGGCGCCGCTCCACAGCCGGCTGCTGGTGGTCCCGACCCGGGGATCGATGATCACCGTGCGGTCGGCGATCTCGGCCATGCTCAGCCGGCGCCGGCGCGACCACTGCGGGTCGTCGGAGGCGAAGGCGACCAGCCGGCGTTCCAGCCCCACCACGAGGGAGTCGAATCGCTTCTCGTCGACCGGTCTGCGCACGATCGCCACATCGCACAGGCCCTCGGCCAGGCCCGCGGTGGGCGAATTGTGCCGGACCAGCTCCAGCTCGATGGCATCGTGGCGCTGAGCCCAGTCCCTTTGCAGGCGCGCGGTGTGCAGCCCGAGAGCCGCCCACGCATACCCCAGCCGCAGGACGCCGTGGCGCGAGTTCAGGAACTCGGTGAACCTCGCAGCCTCGGACAGCACCCTCCGCGCATGAGGCAGGACCTGTTGTCCGGTACTGGTCAGCTCGCACCCTCTCGGCACCCGCCGCAAGAGCGTGTCCCCGACGGTCTTCTCCAGGCCCGCGATCGTGCGCGAGACCGCCGCCTGCGAGACGTACAACTGCGCGGCGGCATCGGTGAACGACCCCGCCTCAGCGGCGGTGACGAAGAACCGCAGCTCTCGAAGGCTCCAATCCATAACCCAAGCGTATGGCAGCGTCACAACATGCATTAGGTTTATGCGGCGCCGTGATCCTACCGTCGGCGTATGGACACCCTTGAGACCACAGATCGCACGCAGAACGCGCCTGCCGGCGGCCGGCAGCTCCCTGCTGCGGCGGCGACCTCGCGTCAGCGCGGTGTCGGCATCGGGATGATGCTCACCGGCTCGGCGTCGAACCAGACCGGCGCCGCCCTGGGTGCGCTGGCGTTCCCGGCCATCGGTCCGGTGGGCGTGGTCGCGATCCGTCAGCTCGTCACCGCGATCGTCCTGACGCCGATCGTGCGCCCGAGGCTCCGTGGCCTGCGCAAGGACCAGTGGTGGCCGATCCTCGGTCTGGTGGCCGTGTTCAGTGTGATGAACCTCAGCCTGTATGCCGCGATCGACCGGATCGGGCTCGGCCTGGCCGTCACCCTCGAGTTCCTCGGCCCGCTCACCGTCGCCGTCGCCGGCTCACGCCGTGCGCTGGACATCGCCTGTGCCGTCCTGGCCGGAGTCGGCGTGGTGGTGCTGACCAACCCCGGCCCCACCGCCGACATCATCGGCATCGTCCTGGCACTGCTCGCCGCGACGGCCTGGGGCTGCTACATCCTGCTCAACCGCACCCTCGGCCGGCGTCTTCCCGGCCTGCAGGGAACCGCTGTGGCCGGCCTCGTCACCGCCGCCGTCTGGGCCCCGATCGCCGTGACATGGTTCGCCTTCCACACCCCCACCGCCGCGGCCGTCGCCCTCGCTGTCGCCTGCGGACTGATGTCCTCGATCGTGCCCTATGTGGCCGACCTGCTCGCCCTGCGCCGTGTACCGGCCCGGGTGTTCGGCACATTCGCCGGCATCAACCCCGTCTGGGCGGCCCTGGCCGGCTGGGTCCTGCTCCACCAAAGCCTCGACCTCAACGAATGGATCGGCACCGGGTTGATCGTCATCAGCAACGTCGTGGTCTCCGCACGGGGATTCACCCCGTCCAAGGACGTCACGGGCGGTAGGTGATCGTGGTCATCATGCCGGATTCCGAGTGGTAGATGTTGTGGCAGTGGAGCATCCAGTGGCCCGGGTTGTCGGCATCGAAGTCGAGGACGAGTTTGTTGTGGGGCAGGACGATGGCGGTGTCCTTGCGCGCGCCGTGGGAGTCGATGCCGGCCAGGGCGAAGGTGTGGCCGTGGAGGTGGACGGGGTGCCACATGTCGGTGGCGTTGATGACGACGAGTCGTACGCGTTCGCCGCGCTCGATGCGGTGGACGGCGTCGGGTGAGTAGGGGACGTGATCGGTGCCCCAGTCGTAGTCCTGGATGTCACCGGTGAAGGTGACCTTGACGATCCGGTCGGGCCTGCGCCGGTCGAATTCGACGGATTCGTGGGGCCGGAGCCGGCGTGCCGAGGGGAGGACGGCTCGATCGAGCTCGGCGGGGCGGGCGGTGGGGCCGGGGAGTGCGCCGCGTGCCGTGCGCAGGACGGCCATGCCGGCGCCGTTCTTCCCTTCGGCGAGAGCGGTGAGCGGGAAGAGCCCGTCCTTCGCGGTGACCAGTGCGTCGTACCGTTCGCCCATGCCGATGAGCAGCGCGTCGGTCCGGTGGTGACGTACGGGGAAGCCGTCGCTGTGGGTGATCGTCATCCGGTGGCCGCCGAGTGCCACGCGGAACGCTGTCTCGGCGCCCGCATTGATGAGGCGCAGTCGGATCCGGTCGCCCGGTTTCGCTCTGAACTGGGCCGGATCGTCGGGTGTGCGTCCGTTGATCAGGTAGTGCGGGTAGGCGACGTCGCCGGCATGGCCGCCGAGCAGTGGGCTACTGGCCCCCTTCATCAGCAGGTTGGGGTCCTTTTCCGCCTTGGGTGAGGGCGACGCGTCGCTCCGCTCCGGCGCGTGGGCTCCGGGCGGCCCGTAGCCGGCCGGGACTCCTCCGGAGGGTTTGGACCGCACGGGCCGGCCACCGCGGTCGTGCCCGTGGTGGCCGGAGCCGTGGCCCATGGCGGGCTTGCCCTTGCGGAGCTGGTCGAAGACGTCCTCGGGGGTGGAGCCGTCGATCCCGTCGAGCCAGTCGTCCATCAGGACGATCCACTCCGCGTCGTAGTCGAGGGGCTCGTTGGGATCGTCCACGATCAGCGGCGCGTACATGCCGCGGTCGATCTGCAGGCCCAGGTGCGGGTGGAACCAGTAGGTGCCGGGGTGCGGCGTCCGGAAGCGGTACGTGAACTCTCCGCCCGGTTTGATGGGCGGCTGCGTCACGTCGGGCACGCCGTCCATGTCGTTGCGCAGGGCGATGCCGTGCCAGTGCACCGTGGTGGGGTCCGGCAGGTGGTTGGCGAGCGTCAGCTGGAGCGTGTCACCGGCGGTGATCCGCACCTCCTTGCCGGGCAGTTCGCCGTTGTACGTAGAGGTCCTGACAGTGCGTCCGCCACCGATCTCGACCGTTGCCGGTGTGGCTGTGAAGGTGAGGCCGCGGAGCTTCCCCTCCGGGCTGGGTGTCCACGTGGGCCGGACCCTCTTGCCGTCCCCGCCGGAACTTCCGGGTCCGGGGAGGGCGGCCTCCTTTCCGGCGCCGCCTGTGGGGTCCGCGCCGCCGCCTGAGCATGCGGTGACCAGTGCGGATCCTCCTGCGGCGATCCCGGCGCCGAGCACGGCACGCCGGGTGGGAGGGGTGGGACGGGATCGATCCTGCCTGTACATGGTCCTCCGGTCGTTCGCACCTGTGGAGCACAATGCCAAAGGCCATGCGGCTCCAGCCGCTCAACACGACGGTGCCGGCGTTCCTCTCGCGTTGTTCTTCGCACGGGCCGGATACGTCCGGGCACGAGGGCAGGCGGGCCCTGCGGGCCCCGTCGGTCCCGCCGTCGGCGCGGCGGCCGGCCGGGTCGCGGTCCCGGCCTGGGCCGCGGATGCCACCGGCCGGCCCTCGCCACCGGCGCGGGACGCGGCGACAGCGCCGCGCGCCAGGGTCACGTCGCCGGGGTTCGTCGCCAGGCGGAACTGCTGCGCCTGGCGACGAACCCCAGGGCCCAGCAGGCGGCGGAACCGCTCCGGTTGCGGCCGGTCCGCCCGGCTAGGGCCTCTCGTTTGGATCATGCCGGGCTCGCGGGCCCTGGCACGCTCCCCCGCAGCCTCCGGCGCGGGAGGTACCCCCACCCCCGTAGCCCTTCGGGCACGGGAGGTGCCCCCACGCCGCGTTGTCGTCGGTCGCCATGGCTCCGCCATTGTCTCCTCCCCCTACGCCTTCGGCGTGGGAGGTACCCCCACCTCCGCCTTGCGATCGCACGCACCAGACCCTCCCCCTACGCCCTGCGGGCGTGGGGGGACCCCCACTCACTGATCCGGCCTGATCCAAACGAAAGACCCTAGTGCGCAGACGCTCCACCTGTCGCCACCGGCAAAGGCGCGAGCAGTACGGGGGTCAGCGCCGGGCGGGTGGGGCGGGTCGTCTCCTCCGGGGGCGGGGAATCGTCGCTCACACGGCGCAGACTGCCCTCGGAGGGCTTCTGCGACGGCGCGGCCGTCGCCCCCGGCGGGGGCGCCTCGCAGGTCTCCGGGACGCAGCGCTCGCCGCCGGGCGGCGGGCCGCCCACTTCCTCCGCGTAGGGGGCCGACTGCTGAGTGGCGCCCGTGCGGACGCTGTCGGTCGCCCAGACCTGGCCCGGTGAGTCGTCCCGTACCTTCACCACCACGGGCGACCCCGGATCCGTCGATGCGGGCACCACGGCGAGCCGTTCGTTCCAGCGCGGGACGACGTGGCCCTGGATCGTCAGGTCGTACCGGACGTCGCCGGAGTCGGGCGCCGTGCGCGCCGTGCAGGAAGTGGCGACAACGATCCCATCGAGCCCGTGCGAGTTCAGGCACAGCTCGGGCGCGGCCGCACTGCGCAGCCGGCCGTCGCTCTCGTACACCCACTGCTGCGTCGGCGCCGACGAGCACGCCGCCATCAGGATGTCCACGTCCTTCTTCGCCTCGCGCCCGGCGAAGTCGACGCACAGGTCGGCCTCGACGTTGCGCAGTCGCGTGGTCAGCGGGCCGCCGGGGTGGCCCGCCGAGGTGGCCGAGGGCTGCGGCGACGGTGCGGTCGGCACGGTCGCGGACGGCAGGGACGCCGACGGCGCCGGCGCGGACGGCACGGCTTCGCTCGCGCCGGGCGCGGGCGGGGCCACACCGGTGACCGCCCCGCTGGGGACGGCCGGTCCCGCGTGGTCGCCGTCGTCGGACCACAGGGTGGCCACGAGGGCGACGGCCAGCACCCCGGTCGCGGCGACGGCGGCGCCGAGGCCGAGGGCGGTCGGTGTCGCCCTCTCCACGGCGGCCCGTCTGCCGCGCAGCACCAGGGCCGGCAGGGCCAGCGCCCGCCCGCCCCTGGAGTGCCGGCCGGTCCCCCGGCCACCGGGCGCCCCGGGGTGCACCCGGCCCTCCCTCAGGCCGGCGCGACGGCGTCGGCCCGGCCGGGACGCGAGATAGGACTGCGCGGCCCCGCCCAGGAGTGCCTCGGCGAGCAGGACGCCGAGCCGTCCCTCGGACTGCCGCAACTGGTCGGCGGCGTAACGGCAGTACGGGCACTCCGACAGGTGCACCTGGATGTCGGGGATCAGCGCCCCGCCGCGGCGCAGCGATATGTCGAGGAGGCGGTTGTAGTGGCGGCATTCCCCGGTGGGCGCGTACTCCCGGTGCACCCGTACGCAGACCTGCCGGAACTGTTCGCGCGTCTGCTCGAGTTGGTCGGACGCGACGCGCGGATCAATACCCAGCAAACCGGCCGGTATGGATATGCCCTCGGCCTCCGCCTCCGCATGCCAGAGCAGTACCTGGGCGGTCATCGGCATTGTGTGGAAAGCGCGGGAGACCAGCTGCCTATTCTCGGCGGGCGGTTCGGGAATCGACAGCCCCGGGAGCAGGGCGGTGATCCGCTGGTCACCGGCCCAGCTCTTGGCGATATGACGGGTGGTCACCAGCAGATGGGGCCGCAGGGCACCGGCCGATGCGCTCCCCGCGAGATTCTCCAGAAGTTGCGCGAATGCCGCCGTCGCCAGCATCGAGGCGATTTTGGCCGAGGGCGCACAGAGGGAGGCGTAGTCGAACACGGGCTGCCAGTGCCGGGCCAGCAGGGTGGCGACGGGGTGGGCATCCTGACCCGCTCCCCCGGCGCGCAGTGCGGCGGCAAGCTCCTCGTCGGAGACCCCGGGTATGCGGCCGGCCTGCGAAGAAGGCACGTTTCCGGGCGTGCTGGGGTGCTGCATGGGCGTCTTTCCATCCATGGCATTGCGGTGGGGGGTTGCTGAGTGGCCATCGGCTCGAGGTCGATGGATGCCGACAGCCGGCCGTCAAGGAGCGGACCTGTTTGGTCCATACCATCCGGTGGCGATACCGCTTCTTTTGGAGAGGCTCGCCCACAGAGAATTCGAACGGTTGATCAGAATGGCGTTTGTTCGGGTGTGAGGGGGCTCACCCTTGCACAACTTCCCTGCCAGGAACAAGAGTTCCGGATCTCCCGCGATTAGGGGCGCCGGAGTCAAGCCATCTCCCGGCCGGGAGACACCGCTTTCTGGAACACGAGTAAGTACAACAATGACGAGCGATTGCCGCACCACTCCTTGACGCATGCCCGAAATCGGCCCGCGCCGCCCGTGTTACCGCGCGAAACACCACCGCATACGGAACGGCCCCGGACACGCACGGTTCCCCTCAGCCGCACGGCCGCTACGGGGCTACTCTTCATTCCTGACAAACCGTCACGAAAGGATCATGCTGTGGCCTCTCGTCTCAACCCGTACATCAGCTTCTCCGGCGAAGCCAAGCAGGCCGTGGAGTTCTACAAGGACGTCTTCGGCGGCAATCTGAGGATCAACACGTACGGCGACTTCGGCTCCGAGGCGCCCCCCGGATTCAACGACAAGGTCATGCACAGCATGCTGGAGACCGACAAGGGCTTCACGCTGATGTGCGCGGACACCCCGCCCGGCGCCGAGTACAAGCAGGGCAACAACATCGCCGTCAGCGTGAGCGGGGAGAACGCCGACGAGCTGCGCGGCTACTGGGAGAAGCTGTCCGCCGGCGGCAACGTCACGGTCCCGCTGGAGAAGCAGATGTGGGGCGACGTCTTCGGCATGTGTACGGACAAGTTCGGCATCGCCTGGATGATCAACATCAACCAGGGCCAGGCCTGACCCCCCCAGAGCCCCCGGCTCCGAAGGCCCCGGCCGTCCCCGGGGCCTTCGTCGTGCCGGTCGACGCGCGCACCGCCCCGGACGGGGGCCGCCCGCCGGGTCGCCTTACGATGGCGGGCATGCGGTGGCAGCCACGACGTACGACCCGGCCCCATGGGGCGCTGGCTGTTGCGCTGTTCGTGCTGGCCGTCCTCACGGGTGTGGTGGCCATGCACGGACTCGGCCCCGCGATCGCGGCCGCACATCCGGGCACGCAGGCCGCGTCGCCTCACGCCGCCTCGCCCGCGGCCCATCCCGAGCCGTCGTGCGCGGCCCATGCCCATGCGGAGGACCCGCGCCCCGCGGACCCCGACCGCGCGGCCTCTTCCCTCGCGCACCACGAGCACGGCGCGTCCGGCGCGTCCGGCGGTCATGTCGAGCACGCGGACGGCACCTGCGCCGCGAGCGGCATCGCCGCCGCGCCCACCCTCCCGGCCCTGGACCGGACCGTCGCGGCCGCCGCACCCGCGGCCGCCCCGCCGGCCGCCGACGGACCCCGGCACCCACGCGAGTCGCGTCCGCCGTCCCTGAGCACGCTCCAACTCCTGCGCATATAGGGCGACCCCGAGGCTGCCGTCCCCACGGACGGCCGCCCGCTCCCGCACGCCCTCTTTCCCCTCTCCCAGCACAGGAGCAGCAGCACCATGACCGCATACTCTTCCCTGCCCCGCCGCGCCGCCGCCCTGGCGGCCGCCGCCGGCGCCGCTCTCGTCCTGGCCGCCTGCGGGTCCGGCTCCGGCGACGGCTCCACCGGACACGGCGGCCACAGCAGCGGCAGCCCCAAGCCCTCCACGTCCGCCCCGGCCGCACAGGGCGAGCACAACGCCGCCGACGTCGCGTTCTCCCAGGGGATGATCCCGCACCACCGCCAGGCGGTGGAGATGGCCGACCTGGCCGACACCCGCGCCGCCTCCCCGGAGGTGAAGAAGCTCGCGGCCGAGATCAGGAAGGCACAGGACCCGGAGATCAGGACGCTCTCCGGCTGGCTCACGTCCTGGGGCGAGCAGGTCCCCGAGGAGGGCGCCGCGGACGAGCACGCCGGCCACTCGATGTCCGGGATGATGACGGCCGGGGACATGGGGAAGCTGGAGAAGTCCTCCGGCAAGGAGTTCGACACCGCGTTCCTGACGATGATGGTCGAGCACCACGAGGGCGCCGTCGAGATGGCGAGGACCGAGCAGGCGGAGGGCTCGTACGGACCCGCCAAGGACATGGCCGGGGACATCATCACCTCGCAGAGCGCCGAGATCACCAGGATGAACGAGCTCCTGAAGGGCTAGTGACCTGAGTCGGAGATCCGTCGTTGGTTGGGTATGAGTCGTCCGGGTCCGAAGATTCCGCCGTTGTCGTTGACTCACGCCCAGCGGGCTG
>NZ_JBIBVE010000007.1:0-311833 GCF_043080095.1 Streptomyces sp. NPDC015127
CCCAGTTCTCGGCCAGGTGTTCCCGCAGCGTCGCGGCGTCCATCGGGGCGCCGTTCTTCAGGACGACGGCCACGCAGGGCCTTTCGTCCCAGCGTACGGCGGGTGGCGCCGAAGACGGCGGCCTCGGCGACGGCGGGATGGATGCCGCCCGTCGCCCTGGTGGCGGTCGCGATATGCGTTGAGGTCGGCGCCACACTCTCCCTCAAGGTCGCCACGACCCGCGACCGTCGCTGGCTCGCCTTGGCGCTCTTCGGGTACGTCGGTGCGTTCGCCGCGCTGACCGGAGCCCTGGCCCAAGCGCGCCTCTCTGGGAATCGTCTACGGCATCTGGGCGGCATGCGGCGTTGCCGCTACCGCGGTCGCATCGAAGTGGCTCTTCAATGAGCGCCTCAGCCGGCTCTCGGTGGCAGGTATCGGACTCATCGCGGTCGGCGTGCTGATCATCGAGCTGGGCGCCACGCGATAGGCCTTCGCTGCGCTGGTCGCCCACGCGCAAGGCGAGTCAGTCGGAGGAGCGACGCACCTGTAAGGAGGAGCAGGACGATCCCATCAGCTCACCCAACGGGTGAGTCGGGACCGCAGCTCATCGGGAGTTGCGATCGGGCGTCCCAGAAGGTCCGCGAGCTGGACCGCGACCTCGACCATCTCCGCGTTGTCACGCACCGGCTGAGTTCGCTTGACCCGGAGGCTGTCCTCCATGCCGACGCGGCAGTCCATGCCCAGACCCAGAGCGGTTGCTGCGTGCCGGAACTGCATCGGATAACCCACCGCAGCCACCCCGAGGTCGCAGAGTTGGTCGCCAAGGACCTTCTGGGCACGCTCCCGGAGGGCGAAGAGGTCCTCGAGCTCGTTTCCTGCACCGCCAAGGACACCGAGCACGAGCTGGATGCGGACCGGCCCCTGCAGCGTCCGCTCCTCGATCAGCTGCCGTGCCATGTACAGATGGCCGAGGTCGTAGGTCTCCAGCTCCGGCGTGGCGCCGGCATCCTTGGCCGCGGCCGCCACCTCGCGCAGCATCGCGAGGTGTGGACGAACGTCCCGGAACCGGCGTTCTCCATGACCTCCCGCTCCCAGTCCGAGTTCACCCTGGGCCAGCGCGCAGGGTCGGGAAAGCTCTCGTAGTTCACACGGGCTCTTCGGCCTGGTGAAGGCGGCTGCGCTCGAGGGTGCGGCGCACGGCCTCACCGTCAACGCTGTCGCGCCGACCCGGATGCGCACGCCCATGGTGGAGACGCAGCTTGCCGAACAGGTCAGACTGCGCAACGCCACCGAACAGGAAGTCCTCGACGGGCTGCTCGGGCGCCAGCCGATCAAACGGTTCGCTGAGACCGGCGAGGTAGCCAGTGCCATCGCCTACCTCGCCTCGGAAGAGGCGTCGGCCATCACCGGCACATGCCTCCCGGTCGACCTCGGAACCCTCGCCTCCTGAAACCTCTACCTGGCCACCGTCCTCGGCGGCGTTCCTGCAGTGGATGCCCCCACGTCGCGGCCGCGCTGCTGTCGCCGGCCGCGCATGCCTGACGCCCCGAACGACAGATCGCCCCGACCCCGTAGGGGGGTCGGGGCGATCTGTTGCCTGCTCGAACCGACAGGTCCGGTGAGCTCCCGACGCGACCTCACCCGGCTCGCCGGGGGCGTCCTGATCTCTGGAACCCGGGTCATTTGACCATTGACGGCCGGGGTGACCCGGGCCATACTCGGTCAATCGATCTAGTCGTTCGATCAGCGATGAAGCAGGTGAGTCATGAACAGCCCAGCAGCAATTGTCGCCACGGAGGCCGACCCCACGCCGCTCGTGCTCTCGTTGGCCCGGACCCTCCGGGCCAGTGCCCAGGCCCCGGAGCTGCGCGAGCTGATCATGCAGACCAACGGCGCCATCGCGCTGCGCTCGGTCACCGACGCGCAGTCCGCGTCGCTGACGTTCGACGGGTCCGGCGTGCTCGTGAGCCACGGGCTCGCTCACGGCGCGGAGCAGGCGGACCTGCTGTTCGACCCGGAGTACACCGTCGGCGAGACGACGGACCCGGTCGGCCTCGCGGCCGCTCAGCTGCTTTCGCCGCCGCTGCCCTCCTGGCGCGAAGCGGCCGCCCACTTCTGGGAGGTGAACCAGGGCACGCCCGGCTTCCCCGGCCGCCTGGTCCTGGTCTGCCTCGACGAGGAGGCCGAGATCGCTTTCGGTGAGGGAGGCGACGTGTACGAGGTCCATGGCTACGGGTCGGCCCTCTCGGCGGTTCTCAGCGGCCAGGTCGACCACTTTCTCTACGCGGTCGCCGCTGGGGCGGTCACGGTCGTCGGATCTGGCGCACACCTGTCAGCGATGTGCGGTGCTCACTGGAAGGTGCGGTTCGGTGGTTGAGACGCAGGCTTCAGAGATCAAGCAGTGGATGGTCGACAACGAGATCACCTCGGTGCAGATCCAGACCACGAACCTGGACGGCACCTTCATCGGGAAGACGTTGTCGTGCGAGAAGTTCCTCGGCGGACTCGAACAGGGTTACCCGTTCGCGGACATCGTCTTCGGCAATGACCTGGGCAACTTCCCGGTGCTCGGGGTCGCGTTCCCGTCTTGGCGCGGCGAGATGGATGACATCTTCCTGCGTCCCGACCTCAAGACGCTGTGCGTGTGGCGGCCCGGCGTCGCGGCGGTGATCGGTGACTTCTGGACTCAGGAGGGCGAGCCGGTGAGTGTGTGTCCGCGCAACCTGTTGCGTAAGGTCACCGCGCAGGCCGCAGAGCTGGGGTTCGGCGTCAAGGGCGCCGTCGAGATCGAGGCCACCATCTTCGAGGAGTCCGTTCAGACGGCTCGCGCCAAGGGCTACCAAGGCCTCACGCCGCTCGGCGGGACGGCCGGATCGGCCTATGTCCTGGGTAAGTCCGCTGACTGGCGCGAGTACCTCGAGGCGGTCGAGCAGCGGCTGCGCTGGGTCGGGATCGCCTGGGAGGCGTGGAACGACGAGGCCGCGGCCGGCCAGGTCGAGATCAACGTCGCGGTCGGGGACGTCGTCGATGTCGCGGACCGCTGGGCACGCACGCGCCAGATCATGCGCGAGGTCGCCTACGAGCTCGCTCGCACAGTCACCTTCATGGCCAAGTGGTCCGATGCGTGGGGCCAGGCGTCCCACATCAATCTCTCGCTCACCGACGCCGAGGGCAACGCCTTCTACAGCCCCGATGGCGCCTCCGAAGTCATGGAGCATTTCATCGGCGGCGTCATGGCAGCGATGGCAGGAACCACCTCGATCGCTCTTCCGTTCATCACCTCATACCGCCGGCTCATTCCGCTGGAAGGCCCCCCGACCACCGTCACCTGGGGGCACCACAACAAGACCACCGCCGTGCGCGCCATCACCGGCCACCCCGCCTACTCCCGCATCGAGTACCGGCTGCCGGGCTCGGACTCCAACGTCTACCTGGTCGCGGCCGCGGTCGCCGGCGCGGGGCTCTACGGCGTGATCAACCACGTGCAGCCCCCGGAGCCGCTCGCTGGGCTGGCGTGGTGCCGGCCCGAGAGCACGGGCGTGGAACTGATCCCGACCACCATCACCGAGGCCGCTGCTGCGCTCGAGGCTGACAAGGTCCTCCCCGAGGTGCTGGGTGAGGAGTTCGTGAGGTACTGGCTCGGTACCCGCCGCTGGGAGTGGCTGGCCTTCCACACCATGGGCGGCGGCGACCCGGACGCCGGACTCACGCCGTGGGAGTCCGCCCGCTACTTCGAGCTCGTATGAGCAGGCGCATCGCGGCCGCGGTCCTCAACCGCGCGCCCGGACAGCTGGAGGTCGAGGAGCTACTCCTCGACGACCCGGCTCCCGAGGAGGTCCTGGTCAGGGTCGAGCACGCCGGGCTGTGCCACTCCGACCTGCACGAGATCGACGGCACGTTCGAGACGACCGTGCCGATCGTCCTTGGGCACGAGGTCGTGGGGGAAGTCGTCGAGGTCGGCAGCGCCGTCGTTGGGTTCGTGCCCGGCGACCGCGTCGTCACCTGCCTGTCGGTCTTCTGTGGGACCTGCTCCTACTGTCTCGACGGTCGGCAGACCCTGTGCGCCGATCGCGGCCGGCTCCAGCAGGAGCGCCCGAGGCCGCGGCTCACCAACGCGCGCGGCGAAGCGGTTCGGCCCACCGCGGGTATCGGCGGGTTCGCCGAGATGACGCTGGTGCACCAGAACTCCCTCGTGGCCATTTCCGACGAGGTCCGGCCCGCCACCGCGAGCATCCTCGGCTGCGCGGTCACGACGGGCATGGGCGCGGTCCTGCACAGCGCGCGGGTCCGCCCCGGGCAGTCAGTGGCCGTGATCGGGCTCGGGGGTGTCGGCTTCGCCGCTCTCCAGGCCGCACGACTGGCCGGCGCTTCGCAGGTGATCGGCGTCGACGTCGTACCGAAGAAGCTGCGGCAGGCCCTCGAGTTCGGCGCCACCGATGTCGTCGATGCGCGCGACGGTGACGTTGTTGCCGCCGTCCGGGCCCTTTCGGGCGGCGGCGTCCACCACGCCTTCGAGGCCGTCGGGTCGGGCCGCACGGTCGGGCAGGCATTCGCGATGCTGCGCGCCGGAGGGACGGCCACCGTGATGGGGATGATCCCGGACGGGCACCAGATCGACATTCGCGGCGCCGAGCTGTTCCTCGAGGAGAAGCGCCTGCAAGGCTGCTTCATGGGGTCGAACCACTTCAAGGTCGACATCCCCATGTACGCCGAGTTCAACCGGATGGGCGTCCTGCGACTCGACGACCTGGTCACCGCCGAGTTCGACCTGGCCACCATCAACGAGGCTTTCAAGGCGCTCGCCTCGGGTGACGAGATCCGTGTCGTGGCGCGCATCGGAGGCCGGGCATGAAGCCGCTGATCGGCATCACCGGCCGCCAGCTCGCGCTGGGCATGGTGGCGAACACCTCCGAGCGGTTCCGCGAGCAGCGGATCGGCAGCTACTTCTCGGCGTTCGCCGACGGCGTCGCCGCAGCCGGCGGCATCCCCGTCCTCATCCCGTTCGCGGCCGATGCGGCCGACGTCGTCGCTCGGTTGGACGGCATCGTCGTCACCGGCGGCCAGGACGTGCATCCTGCCCGCTGGGGTGGGCTCGCCGCGGTCGACCCGACCGTGGATCCCCGGTGGGACCACGACGCCCACGACGCCGAGCGCGACGCCTACGAAGCCGCGCTGATCGTCGCCGCGGTTGATTCCGGAACGCCACTGCTCGGCGTGTGCCGCGGCCACCAGCTGCTCAACGTCGTGCTGGGCGGCACCCTCATCGAGCACCTCGACGAGGGACCGATCGTGCATTCGGCTTCCTACGCCGCGCCCAGCGACGGCGACCCGGGCCACGTGGTGGAGTTCGCCGAGGGGTCCGTGCCGCACGTGGTCTACGGCGCTCGGCGCGTGACGAACTCCTGGCACCACCAGGC
This sequence comes from Streptomyces sp. NPDC015127, assembly GCF_043080095.1. Classification (NCBI taxonomy): domain Bacteria; kingdom Bacillati; phylum Actinomycetota; class Actinomycetes; order Kitasatosporales; family Streptomycetaceae; genus Streptomyces; species Streptomyces sp. NPDC015127. The sequence goes on from NZ_JBIBVE010000007.1 coordinate 5,397, forward strand.
GGTCGACCGTCCCGGCAACGGCCTCCGCGTGGTGGGCCGTACGCCGGACGGGGTGGTCGAGTGCATCGAGCTCGCCGACCGCCCGGTCGTGGGAGTGCAGTGGCATCCCGAGTGGACCGCCACCCAACCCGAACCGATCTTCGACTGGCTGGTGGACGCGGCATCGCGGCGTACCGCCGACGAGCTGGTCCTCGACAGAAAGGCCATGGCATGACAACGCCCCGCGTGAGCACGCTGACCAGCCTCGACGACTGGCTCGACCTGCAGGCGCGCACGGCGATCCCGTCGGCGATGTGGATCGACGGTGCCTGGGACCAGGCGTCCGGGCGGACCCTCCCGCTGATCAGCCCGCGCGACGGATCCGTGATCGCCAACGTGACCAGCGCGGACGCCGCAGATGTCGACCGTGCCGTGCAGAGTGCACGTCGGACCTTCGAGCGGGGCAGCTGGTCCCTCCTCGAGCCGCGCCAGCGCGGCGAGGTGCTCCTCCGCTGGGCGGACCTCCTGGACGAACACCGCGACGAGCTGGCGCTACTGCTCGCGCTGGAGATGGGCAAGCCGGTCACCGTCGCTTGGAACGTCGAGCTCCGGACGACGATCAACACGATCCGCTGGTACGGCGAGCTCGTCGACAAGCTGTACGACGAGTCACCGCGAGGCCGCAACGGTGCCCTGGCCTTGGTGACGCGTGAGCCCCTCGGCGTCGTCGGTGCGATCACGCCGTGGAACTTCCCGATGACGCTCGCGATGTTCAAGATCCCGGCGGCGCTCGCCGCAGGCAACAGCGTCGTGGTCAAGCCGGCCACGCAGACGCCGTTGTCGCTGCTTCGGGCCGCCGAGCTCTCCGCTCTGGCCGGGCTCCCGGCGGGTGTCCTGCAGGTTGTGACCGGCAGCGGCTCCGTCGTGGGCTCCGCGCTGGCGCTCCACGATGACGTCGCCACGCTCACGTTCACGGGCTCCACCGAGGTTGGCAAGAAGCTGCTGACCTACGCGGGGGAGTCCAACGCCAAGCCGGTCTCGCTCGAGCTGGGCGGCAAGTCGCCCAACATCGTCTTCCCGGACGCGCCGGACCTCGACAAGGCGGCGGCCACGGCTGCCTGGGCCATCTCCTTCAACAGTGGCCAGATGTGCACCGCCGGTTCACGGCTGGTGGTGCACGAGGAGATCCGTGACGACTTCGTCGCCCGGGTCGTCAAGCACCTCGAGGCCCACGTGATCGGCGATCCGCTGGACCCGGCCACCACCATGGGCCCCCTGGCGTACGCCGTCCACCGCGACGACGTCGTGGACGAGATCCGCAAGGGCATCGCCGACGGCGCCACCCTGGTGATGGGCTCGGACGAGAAGCGTGACGACGGGTTGTACGTCTCGCCCGCGGTCTTCACCGACGTCGATCCTGACAGCCGGCTCGCCCAGCACGAGATCTTCGGCCCGGTCCTGTCGGTGCTCACCTTCTCCACCGAGGAGGAGGCGATCGCCATCGCGAACAACTCCGACTACGGCCTCGGCTCGGCCATCTGGACCGCGGACCTCAGCCGGGCGCACCGCCTTTCGCGCGAGATCGACGCCGGACTGGTCTGGGTCAACTGCTACGAGGAGGGCGACAGCTCTGTCCCCTTCGGCGGGCACAAGCTGTCAGGCCACGGCGCAGACCGGAGCGTGCACGGCCTGGAGAAGTACACCTCACTGAAGACCACGTGGATCAACATCGAAGGAGCATCATGAGCACGACGCAGGAACACGACGCCCTCCAGGACCGTCTTGGCGAAATGGCCGCGGCGATGGAGGCCCAGGACATCGACGCGTTGATGGCCTGTTACGACGACGCCCTTGTCTTCCTTGAGAACGGCAAGGAGAGGGACAAGGCCGCCCTCAAGGAGTACGTACAGAAGCTGTGGTCCGCCGGCAGTGGCTTCTCGGTAGATCTCGCGACCGTGCACCGGGTCGATGACGTCCTTGCCGTCACGCTCGAAGCGTCGATGAGTGCAGAGACGCCGTCGGGCGACAAGGTCACGATCAGCTGGCCGTTGTTCGTGGCGTACCAGTTCGACCTCACCACGCTCAAGGTCGTGCGCGAGGTTGCTTTCTCCGACGAAGCCGGAATCGCGGAGAAGTTCGCCGCGGCTGGCATTGCCTGACCGACACTGCACCCCGCGATGGAAGTCCGGGGTCGACGCATCACAAAGGGGTTCGAGATGACCAAGCATGACTTCGACACCGTCGTGATCGGCGGAGGCTTCGCAGGCGTGACGGCCTGTCGCGACCTGGCCGAGCAGGGCTATTCGGTCCTGCTGCTGGAGGCGCGTGACCGTCTCGGTGGTCGGGTCTTTTCCGAGCGCGGCCGGATCGGTGACTGGGAAGGCGTCATCGAGCACGGTGGCCAGTACGTCTGGTCCGACCGCCAGGTCAACGTGATGGCCGAGATCGAGCGCTACGGACTCACGGTCGTGCACAGCACGATGCCCGAGTGCTACCCGACCATCGACCGCGGCCAGTACAACCCCGGTCCACTGCCGGTGCCTCTGGAGGAGATCTTCGACTTCGAGCGGGCGGCACACCAGATCCTCAGCGACGCCAAGCGCATCACGCTGGGTATTCCGCTGGATCGGCAGAACCTGGCCGATCTGGACATCCCGTTCAGCGAGTACCTGGACAACCTCAAGGTCGGTCCCGGCACCCGCGGCTTCTTCACCTTCCTGAGCACCTTCTTCACAGGTCGCTACCCGCATGAGGTCTCGGCGCTGCCGCCGCTGCAGTTCGTCGCCCAGCTGGACTACAGCCTGATCCGCGCGTGGGGCGTCCTGGATGAGTACACGGAGGAGGGGATCAGCACGCTGGTCGACGCCATGGCGGCGGACTCTGGCGCCGACGTACGGCTCGGCACGCCCGTCTCTTCAGTCCGTCAGGATGACAGCGGAGCGACGGTCACGACGGCAGCCGGCGACACCTTCACCGCGAGCACCGTCGTGGTCGCGACTCCGGTCGCGTGCTGGAAGAACATCACTTTCGACCCGCCGCTGAGCGCAGGCAAGCTGGCGATGGTCGGTGACGGTAACCAAAACTCGTGCGCGATCAAGGTCCACGCCCAGGTGAAGAACGCGCCTCACCTTCCGTTCGCACTGGGCAACGCTGAGACGGAGAACGGCGCAGCCATCCTCTTCACCGACACCGACCTGGGTGAGAACGGTCAGCTGATGACCGGCTTCTACGTCAACCACCCGGACAACCCGGACCGGTTCGGTACCGACTTCGCCGGCGTCGAGCGCTTCCTCCACGCCTTCTTCCCCGAGGCCGAGCTGGTCGCCTTCGACCTCCACGACTGGAATGAGGACGAGTGGTCGGGATACGGCGACTGGATGGCGCTACCCCCCGGCATCATCAGCAAGCACCACGCGGAAAGCTCGCGCCCCGAAGGCCGCCTCCACTTCGCGACCTCCGACATCGCCCAGACCTTCATGGTCTGGTTCGAGGGCGCGATCGAGATGGGCAAGAAGGCTGCCGTCGACGCGCAGCGACTGATGACGCGGGAGGCGATCGAGTCCAAGGTGCCCGCTCGTGCCAAGGCCTCGTCCGCTGCGTCAGAGTCTGCCCGGGCATGAGCATGGTCGAGGAGGTCGGTCAGGGCACCTCGAGCGTGGAGCTCCGGGGGGACTACACGCGGCGGGCGCTTGAGGCACTCGACCTGGCCGCCCCCGCGTCCGGCGGCACAGCGGCCACAGGGCCCAGTAGTCTCCTGCGTGCGCTTCTCCAGCAGGACGGAACGATCACGCGCCTGGTGTTCGCGGAGCTCGGCACCGAAGTCGCTGCCCTGGACGCCAAGGTCAGGGCCGATGCGGAGGCTGAAGCGACGACGCTGAATTCGGTGCTGCGCGCCTCCGAGCACGAGGCGAAGCAGCTCGGTGACGCCTTCGTTTCCGTCGAGCACCTTCTGATCGCGTTGGCGGGCTTTCGCGACGGTGCGGGGGCGATCCTCGGGTCGTTCGGAGTCGACCGCAGGTCGATGCTCGACGCTGTCCTGCGTGTCCGTGGTCCGGCAACGGTTCAGGACGCCGAGCCCGAGCTCACCTACCTCGACGTCCTGTGGCGCCCTGGACCCGTCTCGACCCAGCTCCGCCGGTTCAGTCGCGACCTGACCGAGCTGGCGTTTCGGGGGAGGCTCGATCCTGTTCTCGGCAGGGATGCCGAGATCGAGCGGGTGGTGCAGGTGCTGGGCCGTCGCCGCAAGAACAACCCTGTCCTGATCGGCGATCCAGGCGTCGGGAAGACGGCGATCGCTGAGGGACTCGCCAGGCGGATCGTTGCAGGCGACGTGCCGGCCGGCTTGCGCAACCAGCGGCTGGTCGCGCTCGACGTGGGTGCACTCGTGGCAGGCGCAAGCTACCGCGGCGAGTTCGAGGACAGGATCAAGGCGATCCTGACCGACGTGGGTAACGCAGAGGGCGGGATCGTCCTGTTCATCGACGAGCTGCACACGATCGTGGGCGCGGGCGCCGCCGAGGGCGCGGTGGACGCCGGGAACCTCCTGAAGCCGATGCTGGCGCGCGGCGAGCTCCGCACGCTCGGAGCGACCACGCTCGACGAGTACCGCAGGTATGTCGAGAAGGACGCTGCCCTGGAACGGAGGTTCCAGCCTGTCCACGTGGAGGAGCCGAACTTCGCCAGCGCGGTCACGATGCTGCGGGGACTGCGGTCCAGCTACGAGACGCACCACGGCGTTCGCATCACCGACGCTGCACTCGTCTCGGCGGTCTCGCTCAGCAAGCGCTACATCCCCGATCGGTTCCTTCCGGACAAGGCGATCGACCTGATCGACGAGGCGGGCTCCCAGCGCAGGATCGAACTCGATGGGCGGGGGAGCGTGGAGCTGCCATCAGACAGCGACGTCGTCGGCGACAACGACATCGCCCGGGTCGTCGCCGCATGGACCGGTATCCCCGTCACGCGGTTGCAGGAAGCGGAGCTCGAGAAGCTCGCCACGATGGAGGAACGCATCGGCCAGGACGTCGTAGGCCAGGAAGGCGCTGTCACCCGTGTGTCAGCTGCCCTCCGCAACGCGCGCGCCGGGCTCGCCGACCCGATGCGTCCGCTCGCCTCGTTGTTGTTCTGCGGGCCGTCCGGTGTCGGCAAGACGCATCTCGCCCGCGTGCTCGCCGACTTCATGTTCGGCAGTGACGACGCCCTGATCCAGCTGGACATGTCGGAGTACTCCGAGAAGCAGTCGGTCGCCCGGCTCATCGGCGCGCCCCCGGGCTACGTGGGCTATGAGGAGGGCGGCCAGCTCACCGAAGCGGTACGCCGCCGGCCCTACGCGGTCGTGCTCCTCGACGACGTGGAGCAGGCCCACCCCGACGTCCACGCGCTGCTGCGCCAGGTGATGGAGCAGGGGTCGTTGACCGACAGCCAGGGTCGGGTCGTCAGCTTCCGCAACGTGGTGCTGGCGATGACCTCGAGCCTCGTCGATGCCGCTGCGGTTGCTGAGCAGTTCCGGGCCGACTTCGTCACGCGGTTGGACGACGTGGTCCAGCTCGCCCCCTTGCACCGAGCGGACGTCGCCCGGCTCGTGGAGCTGCAGGTCGCCGCGGTGGCCGCCCGACTCGCCGATCGCGGGATCGGCCTGCGGCTGACCGACGAGGCCCGCGAGCTGGTGGCCGTGCTCGGCCACGACGAGGAGCACGGCGCACGGTTGCTTGCCCGCGTCGTCCAGCAGCAGGTCACGTCCGCCGTGTCGCGGAGTGTCCTGACCGGCGACCTCGCCCCGGGCGACACCGTCGTGGTGGATGTCGAGGACGGAAAGCTCGTCACGGCCACCGTGCGGTCGTGCACCCCACACAAGGAGAAGCACCCATGACGCGCAGCGACGTAGCGGTACTCGGTCTCGGACCTATGGGCGCGGCCCTGGCCGGGCTGTTCCTGAAGCAAGGACTGGCCACCAAGGTCTGGAACCGAACCAGTTCGAAGGCGGAACCCCTCGTGGCGGCCGGCGCCGAGCTGGCGGAGGACCCGGCCTCTGCTGTGAGCGACGTGCCGCTGGCGGTGGTCTGTCTCGACCGGTACGAACATGTCCGGGCGGTCCTCGATCGGGCCGACTTCGCCGGATGCGCTGTCGTGAACGTCACGTGGGGCACGCCCGACGAGGCGCGCATGATGAGCCGTTGGGTGGAGGAGCGCGGTGGCCGGTACCTGGACGGGAACATCTACGTTTACCCGGACGGTCTGGGTCCCGGTTCCGCCGGTCTGTCCTACGCCGGCGACCGCTCGGTCTTCGACGAACACGCGGATGTCCTCTCCGTCCTCGCTCGTCCGACGTACGACGGGGCGGACCCGGCCCTCCCGAACATCCTCGGCTCGGCTGGGGGCATCGCCCACCACATCGAGGTGGCCGCGTTCTACGAGGCCGCCGCCTACGCCGCGCACTACGGAGTCAGCCCCGCCGCCTTCCTGGAGTTTCACGAACGGCTCGGAGGCCCCCTGACCTCGCATGCCCGCCATGTTGCCGTCGAGCACTTGGAGAGCGGAGACTTCGCCACCGACCAGGCCGCGATGCGAACCCACTTCGATTCGATGCTCGTCAATCGATCGGACATGCAGCGCAATGGGCAGCCCGCCACCATGCTGGGCGCCTTCGTCGACGTGCTGGCGGAGGTCATCGAGGAGAAGGGCCACCTGGCACTCGCAGCGGCGTACGACGACCTCAGCCGATCGCGGCGCTGAGGCCGCTACCCGGCCAAGTCACACGCGTGAGACCTGTTGGCGTGCGCATGCTCAGATGACTTGGCCGGACGGAATATTGACCATGGCGCGCGTTCCCACCCAGGTCCGGCGATGACCGTCATCGACGCTGCGATGACGGTCATCGCCCGCGAAGGCGTCGATGGAGCAACCACGCGGAAGTTCGCCGACGAGGCCCGGGCGCCGTTGGCAACACCTGGCCCCCAATCGAATCGGGCGCAGATCGAGATCTGGCTCTGGGCGAGACGCAATACCCGGAGTTTGCGTCGCGCATCTACGACATGTTCATCCAGACCTGGAAGGATTGCCTCCGGCAGGCGCTGGCTCCGCTTCCCGAGGAGCACCTCGAGACCTTGACGAGGGTCTTTGTGGCGGTGATCGACGGCCTGTGCTTGCAGCTGATCACCCACGGCGATGATCTGGCGGTCCTCCTCGAGGCCGAGGCCCTCCGCAGGCTGGTCCGAACGCAACTCGGTCCTGGAGCGACTGACGAGCGCTTTCGCCTATTCCGCCGGGGGCCGAGTCGCGAACCCCGACTCCACGATCACCGGCCTCGGTCCGGCTACGGAGATGAACGCGTCCTTCATGCTCGACCCTCGATCTGGCCTTGATGCGTACGGCGCAATGACGGCTGAGGACTTCGCTCGGCGGTGGGACGGCGCCGAGTTCAAAACCGGATGTGGCTGCGAGTCGTCGCTGCACGAGTTGCCGAGCAGCCTGGCGCACGTGCGCGAGCGGGCTGTCGACAGCCGTCGGACGCTGGTGGATGGTGGCCCTGTCACCGAGTCCTACCGCCGGATCGGCACGGATCAGGCGCTCGACATGCTGGTGCGCTGATTCGCGGCCAAGCCTGATTCGAAGACGTCGCGTAGCCTTCCGCAGGCGTCGGTCACCGCCGTTCCGGCGGCTGTGAACGTGTCGACCTCGGTGAAGAACCCGTGGAAGACGCCTCGATACCGCTGGCGCGTGACCGGCACGCCTTCCTCTGCGAGACGGTCGGCGTATGCTTCGCCGTCGTCGCGGAGGGGATCGACCTCGGCGGTGATCACGTGCGCCGGGGCCAGGCCACGGAGACTCGCTGCGCGCATCGGGGCGGCGAGCACGTCCGGAGCGACGCCGGCCTCGCCGACGTACTGACGCCAGAACCAACGGGCGTCCTCGGTGCCGAGCAGCGGCGCGTCGGCGAACTCGGTCCAGGACGGTCGCTCGAACGAGTCGTCGACAGCCGGGTAGGCCAGAAGTTGCAGGACCGGTTGCGGCAGGCCGCGGTCGCGCAGGTCGAGGCAGAGCGCCGCCGCCAGGCCGCCCCCGGCAGAGTCGCCCGCGACCGCGATACGGTGCGGGTCGACCCCCAGATCGGCAGCATTCGCGGTGAGCCACGCGTGCGCGGTGCGGACGTCGTCCAGAGCGGCGGGATACGGGTGCTCTGGCGCCAGCCGGTACTCCACCGAGAACACCGTGCATTCCGCTCCGGCGGCGATCAGTCGGCACAGCTCGTCGACGCCATCGAGGCTGCCCACCGTGAAGCCGCCGCCGTGGACGTACAGGACGGTCGGCGACGCCGGCTGCTCGGAGGGGCAGTACTCCCGCACCAGCACCGCAGGCACGCCTACCCGGTGATCGCGCACGGCCGCCATCGGGGTGCTGCGCGGCGGAGGCTGGGGAGCCGCAAAGTCCCTGACGCCCTGAAGACCCAGGGTATGCAGCGGACCAGGCAGCAGGTCGGCCAGCTGCCGAGCCACCTGACGTGCCTCCTCGTCGAGCAGTGATTGCCAGAGCGGCTGGGTCATGTCGTCTCCCGACGGTGTGGTTCAAAGCGAAGTGAAGGGGTCTTCCCCATCCTGTGAATCAAATGATACAGTCGTTTGAACAAGTCGATCGACAAGGAGACTTCGCCATGACCGTGTCCACGCAGCCCCAGTCGTTGCAGTCCGTTTCCCGGGACACCCCGATCGAGGAGATCCTCGCGATCGTGGCCCGTGACGGCGGCGTCATCATCAAGAACTTCCTCACGCGCGACCAGATTGACCGCTTCAACGCCGACGTGGACCAGTCGATGGAGAACCTTCGCCCTGGCTCGACCCACGAGAACGAGGTGATCGCCGCCTTCCACGGCAGCAACACCAAGCGACTCACCAACCTGGTGACGCTCAGCCCGACGTTCCGTCACGAGATCATCGACAACGACCTGGTTCACAGCCTCTGCGACCAGACCTTCCTCGAGCAGTCCGGCACCTACTGGATGACGACTGCCCAGGTGATCGAGATCGGCCCCGGCAACGACGCCCAGATCCTGCACCGTGACCTCGAGAACTGGTACCCCTTCGTCCAGCTGGGCAAGAACGGCCCCGAGGTCATCCTGAACTTCCTCATTGCCTTCACCGACTTCACCGAGGAGAACGGCGCTACGCGGGTCATCCCCGGAAGCAACCACTGGGACGACTTCGAGGACCGTGGGACGCCGGAGGACACGGTCCCCGCCGTGATGAACGCCGGCGACGCGCTCTTCTTCAGCGGCAAGACCGTGCACGGTGGTGGGGCCAATAGGACCGCGAACGAGTACCGCCGAGCCGTCGCCTTCGCGTTCAACCCGGGCTTCCTCACCGGTGAGGAGGCCTACCCGTTCCTGGTGGACATGGAGATCGCCAGGTCGCTGTCGCCGCGTGTCCAGCGCATGCTCGGCTTCCGCTCTCAGTACCCCACGGGCTCGGCTGGCCTGTGGCAGGTCGACTACGCCGAGCTCGGTGACTATCTCGGCCTCGACGGCTGAGGACAGGGGCGGGAGTCAACGTGGCACTGCAGAGTTCGCGGACCGCCTTCGAGAGGACGAGGCGCAGCGTCGGTGGCGGAGTGGGATCCGGCCTGCGTGCTGCGATGCAGCCCCACCCCCTGTTCGTCCGCGAGGCGCGCGGTGCGCACGTCTGGGATCTCGATGGCGACCGCTACCTCGACTATGTGATGGCGTGGGGTCTGCTGGTGCTCGGGCACGGCGATCCCCGGATCACCGAGGCGATGGCAGGGATGGTGACCCGGATGCAGGTGGTCGGCACCGGCCATGAGCTCGAGTACTTGGCCGCCGAGGCCGTGCTCGACGCCGTACCTCACGGGGAGCGGTTGCTGTGGAGCAACACGGGCACCTAGGCCGTGCAGGTCGCGGTACGCCTCGCCCGTGCCGCGACCGGTCCGACGGCGCGTTCTCAAGTTCGCCCGCAGCTACCACGGCTGGCACGACTCGGTGTATGCCGGTCTGGCTGAAGCCGACCGCGGGAAGCCCGCCGCGCCGGAGAGCAAGGGGCAGTCGCCCAGTGTGCTCGACGACCTGGTCGTGGGTGGCTTCAACGACGTCGCCCTGGCTGAGCGGCTCCTGGCGGACGCGTTGGAGCGCGACATCGCTGCCGTGCTTGTCGACCCGATCCTGAGCAACGGGGGCGTCGAGGCGCCGTCCGCCGAGTTCCTGCCCAAGCTGCGGTCGCTCTGCGACAAGCATGGCGTCGTCCTCATCTTCGACGAGGTGATCGCGGGCTTCCGGATCGCCCGCGGCGGCGCCGCGGAGAAGTACGGCGTCCGCCCCGATCTCTCCGTCTTCGGCAAGGCGATGGCCGGCGGCTTCACGCAGAGTGCTGTCGTCGGACGCGCCGACCTGATCGACCAGGTCGACGACGGCGTCGTCCACGCCGGCACCTTCAACGGCAACCCGATCGCCCTCGCGGCAGTCGAAGCCACGATGCGGGTGCTGGCCGATCCCGCGGTGTACGACACCTTGGGCCGGATCTCGGCGTATTTCGACGCCGTCGTCGGGGCCGTCCTCGACGCTGTGCCGAGCAGCGGCACCTTCAACCGCGTGGGCTCGCTCCTGCAGTACGCGCCCGCCGACGGGGAGACCGGTCTGCACGGCACGGGCGGTCTGTGGGAAGTGATCCCCGACGGGATGGTCCGCCAGCGCTTCCTGTTCATGCCCTCCGGCAAGGTCTTCCTCTCCACCGCCCATACCGCCTCCGACGTCGAGGCGACCGCCGAGGCGCTCGAGAAGGTCCTCGGGCAGCTGTAACCCGACCCACCTTTCAACACAGAGCAACACGAAAGGCAGCGCCATGGCCACCCTCACCACCCTTGACGCCACCTGCAGCACGGAGGAGGCGATCGCAGTCGTCGAGCGTGACGGCGGCGTCATCATCCGCGACTTCTTCGACGCCGACGTCCTCAAGGAGCTGCGCTCGGACATCGACGCCGCCATGGCGAACACGCCGTGGGGCCAGGACGACTTCTCCGGTCACCGCACGAAGCGGCTGTACGGCATCTTCCAGCACACCCAGCACGCGGCGACCGCTGTGCGGCACCCGCACTATGCCGGCATCGCCCAGCACTTCCTCGAGGTCCCGAAGCCGGTTTACGTCGGCGAGGACCTGATCGAGCTGGCCCCCAGCTACCAGGTCGGCGTCAGCTCGATCATCGACATCCACCCGGGCGAGGGTGCCCAGCCGCTGCACCGGGACGACACTGTCTGGCAGTGGAGGCACCCCGAGGGCTACCGCCAGGCCCGTGTGCAGATCATGGTTGCGGTCACGGACTTCACCGCCGAGAACGGCGGCACCATGGTGGTGCCCGGAAGCCACAAGTGGGGTGACGACCGCGGCCCGCGTGTCGACGAGGCGGTGCCGACGGTGATGAGCGCCGGATCGGCCCTGATCTGGGTCGGTGGCACGTTCCACGGCGGCGGCACCAACACCTCGGACAGCAACCGGATCGGCCTGACTCTCGGCCTCGACCTCGGCTATCTCCGCCAGGAGGAGAACGCCTACCTGACGTACTCGACTGAGGTGATGAAGTCCTTCGACGAGGACATTCAGCAGCTGCTCGGCTGGTCGGTCTGCCCTCCGGGCACCGGCTTCGTCGAATACCAGGGCACGATGGCCGACCCGATCTTCCTCCTCAAGGACGGCGGGGAGGCCCGCAACTCGTACGCCGACTTCGACGACGACGCCGCGGCGCTCAAGGCCTGATGCCCGTGGTCGACGTGGTGATCGTCGGGTGGGGTGCCACCGGCCTGGCGATCACCAGGGCGCTCGCATTGGGACCGACTGCCGCATCGTCCGCGCGGCCGACATCCAGCCGGGCATCGCTGGCGCCCCGCTGCCGTTGGTGGTGTCGGGGGCGCCGCCGGTGGCGGCCGTAGTCTCGGTCGACGAGCTGCCCGACGCCGATGTCGCTGTCGTCGCCACTTCCTCGTGGGTCGAGACCATCGATCCCCCCTGGTGGCGCTCCTGGGACGCGGCATGAACGTGGTGTCGATCTGCGAGGAGCTTCGCGACCCGGGTCTCAGCCACCCGGAGCTCGTCGAGCGGCTCGACCGGGCTGCGAAGCTCAACGGCGTCTCGGTACTCGGCACCGGGTGCAATCCGGGCGGGTTGATGGACACCCTGCGGGTGGTGGTGAGCGGGCTCACGACTCGCGTCGAGTCGATCGCGATCCGGCGTACGGCTGACATGAGCCGCTACGGCGCCATCCTCGCGAAGTTCGGCCTCGGGCTGTCTCCGGATGAGTTCCTCGCGCGGAGGGATATGGGTCGGGTGAGGGGACACGTCGGGTTCGCGCAGAGCATCGCCGCGATCGCGCGTGGTCTGGAGTGGACACTCGACAAGATCGAGGTGGATGCCGCCGAACCAGACATCGTCGCCGCTGAGGATCGTCAGGGTGACGGGCGCAATTGGTCGGATCGGGGCGATCGCACACTGCCGTGGGGACGGGGGCGCTGAGGAGAGGGGTTACCCAGCGCGCGGGAAACTTCTGACGGTGGCTCAGCGCGAACCCTCCTCACTCCGTCCCCGAGGCGACACCCCAAGCTGCCGGCCACGCCCATCAATGACATGAAGGTCAGCGGCCTCCAGCAGAAGGCTGAACGTGCGCTTTCCTCCACGCCGGTCCATCTGGTTCCACCCTCCCGCGAGTAGCCCGGACCAGACTGCCGGCGTCTTCGGCCCCGTTGAGGTGTTACCTGCCGTGGCCTGCATCGGGGCCTTCCGCTCGATAACGGTCCCCGCTGAGCTCGACCCGGTGCTGCACCGTTCCGCTCTTACCGCGGTCTGGTTCCAGACCGGCTTGGATGTCCCGTCGGGCGAGGACGCCGACCTTGTGCTGCGCAGCATTTGCTGGGGGGAGCCGGCCCAGGACTACGAGCTCTAGCGACGGGTGTCGACCAGAGCCACTCGTTGATGGCCGCGATGAGGACGGTCGCCTCGTAGCGGACCTGCTTCGGCGACCGCTGCTCTACGGGAGGCCGCCTACCGGGACGGTCAATGCGGTCGCTTCGGCCTCGGTCTGGGGTGTCACGGGGCTCTTCGGGGTGCGGAAGCGGTAGAGCAGGACAAGCGCCACTGCGGGACGACCAGGTAGATCAGCAGGACGGTGAGGGCCTGTGTGGATCCGTGACCGTCGAAGTAGATCGAGTTGCGGAGCAGGATGTAGGCGTTGCGGGGTGGCAGGTACGGCCCGATCGCACGCCAGAACGCCGGAAGGTAGGGGACTCCGTTGACTCCGCCGGATGAGGGCGAGGGCGGACACCGAGACTTGCACCATGGCGAATGGGTATGACAGAGGGTAAGAAGGCTCGAGCTGTACCCGTGTGCCAAGTAGTTTCTGACTTCGACCTGATGTGGCACAGATGCCAGGTGGCAAATCCGCAGGCCAGAAGTACGCGTCGGTGACAAGCACAGCCCGGGGTCACACACGGTGCGCCCTGGACGTGCCGGGTCAGGCCACGTCATCCGGTGGCGACTTGGCGTACGGGCGCATGGGGTCTGTCCAGGGCGGCATGCGTGCGGAGCCCGTCATTCGGCGTGGCTACACTGCGGCTGCGAGGTGATGACGGCTCGGACCGCCGCGCCCGCCTTCCACGACGTCACGGTCTCCTGGACGGGACCCGGCAGAGAGAACAAGGGACGATGACCGACCGCGACGCCGTGGCACTCGACGATCCAGTCGGGCAGTCACTGCGAGGCCACCACGCACACCTGGCCCGGGCACTCGGCCGGGCGGCCTCCTACCTGCCGGACGTCGCAACCTTCTCTTCGGTGTCCACCGACCCGGGCGAGGCAGGGTGGACCGACCTGGCCCGGTTGCTCGGCCGAGGGGCGTTCGCCGACATGTTCAACTGCCCGGCGACCCCGCCGGACTGGGAACCGGTCTTCACACTCGAAGGTCTCCAGATGGTCGGCCCCGCCGGGTGCCGCCCCGGACACGCCCAGGGCGCGACAGGCGTTGTCGAACTGGGCCCCGGCGACGTTCCCGAGATGCTGGACCTCACCGCACGGACTCAACCCGGACCGTTCTGGCCCCGTACCCACGAACTCGGCACCTACGTGGGCATCCGCGAGAACGGCACCCTTGTCGCCATGGCCGGCGAACGGCTGCGTCCGCCGGGATGGACCGAGATCAGCGCCGTGTGCACCGCCCCCGAAGCACGTGGACGAGGCCATGCCACTCGCCTGATACGCGTACTGACCGCGCGCATCACAGCCCGGGACGAACGCCCGTTCCTCCACGTGTCCGCGGCCAACACGAGTGCCATCGCGCTCTACAAGCAGCTCGGCTTCGAGGTCCGGAAGCAGGTGACCTTCCGCGGATTCCAGACGCCATGAAGGCGGGTCGGGCACGTCCGGCAGACGTGCAGGCCGGCTGGGCGGATTCCTCGGCGGCGCCGTTCAGTTCGTTGAGGTAGTCGTAGATGGTGAAGCGGCTGACACCGAGTGCGGCGGCCGCGGTCTCCGGTGCTTGCTTGACCAGGAAGAATCCACGGCGCTCCAGCTCGGCGCCCACCTGGAGCCTCTGCTCCTTGCGCATCTACTCGACCGGGACGCCGATCGACGCGATCGCCGCGTCCACCAGCAGGGTTCCTCCACGCTGTGCAGGAAGGACTCACCCTCACGGACAGCTGCCGGCCTGGCCGGACCCGCGCAGGCCGACGGCATCGAAGGCGCCGGCGGCATGGACGTGCCGTCGGGCCCGAGAACGAACCGGTTCATGACAGCCCTGAGCGACACCCAGGCGGACACATCGGTGTTCGGACACAGTGCCGCCGCGGGGCGACCGCCGTTGTCCGAGTAGATGATCGTCGTGCTCTGCAGAATCCGCCCGTCGGGCAGCTGGGACCGATAACCGACCTCGTGACGCAGGTCGCCCGCAGCGACGCGCTCGAGCAGCTTGTCCGTGGGAGGGTCCCCTACATGCCGGCCGGTGACCGTCCCGGCGATCGCGCGCACAGTGTTCGGCATACGGCGCAGGTCGTGCAGCACCACTTCGGTCGGCTGAAGCACCGCCGCCTGAAGAGGAGTGACGAGGAGTTCGAGAACGCGGTTGATGCACTCCGCGTCCATCTCCTCCAGCGCCGCAGGCGACGGAAGCATCGAGCTGCTCGACGCCGGTTCCATACCTGCCACCATCCCTCAACCCACTCCGCTTCAACAGCATGTTGAAGGATACCGAGAGGTAACCCTCAATGGATCAACAGATTTCTCAATTCCCGTTGACCTCCACAGCCCGTTGAGGTCTGCGCTGCGGGGCGAGCGACGTCTTCCCGCAGCAGCGCGTTTCCCTGGTGCTCCCCATGAAGCCGTGTGCGAAGCCGCCGCCGGCGTGGATGGCCGTGGCGATCATGACCGTCCCGGCCGGCTCCGCCTCGCTCGCCCTGGCCGCCTTGGCGGCCGGGACGAGCGCTTCGCATCCGTGCGTCGATTGGGACCCGGCGATGGGAGGAGGTACTCCGTGCAGCCGAGGCGGGGTCCGCTAGTGCTGTGACCGGGAAGGTTCACCTGGTTGCTGGTCGGTCGGCCTTGCAACCGTATGCTGCGGTCGTCCCTCCAGACGGGAAAGGTTCTTGCCGTGAAACTGCCGATCGGTAGAGTCCTGCTTATCGGGATGCTGCTCTGCGGCGGTCTGTTCGTTTGGGCGGCGGCGACTAACCTCAAGGCAAAACAGTGCCTGGAGGGACAGCTGCATCCGGACTTCTACGGCGCCACGATCACCGGGCGGGGTTGTGAGGTGACAACGACTTCCGGTGAGACGCTCATCGTGCCGATCTCCGGCCCGCCGTTCGAAGCCGGGGTGGCTGGGGCACTAGGGTTCGTCGTCCTGGGCATGGCGACCGTAGTCATGCTCGTCCGGCGCGCACGTCGACGGTCGGACCAGCGGTAGACGAAGCTCTCGGCGCTTTGCAGTGCCTTGGCAATCCCCGCTGACATTGCCGAGGTCGCCGACTCCCCACCGGGTTGTTCAAGCTGCAGTTTCGAGAGGTCGTCCGCCCCAGCGGATGCCTTTCTCGCTGCGGATGCGGGCGCGTTCCTTGCGTTCGGCGGCCAGGACGTCGCGGTGGCGGGCGTTGGCGTCGCGCCAGCGGAGGTAGGCGTGCAGGGCCCGGGTCTGCACGGTGTGGTTGGGGTGGTTGGAGTTGGCGATGGTGAACTGCCGTAGTGGTCCGAAGCGGGCCTCGATCGGGTTCGCCCATGAGGCGTAGGTCGGGGTGAAGCACAGCTCGACCTTGTGTTTCTTTGCCCAGCGGCGGATTTCGTCGCCTTTGTGAGCGGACAGGTTGTCCAGGATGACGTAGATCGGGGCGCCGTCGGGTCGTGCGGCACGGATCGACTTCAGCGCGGCCAGCGTGTTGGCGGCGCCCTTGCGGCGCCGGTTGACGCCCCACAAGCGGTCGTCGCCGATGGAGTAGCAGCCGTGGAAGTAGCGCACGCCGTGGGTGCGGTGGTAGGTGGCGGGGAGTCGGTCGGGATGTTTGCGTTCGGCCCAGCCCGAGCCTGCGGTGGGCCTGATTCCGAGGGGGCCGAACTCGTCGAAGGCGACCGGTCCGGGAAGCGGTCCAGAACCTCCTCGATCCGGTCCAGTTTCGCCTCGCGGTCCGGGTCGGGGGATTCCTTCCATGTCTTGGTGCGCTGGAAGGTGACGCCTCGGCGGGCGAGCAGGCCGCGTAACGCCTCCCGGCCGATGTGGATCATGCGGCCGTGACCGCGATGCCGCGCTTCGAACACCGGGTCATCGACGCCGAGCCGATCGTCGTCGTCAGCCCCGACTCCGCAGAGCCGACTCCCCTCGAGCTCGAAGAGGCCGGCAAGGAGTGCTTCATCCTCGTCCCGGACACCTGCGGCCTGACCACGTTCACCACGCAGCTCTTCCAGGCCAATGAGATGCCCCTGCGCACCTATCCGGGCGAAGCCGCCGGCTACCAGGTCCTGGAGGACTGGACGAAGCTCGGCCTGGGCTCGGCGATGGTGCCGCGCTCGAAGCTCACCTCTCCTCGTGGCAGCCCGCCCCTAGCCATATGCATTGCTTATAGCGTGATTCAACGAGATCCTCTACCGGGCACCACTTGGAATGCCTAACTTGGCAGGGCACGTTGCGGTAACCGCCGCTCCGCCGATTCCCCGCCGATCAAGTGAGGCATAACCATGGCGTATCTTGAGATCACCTTGCAGGTGGACCTGGCCGACCGCGTCGCTGCCGCCGGCGTGATGTACGAGAAGTACAAGCAGCCGTTCCTGGACACCGTCCCGGGCGCCACCAGCAAGGAACTCCTCGTCCGAGACGAGGACGTCCAAGTCCTCCACGGCTTCCGGACCGTGGCCGACGCGAAGGCGTATCCGGCGAGCGACCTGTTCACCCGCGATGTGGCCGGCGGCCTGTCCCCGCTGCTGAAAGCGGCACCCGAAGTGCGCGTCTACGACACCGTCTGAGCACTCTCAGAGCCCTCGGCCTGGGGCATCGCCCGCCTGGCCCCTGCCCCGGAACTGCCTGGCACATCACGATGTCGAGGAAGCCGAGGACGGGCTCGCCATGCTCACCAGAGCCACTCTCCCCGGAACAAGGACAGGTGGAGTCATGCACGAAGTACAAGCCCTGCTACGCGAGTACGACCGGGCCCGCGCCTACACCGACGATCTGTGGAAAGACCTCACCCCGGACGAGGTGACCTGGCGCCCGCACGAGAACTCCAGCCCCATCGGCTGGCATCTCGGCCACCAGGCCCACGTCGCCCACTTCATGATCCGCAACCTCACCGCGGCCGAGCCCAGCCCCGACCCGGAACTGGACGGGCTCATGGACTCGGCGAACCCGGAGAAATTCCGCGGCGCAATGCCCACCGTCGAACGGCTCGCCGCCTTCCGCGACACCGTCGCCGAACGCGTCCACGCCCGCATCGGTGACATCGCCACCGGCAAGGTCGGCGCCCCCACCCAACTGACCATCGTCGCCAACCACCTGCTGACCGCCCTGATCAACCACGAGTACCAGCACGACCAGTGGATCAGCGAGGTCCGTGCCGAGAACCTCGGGCACGCACTGCCGCCCGACCCCGAGTCGGACTGGCTCAGCCGCGTCGACGGCTACCTCGTCTGCAACCCCTACGCCTGACCACCGCGCCGCACGCAGGAGCACGACATGCCCAGCACCACCCTCGACCCCCGACCCGCCCGGGCCTTCACCCACGGTGTGGCCAAGGGTCTAGTGGCCGCGGGAGAAGGTCAGTTGGCGCGACAAGGGACACCAGCGGGCACGGCTGCGTCGCGGGACACCGAAAGAATGAGTTTCCGCAGCTCCTCGACGTACAGCCGCATGTTCTGCTGGGCCACCGCGGTGTCCGGATAGCGGCACGCGAACTGCACGCCGTCGTGGAACCTGTTGATCCACACGCATACCTGGTCACCGTACGAAACCCGCATCAGCCCGTGCGCCTTCATGTCCTGCCACCGGTCCGAACCCGGAATGGAGCGGGTGTCGACGAACGAGACGATGGAGTACAGGTCCGGAGACGTGGGCCGGAAGTCGGAGCCCAGCAGACCCAGCACGCGACCGAGGGGCATCCGTGCCAGCGCCTTCTGCTTCCGCAGTTCGACACGGACCATCTGCAACGCACTGTCGAAGTCCGACGCCTGTGCTCCGGGGATCTCGATCGGTGCGCCGCCCACGAACCAGCCCACCGACTCCAGCCACTGGGACTTGACCCGGGTGTGGAAGGGCAGGACGGTCCGGTACACCGGCTGCCCGGCGATCTTGTGGACGATCAGGGCGGTCGCGGCGAGGACGCCGACCAGGCTTCCGCCGTACGGCCGGCAGTACGCCTCGAAGGCTGTCGCGTCCGCGTCGTCGACGAGCTTGTCGAGCATCAACTTCTGGGTCGGCAGCGGCCCTTCGGGGTCGAGGCCGAGGTCGACGGGGAAGTTCGGCAGCTTTCCGTCGCATCGGGCGACGAACTCGCGCCAGCGGTCGACGATCGCGTGCGTGTCGTCGATCCGGTCTGCGTCCGTCCGCTCGATCGCGCAGAAGTCGACGTAGCTGGCGATCGGTGTGGCCGCGGTCGCGGCGGCACGGCCCGCGAGGCCGGCCTCGTAGAGTTCGTGGATCTCACCCGGGATCCGGTAGAGCGAATACGCGTCGACGTTGCTGTGGTCGAACACCATGTGGACACTCGCGCCGTCGTCCCGGACGACCGCCGCGTAGATGAAGTTCGGCCAGCTGAGTGCGTCAGCAGCGACGTCGAAACGATCCTCCAGGTACCGCGTCAGTGTCGCGCTCTCGGTGAAGTCCCCGACGTCCTCGCGGTGCAGCGCGACGGCATCGGCGTCCAGCGTGAAGCGCCTCATCTCGTCGCCGACCCAGCGAAAGCCGCTGCGCAACGTCTCGTGCCGAAGGGTCCAGAGCTTCAGCGCCTCCTGGAGAACCTCGAGGTCGATCTGCCCGGAGATGTCGAAGGCCGAGCCGCTCCAGGTGGGTACGAACAAGCCGTCCTCGCGTACCGAACGTGATGTTCGTACATGAGACTCCTGTACATAGGCGGGCGGCCGGGAATCCTCCGGCAAACCGGCCGCCACCTCGATGGTCGTCGGATGCAGGGTCCACTCCACGAGGCGGCCGGGCCGGACGCCACAACGCTGGATGTCGATCGTGTACAAGAGACTCTCCGTTCGTGGCATCGCTTGCTGCCCACGTCGGTCCAACGAGGGATTGCTCCAAAAGAGACGCAGGCCCCTTGCGCCGCCGAGGTCGTCAGGGACTCCGCCCACCTCATGAAGGGGTGGCCGGGCGGCGGTTCCTTGCCACCGGCCGAGCTGCTGCGCCGCGTCACCTCCCGGCTGCGGTGGCGGCTACCACTCGGTCACGTTCTGAAAGCGATCGCACGACTCGGGCCCGCCACGCGCCCCGCCCCGTACAAACTCCGCAGACAGGCCGCCATACTGGACGGGCCGGGGAGGGCGCAGGACAGCGACGGGGGCGACAGCACGAGATGGCGGAAACCAGGCTGATCCACGGCCGGTACCGACTGCTCGATCTCATCGGGCGCGGCGGCATGGGCGAGGTGTGGCGGGCCCGTGACGAATCGCTCGGCCGACGGGTCGCGGTCAAGTGCCTCAAACCGATGGGCGCCCACCACGACCAGTCCTTCTCCGACGTCCTCAAGGAGCGGTTCCGCCGCGAGGCCAGGGTCGCGGCCGCGCTCCAGCACCGGGGCGTGACCGTCGTCCACGACTTCGGCGAGGACGACGGCGTCCTCTACCTCGTGATGGAGCTCCTGGAGGGCCGCAACCTCAGCCAGCTGATGGAGGACAACAAGCAGCAGCCCCTGCCGGTCGGCGACGTCGTCGACATCGCCGACCAGATCGCCGACGCCCTCGCCTACACGCACGACCAGGGCATCGTGCACCGCGATCTCAAGCCCGCCAACATCATGCGGGTGAGCGGCGGCGCGGTGAAGATCTGCGACTTCGGCATAGCGCGCCTGGGCGAGGACATCGGCTTCACCTCCAAGCTCACCGGCACCGGCATCGCCATGGGCACCCCGCACTACATGTCGCCGGAGCAGATCGGCGGCAGCGAGGTCGACCACCGCAGCGACCTGTACTCGCTGGGCTGCGTCCTGTACGAACTGGCCACCGGCGCCCCGCCCTTCGACCTCGGCGACACATGGGGGATCCTCGTCGGCCACCGGGACACCGCGCCGAGACCGCTGCGGGAGGTACGGGAGGAGATCCCCGGCTTCCTGGAGCGGATCGTGCTCGACCTGCTCGCCAAGACGCCCGAGGAACGGCCGCGGGACGCGGACGACCTGCGCCGCCGCATCGGGGCCGGACGCCGTCCTGCCGACGGCGTACCCACGGCCCTGCCGATCCCGCGCCTGCCGGAGGTCCCGGCCGGCGGCGAGGCCCCGCTGCCCGACTGGACACGGGGCATGACGACCGGCCACAAGGCCGTCGGGACAACGGCCGTCCGGCCGCCCCTGCCCGACCACACCGCAGCGCTGACCGGGGCCTGGACCAACCCGCCGGTGATCCCCCGTGTGCCCGCGCAGGCAGGCCCGCCCGCCCTCACCCTCCACGGCGCCACGGAGCGCACCACTCCGCCGCCCGAGTTCCTCGCCGTCCTCGCCAGCCGCCACAGCGCGGGCCTGAGCCTCGGCCGGCTCGGCCGCTGGGACGAGGCGGGCGAGGTGCACCGCGCGGTCGCCGCCGAACGGGCCGCACTGCTCGGCCCCGACCATCCCGACGCCCTCGCCAGCCGGTACGAGGTCGCCTTCACCCTGAGCAGGACCGGCCGCGCGGCCGAGGCGCTCAGCGAGTTCACGCACGTCTGCGAGGGCCGGGAGCGCGCACTCGGCCCCGACCACCCCGACACGCTCGCCGCCCGGCAGGAGACCGCGTACGTGCTGGGCCAGCTGGGACGCCACGCACAGGCGCATCAGGTGTACGAGACGGTCCTCGCCTCCCGCGAGCGGACCATGGGCCCCGACCACCCCGACACGCTGCGCTGTCGGCACAACCTCGCGTTCAACCTGAGCCGGCTGGGCCGGATCGAGGACGCGCACCGCTTGGCCGAGGACGTGGCCACCGCGCGCGCCCGCGTCCTCGGCGCCGGCCACCCCGACACGCTCGTCACCCGCTACGAGGTCGCCCATGCCCTCGGCCGGCTCGGCCGCTGGACCGAGGCGCTCGCCACCTACCGGGAGGTCGCCGCCGCCCGCGCCCAGGCACTGGGGCCCGACCACCCGGACACGCTCGCCGCTCGCTACGAGGCCGGCATCAGCCTCGGCCGGCTCGGCCGCAGTGCCGAGGCCCTGGACCTGTTCAGGGGGCTCGTCGACGACCGCACCCGCGCCCAGGGCCCCGCCGACCCCGAGACGCTGCGCGCCCGGCACACCCTCGGCGTCAACCTGGGCCGCCTCGCCCGCTGGCCGGAGGCGCTGGCAGAGGCACGCGAGGTGTGCGCGTTGCGCGAGCGGGTGCTGGGCCCGGACCATCCCGACACGCTCGTCAGCCGCCGCGAGGTGGCCGTCGCTCTCGGCTGGCTCGGCCGCTGGCACGACGCGTACGCCGTCTACCGGCACGTAGCCGACGTGCGCGAGCGGGTCCTCGGCCCCGAACACTCGGACGCCCTGGCCAGCCGCAACGATGAGGCCCACTGCCTCGAACAGCTGGGCCGCCGCTCGGAAGCCGTGGAGCTGTACCGGCGGGTCGCGGCGCTCCGGCAGAGCGGCACACCCGGACCCTGACCTGCGTGGCGTCACCGGGCCGACCCGGCCGCAGGGGCGCGCCGCGGGCCGGAAGGAGTTAGGGTCCGGCCATGCCCGCACACGCCTCGTACGACGCCGTCATCGTCGGCGGCGGCCACAACGGCCTGGTCGCCGCCGCCTACCTCGCCCGAGCCGGACGCTCCGTCCTGCTGCTGGAACGCCGGGCCGTCACCGGCGGCGCGGCCGTCTCGACCCGCCCGTTCCCCGGCGTCGACGCGCGCCTGTCCCGGTACTCGTACCTCGTCTCGCTGCTTCCGGACAAGATCGTGCGGGATCTGGGACTGGACTTCGCCGTCCGCAAGCGCACCGTCTCCTCGTACACCCCGCGCGGCAGCGGCGGCCTGCTGGTCGGCGGACCCGGAACCGCCGGGTCCTTCGCCCGCCTCACCGGCGGGGAGCGGGAGTACGCGGCCTGGCAGGAGTTCTACGGCATCACACACGAGGTCGCCGGCTGCGTGTTCCCGACGCTGACCGAGCCGCTGCCGTCCCGGGAGGAACTGCGCGAGCGCGTCGGCGACGAGGCGGCCTGGCGGATGCTGTTCGAGGAGCCGATCGGTGTCGCGATCGAGAAGCGGTTCGCCGACGACCTCGTCCGGGGCGTGGTGCTCACCGACGCGCTGATCGGGACGTTCGCCGACGCCCACGACCCGTCGCTGCCGCAGAACCGCTGCTTCCTGTACCACGTGATCGGTGGCGGCACGGGCGACTGGGACGTGCCCGTCGGCGGCATGGGCGCGCTGACCGACGCGCTGGCGGCCGCGGCCCGCGCCGCGGGCGCCGAGATCGCCGTGGAGCACGAGGTCACCGGCATCGAGACGGACGGCGCACGGGCCGAGGTCTCCTTCCGCGCCCCTGACGGCGACGGCACGGTCGCCGCCCGCCAGGTGCTGGTGAACGCCTCCCCGCAGGCGCTCGCCGCCCTGCTCGGCGAGGAGCCACCGGAAGCCGCCGAGGGCGCCCAGCTGAAGGTCAACATGCTGCTGCGCAGGCTGCCGAGGCTGCGCGACCACGACGTCGACCCGAAGGCCGCGTTCGCCGGGACCTTCCATGTCTCCGAGGGCTACGAGCAGTTGGCGACCGCCTACCGAGAGGCGGCGGCCGGACGGCTGCCCAGTGCCCCTCCCTCCGAGATCTACTGCCACTCGCTGACCGACCCGTCGATCCTCGGACCCGAGCTGGTGGCACAGGGCCATCAGACGCTGACCCTGTTCGGACTGCACACCCCGGCACGGTTGTTCGCCGCCGACAACGACGCCGTGCGGGCCGAGCTGCTGGCCGCGACGCTCGCCGAGCTCGACTCGTACCTGGAGGAGCCGCTCGCCGACTGCCTCGCCCTCGACGCGAACGGCGAGCCGTGCATCGAGGCGAAGACCCCGCTCGACCTGGAGCGCGAACTGAGGCTGCCCGGCGGGCACATCTTCCACCGCGACCTGTCGTTCCCCTACGCGACGGAGGAGAGCGGACGCTGGGGTGTGGAGACGGCACACGCCAACGTCCTGCTGTGCGGCGCGGGCGCGGTGCGCGGCGGCGGGGTCAGCGGCGTCCCCGGCCACAACGCCGCGATGGCGGCGCTGGGCCGGTGAACCGCGCCTGGTGCGTGGGCCGTACCCGGTTGTCGGCGGGGCGCATGGTCCGAGGTCTCAGTCCTGGGACGGCGCCCAGCCGACCGCCTCGATCCGGGTTGCGTCCGAGGGTCGCGCCTCGTCGAAGAGCGCCTGGCCGTGCTCGTCGTCCACGCGGATCGCGTCGACGTACACCCCGCGCCCGACGTAGAGCCGGTCGGTGGTGTACCGCCACCGCAGGCGTACCTCCGAGCCGTGCCACGCAGACAGATCCGCCGACAGCCGGTGCCAGACGCGCCCGGACCAGCCGGTCGCCGTACCCGCGGGATGCGGCTGCTCGCCCTCGTCGGGGTGCTCGGTCGTGAACGGCACCGGCTGCCAGCTGCTCCCGCCGTCCACCGTCGCCTCCAGGAACAGCCGGTCCGCGCCGGGCTCGGTGTCCCACCACAGGGAGCAGCCGAGCCGGCCGGCCGCGGGCCCGAGCGGGGGCAGGGTGAGCGTGGCGGTGGTGGCGCCCGCCATGCCGCCGAACCAGGCGGTGCGCCCGTGCGCCGGGCGTACCGCTACGGCCCGGGCGAGGTTGTTGGCGGCGGCCACGCGGGGCGCGCTGCCCGAGCGCCAACTGCGCACGGGGTGCACCGAGTTGCCGAGGACGATGAGGAACGAGTCGGTGGTCGGGTCGAGGACCAGGCTGGTGCCGGTGAATCCGGTGTGGCCTGCGGTCCGGGGCGTGGCCATGGCGCCCATGTACCAGTGCTGGTAGAGCTCGAAGCCGAGGCCGTGCTCGTCGCCGGGGAACGCGGTGTTGAAGTCGGTGAACATCAGGTCGACGGATGCGTCGGTGAGGATGCGGGAGCGGCCGTAGACACCGCCGTTGAGGAGGGTGCGGGCGAGGACCGCGAGATCCCAGGCGCAGGAGAAGACACCGGCGTGGCCCGCGACGCCGCCGAAGCTGTACGCGTTCTCGTCGTGGACCTCGCCCCACACCAGCCCACGTTCCAGTCCCGACCAGGGCAGCCGGGCGTCCTCGGTCGCGGCGATCTTCGGCTTCCACTCGGCGGGGGGGTTGAAGCGCGTGCGGTGCATGCCGAGCGGAGCAGTGATCTCGTCGTGGAGCAGGGTGTCCAGAGTGCGACCGGTGATCCTCTCCAGGACGAGCTGAAGGGCGATCAGGTTCAGGTCGGAGTAGAGGTACCGGGTGCCGGGGGCGCTCGCGGGCGCCTCGTTCCACAGCAGGCGCAGCCGGCCCTCCTGTGTGGGCTCCTTGTACAGCGGGATCCAGGCCCGCAGCCCGGAGGTGTGGGTGAGCACCTGGCGCACGGTGATGCCCTGCTTGCCCGCGCCGCCGAATTCCGGCACGTAGGAGGCGACCGCCGCCTCCAGCTCCAGGGCGCCGCGCTCGATCTGCTGCACGGCGAGGATCGACGTGAACAGCTTGGAGACGGACGCCAGGTCGAAGACGGTGTCCTCGGCCATGGGGATCTGCTGGTCGGCGGGTAGTTGCACGGCCGTGTCGGTCACCTCGTCGTACGAGGAGTAGCGCAGCGCCTTCCCGATGGCCCGGTGCAGGGCGACCGTGCCGCCCCGGCCGGCGAGCAGCACCGCCCCCGCGTACCAGGGGTGTTTGGGGGAGGGGCGCAGGAACGCCTCGGCGTCGGTGACCAGTCGGTCGAGGTGCGGGGCGAGCAGGCCGGCGCGCTCCGGGGTGCCGCGCCGCAGCGTCGGCCGGTGGACCGGCCCTCCGCCGCCACCGGAAGCGGCTTCGAGCGGCGCGCCCATGGCCGGCGCGGCGAAGGGGACGGACGCGAGGGTGAGCGCACCGCCCAGCGCCAGCAGGCCGCTGCCCAGTCTCCTCCGGCTGATCGCCCTGCTCCCTCTGTCCGCTGCGTCCTCGGTCATACGGAATCCTTCCTGAAAGTATCTTTCGGATCTTCCGCGACACGTGAAACTTTCTTGCCGAGTCGGTGGACTGTCAACCACTCCAAAGAATCTGACGATGCATCAGAAAATGTCTTCCCTCGTCCGGCGGGCTGCGGCATCCTGCGCCCATGGAGACGGAGCTGAGCAGACAACTGGGCATCGAGCACGCCATCTTCGGCTTCACACCGTTCCCCGCGGTGGCTGCCGCCATCACCCGCGCGGGCGGCTTCGGCGTCCTGGGAGCCGTCCGCTACACCGCGCCCGACGACCTCGCACGCGACCTCGACTGGCTGCACGACCACGCCGACGGCAAGCCGTACGGCCTCGATGTCGTCATGCCCGCCAGGAAGGTCGAGGGCGTGAGCGAGGCCGACGTGGAGGCGATGATCCCCGAAGGGCACCGGCAGTTCGTCCGCGACACCCTCGCCGCACACGGCGTCCCCGAGCTCGCCGAGGGCGAGTCCTCCGGCTGGCGCATCACCGGCTGGATGGAGGACGTGGCCCGCCGCCAGCTCGATGTCGCCTTCGGCCGCCCCATCCGCCTGCTCGCGAACGCCCTCGGCTCCCCGCCCGCCGACGTCGTCAAACGCGCCCACGACCACGGCGTCCTCGTCGCCGCGCTGGCGGGCAGCGCCCGGCACGCCCGCCACCACGCCGAGGCGGGCATCGACATCGTCGTCGCCCAGGGGTACGAGGCAGGCGGCCACACCGGCGAGATCGCCTCCATGGTGCTCACCCCCGAAGTCGCCGATGCCGTCGCCCCGCTGCCCGTCCTCGCCGCGGGCGGCATCGGCAGCGGCGAGCAGATCGCCGCCGGTCTCGCGCTCGGCGCACAGGGCGTGTGGCTCGGCTCCCTGTGGCTCACCACCACCGAAGCCCGGCTCGGCTCCCGGGCGCTGACGGCCAAGCTGCTCGCCGCGGGCTCCGGCGACACCGTCCGCTCGCGCGCCCTGACCGGCAAGCCCGCCCGCCAGCTGCGCACCGCGTGGACCGACGCCTGGGACGAACCGGCCGGCCCCGGCCCGCTGCCCATGCCGCTGCAGGGCCTCCTCGTGGCCGAGGCCGTCTCCCGCATCCAGCGGTACGAGGTCGAGCCGCTGCTCGGCACACCTGTCGGCCAGATCGTCGGCCGCATGAACGCCGAACGCCCCGTCCAGGACGTCTTCGACGACCTCACCCGCGGCTTCGAGCGCGCCGTCGACCGGATCAACCGCATCGCCGGAAGGAGCGGTTCATGACCCACCCCGCAGACGGACCGGGCGCGATGCCCCGCGCCCCGGGCGGTTCCGATGTGCCGGACGCGCCCGGCGGTTACGTTCCGCCCCACATCACGGACGGTCCTGGCGTGCCCCGTCCGCCCGGCGGCTTCTGGGCGCAGGCCGCCGCCGACCCCGACCGCACGGTGCTGACCTGCCCGGACGGCGAGCAGTGGCGGGCGGGACGGCTGCACGCCGCAGCCAACCGGCTCGTCCACGGACTGCGGGCGGCCGGACTGCGGCGCGGCGACGCCTTCGCCGTCGTCCTGCCCAACGGCCCCGAACTCGTCACCGCGGCGCTCGCCGCCGCCCAGGCCGGCTTCTACCTCGTCCCCGTCAACCACCACCTCGTCGGCCCGGAGATCGCCTGGATCGTGTCCGACTCCGGCGCCGACGTGCTCATCGCGCACGAACGCTTCGCCGAGGCCGCGACGGCCGCCGCCGACGAGGCGAAGCTGCCCGCCGACCGCCGTTACGCCGTGGGCGAGGTGGCCGGATTCCGACCGTACGGCGAGCTGCTCGACGGGCAGCCGGAGACTCCGCCGGCGGACCGCACGCTCGGCTGGGTCATGAACTACACCTCCGGCACCACGGGCCGCCCCCGGGGGATCCGCCGGCCGCTGCCCGGAAAGACCCCCGAGGAGACTCACCTCGGAGGATTCCTCGGCATCTTCGGCATCAAGCCCTTCGACGGGAACGTCCATCTCGTCTGCTCGCCGCTCTACCACACGGCCGTGCTGCAGTTCGCGACGGCCGCCCTGCACATCGGGCACCCGCTCGTCCTGATGGACAAGTGGGCCCCCGAGGAGATGCTGCGGCTCATCGAGGAGTACTGCTGCACGCACACCCACATGGTGCCCACCCAGTTCCACCGCCTGCTCGCCCTGCCCGACGAGGTCAGGAAGCGCTACGACGTGTCCTCCATGCGGCACGCCATCCACGGCGCCGCGCCCTGCCCCGACCACATCAAACGCGCCATGATCGACTGGTGGGGGACGTGCGTCGAGGAGTACTACGCGGCGAGCGAGGGCGGCGGCGCCTTCGCGACCGCCGAGGACTGGCTGAGGAAGCCCGGCACCGTCGGCAAGGCGTGGCCCATCAGCGAACTGGCCGTCCTCGACGACGACGGCAACCGCCTGCCGCCGGGGGAGGTCGGCACCGTCTACATGAAGATGACGACGGGCGGCTTCAGCTACCACAAGGACGAGGCGAAGACCGCGAGGAACCGCGTCGGCGACTTCTTCACCGTCGGCGACCTCGGCTACCTCGACGAGGACGGCTACCTCTTCCTGCGCGACCGCAAGATCGACATGATCATCTCGGGCGGGGTCAACATCTACCCGGCCGAGATCGAGTCCGCGCTGCTCACCCACCCGGCCGTCGCGGACGCCGCCGTGTTCGGCATCCCGCACGCCGACTGGGGCGAGGAGGTCAAGGCCGTGGTGGAACCGGCGGACGGCCACAAGCCGGACGCCTCCCTCGCCGCCGCCCTCCTCGCCCACTGCGAGAGCCGCCTCGCCGCCTACAAGCGCCCCAGGTCCGTCGACTTCGTACCCGCGATGCCCCGCGACCCGAACGGCAAGCTGTACAAGCGCAGGCTCCGTGAGCCGTACTGGGAGGGCCACGAGCGCCCGGTGTGACGCGGGGTCCGGGGGCGGCCCGCGAAGCCGCTCCCGCGCCGGCCCGGGGAGCCGCGCCCGCGCGCGACGGGTGGTGGTCGGC
Source organism: Streptomyces sp. NPDC015127 (assembly GCF_043080095.1). Classification (NCBI taxonomy): domain Bacteria; kingdom Bacillati; phylum Actinomycetota; class Actinomycetes; order Kitasatosporales; family Streptomycetaceae; genus Streptomyces; species Streptomyces sp. NPDC015127. The sequence continues at coordinate 34,145 of NZ_JBIBVE010000007.1, forward strand.
GCGCGAGGGGCGCGGGGCGCTGGCAGCCTGGCACGCATGAGCCCGGTGAACCTCTCGTCCGTCATGCGGCGGTGGACCGTCTGGGTGCCGCTGGTCGCGGTCGTCGCCCTGGTGCTCAGCTGGGGACGCGACCTGCCGCCCCTCGCGGTCGTCGTCGTGGCCCTGTGCCTGGCCGGAGCCGTGCTGGCCGCGGTGCACCACGCCGAAGTGGTCGCCCAGCGCGTGGGGGAGCCGTTCGGCTCCCTCGTCCTCGCGGTGGCCGTGACCGTCATCGAAGTGGCCCTCATCGTCACCCTGATGGCCGACGGCGGCGACAAGTCCTCGTCCCTCGCCAGGGACACGGTGTTCGCCGCCGTCATGATCACCTGCAACGGCATCGTCGGCGTGTCCCTGCTCGTGGCGGCCCTGCGCAACCGCGTGGCCGTCTTCAACGCCGAGGGATCGGGCGCCGCCCTCGCCACCGTCGCGACGCTCGCCACGCTCAGCCTCGTCCTGCCGACGTTCACCACGAGCAGGCCCGGACCGGAGTTCTCCGCCGCCCAGCTGACGTTCGCGGCCGTCGCCTCGCTCGGCCTCTACGGTCTCTTCGTCGCCGTGCAGACCGTGCGCCACCGCGAGTACTTCCTGCCCGTCTCACGGCACGGCGGACCGCCGAAGGACGCCGACGGCCACGGTGAGATGCCTGACCGCTCGGCGGCCCTGCTCAGCCTCGGCCTCCTCGTCGTGGCGCTCGTGGCGGTGGTGGGCGACGCGAAGGCGGTGTCGCCCACCATCGAGTCCGGCGTCGCGTCCGCCGGCCTGCCGCACGCCGTCGTCGGCGTGGTCATCGCGCTGCTCGTCCTGCTGCCCGAAACGCTCGCCGCCGTACGGGCGGCTCGCCGCGACCGCGTCCAGACGAGTCTGAACCTGGCGCTCGGTTCCGCCATGGCGAGCATCGGGCTGACCATTCCGGCGATCGCCCTCGCCACGATCTGGCTGGAGGGCCCCCTGCTGCTCGGCCTCGGCGCCACCCATATGGTGCTGCTGGCACTCACCGTGGTGGTCGGCGCCCTGACGGTTGTACCGGGCCGGGCCACTCTGCTCCAGGGCGGGGTGCACTTGGCGATCTTCGCGGCGTACATGTTCCTCGCGGTGAGCCCTTGAACCGGTGAGCCACGGCTCTGGCCTGCCGTGCCAGGGCCGTGGCCCGGAGGGCTCACCCCCGCTCGCGTACCCGTACCACCTGCGGCGCGGGTGACCGCATGATGTCGCTCTCGCAGAAGCGACGTCACCCACCGCTCGTCCGCGAACGCTCCGTCCGATCCCGGTAGTGCGGCGAGAGCCGGTTCGACGACTGCGAGTACGTCAGCAGCGTCCGCGCCACCGGGCAGCGCCCGCCGTCCCAGCCGACCGCCTGGACATGGCTGGAGCCGTGCACCACCTCGGCGTAACCGCCGGCCGACGCGTTCCACCGCGCCTCGATCTTGTTCCACACGCCGAGCGCCTCCGTGCCGCCGTGCACCGGGAACCGCTTCCCGCCCCGTACGACGAACTCGTGCTCCCCGAGCGGCGCGTCCAGCGGAATGCCCGCCGCGCAGTGCGGACACCGCGCCCGACAGCGCCTGCCGTGGGGCAACTGTCAACCGTCCGGTCGGTATCCGCAGTCTTGACGTACCGTCACCGGACGCACAGGATCGCGTCATGACAGGGGCACACAGCAGCACGGTCGACTCCCTCGTACGGCGCAGCGCCCGCCGCACCCCCGGCCGCACGGCCGTCCGCTACGCCGCACGTACCTGGACCTACGCGGATCTCGACACCGCCGTCTCCACCGCGGCGGCCGTCCTGGCCGGCCACGGGCTGCGCCCGGGCGACCGGGTCGCGACCTACGGCCACAACTCCGACGCCTACCTGATCGCCTTCCTCGCGTGCGCGCGGGCCGGACTCGTCCATGTGCCGGTCAACCAGAACCTCACCGGGGACGACCTCGCCTACATCGTCCGCCAGTCGGGCAGCTCCCTCGTCCTCGCCGACCCGGACCTCGCGCCCCGCCTGCCCGCCGGCCCTCCCGTACGGCCGCTGCGCGACGCCGACGGATCCCTCCTCGCGGAGCTGGCCGAGCCACGACCGTACGTCCCCACCGCGGGGGAACCGGCGGCCGAGGACCTGGTCCAGCTGCTCTACACCTCCGGGACCACCGCGCTGCCGAAGGGCGCGATGATGACCCACCGGGCGCTCGTCCACGAGTACGTCAGCGCCATCACCGCACTCGACCTGAAGCCCGACGACCGGCCCCTGCACACCCTGCCGCTCTACCACTCCGCCCAGATGCACGTGTTTCTCCTGCCCTACCTGGCGGTCGGCGCGGAGAACACCATCCTGGACGCACCCGACCCGGCACAGATCTTCGACCTCGTCGAGGCGGGCCGCGCCGACAGCCTGTTCGCCCCGCCGACCGTCTGGATCGGCCTGTCCCAGCACCCGGACTTCGCCACCCGCGACCTGGGCGCACTGCGCAAGGCGTACTACGGGGCGTCGATCATGCCCGTGCCCGTCCTGGAGCGGCTGCGTGAACGCCTGCCCCGGCTCGCGTTCTACAACTGCTTCGGACAGTCGGAGATCGGCCCGCTCGCCACCGTCCTCGGCCCCGACGAGCACGACGGCCGCATGGACTCCTGCGGGCGTCCGGTGCTGTTCGTCGAGGCGAAGGTCGTCGACGAGGACGGCAAGGAGGCGGCGGACGGCACACCGGGCGAGGTCGTCTACCGCTCACCGCAGCTGTGCGAGGGCTATTGGGACAAGCCGGAGGAGACCGCAGACGCCTTCCGCGACGGCTGGTTCCGCTCCGGGGACCTCGCCGTGCGCGACAGCGAGGGCTACTTCACCGTCGTCGACCGGGTGAAGGACGTCATCAACTCCGGGGGTGTACTGGTCGCTTCACGCCAGGTGGAGGACGTCCTCTACACCCACCCCGCGGTCGCCGAGACGGCCGTCGTCGGCCTGCCCGACGACCGCTGGATCGAGGCGGTCACGGCCGTGGTGGTGGCACGCGGGGAGGTCACCGAGGCCGAACTGATCGCCCACGCACGCGAGAAGCTCCCCGCCTTCAAGGCCCCCAAGAGGGTCCTCTTCGTGGACGGGCTCCCGCGCAACGCCAGCGGCAAGATCCTCAAGCGCGAACTCCGCGACCGGTTCGCCGAGCACGACGCGTAGCAGCCGGTGAGCCGAGCACCACGCGTAGCAGGACCCCGTCCGGGTCCCCCAGGCGCGCCACGACCAGGCCACGCAGGTCGTCGCGGACCGCGTCGGCGTCCCAACGCGCCGAGCGCAGGAGCCGCTGCATCGCGTCGGGGCGCCGGTACACGCAGTGCTCGGCCGGCGGTCAGCAGTCCCTGCGCTCCCCATCCGAGAGCAGGCCGGCGACGAACCCCCGGGGGCAGGGCCGTGCCCCCGGGGCGGCGGCCGCCATGGCTGCCAATAGCGCCCGCACCTGCCCCTAGGGGCCCGTTTCGGGCGGCTCGGATCAGGTGCCTGCCGGGCCGGGACCCGTGTTCGAGCCGCTGATGGGCAGGCCCGCCAGGAGCGCGCGCCGGCTGGCCCTGACGTGCTCGCGCATGACGTATTCCGCGCTGTCGCCGTCCTTCTCGAGGATCAGTTCCAGGACAAGATGGTGCTCGCGGTCAGACTGCAGGGGGCGTCCCGGCTGGCTCAACGATGTGTTGACCAGCCGGGAGTAGGCCAGCTGGTTCATCAGCATCCGGTAGTGGGCTTCCAGCTTGCTGTTGTCGGCGCCGGCGATGAGCAGGTCGTGGAACTCCTGGACCAGCTCCGCGTATCGCTCCCGGTCGTCCCGCGCCACCGCCTCATCGGCTTCGCGCAGGTTCCGCTCCAGCATGTCGATCTCCGGGACCCGGCCGCGCCGGGCCAGGAGGCGGGCGGCCGCACCCTCGAGGAGTTCCTTCATCTCGAAGAGCTCGGTGATCTCGCGGCGGGACGGAGTCGTGACGAAGGTCCCCACGCGGGGCCGGATCTCGACCAGCCCCTCCGTCTGGAGCTGCTTGAGGGCCTCACGGACCGGTGTGCGGCTGACGCCGAACTCCTCCGCGAGCGCGAGTTCCGAGAGCGGCGCCCCTGGGCCGATGTCACCTTTGATGATGCGACGCCGCATTTCGGTGATGACCCTGGCCTGCATCGACCCGTTCGTCGATCCGTTGGTGCCGCGATTCACCGAACCCTCCTTCATGTGTTGAGCCGCCCGCCGGTCATCCCAGCGGCGCGAGCGCGCCACCGTCGAAGAACTTGCCCGCGCTGTAGACCATCGGAAGGTTCTCGGTGACCGCAGCGTGCACCACGCGGCAGATGAAGACGGTGTGGGTGCTGGCCTGGAGCCGCTCGCGGATCTCGACCTCCATCTGCGCGCTGCTCCTCGCGATCAGCGGGCTCCCGAACGGGCCGGGCGCCCAGTCCAGGTCCTTGAATTTATCATCGGACTTACCCGCGAACGTGCCGACGACGTCGAGCTGGGCCGTGGAGAGGATGTTGATGGCGAGGTGATCCCCGCGGAACAGGCAGTCGTGCGTGGACGAGGTGCGCTGGATGCACACCATCACGGTGGCGGGGTCGAGCGAGATGCTCGAGAACGCATTGACGGCCAGTCCCCGGGGGGTGCCCCCGTCCATCGCGGTCACGACCGTGACACCGGTGACGAACTGCCGGTTGACCTGCTTCATCAGGTCGGTGTCGAGCTGCGTGGAAAGCGGGGCCATGGTGGTGCTCCTTGTCATGTTGATCGTCAGTCCTGTCCCACCCGGATGATGCCCAGTGCCGAGAGCAGGGCCCGGGGATCCCATGTCACGTGCTCCTCGACGATGCGGTCCCCCTCGAATCGGGCGAAGGTGGCGCCGCTCGCGTCGACCCGCCGCTTGGTGGCGGGGACACCGAGGAACGAGGTCTCGTGGGTACCGCTGCTGTGCCAGCGGATCGCTGCCCTGTCGCCTTCGAGCACGATGTCGTCGATGGTCGTGACCAGGTCGGGGAACGCCGCTCGGGTGGAGACGATCGAGGCCTTGAAGGCATTCAGGTCCTGCGGGTGGCGGTCGGTGCCGTGGCGGAGGTAGGCCGGGCTCAGCAGCTGGTCGAGTGCGTCGACGTCGCCGTGGCCCCAGGCCGCGGCCCAGACCTTCTCGATGAGCCCGCGGCGGGTTTCACTGTTCGACAACAGTCTTCTCCTTTCGATCTGCGCCCAGTTCCTTCCAGAAGGACACCGCCAGGCCGGCGATGATCACCAGGAAGGGCAAGGACGTCACAATGACGGTGTTCTGAAGGGCGGTCAGCCCTCCGGCGAGCATCAGCACAACAGCGGTGATGCCGGTGAGGACTCCCCAGATGACGAGCACCGAACGACGCGGAGTGAGCGACCCGTTCGAGGTCATCATGCTCAGCACGTAGGTGTTGGCGTCCGCACCGGAGACGAAGAACATCACGACCAGGATGATCGCGACCAGCGACGTGACACCGGCGTACGGGAAGTGGTCGAGGGTCGCGAAGAACGCGCTGTTGATGTCGGCCGCGGTCTGCTTGGCGATGTCACCGCCCTGGAACAGGTCGATGTGGATGGCGGTGCCGCCGAAGACCGTGAACCACGTGAAGAACACAACGCTGGGGACGACCAGGACACCCATGATGAAGCCGCGGATGGTGCGGCCACGGGAGATGCGGGCGAGGAAGACACCGACGAAGGCGCCCCAGGAGACCCACCAGGCCATCATGAAGTAGGTCCACCACTGCATCCATTCGAGTCCACCGAACGCGGTGCCCTGGAGGCTCATCCGGAAGAAGTCGGTGGCCCACTGGCCCACGGACTCGATGTACAGGTTCGCGATGAAGACGGCAGGGCCGACGATCAGCATGAAGACGAACAGTGCGACCGCGAGCAGCGTGCTGCCCTGGCTCAGGAACTTGATGCCCTTGCTGACACCGGTCACCGCCGAGAGCGTGAAGATCGCCGTGACGGCGGCGATGATGAGCACCTGGCTCACCGAGTTGACCGGGATCCCGAACAGGGTGCCGAGACCGTTGTTGACCTGGAGAGCACCCAGACCGAGGGACGTCGTGGTGCCGAAGAGCGTCGCGAACACCGCGAGCACGTCGATCGCCTTGCCGATCGGCCCGTTCACGCGGTGGCCCAGCAGCGGCACGAACAGCTGGCTGACCAGGGTGCGGCGGCCCTTGCGGTGGGTCGAATAGGCGATGGCGAGACCGAAGACGGCGAAGATCGCCCAGGCGTGCAGGCCCCAGTCGAAGTAGGAGTACTGGAGGGCTCGCACAGCCGCCGCCGACGTGTTCGGCTCCGCGAGGCCGTGCGGCGGCGTCGAGAGGTGGGAGATCGGTTCGGCGACGCCGTAGGAGACCAGCCCGATTCCCATGACCGCGCTGAGGATCATGCAGAACCAGGCCGGCGTCGAGAACTCGGGGCGATCGGTGTCCTTGCCGAGTCGGACGTCACCGGCGGGGCTGAAGGCCAGGAACACCAGGAAGACGAGGATGGCGAGCGTGACCACCAGGTAGGCCCACCCGAACGTGGCCGTCACCCAGTTGAGGGAGGCGGTCGTCACCTCGTTCAGGTTCTCCGTGAAGAGCACGGCCCAGCCGACGAAGAGGGCGGAGACACCGACCGAGGTCCAGAAGACCGAGCCGAGCTTCCCTGCGCCGTGACGTTCGGCCCCGCCCTCGTGGCATTCGTTGACGCCATCGGTACCGGGTTCCACCACGCTCCCGGCCGGCGTCGCGCGGGTCATTTCCGCACCCGATCGAGGGCGATTCGAAGGTGACTGGACATGAGGCTCCTTGAGTCCGCGGGGCCCGAGGGCCACCGGCACTGGCATGCAAGAAGTAGTAAGGCGTGCCACGGATGGAGTGTCAAGGGTTCGGGGGAAGGAATCCCGTTCCTACCCGACCAGGTCCACAAAAGTGCAGGTCACGCGGGATTCAGCAGGCATGACAAGCAGTCCTGGCAACGGCGCGGAGAAGTCCGTCGCTCCATCCCCTTGACCCATACAAGAGAGATGCCTACGGTTCTGTGCCATGCAAGAGCGCATCACGGATTGTCCTGACGAAAGCATCGGTCTCCGTAAACTGGTGCTCTACCGCGACGTCGTCTTCACCGAGGCGGGCGAGGCCCCCGCGCAGCCCGCGCGGCGTGCCAGCGTCGCCGCCGTCGTACGGAACCCCTGGGTGGGCGCCGGCCCCTCCGCTGACCTGTCCGCAGAGCAGGGCCGAGTCGCTCCGGTGCTCGCGCGACTGCTCGCGGGCCGGCTCATCGACGCCCTGGGCGGCGTGGCGGAGATCGAGGCCTTCGGCAAGGCCGCGATCGTCGGCACGGCGGGCGAGATCGAGCACGCCGGAGCCCTCATCCACACGCCGTACTTCGGCAACCTGGTCCGGGAGTTCCTCCAGGGCGAGTCGATCATCTGCTTCGCCGACACGCGTGCCGAAGCCGGCGAGACGCTGGTCGTCCCGCTCTGGCACAAGACGCACGCCGCGACCCGCAGTCACTACCAGACCATCAGTGCCCGTGTCGCCGACGCCCCGCGTGCGGACGAGATCGTCGTCATCGCCGCCGCGTCGACGGGGCCTCGCCCGCATCCCCGCATCGGGGACCGCAGGACCGACCCCGTCGTCACCACCGAAACCCTGGAGGAAGTCCTTTCATGAACATCCGCAAGATCGTGACCACCGTCGAGGAGATCCGTGCCGAAGGCGGCCGCGAGGTCACCCCCGCCGCCCGGATCGCCGTCGTCGCAGCGGTGATCGAGAACCCCTGGGCCGGTCAGGGCTTCGTCGAGGACCTCGCTCCCGGCATCGACGCCACCGCCTCCGACATCGGCGCGCTGCTGGCCCCGGCGGTGCTCGACGCCCTCGAGGCCCCTGCCGAGGCGTACGGCAAGGCGGCCATCGTCGGCCTGGACGGCGAGATCGAGCACGGCTCGGCGCTGATCCATACACTCAAGTTCGGCGACCACTTCCGCAAGGCCGCCAATGCCACCACCCTGCTGCCGGCCGTCGAGAAGCGTGGACCCGCCGGCGTGGTGTTCGACATCCCGCTGAAGCACATCACCGACGCCACGATCCGCTCGCACCACCAGACCATCGAGATCCGGATCACCGACGCCCCCCACCCGAACGAGATCGTCATCGCGCTTGCCGCCGCCTCCCAGGGACGTCCCCAGCAGCGCCTGGCGCCGCTCTCGACCGAGCAGTAGGCATACATGAGCAAGCCGACCGTGGTACTGCTGCACGGCGTAGGGCTCGACCACACCATGTGGGAGCCCGCCGCCGCGCTGCTGGCCGACCGATTCACCGTGATCACCCCCGACCTGCCGGGCCACGGATCCCGCCCCCCGGCGAGCGACGGGGTGACCCTCGCAGACCTGGCCGACGGGGTCGCCGGTGACATCCCGGCAGGCTCGCACCTGGTCGGATTCTCCCTGGGGGCACTCGTCGCCCAGCACCTGGCGCTGCACCGCCCGGAACTGGTCGCCACGCTGACCTCGGTCAGCTCGGTGTGCCGGCGGACACCCGAGGAGCGGGCGTCCGTCCTCGCCCGGCTGCGCACCGCGGAAACCGACTTCGCGGCGAGTGCCTCCGCCTCCCTGGAGCGGTGGTACGCAGGCACCGACGTCGACCCGGCCTGGGTGGGCCGCACCGAGTCCACACTGCGGGCCAACGATCTCGGGTCCTTCCTCAACTGCTATCGCGTGTTCGCCACGGCCGACGCCGAACTCGGGCCGGAGCTGGGTGCGATCACTGTTCCCGCACTGGCGGTCACGGGTGAGAACGATCCAGGTTCCACCCCGGAGATGACCCACCGGCTCGCCTCGGCGCTTCCGGACTGCCGCGCGGTGGTCGTCCCCGAGGCGCGTCACATGCTGCCCGTCGAACACCCCGAGGCGTTCGTCGACTCCCTCACCACCTTCATCGGAGAGCGCGCACATGTCTGACCTCAACGAGTTGCAGCACTTCATCGACGGGACGTGGGTGGAGCCCGCGTCGGGCGAGTACTTCGAGAGCACCAACCCGGCCACGCGCCAGGCGCTCTACCGGGCAGCCCGTGGCAATGCCGCTGACATCGAGCGGGCCGTGGCCGCCGCGCAGACGGCATTCGAGGATCCGCGCTGGCGCGACCTCAGCCAGACCCGACGCGGGCACCTGCTGCGCCGTCTCGGCGACCTGATCGCCGAGAACGCCGAAGAGCTCGCCCGCATGGAGACGCAGGACAACGGCAAGCTGCTGCGCGAGATGCGCGGGCAACTGGCCACCTTGCCGGAGTACTACCACTACTACGCCGGTCTTGCGGACAAGATCCACGGCGACTTCATCCCCACCTCGGACCGCCGGGTGCTGAACTACACGGCGCGGGAGCCACTGGGCGTCGTGGGAGCGATCACGCCCTGGAACTCTCCTCTGACGCTGACCAGCAGCAAGCTGGCACCCGCTCTCTGCGCCGGCAACACCGTGGTGATCAAGCCTTCGGAATACACCTCGGCCACGGTGCTGAGGCTCGCCGAGCTGGCGCTCGAAGCAGGGTTCCCGCCGGGTGCGGTGAACGTCGTCACCGGCTTCGGCGCCGAGGCCGGGCAGGCCCTGGTCGACCACCACGGCCTGGCCAAGATCTCCTTCACGGGCAGCACCGCCACCGGGTCGCGCATCGCTGCGGCGACCGCGAGCCGGTTCGTCGGCTCGACCCTCGAACTCGGTGGCAAGTCGCCCAACATCGTGTTCGAGGACGCGAACATCGCCAACGCCGCGATGGGAGTCATCGCCGGAATCTTCGCCGCCGCCGGACAGACGTGCATCGCCGGCAGCCGCGTGTTCGCCCACCGGTCCGTCTACGACGAGCTGCTCGAGCGCGTCTGCGAACGCGCGAAAACGATCCGTATCGGCGACCCGCTGGACGAGACGACCGAACTCGGCCCCCTGGCCTTCGCAGCCCAGCGGGACAAGGTCGCCGGGTACGTCGACCTGGGCCGCAGCGAAGGCGCACGAGTGCTGACCGGCGGGAACCCCTCCGACGGCGGCCTCGGCGGCTACTTCTACGAGCCCACCGTCCTCGTGGACGTCGACAACAGCATGCGCGTCGTACGTGAGGAGATCTTCGGGCCCGTCCTCGCGATCATGCCGTTCGACACCGAGGAGGAGGTCGTCCGCCTGGCGAACGACACCGAGTACGGTCTCGCGGCCGGCGTCTGGACGCAGAACCTCTCGCGGGCGCACCGGATGGCGGCGCGCCTGGATGCCGGGACCGTCTGGGTGAACACCTACCGGGCCATGTCGCCGATGTCCCCGCGCCAGGGCTTCAAGACCAGCGGCGTCGGCGTCGAGCACGGCACCGAGACGATCAAGGAGTACACCCGGCTCAAGAGCGTCTGGATCAACACGAGCGAGGAGCCCGTGGCCGACCCGTTCACGATGCGGAGCTGACGTTGCCCCAGATCACGATCACGATCGCGGAGGGCCGCACCCCGACGCAGATCCGGAACATGATGCACGAGGTGCACACCGCGGTCCTGCGCACCGCGAACACGCGGCCCGAGCACATCCGTGTCGTCGTCCACGAGGTCCCCCGGACGCACTGGGCCACCGGTGACGTCACCCTCACCGAGATGGACGCCGCCGGCACGCGCCGGACCGCCATGACCGCCGACAACCAGAACGACCAGGACGACCAGGACGCCGCCCGGCGACCGGTCACCCCCGCACACCAGGAGCAGTCGTGAGATTTTCGTTGTTCGTGCACATGGAGCGCTGGGACGAGGAGGTCAGCCACCGGCAGCTCTTCGAGAACCTCTCCGAGTTGACCCTGATGGCCGAGGCCGGCGGGTTCAGCACCGTGTGGATCGGTGAGCACCACGCGATGGAATACGTGATCTCCCCGAGCCCGATGCCGCTGCTGGCGCACCTGGCCGCGCAGACCTCGACCATCCGCCTGGGCGCGGGGACCATCGTCGCCCCGTTCTGGAACCCGCTCCGCGTCGCCGGTGAATGCGCGCTGCTCGACGTCATCAGCAACGGTCGCATGGAGGTCGGTCTCGCCCGGGGAGCCCACCAGTTCGAGTTCGACCGGATGGCGGGCGGGCTGCCGGCCGCCGACGGCGGGAAGCACCTGCGCGAGCTCGTGCCCGCTGTCCGGGCGCTCTGGCAGGGCGACTACGCCCACGACGGCGAGATCTGGCAGTTCCCGACGTCGACCAGCGTGCCCAAGCCGGTGCAGCAGCCCACCCCGCCCATGTGGATCGCCGCCCGAGACCCCGCCTCCCACGACTTCGCGGTGGCCCAGGGCTGCAACGTCATGGTCACCCCGCTGATGAAGGGCGACGAGGAAGTCGTCGACCTCAAGCGGAAGTTCGACACCGCGGTCGCGAACCACCCCGAGGTGCCGCGTCCCGACCTGATGGTGCTGCGGCACACGCACGTCCACTCCCCGGACGAGCCCGACGCCTGGCGCCCGGCCGCGGAGGCGATCAACCGCTACTACCGGACCTTCGACGCCTGGTTCGGCAACAAGAGCACCCCGGTGAACGGGTTCCTCGAGCCCAGCCCGGAGTCGAAGTTCGAGGGCCGGCCGGAGTTCGAGCCGGAGTCGCTGCACAGGACCGCGATGATCGGCACCCCGGCCGAGGTCATCGAGCGGCTGCGCGCCTACGAGGAGCTCGGCGTCGACGAGTACAGCTTCTGGATCGACAACAGCATGTCGCACGAGGACAAGCGCAGGTCCCTGGAGCTGTTCATCAAGGAAGTCGTGCCGGCCTTCAAGTAGGACGGCCCCGTCGGGGCACGTCGATGAAGCAGCGAGCGCCCGCCCTGTGGGCGGGCGTTCCGCATGTACCGATATTTTCGGTCACAACTCTTCCGTAGTGGCTGAAACCAGCGCACGATGGCGATGAAGCAGCAAGCACCCGCCCCGACCCCCAGGCGGAAGCTGCCTCTGCCCCGCCCGGACCCGTGACCGGGCGGGGCCGCCGTTCCCGTTCACGACCTGGCACCGGCAACGGAGCGGTCGATGCCCCCGACTCGTCCGTGAGTTCATGCCGTCGCACGGTGCCGCCTTCCGGCGCGGCATAGGATCGTCGCCCACGACTGCGCCGTGTACCGCCCGGTGGTCCACACGCCCCGTATGTTCGCCCCGCCGGACGGCAGCTGGGGCCCGGTATGGGCGGCGATGCGCGAACTGGCGGCCGTCCACGGCGACGAGAACGTCCGCCTGGTGGTCTGGTTCGGCTGAGCGGGGCCGGGCCATGGAGCGGTGTCTCTTTGGTGGGCTCGGCCCGAGTGCAAAGGTGCACCTGGCCGGCGACGGTCAGGCACGTCCCCCTGCGTTTCCGCTTCCCCTGCAACAAGGAGACAGGCTCCAAGGCGTGTCCGGCGGACCAGGAGTGCTTCGGCCTGCGCGGAGGCCGCTGACGCGGGCAGGCCGCACGAGCTTCGATGGCGCCATGGCCACGCCAACACCCCCGCCCTCCGCCGCTGCACGAGGCGTAACCAGCAGACCGCCCCGCGCGCCGGCCGGCGTGCGCCTGACAGCCTCCGCAGTGCCACGCCCCGCCCACCCCTGAGCTTGGTATGTCTCCCCCCGACACCTGCCCCGGCGGGACCGGGAAAGACCAGGAGCGGAGCAGTCACACAGGCGTGGCCGCGGTGCCTGTGGGCGTACCCGAGGGTCCGGTACGCCCCCAGGCGAGAGATGTTACGACCCGACCCAGGAGGAGATCACGGAGTGTTGGGCTGTGCGGGCTCGTTGGGCTTCGCGAGCGTGTTGTCCGCGCCGGCTTGGCCGGCGGGCACGACCGTGGGGCCTTCAACCGGCACCCACGCGTTGTCACATACGTAGGGAGCCTGCGCCCCGTTCTCCTCCTCCGCCTGCTGAGCGCATTCCGTCTCGAAGAGGAGCCCCTGCGAGGTCTTCACCTCGACGAACGCCCTCGGCAACCCTACGTCGTAGGGGTATGAGGAAATTGCGACGGAACAGACGGTCCCTTGCTCCGCGGTCGGATACCCTCGTTGTCCGAGAGGTCCTGCCATTCGTAGGGCCCGAACTCGCCGTTGTCCGCGAGTATCCGCTGGCCGAAGAACGTGTCCCCCTCGGAAAGCACGGCAGTGATTCTCCTGTCCGGCAATTCCTGGTAGGAGTCGCCCTCTCGGATCAGGGCACCGCTTCCGGTGCACGTGCCGCCCGGGCCGCCCTCGCCGCCGATGCCACCAGGGCCGCCGCCCCCGGGGTTGCTGGCTTGGCCACCGCCGCCACCGGTGCCGCCCTCGGCGGACATGACCACTTGACTGTCCGGCGTGGTCAGTGATGTCGCAGTTCCAGGACTCCCGGCGCCTCCGGCTCCCGTACCAGCGCCCGTGCCGCCAGCCCCGGCAGTGCCACCCTGGCCCACGGTCACGGTGTAGGTCTGGAAGGGCTGGACCGGGATGGTGCACCAGAAGAAGGCACCGCCACCGCCGCCACCACCGCCACCTGGGGAAAGCGGGGCAACAGCGCCTCCGCCACCTCCTCCGCCTCCGGCTCCCCATGCCTGGACGTGGAAGGAGTACACGCCGCGCGGCGGCGTGAAGGTACCGCTCGCGGTGAACTGTCTCACCCCGGAACCCACTGGGGTGTCCGCCACTGCTGCTGGGGCCGCCGCGAGGAGCTGGCCCGCCAGGGCCACCGTCGCCATGGACGCCAGGCAGGCCCGGCGGAGCAGAGAGTGCCGGGTCCGTTGAGGTTCGTTCGTCTCGTGCCCGGGCGTCGAGTCCTGGATGTGCCTGACCATTTGATGCCTTCCTTGAAACCTCCCTCTCCTAAAGGAGGGGGATTCCTGGCTCACGTTGGCTGCGGCCCGGCGGGCTCGCGGCTCTTACACGATCAGCACCAGCCGGGTTGAGACCAGCCCGGACCAGCATCACGCGGGCGGAGTTCTTGTCCGTGGGGGATACGGCTCCGCACGCGGTGCAGGTGTAGGTACGTTCTGAGAGAGGTAGTGCGTGCTTGGCTCTTGCTCCGCACTGTACGCAGTCCATGGTGGTGTGCGCGGGGTGTACGAGGTGCAGCTCGCGGCCGTGTTTGCGGGCCATGTGGATCAGCGCGTGCTTGGTCGCGGAGATCGCCGCGTCGGCTGCCTTGCGGGCCATGGTCGACTTGGCGAGGAAGCGCGGGCGGAAGTCTTCCACCGCGAGCCGGTCATGGTCCCGGACGACGGTCTTGGCCCACTTGCGGCCGGTGTCCTCACGCTGCCGGGCAACCTTCTTGTGCAGCTTCGCTGTCTGCCGCTTCGCCGCCCGGTAGCCCCTGGAGACCGCCCGCCCGCGTGGGGGTTTACGGCGCGCCATCATCCGCTGGTAGCGGGCCAGCTTTCCGGCGGCGTTCTTTCCGTGATCGGCGTGGGGGAGGTCGTGGGCGTCGCTGGTGGTGGTCGCGGTCTCGCGCACGCCCCAGTCGATGCCGATGTCCCGGCCCGTGGCGGGCAAGGCCTCGGTCATGGTGGCGACGACGAAACTGGCGTACCAGTGGCCGAGACCGTCCCGGTAGATCCGCACCGAGGACGGGGGCTTGGGAAGGTTACGCGACCACACCACCGTCACCGCGATACCGCCGGCAAGATGCAGGCGACTGCCCTTGAGGCGAAAACCGCGCTGGGTGTAGTTAAGCGTGGGGTCCGCCGCGTGCTTCTTCTTGTACTTCGGCATCCCTGCCCGCTGCCGCATCGGCAACCGGTCCTTGATGTCCTTGAGCGCTTTGGCCCGGGACTTGCCGAAGTCGCGGATGATCTGCTGCTGCGGAACGCTGCTGCCCTCGCGCAGCCATGCCGTACGGGCGCGGGCCTCTGTCAGCATCTTGTCCAACGCTGCCGGACCGACCTTCTCGGCGTCCCGGTGAGCCTTCCTCGACCTGGCAACGCACTCGTTCCACACCCACCGACAGCGTGTCCATTCCGCCTCAAGCGCGGCACGGGCTGTGGACGACAGGCGCAGACGATAGGTGTACCGGGCATGCCCAGCCCCTTCCCTCTCCGCTTCCGTCGTCACGCTCATCAATCTACCTGGGTGGTACGGCAGTTGAGATTCCTTGATCGTTGCGGGCTGGCTCACCACCGCGTCGGGTGGACGATGAATCGCCCTGGCGGCGATTCATCTTTCCCAGCCCTGCTCCGCAGGAGTCCGATTCCTCCCCGGCCTGAAGGCCGGGGCATCCTCGGGGAAATCAGGTGAAGCGCCACGCGGCGTCAACGACAACGCGAATCCGGCGTGATGGAGCGCGAACCCGTTGGTCCGCCCCGCTCATCCCACCGTGCCGCGTTGCGGGCCGCGCGCCAGGGGTGACCAGGGCTGATCCGGCCGGGTGACACGTTCGGCAAGGCGGGTGCCGTCGGGTCAGCGACGCTCGCGGTGGCGGCGAGCGGCGCGAGAGGGTGCCCTGACGGATGCCGGTCCGGCAGTCCTCACCACATCAGTCCGGAATCTGGTCCCGTCTCCACCGGCCCGGCGATGCACCCGCCCGGTTCAGCGCGCAGTGCTGCTGCATCCCACCGATGGGCTCTGCCGCCGCGCCACTCGGCCCACTCTGGGCGTCCCTGGCCGAACTGTCTGCCGTGTTCGCCGCGTACGAGATTCCGCTGGACCCGCCACAGTGCACACCAGCGGAGCTCCGCAAGCAGTGGCCGAGGTGGTGAAGTGGCGGCTCGCCGCCCAGTAAGGACGCATCGCCCAGAAGGTGCCGAGCCTGCTCGAGGACACCCTGCGGCACCTCCACACAAGCCGTGAGCCGGCCGCTGCGCCATGGCTCGACCGTCCGACGAAGTCGTGGGAGGTATGAGGCACGGTGCTCAACCCCCTGTGTGGAGTTCGCCCGCACAGGGGGTGGCGAGGGTGTCTCTTCGCAAGCCCGCGGTCGTCCGGCTGCCCGACGTAAGACCCTCAAGGGCGAGCTGCGGGACGGTTCGGCGCCGCCCCCGCGCTAGGGTCTTTCGTTTGGATCAGGCCGGATCAGTGAGTGGGGGTCCCCCCACGCCCGCAGGGCGTAGGGGGAGGGACTGGTGCGTGCGATCGCAAGGCGGAGGAGGGAGACAATGGCGGAGCCATGGCGACCGACGACAACGCGGCGAGCGTGCGTGCCAGGGCCCGCGAGCCCGGCATGATCCAAACGAGAGGCCCTAGCCCTCCCGCGTGCTCCGCAGGTCCACGATCCGCTTGATCTTGCCCACCGAGCGCTCCAGTGTCTCCGGGTCCACCACCTCGACGGCGGCCGAGACCCCGATCCCGTCCTTCACGGCCGCCGCGATCGACCGCTCGGCGGCCGTGCGCTGCTCCGGGGTCGCCTCGGCGCGCGCCTCGGCACGGACTGTCAGGGCGTCCAGGCGGCCCTCGCGGGTCAGCCTGAGCTGGAAGTGGGGAGCGACATGGGCCGTGCGCAGCACGATCTCCTCGATCTGCGTGGGGAAGAGGTTCACCCCGCGCAGGATCACCATGTCGTCGCTGCGGCCGGTCACCTTCTCCATCCGGCGGAAGACCCTCGCCGTGCCCGGCAGCAGCCGCGTCAGGTCACGCGTGCGGTAGCGGACGACCGGCATGGCCTCCTTGGTCAGCGAGGTGAACACCAGCTCGCCCTGCTCGCCGTCCGGCAGCACCTCGCCCGTGAACGGGTCGACGATCTCGGGGTAGAAGTGGTCTTCCCAGATGTGCAGCCCGTCCTTGGTCTCCACGCACTCCTGCGCCACGCCGGGGCCCATCACCTCCGACAGCCCGTAAATGTCGACGGCGTCGATGGCGAACCGCTCCTCGATCTCCCGGCGCATCTCCTCCGTCCACGGCTCGGCGCCGAAGATGCCCACCTTCAGTGAGGTGGCTCGGGGGTCGATGCCCTGCCGCTCGAACTCGTCGAGGAGCGTGAGCATGTACGAGGGGGTGACCATGATGATCTCGGGCCGGAAGTCCTGGATCAGCTGCACCTGCCGCGCCGTCATCCCGCCCGACGCGGGGATGACCGTGCAGCCGAGCCGCTCGGCGCCGTAGTGCGCGCCGAGTCCGCCGGTGAACAGGCCGTACCCGTACGCCACATGGACCTTGTGGCCCGGGCGGCCGCCGGCGGCGCGGATCGAACGGGCCACCACATCGGCCCAGTTGTCCAGGTCCCGCTCGGTGTACCCGACGACGGTGGGCCGGCCCGTCGTCCCGCTGGAGGCGTGGATGCGGCGCACCTGGGACTGCTCGACGGCGAACATCCCGAACGGGTAGTTGTCCCGCAGGTCCGTCTTGGCGGTGAACGGGAAGCGGGCGAGATCGGCGAGCGTACGGCAGTCGTCGGGGCGCAGGCCTGCCTTGTCGAAGGACGCGCGGTAGAACGGCACGTTCTCGTACGCGTGGTGCAGGGTCGCTCTCAGCCGCTCCAGCTGCAGTGCCTCCAGCTCGTCCCGCCCGAGCCGCTCCGCCGCGTCCAGCAGGTCCGTCATTCGCCGTACTCCCGTCCCAAAACGGACTACCGATCATTCGGTCGTGCTGTTCGGGATCAGTAATTCAGCCCGCGCCGCGGTCCGTCAAGGCATGTGCACAGACCGGCACGACGGCCCGCGCGGCTGCGCTGTCCGCGTAAGTCCGTTGCGATCGCCCCGGCACCTGGCGAGGATCACCGCCATGGGGACCTTCCGCACATACGACGGGACAGAGCTGGCCTATGAGATCACGGGGAAGGGGGAACCGCTCATCTGCCTGCCCGGCGGTCCGATGCGGGCCGCGTCCTACCTCGGCGATCTGGGCGGGTTCGGCGCACACCGCCGGCTGGTGCTGCTGCACCTGCGCGGCACCGGGGACTCCGCCGTCCCGGCCGATCCGGCGAGCTACCGCCGGGACCGTCAGGCCGATGATGTGGAGGCGCTGCGCGAGCACCTGGGGCTCGACCGCGTCGATCTGCTCGCCCACTCGGCGGGCGCCGGACTGGCCCTGTACTACGCCACCCGCCACCCCGGGCGCGTACGGTCCCTGACCCTGGTCACCCCCGACACGAGTGCCGTCGGCATCCCGGCCACTCCTGAGGACCGCCGGGAAGCGGCTCTGCTGCGGTCGGACGAACCCTGGTACGAGGCGGGGATCGCCGCACTCGACGAACTGCGGAGCGGACAGGAGTCGCCCGAGATCTGGGACGCGGTCCGGCCCTTCATCTACGGGCGGTGGGACGAGGCCGCGAGGGCTCATGCCGCCGCCAGGGAAAGCCAGTTCAACTTCGGGGCCATCGCGCACTTCTATGCCGAAGGCGCCGACGATCCCGCCTCGGTCAGGGCCGCGCTCGCCGGTGTGCGGGCCCCGGTGCTCGTCCTCGCGGGCGAGCTCGACGGCGGCCCACGCCCCGCCCGCGCCGCCGAACTCGCCGCGCTCTTCCCGGACGGCCGCTGCGTCGTCCAGGCGGGCACCGCGCACTTCCCCTGGCTCGACGACCCCGGCGCCTTCACCCGTGCCGTCGCCGCCTTCCTTGACCCGGACGTGCACAGCCTGCAGACGGGCGGCATCCGGCTGGCGTACCGCGTGTGGGGTGACGAGAACGCCCCGCCGGTCGTCCTGGCCCACGGCCGCTGCGGTGACAGCAGCCACTGGACGCACGTCGCCGAGCGCCTCGCCGCGACCCGGCGCGTGTACGCCGTCGACCTCCGCGGCCATGGTCTCAGCGAGTGGCCCGGCGCCTACGGCTACGCCGCCTTCAGGGACGACCTCGCCGCCTTCGTCAAGGCCCTCGGCCTCGGCCCTGTCGACTTCGTGGGCCACTCGATGGGCGGCGGCGCTGCGCTGCTGCTGGCCGAGCAGGAACCGGAGCTCGTACGCAGCCTGGTGGTCGAGGAGCCCCCGCCGATGCTGCCCCTCGACCCGCAGCGTCCGCCGGCCGTCCGACCCGACGGGCCACTGGACTTCGACTGGCCGCTCGTGCCCGCCACGGACGCGGAGCTCAACGAGCCCGACCCTGCCTGGTGGGACCGCCTGGAGTCGATCCAGGCCCCGACCCTGGTGATCGCCGGCGGGCCGGCGAGCAGTGTCCCCCAGGACCGCCTCGCCGCGCTGGCGGCGCGGATCCCGGGCGCACGCCTGGTCACCGTCGACGCTGGGCACCTCGTGCACGAGACCAGGCCGGAGGAGTTCCTGGCCGCGCTGAGGGAATTCGGCCTCTGACGGACCGCGGCGCCCGCGACGACGCACCGGTCACGCCCCGCACCGGTGCGTGACCGGTTGGTACGTACGGGCCCATTGCGGCGGCGCAGACCGCCCGGGACGCGGTAGTCGGCCGGGATCCGGGGAAGATGGCGAAGAGAAGTTGAATCCCGCAATCACCCCGAGGTGAAGGAGTCCGCGATGCCTCAGCCAGAGGGAGCCGCGCTCGAGGCCGTCCGCGCCCGCCGCGAGGAGCTGCGGCAGCGCTATCTGCGGCCACCGGGCGACCGGCCGGCGACGACTGCCCGCGGTATCCACCATGTGGCGTTCATCTGCCGTGACGTCGAGGAGACCATCCGCTTCTACCAGGAGTTCCTGGGCTTCCCGCTCGTGGAGATCGTGGAGAACCGTGACTACCGCGGCTCGACCCACTTCTTCTTCGACATCGGCAACAACAACCTGCTGGGGTTCTTCGACTTCCCCGGTCACGAACACCCGCCCGCCACGGAGACGATCGGCGGCGTGCAGCACATGGCCCTGTCCGTGGACGCGCAGCACTACACGGCCGCGCGCAAGAAGCTCGACGAGGCCGGAGTGGAGTACCTCGGGCCCGACCGCGGGGTCGAGGAGAGCCTGTACCTCCACGACCCGAACGGGGTGCCGCTGGAGCTGTACCGCGAGCGGCTCGGCATCTTCAACGGGGAGCAGATCCTCGAGACCGTCGCCGAGGACTGAACGGGCCCGGGCCCCCGCCCGCCGTGTGCGGCCGCGCACCACTTCCGGCTGCCGGCTGCCCTACGTACGATCGACGCCGATTCGTCGACCGGGAAGGGAACCCGTGCATCTCACCTCCTCCGCAAGGCGCCTGGCCACCAGCGGTGTCGTCGGTACCGTCGCGGCGCTCGTGCTCGCAGCGTTTCCGGGCGCCGCGTCCGCCGCCCCGCATCCGGAGCCGCACGCGGCCGCCACCGCCACGACCGTCGGCCCCACTGCCCCGGCCACCGCGCTGCATGCCGTCGCCGACCTCGCCGCCCAGCGGCTGGCGACCGCCGGCCTCGTCGCCGCGGCCAAGTACGGCACGGGCGGCCCGATCGACGATCCCGTGCGTGAGCAGCAGGTTCTCGACGCCGTGGCGCAGCATGCCCGCGAGATCGGCGCTGACCCGAACGAGACCGTACGGGTCTTCCGCGACCAGATCGAGGCGAACAAGCTCGTCCAGCGGGCGCTGTTCAGCCGCTGGGACGCCCACCCGGGCGAGGCGCCGACCGAGCGGCCCGATCTGGGCCAGGTGCGGCAGGAGATCAACCGGATCAACGGCGCGCTCGTTCGGGCCCTCGCCGAATCCGCGGCGCTGCGGCACGCACCGTCGTGCGACGGCCGCCTCGTCGCCGCAGCCGCGCATGTGCGCCACGAGCACCGCCTCGACGCGCTGCACACGAC
This sequence comes from Streptomyces sp. NPDC015127, assembly GCF_043080095.1. NCBI lineage: Bacteria > Bacillati > Actinomycetota > Actinomycetes > Kitasatosporales > Streptomycetaceae > Streptomyces > Streptomyces sp. NPDC015127. The sequence goes on from NZ_JBIBVE010000007.1 coordinate 54,731, forward strand.
GGCCCTGGCCCGTGCCCTGCCGTCGGTCTGCGCACCCCGCTCCTAGAGGCCCGGCGGCGACCGGCCGATCTGCCCGTCAACTCCGGCGCGTCGTCGGATCAGGGTCGGCGTCAGGGGCCGGGTCAGGGTCCGCGTCACGTCCCGGGCCGGCGGCCGACGCCACCGCCCGCGCCCAGCGGTAGTCCGCCTTGCCGCTGGGCGAGCGCTGGATCTCCTCGGTGATCACCAGCTGCCGGGGGATCTTGTAGCCGGCGAGACGGCCGCGGCAGTGCGACCGCAGGTCCTCCAGTGTCGGCGCGGCGGCTCCCGACCGCGGTTGGACCACCGCCGCCACGCGGTTGCCCCAGGTCCTGTCAGGCACCCCCGCGACCAGCGCGTCGTACACGTCCGGATGGGACTTGAGGGCTTGCTCGACCTCCTCGGGGTACACCTTCTCGCCCCCCGTGTTGATGCACTGGGATCCGCGGCCCAGGACCGTGACGATGCCGTTCTCGTCGACCGTCGCCATGTCCCCGAGCAGTACCCAGCGCTCGCCGTCGCGCCGGAAGAACGTCTCCGCCGTTTTGCGGGGGTCGTTGTAGTAGCCCAGGGGCACATGGCCGCGCTGCGCGATGCGGCCCGGTTCGCCGGGCTTCACCGGCTCGTACGTCGCCGGATCGACCACTGCCGTACGGGAGTTGACCCGCAGCCGGAATCCGTTGTCCGGTCCCGAGTCGTCGGTCGCCGTGCCGTTGAAGCCGGACTCGGACGAGCCGAAGTTGTTCAGCAGCAGCACGTTCGGGGCGAGCGCGGCGAACTGGGCGCGCACCGTCTCCGACATGATCGCGCCGGAACTGGACACGCTGAACAGCGCCGACAGGTCGCAGCCCCGCAGCGGACCGCTGAGCGCGTCGATCAACGGCCTCAGCATCGCGTCCCCGACCAGGGACACACTGGTCACCTTCTCCCGCTCGATGGTCCGCAGCACCTCGTGCGGCACGAACTTGCGGTGCAGGACGACCCGTTGGCCGAAGTCGAACCCGATGAACGCGGTGAGCGTCGACGTGCCGTGCATCAGCGGGGGAGTGGGGAAGAAGGTGATGCCGTCGCCGCCCCCGGCGACCCGCTGGGCCAGCTCCTGCGGCGACGACACCGGCTCCCCGGTCGGCGCCCCGCCCCCGAGGCCCGAGAAGAACAGGTCCTCCTGACGCCACATCACCCCCTTGGGCATGCCCGTCGTGCCGCCCGTGTAGATGATGAACTGGTCGTCCCCGGAGCGCGGCGCGAACCCGCGCCGCGGGGACGCGGCCGCCTCCGCGTCGGCGAAGGCCGTCGCGTCGACGAGCGGCGCGCCGTCGGGCGGTGTGCCGACCCGCAGCAGATGGCGCAGCCGGTCCGCACGGGGCAGGGCGCCGGCGACCCGCTCGGTGAACTCGGCGTCGAAGACGAGCGCCGCCAGATCCGCGTCGCGGTAGAGGTAGACCAACTCCTCCTCTACGTAACGGTAGTTGACGTTCACGGGCACGATGCGCGCCTTGAGGCAGCCGAGGACCGTCTGCAGATACTCCACGCCGTTGTACAGGTGCAGGCCCAGGTGCTCGCCGGGCCGGAGGCCCGCGTCCAGCAGGTGGTGGCCGATGCGGTTGGCCGCCGCGTCGAGCCCGGCGTAGGTCAGGCGACGCTCGGCGCCCGTGCCCGGGTGGTCGATGTAGACCAGTGCCTCGCGGTCGGGGACCACGTCGACGACCGACTCGAACAGATCGGCAAGGTTGTACTCCACCGCTCCTCCTGTCCCCGGCGAACTTCGGCCCGGCCGTCATTAGAGCGCCGGGCGGCACAAGTGGGAAGGCCCACCGCAAACAAATCTGACTGGTTGTCAGAAAACTCTTGAACTGGCACTCCGCCTGCTGCAACCTGTTCCAGTCACCGGACGGGAGGCCCGCTCATGGGACGAGACGGCGGTACCGAACACCTCACCGTGCGGCGCGAAGGCGCCACACTGGTGCTCACCCTCAACAGGCCCGAGGCGAGGAACGCTCTGTCGATGGCGATGCTCGTCGGCCTGTACGACGGATGGCTGCGGGCGGACGAGGACGACACCGTGCGCTCCGTCGTCCTCACCGGAGCGGGCGGCAGTTTCTGCGCCGGCATGGACCTCAAGGCGCTCGCCGGGCAGGGCATGGAAGGGCAGCGCCACCGGGACCGGATGAAGGCCGACCCCGATCTGCACTGGAAGGCGATGCTCCGGCACCACCGGCCCCGCAAGCCCGTGATCGCCGCCGTGGAGGGCCACTGCGTGGCCGGCGGCACCGAGATCCTCCAGGGCACCGACATCCGCGTCGCGGGCGAAGGCGCGACCTTCGGGCTCTTCGAAGTACGCCGGGGACTGTTCCCGATCGGCGGCTCGACCGTACGGCTGCCGCGCCAGATCCCGCACACCCACGCCCTGGAGATGCTGCTCACCGGCCGTGCGTACAGCGCCGACGAGGCCCTGCGGATCGGGCTCGTCGGCCGCGTCGTGCCGGACGGCACCGCACTGGAGACGGCACTCGGCATCGCGGAACAGATCAACGCGTGCGGCCCGCTCGCCGTGGAGGCCGTCAAGGCGTCCGTCTACGAGACGGCCCGGATGACCGAGGCGGAGGGCCTGGCCGCCGAACTCAAGCGGGGCTGGCCGGTCTTCGACACGGCGGACGCGAAGGAGGGAGCGCGGGCCTTCGCGGAGAAGCGTGCCCCGGTGTACCGCCGGGCCTGATGTTCCCCGCCCCGCCCCTTTCCGAACCGGGTCGCGCAGCGAAATCCAGCCCGTTCAGGGGGAGATTGACGTGCGCAGCACGGTACGGAGTCCGGGGGCGGAGCCCCCGGTTACGGGATGGGGGTACCGCCCACGGCCGCCAGGCCGTAGGGGGAGGGCGGGGTGGGGGAGACGCCCCGCGCAGCGGCACGCACCCGCACCCGCATCCCCAGTCCCGCCGGCCTACGCCCCCTGCAGAAGGAGCCCCCATGACACCCGGTCCCGCCCCCCAGGCGCTCACCGCGCCGATGGTCGTCGAGTTCCCGTTCACCCGTTCCCTCGGGCCCGTCCAGAGCGCCTTCCTCACCGGCCTGCGCGAGACGACCGTCCTCGGCGTACGCACCGGCGACGGCAAGGTGCTCGTCCCGCCCGTCGAGTACGACCCCGTCACCTCCGACGAGCTGCGCGACCTCGTCGAGGTCGGGGCCACCGGCACCGTCACCACCTGGGCCTGGAACCCCGACCCCCGCCGCGGCCAGCCGCTCGCCACGCCCTTCGCCTGGGTGCTCGTCCGCCTCGACGGCGCCGACACCGCCCTGCTGCACGTCCTCGACGCGCCCGGCCCCGACGCCGTGCGCACCGGCATGCGGGTGCGCATCCGCTGGGCCGCGCAGCGCACCGGCGCCATCACGGACATCGCCTGTTTCGAGCCGTACGACGCGGATCCCCACGGCGGCCCACCGATCGCCCGCCCGCACAGCGGCGTCTTCCCCGACCCCGTCACCGGTATCGTCACGCCCGCCCGGCTCGACTACACGTACGCGCCCGGCCGGGCGCAGAGCGCCCACCTCGCTGCGCTCGCCGAGCGCAGGATCGTCGGCGAACGCTGTCCCCGGTGCCGCAAGGTCTACGTCCCTCCCCGCGGCGCCTGCCCCACCTGCGGAGTGGCGACCTCCGAACAGGTCGAGGCGGGTCCCCGCGGGACCGTGACCACCTTCTGCATCGTCAACATCAAGGCCGCTCATACCCCGAACCTCGACATCGAGGTGCCCTACGTCTACGCGCACATCGCCCTCGACGGCGCCGACCTCGCGCTGCACGGGCGCATCGGCGGCATCCCGTACGACCAGGTGCGCATGGGGCTGCGCGTCGAACCGGTGTGGCGGGACGGCGCCCGGCACCCCGACCACTACCGGCCCACCGGCGAGCCCGACGCCGACTACGACACGTACAAGGAGCTGCTGTGACGCGGTACGCCAGGGACGTGGCCATCGTCGCCTTCGCGCAGACCGACCACCGGTGCCGCACGGACGACGTCTCCGAGGTCGAGATGCTGATGCCGGTCCTCCACGACGTCCTCACCCGCACGGGCCTGACGACGGGCGACATCGGCTTCACCTGTTCCGGTTCCAGCGACTACCTCGCCGGACGTGCGTTCTCCTTCACCATGGCCCTCGACGGAGTGGGTGCCTGGCCGCCGATCAGCGAGTCGCACGTCGAGACCGACGGCGCCTGGGCCCTGTACGAGGCGTGGGTGAAGCTCCTGACGGGCCAGGCGGACACCGCGCTCGTCTACGCGTACGGCAAGTCCTCGCCCGGTGACGTACGCGCGGTGCTGAGCCGTCAGCTCGATCCGTACTACCTGGCCCCGCTCTGGCCCGACTCCGTCGCCCTCGCCGCCCTCCAGGCCCAGGCGCTCCTCGACGCGGGCATCGCCGACGAGTCCGCCTTCGCCGCGGTCGCCGCCCGCAGCCGGGCCGACGCGACCGCCAACCCCCACGCTCAGCTGAAGGCCGCCGACCCTCACCCTCAGCCGAGGGCCGCCAACCCTCACGCTCAGCTCCAGGGCGAGCGTCCGGCCGATGACCACCTCGTCCGGCCGCTGAGGGTCGCCGACTGCCCGCCAGTCGGCGACGGCGCGGCCGCGGTGATCCTCGCCGCCGGCGACACCGCCCGCCGGCTGTGCTCCCGGCCTGCGTGGATACGCGGCATCGACCACCGCGTCGAGGCCCACGCGCTCGGCGTACGGGACCTCACCGACTCGCCCTCCACGCGCCTGGCCGCCCGGCACGCCGGAGCGTTCGAGCGGCCCGTCGACACCGCCGAACTGCACGCCCCGTTCAGCTCGCAGGAGATCGTCCTGCGGCGAAGTCTCGACCTCGACGACAGCGTGAGGGTCAACCCGTCCGGCGGAGCGCTCGCCGCCAACCCGGTGATGGCCGCGGGCCTGATCAGGCTGGGCGAGGCCGCCGCCCGGATCCACCGCGGCGCGTCGGACCGGGCCCTGGCCCACGCCACGTCCGGCCCGTGCCTCCAGCAGAACCTGGTCGCCGTCCTCGAAGGAGAGACCTGACATGCCCCATGAGCCCGTGGCCGTCGTCGGCATCGGCCAGACCAAGCACGTCGCCGCCCGCCGTGACGTCTCCATCGCCGGACTCGTCCGCGAAGCCGCCCTCCGGGCCCTCGACGACGCCCAGCTCACGTGGGCCGGTATCGACGCCGTCGTCATCGGCAAGGCGCCGGACTTCTTCGAGGGCGTGATGATGCCCGAGCTCTATCTCGCCGACGCGCTCGGCGCCGTCGGCAAACCCCTGCTCCGCGTCCACACCGCCGGATCGGTCGGGGGCTCCACCGCGCTCGTCGCCGCCAACCTGGTCGCCGCGCGCGTCCACGGCACCGTCCTCACGGTCGCCTTCGAGAAGCAGTCCGAGTCCAACGCCATGTGGGGCCTCTCCCTCCCGATCCCCTTCCAGCAGCCCCTCCTGGCCGGGGCCGGCGGCTTCTTCGCCCCGCACGTACGCGCCTACATGCGGCGCACCGGCGCACCGGACACGATCGGCTCCCTCGTCGCCTACAAGGATCGCCGCAACGCGCTGAAGAACCCGTACGCCCACCTGCACGAGCACGGGATCACCCTGGAGAAGGTCCAGGCGTCGCCCATGCTCTGGGACCCGGTGCGCTACTCCGAGACCTGCCCCTCCTCCGACGGGGCCTGCGCCATGGTCCTCACCGACCGCGCGGGCGCGGCCCGTTCCCCCGCGCCGCCCGCCTGGATGCACGGGGGCGCCATGCGCAGCGAACCGACGATGTTCGCGGGCAAGGACTTCGTCTCCCCGCAGGCCGGAAAGGACTGCGCCGCCGATGTCTACCGGCAGGCCGGCATCACCGACCCGCGCCGCGAGATCGACGCGGTCGAGATGTACGTCCCGTTCTCCTGGTACGAGCCGATGTGGCTGGAGAATCTGGGCTTCGCCGCCGAGGGCGAGGGCTGGAAGCTCACCGAGTCCGGCGTGACCGAACTCGACGGCGACCTGCCCGTGAACCCCTCGGGCGGAGTGCTGTCCACCAACCCCATCGGAGCCTCCGGCATGATCCGCTTCGCCGAGGCGGCACTCCAGGTGCGCGGACAGGCCGGGGAGCACCAGGTCGACGGCGCCCGCACGGCACTCGGCCACGCCTACGGCGGCGGATCGCAGTTCTTCTCCATGTGGCTCGTGGGAGCGGAGCCGCCCACCACCTGACGCGGCAGCGCGCCGCGCGCTCCGCGCCCTGTCCGTGACCGGGCGCCCTCGCTAGTCTGGCCCCGGAATCGATGTGGGAGGAGCAGGGACGTGGCCGACAGCACCACCACCACTACCACGCAGGTGTTCTCCGGCTGGGAGAAGCCGGAGCTGGATCTCAGCGGCGCCGACTGGCAGTCGGGCAGCCAGGGAGTGGGTGACGTCCAGATCGCCTTCGTCGAGGGCTTCATCGCCATGCGCAACGCCGGCCGGCCCGGGAGCCCGTCGCTGATCTTCACCCCCGCCGAATGGCGTGCCTTCGTGCTGAACGCGCGCGACGGCGAGTTCGATCTGACCTGACCGCACGGGGCGGCGGGAGGACTCCGGCAGCAGGGTTACGGTGGTCCGCATGGCCGCGCATGCTCACTCGCTCGTACTCGACCTGGCCCTCACGATCCGCCACGACGGGCGTGGGGGCGTGGCCGACGACCTGGCGGAGACCGCGGGGCTGACCGAGTGGGTCCGCCTGCACGCGGAGGACCTCGACGGTGCGGGGACGGCCGGGACGCCGGCCCCGCAGCCGTTCGGTGCGGCGGCCTTCGTCGCCGACGAAGCGGGGCTGGCCGCCGTCCGCGACGTGCGCGCCGCCGTGCGGTCGCTCTTCGCGAGGGCCGTACGGCCCGGACCGCCCAGCCCCGCCGACGCGCGGCGGTTGCTGCCCGCAGACGAAGCCCTGGCGCGGCTCAACGGCGCCGCGGCGGCCGTGCCGGTCGTGCCGCGGCTGGAGTGGGCCGATGACGGAGCCCCCCTCGCCGTGTCCCGCGCGGCCGGGACGGTCCCCGCGTACGAGGCGCTGACCGCCACCCTCGCCCGCGCGGCGATCGCCTTTCTCGCGAGCCCCGACCGGGAGCGGCTAAGGGCCTGCCACGCGCCGCGCTGTGTGCGGTACTTCCTCAAGGAGCATCCGCGCCAGGAGTGGTGCAAGCCCTCGTGCGGCAACCGCGCGCGCGTCGCCCGCCACCAGGAACGCCACCGGACGCCCACGCCCTGACCGTCCCCGCGACGCCACCGCCGTCGACTCGCCCGCCCTGCGGACCGGCGCCGCGCCGAAGGCCGCGTTCGAGGTCGCACGTCGCCGTGCCCGACGGGGCTGGCGCTCGCCAACCCTGGCGGACCCGCGCCGCCCCGAAGGATGCGATCGACGTCCCGCGTCGCGTGCCCCACGGCATTACGTCGCCTACGTCGACGTGCCGGTCGACGACGACCGCCGGCCACTGTTGGCGGGCCCGCCCGCACCCGGTCGGTTCTGGTGCGGCCCTGGCCCGGTCTTCCGGCACGCGTGGGCGGATCAGACCCCGAACAGCCGGTCGTTCCCCTCATGCGATGCGCCCCAGCGACGTCGGGACCCCGACGGCCGTCGCCCGGCGAGGCAGGGAGCGGCCGTTCCCGATCAAGCCGACGTGATGCGGGCGGTAGGTGGTCGGCGAGCTCCCGCCGGGTCACCGGCGGCGGACGCGCCGACCGCGGAACGAACCGGGTCCGGCCCCGCCCCACGCCGCGGTTGCCTGGGAGTGCTCGTGCTGGGATCCGGCCCCGCGCCGCGTGGCGCGGCCGTGCGAAGGGCCGGCCCAGGCCCCGCTTCGGCGCCGCCCGGTCGCCGGTTCGGGGCTCCGGCCCCGGGCCGCCCAGCCGTCCGGCCGCCGGTTCCGGCTCCGGGCCGAGCGCGCCGCACGCGCTCACGCCGCCGCCGGCAGCGCGTCGGGCGCCGGGGACCTGGGCCTCCGCCACGCCACGTGCGAGGCGAGGGGCGACACCACGCCCCCGGAGCGGCGCATCACGCGGACGTCTGTGTCGCGTCGCGGGCCGGTCCCGCCGAGCCGTTGATCTTCTCGATCGCCTGGCGGGCGTGCTCGCCCGGCGTACGGGACGTCAGCGACGACACGGGCGACGCCACCGGCGGCAGGGGTGGAGCCGGATCCGGCGTGGGCTTGGCGCGGACCGCGGACCGGGTGCGCAGCCGGTGCCCCGCCGCCTCGTCGAGGCTCACGGGCCGCTGCATCCGAGCGGCGAGCCTGCCCGCCTCCTGACCGAGTGCCGCCACGTCCTCCCAGGCCAGTCGGACCACGAGACGGACCTCCGCCTCGCCGTCGGGAAGGGCTTGCAGATCGGGGCTGATGCGGTCGTTCATGGGCTGATCCTCACGTGTGGGTACGGATCCTCGTCGGCGCGCTGCTCTTCAGGACAACGGGTGCGCCCAGGGGTACGGGCGCGAGGCCGGACGCGTTCAAGGTCGTTCGAGGCCGCCGCCCCCGGGGGTGCCGCGCGCCCGAGTGCGCCCCGGGCGACAGCGTCCCCGACCACGTGCGACAGGGCCCCCGCCCCGACTCGGCCGACCCCGCGCGGACACGTACCATGGCGGTTATGTCGTTTCTCCGCCGCCGCAGCGCCGCCACACCCGCGGGTCCGGACTTCGATGTCCTGGCCATGGACCCGGGCGACTGGCCCGGAAATCTCGGCGCCGGTCTGCTGCCTGCTCCCGACGGCAGCTGTCAGGGCGTCTTCCTGCGCTACGACCTGTTCGGCGGCCGCGGCCCCGCGATGATCATCGGCAATCTCCCCGAGGGCTCGCCCGCCCGCGAGGTCGAGGAGGGCGAGATCCCCTTCGAGGTCGCCCAGCTCCTCATCGCGCTGGAGAACGACGAGCCGGTCGAGGTGGTCGACGTCGAGGACACACCGGTGATGCAGGGCGACAACCTCCTGATCGTCCGGCGCGTCAAGCTCTCCGAAAGCCGTATCTCCTGCGTGCAGTTCGACCGCAGCGACAACGTGCTCGTGACGATCGCCAGCTGGGACCGCCCGATCACCGACGACCTCTACGCGCTGCTCAAGCCGCTGCCCGCGGAGCTCTTCCAGCAGGGCTGACCACCTCGCCCCACGGCCCACTGCCCGGGGAGAACCCCGGGCAGTTCTGTTGTCCGCGCGGGCCGTCCGGCTACACGCGCACCTCCGCGTGCTGAGCGGGCAGACCCAGCCGGAACGCCGACGTGCCCAGCCCCGCGGGCGTGCCCAGCCGCCATGGTGCCGCGCCCCCGCGCAGATCCTCCTCGCGGTAACGCCGCACGTGCCGGTGCCAGTTGAGAATGCCGGCGAGCCAGTCCTCCAGCTCGCGCACATAGGCGCCGAGGGCCGCCCTCGCCTTCTCCTCCAGCGCGAAGTCCTCGCACAGCAACGGTAGTTCGTGCTCCTTCACATGCAGGAACTCGCGCAGCCGTGAGCGCATCAGCTCGTCCGTCATCGCGGCGGCCGTCGGATAGTCGCAGTCGAAGAAGGTCTGGACGACCAGGACGGCGTTGTGGATCTCGCCCTCGTACTCGATCTCCTTCTGGTATGAGAACAGGTCGTTGAGCAGGCAGGCGTAGTCCGCCGCGGAGTTCTCCAGGCTGCGCAGCGGGCCGCTCGCGTAGATCTCGGGCGGGAGCTCGCCCTCGTGGCGCAGCCGGGCCAGGCTCATGGTGAGGTCCGAGCCGAACGTCAGGCGGCGCATCTCCATGTAGTCGACCGGGTCGGGCACACGGTGCTGCGCCTGGTTGTGCAGCTCCCACAGCCAGCTGTCCAGCATGACGTCGATCGCCCGGCGCAGGGACTCCCGGGCACCGGGCGACATCGGCCCCGCCGTGCGGGCCCACAGGTCGGCGAGACTGCGCTCCATCGGGGCGACCGCGAGGGCGGCGCCCGCCTCCGGTTCGTCGACCGGCATGCACGCCTTCAGCCGCTCGTTCGACAGCCTGGCACCCGCGAGGTCGCGCGTCCGGCCGTAGACCACCGGGTAGTAGTCGTCGCCGTACGTCCCCCACGTCAGCCATTCGGCACTGAGCTCCAGCTCCTCCGGCGTGGCGTCCGGGTCGAGGCCGGCCGAGCACAGCGCGAAGTCGAAACCGGCGAGCTTCGCCTCGTCCCAGATGTCGTTCAGCAGCCCCATACGGCCCGCCCAGGCCAGTGACTTGGTGCGTGCGTCGTCCAGGTGGGGGCTGAGCGAGAGCGGGAAAGGCAGGTCGAACGCGGGCAGCCACGACGGGCCCACCGGCCGCGGCCGGTGCGTGAGCGTCCGCAGCCGCGCCGCGGCGGGGCGGCCGAACAGTGTCCTGATGTCGAGGGCCGACATCCCGAGCGCCCCGTCGAGCGGCGCGGGACCGGTGTCCACGCCCTCGTTCATGTAGCGGCTGGAGCGCATGTGCCACTCGTGGCCGCCGGACTGCCAGTCCTGGAGCCCCTTGGCATAGGCGGCGACCGCCGCGCACTCCGCCGGGCTCAGCCCCTTCTCCACGCACAGGGCGGGCACTTCGGTGAGCGCGGTGTTCTCGAACTGCTGGACGCGGGAGGTCAGCAGGTCGTTGACGGCGTCCGCAGCCTCCTGTGTCGTACAGCCCAGGAACGTCTCCAGGACCAGCACGCCGTTGCTGTTCTCGCCCTCGTCCTCGACCTCGCGCTGGTAGGAGAACAGGTCGTTGCGCAGATGCACCGCGTCCGAGAACGTGTCGCGCAGCACCCGCAGCGGACGCGAGCCGGCGACGGACTCGGGGACCTCGGCCTGCGCCGCGTACTCCACGAGCCCCGCCGACCAGGGCGCGCCGCCCACCTTGCGGCGCATCTCGATGTACTCCAGAGGGTTCGCGATGCGGCCCTCGTTGATGTTGGACAGCTCCCACATCGACTCGTTGAGCAGGTTCTCGGTGGCGAGCGCGAAGCGGGCGCGCCAGGCGGGGGACATGGCGGGCACGGTGCGCGCCCACAGATCGGCGAGGCCCGCCTCGACCGGATTCGTCGGCTCGGGCGTCCCCCGGGAAAGGTCCATCGGCATGAACGCCGGGAGCCGGTCCAGATACGCTTTGCCGCCCGCCCGGTCCTGGGTGCGCTTGAAGACCTCCAGGAAGTGGTCGTCGAAGAAGAAGACCCACACGTACCAGTCCGTGACCAGGCTCAGCGCCTCCGTGTCGCAGTCCGGATGCGTATAGGCGCAGAGCAGCGCGTAGTCGTGGGCCGCGAGGTCGCTCTCCTCCCAGATGCCGGACCCCTCCAGCATCCCCATCCGCCGTGCCCACTGCGTCGTGTGCTGCCGTGCCTCCTCCACGTGCGGGTTGAGCCGTGCCGGATGGGGCACGTAGAAATCCGGCAGTTCGAAGGGCTGTGCCATAGGAGTCAGGGGCCTTTCGGTGAGCAGCCGCGCATCCGGGCGCGCGGACCGGTCGTGGTCGGCCCAGCCCTACCCTTCGCCCAACCGGCGTACGCACTCGGGCGATTAGTCATACAACCCCTCAAGGGGGGCGGGGTGGCGCCGGACCCCACGACCGGTGCCACCCCGCAGCTCCACTGAGGCCCCTAGCGGCCCCTCACCTCCACGTCGGACGCCTTCACGAACGCCACCCGGTGCCCGAACTGGATCTCGTAGTACATCTCCTCGCCCCGCACCACCCGGTGACCTGCCGTGTCGAACGTCGTCGCGTACAGGTACTCGCCCGGAAGCCGGTCACCGACCACGTACTCCTGGCCCGCGCGCAGCTTGTACGGCAGCGGGGACACGGACTGCACCGGCACTCCCGCCGGGTACGCCGACGCCTCCGGGTACGCCCGCCCGTACACCGGCACCTCGGCCGGCCCGTCCCTCGGCGTCAGCACACTCGCCCGCGCGGGCACCGCCGTCGGCTCCGTCCGCGGATTGTGGAACCACGCCTTCTGGCCCAGGTACCAGATCGCCGTCCAGTCGCCCTCGCGGCCGGCCACCGCGTACTGCTGCCCGGTCGAGGCCCGCGCACCGGTGTCGTTCACCCCGGTCGTCGAGTCCTGACCGCCCGGTCGCAGCCCGATGTCCTTGACCAGCGGCGCGCTCTCGCTCGGCCCGGTGTGCAGCCGGACCGCGCCCGAGCCGTGCGGCGTGCACGCCTCGCCCGCCTTCGTGCAGCCCGTGTAGAGCGGCCGGTTCGCGTCGTAGTCCGGACGAATCGTGACCACCGCGCTGTCCGGACCCGCCTCGGGTGTGAACGGGCGGCCCAGCAGCGTGAAGTAGTGCGCCCAGTCCCAGTACGGCCCGGGGTCGGTGTGCATCCCCCTGATCGTGGCCGTCGTCGTCCCCGGCACGTTGTCGTGGCCGAGGATGTGCTGACGGTCCAGGGGAATGTCGAACCGGTGGGCGAGGTAGCGCACCAGCCGCGCCGAGGTGCGGTACATCGCCTCCGTGTACCAGGCGTCCGGCGACACCAGGAAACCCTCGTGCTCCAGACCCACCGACTTGGCGTTCACGAACCAGTTCCCGGCGTGCCACGCCACGTCCTTGAGCGGCACGTGCTGGGCGATGTGCCCGTCCGACGAGCGCAGCGAGTACTGCCACGACACGTACTGCGGGTTCTGCACCAGCCGCAGCGTGGTGTCCCAGGTGGCCTCGGTGTCGTGGACGACGATGTACTTCACCGACTGCGAGTGAGGCCGCTGCGCCTTGTCGTGGTTGCCGTAGTCGCCCTCCCCGAACTCCTCGTACGGCGCCGGGATCCACTCGCACGCCACCGAACGCGGGCACTCCGTCCGGGCCGCGTCGGCGGTGCGCAGACCGAGGTCCGCCACCTGCGCACGGTCCGGCGCCACCTCCGGGTCGGCCGCGAGCGTCATGCGCTGACCGCTGTCCGTCGTCCGAGCCTGGCCCGTGCGGATCACGTCGAACACATCGTCGGCGTACGTCGTCGCCGTCGCCACGTCGTCCGCACCCGAGAACCGGGCCACCGCGCCGTACCACTGCGCCGGATCGTCGCTCGGCGGACGGCCCAGCGACTTCTGTGCTTCGGCGAGCAGCGCGGCACCACCACGGACGTTCGCCGCCGTGTTGTCGCGCAGTTGCTCCGGATCGATGCCCGACACCTGTGCCGCCCGCTCCAGCGTCCGCAGCCGCGGCGGCAGCGCCGCCGGCTCCGGCAGCGGCGCGTCGGCCACCGTGCGCGCCGGCCGCGCGTCGTCGCCCCGCGCGTCCTCCGCACCATGCGAATGGTGCGGGGCCTCGGCCAGCGCGGTCCTCGCGTCGGTCAGGTGCATGGGGCCGTAGCCCCCGGTGACGCTGGCGGCACCGCCGTGCGCGTCCCAGCGGGACTGCAGGTACGACACGCCGAGCAGCACGCTCTGCGGCACATCGAACTCGTCGGCGGCCGCCGCGAATTCGCGCTGCAGCGCGGAGGGAGAAGGGCGCCCGTCGGCGGTCGCCGACGGCCCCGAGGAGAGCAGAGGCAGCAGCAGAGCGGCGGCGGCCACCGCCGCGCCCGCTGTCCCTGCCTGTCGTCGGCGAGTGCTTCTGGAACGCGCGCGGGCGAATCCTTGCAAGGCAGCCTCCCAGGACGGATGGTGCGCGGCCGGACAGCCCTAAGGGGTATCGGCTTCCGTACGATCCGTCAATCATGCTCAGCCACAAGGAATTTGCACGTCAGCACACGTGTCGGGGACTTTCGCGACGACGGCTCGCGGGCCTGCGGCGCGTCAGTGGCATGGACCAATGTCCCGTTAGCCCGGCCGGCCCACCCGAACCGCGACGAGACACGCGTCGTCGTCGTGGACCGTGCGCACGTACTCCTCCGCCAGCCGGTCCACGATCTGCTGGGGCGAACGGTTCGCGCACGCCGTCAGCGACTCGGTCAGCGCGGCGATGCCGTCCGTGATGTCCGCGTCGCGCCGCTCCACCACACCGTCCGTGTAGAGCAGCAGCACGTCGCCGTCCTCCAGCGGGAAATCCGCCGTCTCGTACGCATGTCCCGGCAGCGCCCCCAGCAGCGGCCCCCGATGGGCCGCGGACAGCGCGAAGGCATGACCGCCGCGCAGCAGCAGCGGAGCCGGATGTCCCGCACATGTCCAGCGCAGGGCCCGGCCTGCCATGATGTGGCCCACCACCATCGTCGCCGTTGACGGTGCCGGCTCGCCGCAGATCAGGTCGTTCAGCCAGGTCGCGACATCACCGGGTTCCGCACCCGTGTGTGCCAGTCCGGCCATCGCGTAACGCTGCTGGGCCATCCGTGCCACCGCGTCCAGGCCGTGACCGCTCGCGTCTCCGATGGCGATCAGCGCCCGGCCGTCGGGCAGCGGACGGCACTTGTACCAGTCGCCGCCCACCGCCGCGTCGGGCTCGGCGGGCAGATAGGCGGCGGCGACCGAAAGTCCGAGCTCCGCCAGACCCTCGGCATACGTCGGCACCAGCGCCTCCCGCAGCACCGATGCCACATGGTGCTCCGCCGCGGCCTGCTGCCGCAGCCGCTCCGCCTCCCACTGCTTCTCCACCAGACGCCGCCGGCTGCGCATCTGCGGCGTCAGATCACGGGCCACGACCTGCACCGCCCAGGGCCGCCCGTCCGTCCCGGCGACCGGCCGGCCCAGCAGGTCGACGGTCCGCACCTCGCCCAGCACTCGGAACCGGATGCGGGTCCAGGCCGGTTCCTCGCCCGCCAGCACCGACGCGATGAACTCGCCGAACGGACCCACGTCCGCCTCGACGAGAGCGTCGCACAGCTCGAGCAGCGACCACGGCAGCTGCGGGTCCGTACGGAAGATCCGCTGCAACCCCTCGGACCAGTCGACCGCACCGGACAGCAGGTCCCAGCGGCCCCAGCCCATCGAGGCCAGGTGCTGCGCGTCGATGGTCAGCAGCTCCGCCTGGCTGCGCACCGGCCGCCAGGTGGTCAGCACCTGGTCGCCGCACGAGGCCGCGTAGTGCACCAGCTGGACGCGCCGCAGCCTGCCGTGCCGCTGCTCGGTGTAGTCCACGACCAGGCCGCCCAGCGAGCGGCCCGTCGCCAGCACATCGCTCAGCGCGGGCAGCAGCCCGCTGTCCGCCGCCCCCGGGCGTGCCGCCAGGAACCGCTGGCCCACCTGCTCGTCGGGGGAGACCAGCCACTGGGCCGAACGGATGTGGTTGCCGGCCCGGATGACGAAGTCGACGATCGTACCCGCGTCGTCCCGTACCGGCGCGAGCAGCGCGGCGGACACGGGGATGGCGGGGAGCGTCGAGCAGACGCAGGTCCAGGGGTCGTGGTCGTCGCCCGCGTCCCAGCAGGAGTGGGAGGCGCCGTTGCCCTGACCGCAGGGGCACTGGACCGCTGATCCGGACGGGATCTCCCTCGCCGGTGCCTGCGCGGCGGCCGCCGCGGACTCCGTCCGGTCGCGTACCTCGTGACGGAGGGTCGCGATCTCCCGCTGGATGAACGCTTTGAGCGAGGGCACATCGGTCGGGTGCGGAAGCGTCATGAGCGGCCCACCGCACCCTCGTCGACGACCCCTGTGCCGGGAACGCCCATGGTCCGGTCTCCCTCGTCGTCGGCCCACCCCGCCACGCCGGGACACCGCCGCGCCAAGATCGTTCGACGACGAGCCTAGGGGGAGCCGCAGCGAACGTGCGACCGTGCGCCGCCATACGAGGCAGCTCCCGTACGCCGGTTCGGCAGGACGGAGCAGAGCGGTGGCCCCGACGGCCCACGACAGTGCGCTGCGCGCCCGGTGTGTCGGCACCGGGCGCGCAGCGCGCTTCCCCCTCGTCCGGCGGTCAGCGTGTGCCGACCGCCGCGCGCACGGCCCTGCGGGCCATGGCGCAGTCGTCGTGCAGCCGCCGCAGCAGCAGTCGCTGCTCCTCCCCGGCCGCGAGCCCCGCTGCCGGTGCCTGACCCCCGACCACGGGCGGCGCCTCCCGCATGGTGCGCTGCACGGCCGTCTCGTACGTCCGGATCTCCCGCGTCAGCACCAGCATCAGATTGACCAGGAACGCGTCCCGGGCGGCCGTCCCCGACTGCTGGGCCAGCTGGCTGATCTGGCGGCGTGCCACCGGAGCGTCCCCGAGCACCGCCCACAGCGTCGCCAGGTCGTACCCGGGCAGGTACCAGCCGGCGTGCTCCCAGTCCACGAGCACCGGACCGGTGGGGGAGAGCAGGATGTTCGACAGGAGCGCGTCACCGTGACAGAACTGGCCCATGCCCTGCCGGCCGCCCGCGTGGGCCAGACCGTGGAGCAGCTTCTGCAGATCGCCGAGGTCCCGGTCCGTGAACAGACCCAGCTCGTGGTAGCGCGAGATCCGCGAGCCGTAGTCCAGCGGCGCGTCGAACATCCCGGCGGGCGGCCGCCAGGAGTTGAGCCTGGCGACGGCGCCGAGCGCCGCCCGCACGTCCGCCCTCGGGGGCGCCTCGACGGGATGCCGGGCGAGAGCCGCGGGACGGCCGGGCATCCGCTCGATCACCAGCGTGCAGTTCTCCGGGTCGGCGGCGATGAGCCGGGGCACCCGGACCGGTGGCCGGTGCCGCACGAACGCACGGTAGGAAGCTATTTCGTGGCGCAGCGACTCCGCCCACGCGGGAGAGTGGTCCAGTAAGCATTTGGCGACCGCGGTGGTACGCCCCGTCGTTCCGACGATGAGTACGGAACGTCCGCTGCGGCGCAGTACCTGCACCGGATTGAACTCCGGGCAGATCCGGTGCACCGACGCGACAGCCTTGCGCAGCTGCGCGCCCTGGGGGCCGGACAAGTCGATTCTCCCGCTGAGGGGGTGGCCGACCGCACCGGCCGGCCTGTGTGACCGACCGGTGTGAGCGGGGGCGAGATACGGTCCGGAGCCGGCCGGGACAGCCGGACGCTGCGGCCGGGGCGGGGCGGACACGGAGGACGATGCTGTGTACATGGGAGATACAGATCCCTTCGTGTGCCGACAAGTTGCGTGCGCTGCCCCGCTCCGGACGTACCGGAGGCAACACCCTGGGGAATGTGCCCCTGGCAGCCGGAGCGAGGTGGCGCGTTCCTACCTGACACCGGGCCGCGGGTGGCACACCATCTGGCGGACCCTGGCGAACCCTGGCGAATAGTCGCCAGCCCTATGACAGGGGGTTACTGTCAACTCAGCCGAGAACCTGGGGGCTTGACGTGAGCGGAGAACCCAACTCCCGCCTGAGTGACCTGTTCGGCCTGGCCGGCTGGTCCAAGGGCGAACTCGCGAGACTCGTGAACCGGCAGGCGGCGGCCATGGGCCACCCCCAACTGGCGACCGACACCTCGCGCGTACGGCGCTGGATCGACATGGGCGAGTCCCCGCGCGATCCCGTGCCGAAGGTGCTGGCGGCCCTGTTCACCGAGCGACTCGGTCGTGTCGTGACCATCGAGGACCTCGGGTTCGCACGGAGCGGGCGAGCGGGGAAGCGGCGGGACGTCCAGGGCACTGACAACCCTGACGGTCTGCCGTGGGCGCCCGACCGTACGGCTGCGGTCCTCACCGAATTCACGGGAATGGACCTCATGCTCAACCGACGCGGCCTGGTGGGCGCCGGCGCGGCACTCGCCGCGGGCTCCGCACTCAGCAGTGCCATGCACGACTGGCTCAAGACCGAACCCGGCACCTCCCAGGACCCCGCCCTCACCGCCGATCCGCTGCACGCCGACCCCGCTGGGTACGACCGCTACGAGGCCGCCCCCATCGGGTCGCAGGAGATCGAGGCGCTGGAGCGCTCCGTCGAGGTGTTCCGTGCCTGGGACGCCGCCCGCGGCGGCGGACTGCAGCGCAAGGCGGTCGTGGGCCAGTTGAACGAGGTGGGCGGCATGCTCGCCTACCGTCACCCCGACCACCTCCAGCGGCGCCTGTGGGGCGTCGCCGCCAATCTCGCCGTCCTCGCGGGCTGGATGTCCCACGACGTCGGCCTGGAACCCACCGCCCAGAAGTACTTCGTCATCGCCGCGCACGCGGCGCGCGAGGGCGGCGACCGCCCCCGCGCCGGAGAGGCGCTGTCCCGGGCCGCGCGCCAGATGGTGCATCTGGGCCGCCCCGACGACGCCCTGGACCTGATGAAGCTCGCCAAGGCGGGCTCGGGGGAGCAGACGCTGCCCCGCACCCAGGCCATGCTGCACACCATCGAGGCCTGGGCACAGGCGTCCATGGGCCGCGGACAGGCCATGCGGCGCACGCTCGGCGAGGCCGAGGAGCTGTTCGTCTCCGACAAGGGCGATGTACCGCCGCCGAGTTGGATGCAGATGTTCGACGAGGCGGACATGCACGGCATGCAGGCGCTCGCGTACCGCACGCTGGCCGATCACGACCCTTCGGCCGCGAGCATCGCCCAGCGGCATGCCAAGCAGGCGCTTCAGCTGCGCGAGGGCGGGCGTCAGCGTTCCAAGATCTTCGACTACATCTCGCTGGCATCGGCGTGCTTCATCGCCGACGACCCGGAGCAGGCCGACCGGTACGCCAGGCTCGCGCTGGTGTCGATGGGCGAGACCTCCTCGCACCGGACCTGGGACCGGCTGCGCGAGATGTACCGGCTCACCGGCCAGTACGCGGGTTACGCGAAGATCGAGGACCTGCGCGAGGAGATCCAGGTGGCGCTGCCCACCGGCCCGTCGACGAAGCGCAGAAGCACCCGGATCTGACAGGGTGGACCGGGCGGCATCCGCCTCGGCCGTCGTCCGCGCCGGCGCCCGTCCGCCGGGCCCGTCCGTCGGCGTCTGTCCTACGCGCCGGCGCCTGTCCTTCGGCGTCTGTCCTACGTGTTCCTACGCGTTCACCTTCGCGACCAGCACACAGGCGTCGCCCTCGCGCTCGCCGAACTCCTCCACCACGAGCCTGACGCACTCCTGTGCGTCACGAGCCTCGGCGAGCCGTGCCGCCAGTGCCGTCAGCCGGTCCGCCGCACCCTCGGTGTCCTGCGCATCCGCAGTTGTACGGGTCAGACCGTCGGTGTGCAGGACCAGCACGTCGCCCGGCTGCAGGGTCAGTTCGCCCTGCTCGTACGATGCGCCGCTGGTGGCTCCCAGCAGGACCCCGTCGAGCATCGACAGCGCGCGTCCCGTCCCGCGGCGGAAGAGCAGCGGGGCGGGGTGCCCCGCCTGTGCCCAGGTCAGGACGCGGCTTGCGGGGTCGTAACGGCAGCACACCGCGGTGCCGAGGGCAGGCTGTGCGGAGGTGTCCAGCAACTGGTTCAGATGGGCCATGAGCTGCCCCGGACGGATGCCCGCCACCGCCATGCCCCGCAGGGCGCCCAGCAGCATGGCCATCGACGAGGTCGCCGTCACGCCGTGCCCCGCGAGGTCGCCGACGCTCAACAGTGAGGCACCACCGGGCAGTTGCAGGGCGTCGTACCAGTCGCCGCCGATGAGGGCGCCGTCGGCCGCCGGAAGATAGTGCGCCGCGATGTCCAACGAGGTGGGGCTGCCGGGCGGGAACTGGAGCGAGCCGCGCCACGGCGGCAGCACGGCCTCCTGCATCTCGACGGCGAGCCGGCGCTCGGTCCGCTCGATGTGCTGGTGCCGCTGCAGCGAGTCCCGGCTCTCGCGCACCGCCCGCTGGCTGCGCCGCAGTTCGCTGACGTCACGGAGGACGGCCCACATCGAGGCCGTCGAGCCGTCGGAGTCGAGAACCGGCTCGCCCATCATGTGCACCGTGCGCACGCGGCCGTCGGGCCGCACCATGCGGAACTCGCCGTCGATCGGCCGGCCGTCGACCAGACAGTCCGTCACCATCGCGGTGAGCAGGGACTGGTCCTCGGCGAACACGACCGAGGGCAGCTCGTCCAGGGACATCGGTCCGGCCGCCGGATCGCGGCCGAGGATCTGGTAGAGCTCGTCGGACCAGCTCACCTCGTCGGTCAGCAGGTTCCACTCCGCGCTGCCGACCCGGCTGAGCAGCGAACCGGTGCCGGCCGCGCTGTCCGCCTCGTACTCGGCGAGCTCGTCGGCGAACGCGTCCGCGGTCGCGGGCGGCAGCCCTTCCTTGAGCTGGTCCAGGTGCGCACCGAGGTCGTCCAGGTGGTGGACGGCGAGGTCGTAGAGCGCGCGCTGCCATCGCCCCTGCGGGTCGTCGTCGGCGCTCACCGTGTCCTGGCGCACCGCGTCCACGTCTCCGCGCAGCCTGCGGGTGCGGGTGATCAGGGCGTCGACGGCGCCGCGCTCGGGCGGCTGACGGTCCGCGAACACATGGGACGGCATGTCGTACTCCGATACAGGCGCGGCCACGGCCAGGACTGATACAGGGACCGGTTACGACTGTTGCACAGGCGGCGAGGGGCCGTAAGCCATTTGGCAACACTCGATCCGGTGGTGCCTTTGACATATGCCATAGGCTCTCCGGCCCTTCGTCCGCCTGTTCGGGCCGTGTCTCACGCACGGTACCCGCCAAGGGCCTCGGGTTCCGTGACTGATGTGATGGGTGTGGTGAAAGCGGCCGCGTGAGGCTGCGGCATATGTCATCACCGGACGGATGTCCGCCGGACAGGAGCGCGAGTGGGTGCCTTGGACGACCGTCCGGTCCCGGGTGGGGAAGGGGCACGATGAGCGTGATTCTGCGGGCCGAAGCCACAGCGACGGCTCCCCCGCTCGTGCTGCGGCCGTGGCGCGAAGAAGACGTCACCGCCCTCGTGGAGGTGTACCGGGGGGACGAACCGCTGCGCCGCTGGACCCGGGCTCCGGTGAACGGCATCGACGACGGGCTCCGATGGCTCGACGTGCGACGGCGCGGTTGGCGGGCCGGCACCTATTTCGGCTTCGCCGCCTTCGAGGAGCTGCCCGGCGGCGTCGAGGGGCGGCTGGTGGCCAACGTCGCGCTCAAGCGCCCGGGCGGTGCTGCTCCCGTCGCCGAGGTGGGGTACTGGACCGCGCCCGCCGCCCGCGGGCGGGGCGTCGCCCCCAGGGCGCTGGAGGCCCTGACCGACTGGGCGTTCCGCACCTACGGACCCGATGGCCTGCACCGCCTGGACCTGCTCCACCAGGTCGACAACACCGCGTCGTGCCGGGTGGCGGAGAAATGCCGATTCCTCTACGAGTCGACTCTTCCGGCCCGGCCGCCCTTTCCCAACGACGGTCACCTGCACGTCCGCAGGGCCCCCGACGCCGCTCCGGGGCCGTTGTCAGTGGTGGGCGGCAGTATGTGAGGCATGACGACATCACCTGCCGTTTCCGCTGCTCCTGCCGCTGTTGCCGCGCCCGCCGCGCCCATCGCCGACGCCGCGGCGTACGCCGAAGCGGTCGAGACCGCGTCTGAGGCCGCCGCCGCGTACTACGCGACAGGGGAGAGCGTCCTCGACGACGACACGTACGACCGCCTGGTGCGAGGCATCGCGGCCTGGGAGGCCGACCACCCCGACGCGATCGCGGCCGCCTCGCCCACCGGCAAGGTCGCCGGCGGAGCGGTCACGGGCGATGTGCCGCACACGGTCCCCATGCTGTCGCTGGACAACGTGTTCTCGGCCGAGCAGCTCGTCGCATGGACCGCATCGGTCGAGCGGCGGGTCGGCAGGGTCGTCGAGGAGTGGAGCGTCGAGCCGAAGCTCGACGGCCTCGCCATAGCCGCGAGGTACGAGGAGGGCAGGCTCACCCGGCTCGTCACCCGCGGGGACGGCAGCGCCGGTGAGGACGTCTCGCACGCGATCGGCACCGTCGTCGGTCTCCCCGACCGGCTCACCGAAGCCGTGACGCTGGAGGTCCGCGGCGAAGTCCTCATGACGAACGAGCAGTTCGAGCAGGCCAACACGGCGCGCACGGAGCACGGCGGAGCCCCCTTCGCCAACCCGCGCAACGGCGCGGCGGGCACACTGCGCGCCAAGGACCGTCAGTACACGGTGGAGATGACCTTCTTCGGCTACGGGGCCCTGGCACTGCCCGCCACCGGCCAGGAGACCGCCGGCCGCCTGACGGAGTGGCCGCACAGCCGGATCATGGAGTACGTGGCGGAGCTCGGCGTGCACACCGCCGCCGGCACCGCCGTCGCGCCGCGCATGCTGATGACGACCGAGGAGATCCAGGCCCGTATCGAGGAGATCGCCGCGGCCCGTCCGGACCTGCCCTTCGGTATCGACGGCATCGTCGTCAAGGCGGACCGCGCGGCCGACCAGGCCGCCGCGGGCGCCGGATCGCGGGCGCCCCGCTGGGCCATCGCGTACAAGCTGCCCGCGGTGGAGAAGGTGACCACCCTGCTCGGCGTCGAGTGGAACGTCGGCCGCACCGGCATCGTCGCGCCCCGCGCCGTGCTGGAGCCGGTGGAGATCGACGGCTCCACCGTCACGTACGCGACCCTGCACAACCCCGCCGACATCACCCGGCGCGATCTGCGCATCGGCGACCGCGTGATGGTCTACAAGGCGGGCGACATCATCCCGCGCATCGAGGCGCCCGTGGCCCATCTGCGCACGGGGGACGAGAAGGCCGTCGAGTTCCCTGAGGTCTGCCCGCAGTGCGGATCGGACATCGACACCTCCGAGCAGCGCTGGCGATGCGTGCGCGGCAGGAACTGCCGAGTCGTCGCCTCCGTCTCCTACGCCGCCGGGCGCGACCAGCTCGACATCGAGGGCCTCGGTGTTACCCGTGTCGTGCAGCTCGTCGACGCCGGGCTCGTCACCGACTTCGCGGACCTGTTCTCGCTCACCCGCGAGCAGTTGCTGGGCCTGGACCGCATGGGCGAGACGAGCACTGACAATCTGCTCGCGGCGATCGCCACGGCCAAGACGCGCCCCCTGTCACGGGTGTTCTGCGCCCTGGGCGTGCGCGGCACGGGCCGCTCCATGTCCCGCCGCATCGCCCGCCACTTCGCGACGATGGAGCACATACGGGCGGCCGATGCCGACGCCCTGCAGCAGGTGGACGGCATCGGCGTGGAGAAGGCGCGGACCGTCGTCGCCGAACTCGCCGAGCTGGCCCCGCTGATCGACCGGCTCACCGCCGCCGGCGTCACCATGACGGAGCCCGGTGCGACCCCGCCTCCCGAGCGTGCGGAGGCGGACGCGCCGAGCGGCGAGAGCGACGGCCCCGACGAGGGCGGCGTCGCGCCGGCGGGGCCGCTGGCGGGGATGACCGTCGTCGTCACCGGCGCGATGACGGGCCCCCTGGAGAAGCTGTCCCGCAACCAGATGAACGAGCTCGTGGAGCGCGCCGGAGGCAAGTCCTCCTCCAGCGTCTCCCGGCGCACCTCACTCCTGGTCGCCGGGGCGGGCGCGGGCTCCAAGCGGGACAAGGCAGAGCAGTTCGGCACGCGGATCGCCACGCCGGACGAGTTCGCCGCGATGGTCGCGGACTTCCTCGACGCGTGAGCCCCGGGCGCGGGCGTCAGCCATGCCGGGCCCGGTCGAGAGCGGCGTTGGAGCCCCGGACGTAAGCGGGTTGCAGCGGGCTGTCCGCCTGGGGCCAGGGGGCCGGACAGATGGCTCCGCTCACACTGCTTCCCCACCCATTGGGTTAGGGTGACCTAACTTGGGGCGCGGTTGTTCGGGAGTCACCTCCCGCCGGGTGTTTCCCGCGCCGGAATCCGGCCGGGGGCCGGGGCCCGCGGCAGGGGGACCGGGCCCGAACCCGGTCGGGAGAGGAGAGCGCAGTGGGGCATGGCTGGGAGGGCGTCGTCCTCAAACTGATGCGCGGCAAGGACTTCGCGTTCACCGTCACCGGCACGGAAGACGTCACCGACCGCTTCCGGAGGGTCCACTTCACCGACGGCGGCATGCTCGCGCAGACCGGGGTTCACCCCACCATGTGGGTCCGCATCTGGTTCAGCAACGCGGGCAAGCCGCACCAGCGCGCGTACACCCTGGTCGACGCGGACCCTGCGGAGGGAACGTTCAGCCTCGAGTTCGCCCTGCACGACGGGTGCGCCAGCGACTGGGCACGTGCGGCACGGCCGGGCGACACCGTCGAGGCCACGCTCCAGGGCACCGGCTTCACGGCGCCCGCGCCCGAGCCGTCCCGCCTGTTCGTCGTCGGCGACCCCGCCTCGCTGCCGGCGATCAACTCCCTGCTCGACGCGCTCCCGCACGTGCCCGCCACGCTCTGGTTCGAGACGAGCCACGCGTCCGACGCGGACCTGCCGCTGCGCGTTCACCCCGACCACCACGACGTGCGGCGCGTCCTGCGCCGCGACGACGGCGCCCACCTCGTCGCACAGGTGACGAAGGAGCTGCCGGACCTGCTCGACGACCCGGCCGGCGCGTACGTCTGGATCGCCTGCGACACCGCGACGACCCGCACCCTCAGCGCCTACGTCCGCAAGGAACTGGCCCTGCCCAAGGACCGGGTGAACGCCCTGGGCTACTGGCGCGCCGGTTGACCGCCCGGGGCGCGCGGACTGCTGCGTACGCTCCGTGGTGACCATCGCCGACCTGCTCCGACGCGCCCCGACCGAGGACGCCGAACCGCCCCCGCGCCCGCTGCACGACGGCGGGGTGGCGTGACGGCCGGCTCGGCGTTCCCGGCGGCCCAGTAGGGGCCGGCCTCGATGATCGTGGCGACCTTGAGCACCGCGGATGTCCACGTCCTGGAACACCGCGTCCGCGCGGGAGAAGCGGGGCTTCGTGCGCTGGTCCACCACCCGCAGCTCCGGCCGCTGCGGCCCGTCGGACCGGGTGGCGGCCGACCCGGGCACGGCCGCCACCATTACCACTGCGAGCACGGCCGCACTCGGGCGGCGCAGAGGGCGGGGTCCGCGCGGCGTCCGGCTTCCGGTGGATTGCGCGCCATCGTGCCTCCAGGGCTGCGGAGGACGGGAACTGACGGTCACGCAGAAGATGTTCGCACCTCCCACCGTGACCTCCGAGCCCGGCACCAGCGGGCACCACCCGCCGCGCAGGGCGGACATGGGACCGGCCGGGGGATCGCCCCGCCACGGTTCTGTCATACTCGTTCCATGAAAGAGCCCCTTACGGTCACGGCTCCCGGTGCGGGCGGCGGACGGCGTCGCCAGGCCGTACGGATCATGCGCGCGACCGCGCGGGACGCCAAGCGGCTCACCCGCATGGTGCGGGACTCCCGTGCCTACGAGGGGCACTACGCGGCCATGGTGGCCGGGTACCGCGTCGGCCCCGACTACATCGAGACGCACGAGGTGTACCTCGCGGCCGGCGACGACGGCCGGCTGCTCGGCTTCTACGCCCTCGTCCTGTCCCCGCCCGAGCTCGACCTGATGTTCGTCGCCGACGACGCCCAGGGCCTCGGCATCGGGCGGCACCTCATCGCCCACATGAAGGAACGGGCCCGCGAGGCCGGCGTCCGGTCCGTCCGCGTGGTGTCCCATCCGCCCGCCGAGGGCTTCTACCTGAGCGTGGGTGCCCGCCGGACGGGCACGGTCAGGGCCGCGCCGCCGGCGGTGCAGTGGGACCGCCCGGAGCTGCTGATCGACGTGGAGTGACCGAGCGGCGGCGGGGTCATTCCAGGAGCCGCTCGCGCAGCCGCGTGATCACCTTCTCGTCGAGACCGACGTGTCCGGTGACGTAGGAGTGCAGTGAGCCGTACGTCCCCGACAGATCCGCGAGGAACAGCCGGATGATGTCCTCGGGAGCCCGGCCGTAGCCCGGCCACCGCAGCTCCCGTCCGGGATGGGCGGCCCGCCAGTCCTCGATCAGCCGCTCGCTGGCCAGCTCGGTGAGCGCGAAGTCCGCTGCGATGTCGTCGTCGCCGACACCGAGCAGTCCCAGCAGCACCGCGGCGAGCAGCCCCGTACGGTCCTTGCCCGAGGCGCAGTGAAAGACGAGCGGGCCCTCGTCGTCGGCGATGACCTCCAGTGCCCGGCGCAGTTCCTCCGTGCCGTCGAGAGCGACTTCGGCGAACCGGTCGGCCAGGTAACGCCACGGGTCCAGCTCGGGCGAGATGTCCGCCTGGTCGTAAGGACGGTGCTCCACGCTGAGGTTGTGGTAGGAGACGACGTCCCGTTCCGGGACGCGGCCCTTGGCGTCGATCTCCCACGGGTAGCGCAGGTCGATCACGGTCCGTATGCCGAGGGAGCGGAAGCGTTCCCGGTCCGCGCCCGCCAACTTGCCCAGCGAGTCGGACCGGTAGAGCAGGCGCCACCTGACGGTTCGTCCGTCGGCGGTCCGATAGCCGCCCAGGTCACGGAAGTTGTGCAGCCGTTCGAAAGCCACGTGTCTGTCCACGCCGTCACTCTATGATCACCGGCCGCCGGTGGAGCGGGGACTGAGTGATGAGGGTGGGCCCGTCGGCAGGAGAGGCGGAGAGGGTGTGGCCGCTGTTCCCACTCCGTAAGGTGCCGCGTCACAAATCGGGCGTAAGGTGTCAAAAGCGGGCCGGTCCCGCCGGCGCGCAACAAGCAAGCCCGGTGGAAGGAGCGGCCATGTCGAGCAGCGAGACGCAGCCGGTGACGGACCCGGCGAAGCAGGAGGCGTTTGCCGCGGAAGTGGTCGACGTACTGAACAAGGGCGCCCTCGCGCTCCTGACCAGCGTCGGTCACCAGACCGGGCTGTTCGACACCCTCGCGGAGCTGCCGCCCTCGACGAGCGACGAGATCGCCAAGGCGGCGGGCCTCGACGAGCGCTACGTACGCGAATGGCTCGGCGGCATGGTCGTCGGAGGCTTCGTCGAGTACGAGCCCGAGGGCCGGACCTACCGCCTGCCGCCGGAGCACGCGGCCTCGCTGATCCGCGCGGCCGGACCGGACAACCTCGCGGGGATGATGCCGTACATCGCCCTGATGGGCGAGGTCGAGCAGCAGGTCGTGCGGTCCTTCCGGGAAGGCGGCGGCGTCCCGTACTCGGCCTACCCGCGCTTCCAGGCCCTTCAGGCGGAGGAGACCGCCCGCGTCTACGACCATGCCCTTGTCGACATCATCATCCCGCTGGTGCCCGGTGTCATCGACCGGCTGCGCTCCGGGATCGACGTGCTCGACGTGGGGACGGGGCAGGGGCACGCGCCGATCGTGCTGGCCCGGGCGTTCCCCGCGAGCAGGTTCCACGGCATCGACCAGTCCGAGACCGGTGTCGCCGCCGGCCGTGCGCAGGCCGCGGAGCTGGGACTGGAGAACGTGGAGTTCCACCTCGGCGACTCGACGGACGTCACCGGGAAGTACGACCTGATCACCGCGTTCGACGTGATCCACGACCTGGCGAAGCCCGCCCGCACCCTCGCGGTGATCGCGAAGTCGCTGCGCGAGGGCGGCACGTTCCTGATGGCGGACATCGCCGCCTCCAGCAAGCTGGAGGAGAACATCGGACACCCCTTCGGGCCCACGCTCTTCGGCTTCTCGGTCTTCTACTGCATGACGACGTCGCTCAGCACCGGCGGCGCGGGGCTGGGCACGGTCTGGGGCCAGGAGACCGCCGAGCGCATGCTGGCCGAGGCCGGTTTCCGCTCCGTCGACGTCCGCTCCATCGCGGGCGACCCGCTGAACGTGTACTACATCGCCTCCACGAGCTGAACGGGCCGCACCGTATGCAGAGTTGAAGGTCCGGCCGCGGTCGGGCGCGCGCCGGACCGGCCCGCTGGTCAGTCGCCGTCGAAGAGGTCGCCGTCGAAGAGTGCGGGCACGCCCGCCGTCAGGGGCTGCTCCGTCCAGATCACCTTGCCGTCCGCGGTGTACCGGGTGCCCCAGCGCTCCGCGAACTGGGACACGAGAAAGAGCCCCCGGCCCCCCTCGTCCGTGATCGCCGCCTGCCGCAGATGCGGTGAGGTGCTGCTGCGGTCCGCCACCTCGCAGATGAGGCTGCGGTCGCGGATCAGGCGCACCCGGATCGGCCCGTCGGCGTAGCGGATCGCGTTGGTCACCAGCTCACTGAGAATCAGTTCCGTGGTGAACGCCTCGTCGCCGAGGTCCCATTCGGCGAGCTTCCGCGACACGGCGGCCCGGACCTCCCGCACGGCGGCCGGGTCAGGCGGCACGTTCCACTCGGCCACCCGGTCCGACGTCAGGACACGGGTACGTCCCACGAGCAGCGCGATGTCGTCGCGGGGGCTTTCGGGCAGCAGCGCCCCGAGGATCGCCTCACAGGTCTCCTCGGGAGTCCGGCCGCCGTCGTGCTCCAGGGTGCGGCGCAGCAGCTCCAGGCCCTCGTCGATCTCGCGCTCGCGGTCCTCGACGAGCCCGTCGGTGTACAGGACAAGCCGGCTGCCCTCGGGCAGCTGCACGTCCAGGGTCTCGAACGGCATGCCGCCGAGTCCCAGCGGCGGACCGCCCGGTACGTCGGCGAACTCGGCCGTCCCGTCCGGGTGGACGATCGCGGGCTGGAGGTGGCCGGCCCGCGCGATGCTGCAGTGTCCGGTGACGGGATCGTAGATCGCGTATATGCAGGTGGCGCCGGTGACGGAGGCGTCCACGCGCTCGTCCGTCTCGTCCTGGTCGATACGGGCCACCAGTTCGTCGAGGTGCCACAGCAGTTCGTCCGGCGGCAGGTCCAGGCTGGAGAAGTTGTGCACCGCGGTGCGCAACCGCCCCATGGTCGCCGCGGCGTGCAGTCCGTGCCCGACCACGTCGCCGACCACCAGCGCCACGCGCGCTCCCGGCAGCGGGATGATGTCGAACCAGTCGCCGCCCACTCCGCCGAGGCCGCCGAGGCCGGCCTGTGCCGGGCGGTAGCGGTAGGCCATGTCCAGCGCGGTCTGCTCGGGCAGGACCCGGGGGAGCAGGCTGCGCTGGAGGGTCACCGCCATGGTGTGTTCGCGGGTGTAGCGGCGTGCGTTGTCGACGCTCACCGCGGCACGGGCCACCAGTTCCTCCGCGAGCGACAGGTCCTCCGCCTCGAACGGCTCCGGTGTGCCGGCCCGCCAGAACATGGCGACGCCCAGCACTACCCCCCTCGCCCGCAGCGGCACCGCGATCATCGAGTGCATTCCGTAGTCGACCAGCTGCGGCGCCCGCACCGGGTCCTGGCGCTGCCAGCCGGAGAAGGTGGTCAGATCCGCCTCCAGGACCGCGTCGCCCTTGCTGAGTCCCGAACCCAGCGGCGTCGTGGGCAGGAAGCGGATCGCGTGGCCGAGCGGGTACAGCGCCGTGCCGTCGGGGCCGCTGAACGCCGTGCGCCGCATGTCGACGTCCACACCGGTGGCGGTCGGCTCCTCGCCGCGCAGCACGGCCTCAGCCAGGTCGACGGTGGCGAAGTCGGCGAACCGGGCCGCGGCGAACTCGCACAACTCCTCGCAGGTACGCACCACGTCGAGCGTCGTCCCGATCTCCGTGCCCGCGTCGTACAGCAGCTTCAGTCGCCCCCGGGCCACGTCGACGCGTCCGGTCAGAGCCTGGAGCTCCGTGGTGTCCCTGAACGTCGCGACCGTGCCCGGCGGACCGCCGGCCTGGTCCGTCGACCGCTGGTTGACGGCGAGCAGCCGGTCACCGACCGGGACGACCTCGTCGGTGGCGATGCGGCCGGACGCCAGGAGACGTGCGGTGCGCGGATCGAGACCGAGGTCGCCCACCGGGGTGCCGTCCACGTCGGCCGGCAGGCCCAGCAGCCGGCGTGCCTCGTCGTTGGCCAGCAGGAGCCGGCCGTCCCCGCCGACGATGACCACGCCCTCGCGGACCGCGTGCAGGACCGCGTCGTGATGTTCGTACATCCGGGTCATCTCGGCGGGACCCAGGCCGTGCGTCTGGCGGCGCAACCTGCGGGTGACCAGGGCGGTGCCGCCGGTCGTGAGCAGCAGGACCCCCGCCGCCGAGCCGAACAGCAGGGGGAACTGGTCCTCCACGACGCCCCTGACGTGTGCGATGGTGATCCCCGCGGACACCAGGCCGACGACCTTGCCGTCATTCGCCCTGACCGGGACGACGGCCTGGACAAGTGGGCCGATGGTCCCGTCGATCCTCTCGGTGACGACACCGCCGGCCAGGGCGGGCTGGTAGTTGCCGACGAATCTCTTGCCGATGCGGTCGGTGAAGGGGTGCGTGTAGCGGATGCCGTCGGTGTTGAGGACGACGATGAAGTCGACCTCGGAACGCCTGCGGGCCTCCTCGGCCCGCGGCTGGAGTACGGCGGTCGGGTCAGGACCGGTGAGGGCCTCGGCCATTCCGGGTGCGTTCGCGAAGGTTTCGGCCACGGCGACGGACCGGTTGCGGGCCTCCCGTTCGCTGTCGGCGCGGGACTGGAGCACGAGCGCCGCCATGGCAGCGGCGACGAGCAACACCACGATCGCCACCTGCAGGAGAAAGACCTGACCTGCGACAGTTCGCATCCGCAGAACCGAGCGCGGGCGGCCGTAGCGTCCGGCCATATGCTCTTTCTACACCTCCCGCACAAGGTGGGCGAACCGCGCAGAGCGGAGCGAAGCACCCGCGGTCACCGGCCTCGGCCGCGGGTCGCTCAAGCATGCCAACCCGGCCGGTTCCGACCAAGGTCTTTGCACAACTCCGTGTCCGCAGGCCGCCGCAGGGCCTGTTGGGGCCGCGTCGTTGTGGGTGGCCGTGTCATGGTACGGAGTGTTTCCTCATGCCGCATCGCCGACGAGGCGGGCCGCGGCGTCCCGGGCGTGCAGCGCGGCTCGCGGGTCGCCGAGGATTCCGGCGGTCGCCATCGCGCCCTCGGCGAGCAGCCGCAGATGCTCCGCGGTGTCGGCGGGCAGACCGGCGTCGCCCACCAGTCCCGTCAGGTAGTCCTTGAACGCCTGCTTGTGCGCCTTGGCGCGGGCGGCGACCGCGGGTGAGGTCGCGCCGAGTTCTCCGTAGCCGTTGATCCAGGCACAGCCGCGGAAGCCGGGCTCGCGGAACCAGGTGTACAGCCAGTCGAAGACCGCCAGGATCCGCTCCCGGGGCTCCGCCGAGCGCTCGACGTGGGCGGCCAGCCGTTCCCGCCAGCGGATGTCGCGCCGCTCCAGGTAGGCGTCGACGAGCTGTTCCTTGTTGGGGAAGAGCTGGTAGAGGCGCTTGAGGGAGACGCCTGACGCGGTGCGGATCGCGTCCATGCCGACCGCCTGTATGCCCCGGGAGTAGAACAGCTCCTCGGCCGTGTCGAGTGCCTGCTGCCTGGCGGTCGCGCTGTCCATGCCGACTGCCCCTCCTTGAAGCGAGAACCATCGTTCTCGACATTAGCCCCACCAGCGGAGAGCGATCGTTCTCCGCTGGTGGGGCGCCCTGTCCGCAAGACGCCGCGCACCCCGATGGAGGAGCCATCACCACCGCCCCCGCTGCCGCCCTTCACCGCGCCGCGTCGCGCTCGCCTGCACACAGGACTCGGTCTGGCGCAACCGGGATGTCTTCGTCACCGGACGGGCTGCGATCGTCACCGACGGCCAGTGGTGGCGGTCCTACGGCAACGAACTGTGGGAGTTCGACGCGGCGGGCCTGATGTCGCGCCGGGAGGCGAGCATCAACGACGTCGCCATCACCGAGGAGGAGCGCCGCATCTTCGGGCCGCGGCCGGCCGCCGACCACGGCGTGCCCTTCGCCCTCGCCCGAGGAGCCGGCCGGACGCGCGGGCCTACGCCAGCAGGATCTGCGGACTCGCCTCCTTCAGCTTCGCCTGCGCCCAGCGCGCCTGGCGCAGCGTGTCCGGCCGGCAGGTGGTGGCGAGCCGCAGCAGGTCCTGGTCGTCGAGTGCCTGCGCCGCCTGCGCGAGCATCTCCCAGTCGGCGGCCACCCCCGTCGCCTCCGTGCACACCTGCCGCAGATCACGCAGCATCAGCAGCTCGGCCTGCCCGTGGCGGCCCGCCAGTTCGCTCGCACGCTCGCGCATCCTCGCCACCGGCGAGATCTCGCCCCGTCCGACGGGGTCCAGGTCGGCACCGTACGCCGGTGCCGCCTCGGCCAGCGCCCGTACGTGCCGTTGCGACCAGCCCGCCAGGTCCCGGGCCAGGTGATACACCTCGTGGTCCGCGCGGTGGCGTTCGGAGACCAGCATCAGATGGTGTGCCAGGGCGTTCTCGTCGTGGTGCAGTTCGCGCAGCAGCAGGCCGATCCTCATGGTGTGCCCTCCTGGTCGTCGTCACCGGCGGGAGGGCTGGCCTCCTCAGCCTCGGCCGCCGGTCCGCCGCGGGTCGGTGCGATGCCCGCGGTCACCGGGGCGGAGGCGGTGTTCGTCGGAACCGTCTGCGCGCCGCTGCCCGCGCCGATGCGCCGGATCCGGGCGGCGGCCGTCTTGAACAGCGGCTGCTTGGACACCGGATCCCAGTCGGTCAGAGTGAGCTCGTTCGCCGCCCGCGGCGGCCGGCCGGCGCCGTGCCCGTCGCCGTCGTCCCAGTAGCCGTAGTGGAACGGCAGGAAGAGCACACCCTCGCGGATCGCGGTGATCCGCGCCGTGGCCCGCACACTGCCGCGCGGGGTCGTCGCCTCCACCAGATCGCCCTCGGCGATACCGGCGGCCTCCGCGTCGCTCCGGGACAGCTCGATCCACATGTGCGGTGCCGCCGCCTGCAGTTGGGGGGTGCGCGCCGTCTTGGTGCGGGTGTGGAAGTGGTACAGCGTCCGGCCCGTCGTCAGGACGAACGGGTACCGCTCCGAGGTCTGCTCGTGCGGCGGCAGGTACTCCACCGCCTTGACCATGGCCTTGCCGTCCGGATTGAGCGCGCGGTACTCGGCTTCCTCCAGCGGGGCGCCCGTGACGAGATCCCGGCCGTAGCTCTCGCAGGACGCCGGGTCGCTGAAGAACCGGCCGTCGGCGTAGAGGCGTTCGGTGCCGTCGGGGTGCTCGTCCTCGCACGGCCACTGGACGCCGCCGTGCTCGCGCAGCCGGTCGTAGGTGATGCCCGTGTAGTCGCACGGCCGCCCCCGGCTGCACTCCTGCCATGCCGCGAACGCCGACTCGGGCCCGTCCCACGGGACCAGGGGCCCGCCGTCCTTGTCCCGCAGGTCCAGGCGGGCGGCGTAGTCGAGGAAGATGTCCAGGTCGGGGCGCGCGTCACCGGGCGGGTCCACCGCCTTCTCGGACAGATGCACCGTACGGTCGGCATTGGTGAACGTGCCCGTCTTCTCGCCCCACGCGGCGGCGGGCAGGACGACGTCCGCCAGTTGGGCCGTCTCGGTCAGGAAGATGTCCTGCACCACGAGGAACAGCCGCTTCTGGCCCAGCACCCCGCGCATGCGGTGGAGTTCGGGCAGGGACACCGCCGGATTGGTGCCCGACACCCACAGCATGCGGATCGACCCGTCCTCCACGTACCGCATCATCTGCAGGGCGTGCGTGGGCGGGCCGTAGTGCGGAATGCGCTCCGATGCGACGTTCCAGAGGCGGGCCAGCTCGGCGACGTGCGCGTCGTTGTTCCAGTTGCGGAAGCCCGGCAGGTCGCCGTCGGCGCCGCACTCACGGGTGTTCTGGGCCGTCGGCTGGCCGTTCATCTGAAGGACCCCGCAGCCGGGACGTCCGATCATGCCGCGGATCAGATGCAGATTGTTCACCTGGATCGCGGCGGCCGTCGCCTGATGCGACTGGTAGAAGCCCTGCAGCACGGTGGACAGCAGTCGCTCGGCACTGCCCAGCAGTTGGGCGGCACG
Source organism: Streptomyces sp. NPDC015127 (assembly GCF_043080095.1). Classification (NCBI taxonomy): domain Bacteria; kingdom Bacillati; phylum Actinomycetota; class Actinomycetes; order Kitasatosporales; family Streptomycetaceae; genus Streptomyces; species Streptomyces sp. NPDC015127. Next base: position 88,101 of record NZ_JBIBVE010000007.1, read on the forward strand.
CCGGATGTCGTCGGCCGGCACCTCGCAGATTCCGGCCGCCCGCTCGGGCGGGTACTCGGCGACACACCGCTCGAGTTCGTCGAAGCCGACCACATGCGCGTCGATGTAGTCGCGGTCGATCCGGCCGGTCCGCACGATCACGTGGAGCAGTGCGTTCATCAGGGCGACGTTGGTGCCCGGTTTCGGCGCCAGATGGACGGTCGCCGCCCGCGCGACCGGGGTCGGCCGGGGATCGACGCAGATCAGCGCGGGCGGATGCGGCCCGGCCAGCCGGTCGAGCACCCGGCTCCACAGGACGGCCTGGCTCTCGGCCATGTTGTGCCCGAACAGCGCGATGACATCCGCGTGGTCGACGTCCGTGTACGAGCCGGGCTGGCCGTCGCAGCCGAACGACGCCTTCAGCGCCTCGGCCGCCGTCGCCGTGCACAACCGGGTGTTGCCGTCGAGGTGGTTGGTGCCGATCCCGCCGTGGGCGATCAGGGAGAGCGCGTAGTACTCCTCCAGGAAGAGCTGCCCGCTGGTGTAGAAGCCGATGGCGGAGGCGCCCTGTTCGTCCAGGAGCCGGCGGGTGTGCGCGACGACCCGGGACATCGCCGTGTCCCAGTCGCTCTCCACCAGCTCGCCGCCCTCCCGGACCAGCGGGCGTGTCAGCCGGTCCCGGGAGGCGTTCGCCTGCCAGCCGAACAGGTCCTTCGGATCGAGCCGCCCGTGGTTGACCCGGTCGTCGGGCCGGCCCCGCACGCCCACGATCCGGCCGTCCCGGACTGCGAGATACAGGGCGTCGCCGTTGGAGTGCAGCACGGACGCGCTGGGCACCCAGCGCTCCACGTCGTCGGCGGCGACCCCTTCGGCGAGATGCGAGTCGACCCGCACCGGCCAGGTCCCGTCGCGGTCGTAGGGCGTGCGGGTGCCCCAGGGCTCGGCGATGCGGTCCGTTCGCTTCATGCGGGCCTCCTCGGGCTCACGCCGCGGAAAAATCCTGTCCCCGACCTGTCCGTCTGCGCACGATCCGATGGCAGGCGGGTCCCCCGGCCTCGGGCGTACACGCCCGTCACCTCGCGGAAGCCCGCGGCGTCGCCGACGCCGCGGCCCGCAGGATGCCGATCACTTCCTCGTCGCGGACCTGGCCGAAGTCCTCGTACCACTGGCCGACCGAGTGGAACGACTCCGGTGTGTACAGGCACACCAGGTCGTCGACCTCGGCCCTGAGCACGGCGGCCGGCTCCTTCGCGGAGACCGGCACCGCGACCACGATCTCCGCGGGGTCCATGCCCCGCACCGCGCGCACCGCGGCGCGCGCGGTCACCCCCGTGGCCAGCCCGTCGTCGACGACGACTGCCGTGCGGTTGTGCAGCGCGGGCGCGGGCCGCTTCCCCCGGTACAGTGCCTCCCGCCGGTGGAGCTCGGTACGTTCCGCGGCGACCTGCGCGCCGAGACGGTCGGCGGTCAGATCGAGCATGGCCATGGTCTGCGCGTCGTACAACGGAGGGTCCTCACCCGCCAGGGCCCCGACTCCCAGCTCCGGATTGAACGGGGCACCGATCTTGCGGGCCACGACGACGTCGAGCGGCGCGCCGAGTGCCCGGGCGACCTCGTCGGCCACCGGTACCCCGCCGCGCGGCAGTGCCAGGACGAAGGGGGCGCGCAGCCGCTCCTGCTTCAGTCTGTCGACGAGCACCGCCGCCAGTTCCCGTCCGGCCGCCCTGCGATCACGGAAACGCATGACTGTGCCTCACTCCCGGCCTGCTTCCCGCTCCTCACCGGCTCCCGGCTCCTCGTCGGCACCCAGCCGGTCGTCGCGGGTGATGTGCATGGCCGCCTCCTCGGCGGAGGCCGCACCGCCGTCGATGCCGACGTCACGGGCGACCACATGGCTGGGCCTGCGCGGTGCGGGATCCTCGGCGGCGGCCAGCCGGCCGGCTCGTTCGTCACCCGCCAGTTCGTCGACCGGTTCGCCGTTGCCGTTCACCTGGTCGCCGATGCCGTTGCCCTCGGGCGGAGCCACATCCGGTGTCTCCTGGGCGAGCCGCTGGTCCAGCGTCTCACCGGCCTGCTGCTCCTCGCCGGTGGTGCCGTACCGGCCGACGGCGAAGGGGCGCTCCGGTGGCGAGTAGCCCTCTGCCATCATGTCGTCCAGGTCGCGCTCGCCGAGCACGTTCTGCATGTCGAGCTCGTCGCTCGGGCGGTTCTGCGCGTCCGAGTGCGTGGGCTGGTACACGTCGTCGCCGCGGGCCTCGTCGTCCCTGGGCCGGTCGCCCTGCTCCGTGCCTTCGGACATGGTGCACTCCCTTCTCGGACGGTCCCGGGGGTCCTCCGGACGCCCGGGGTTCTCGGACGGATGCGGGCCCTCGGGCCCCCGCTGCCGGTCATGTGCTCACAGCGCCACGATGAGCGCGTACGCGAGGAAGAACGCCGCGCACAGGACCACCACGATGCCGATGATGAACAGTGGTCCCTTGGTCCAGCCGCGTGTGAGGTCGTCCCGTGGTCCGGCGCCGGAACCGGCGCTCGACTCGGCGGGCGGTGTCTCGCCCGGCGGCACGCCGCCTCCCGGTTCGAGACCTGGGGTGATGCGTGGATCGGGATCGGGGTCGTTGCTCTTCATATGGGGCGAGTGCCCGGAATCGCCCGGATCAACAGCCCCGATCCCGATCGTTCGCCGGATGTCCGCGGCCCGCCCCGGCGAGGCGTCCGCGCGAGTACGGCGGGCCCGCAGGGGTAACCGGCCGACAAGGACACGAACCCCGCACGGCGGGAGGCGAGAGCGGTGAGCACCAGTGAAGAGCTCCGGCTCGGGGAGGGCTACGACGCCGGTCCGTTCGTGCCGCGGCGCGGCGGGCTGCCGACGCTGCGGCGCGCCGCCGCCGGCTGCGAGGGCTGCCCCCTGTTCCGCAACGCGACCGGGACCGTGTTCGGCGCGGGGACCTCGTCGGCCCGGGTCGTGATCGTCGGCGAGCAGCCGGGGGACCAGGAGGACCGGCTCGGGGAGCCGTTCGTCGGCCCCGCGGGCAGGCTGCTGCGCAAGGCCCTGCGGGAAGTGGGCATCGACGAGAGGTCGGCGTACTTCACGAACGCCGTCAAACACTTCAAGTTCGAACCCGCGCAGCGCGGCAAACGCCGGATCCACAAGGCGCCCAGCCTGCGGGAGATGACCGCCTGCCGCCCCTGGCTCGCGGCCGAACTGCGCGTGGTGGACCCCGACCTGGTGATGGCTCTCGGCGCGACCGCGGGGAAGGCGCTGCTCGGCGGCACCTTCCGGGTGAGCGAGCAGCGCGGCCTGCTGCTGCCCCTGCCGCCCTGGGACGAGCTGGGGAAGATCGACGTGTCCGGTGAGAAGAAGGGGATGCCGCCCGAGCGCGCCGCCGACGAGGGCTGCGTCATCGCCACCGTCCACCCCTCATCGGTCCTGCGCGCCGACGACCGGGAGGCGGCGTACAGCGGGCTGATCGCCGACCTGCGGGTGGCCGCCGACGTACTGGCCTGAGCGGCCGGTCGGCGGGCCCGGCGCCCGCGCCCCTGCGGGCGGGGCTTACGATCACGCGGTCAGCCGTGCGGCCTGTCCCCCTGCCGTCTGCCGTACGGGACAGCCGCACGCCGCCCCGATCCCGGAGAGGGACCCGTGTACGCCGGCGCCCCGCAGAACACGACCGACGTGGCCCGCCACGTCACGAACGTCCTCCAGCCCCGCAACGTCCTGCTCGCCGGCATGACCGGCATTGGTCTGGCCGCCGCGGGCGGCCACTGGACCGGTGTCCTGTGGGGCCTTCTCGGGGCACTGTGCGCGGGGGTCGTCCCCGCCGCGTACATCGAATGGGAACGCAGGCGCGGCACCTGGGGCGACCGGCACGTCGTGGACCGCACCCAGCGGGCGCCCATCTTCCTGGTCATCCTCGGTTCGATCGGGACCGGTTCCCTGGTGATGGTCCTGGGCGGTGCACCCAGAGGGGTCCTCGTGGCCATGATCGCCCTGTGGGCCATGACCGTCGTCCTGCTGACCGTGAACTCCGTCTGGAAGATCAGCGTGGACTCGGCCGTCGCCTCCGCGGCCGTGGCACTGGCCGCCGCCGTCCACTCGCCGTGGTGGCTGGCCGCGTACCCGATGGCCGTCGCCGTGTGCTGGTCGCGCGTCGCCCTCGGCTACCACACGGCCGCCCAGACCGCGGCCGGGGCGGCTCTCGGCGCCGCCACAGGGGCCGCGTTCCTGCTCGGCCAGGCATGACCGGGCCCCGACCGGGCGGTCGGGGCCCCCGTGACCAGCCAGGGTTCAGACGGGCAGGCGCCGGACCCTCAGCACGTTGTCGGTCCGCGTGCCGGGCCGCCCCTCCGGGTCGTTCTGCTTGCGCTCGAACTCCTCGCAGCGCTGCACCTCCCAGCCCTCCTCGGGCAGGTCCAGCGAGTCCAGGACCTCCTGCGGCGTCGGGAGCGGCACGCCCTCGTGCGTGGTGGTCTCCCACGGGGCGGGCCCGCTGTGACCGACGATCAGCAGGACGCCGCCGGGTGCGACCGCCGCGGCCGCCCTGCGCAGGATGTCCTCGCGCGGCAGGTCGCCCGGGGAGTGCAGGTAGTGCGCGGAGACCAGGTCGAACTCGCCGGCCGGGAACGACACGGCGAGGTCCGACTGCCGCCAGTCGACGGCGTCGGCGACCCCCGCCTCCTCGGCATGACGGGCCGCGCGTTCCAGGGCCACCGCGGAGATGTCGGTCGCGGTCACGCGCCAGCCGCGCTGCGCGAGCCAGATCGTGTCGGCGCCCTCCCCGCAGCCCAGGTCGAGCGCCGTACCGGGCCGCAGGCCGGTGGCTTCGCGGACGAGTGCGGTGTTCGGATTGCCGCTCCAGATCCGCTCGCTCTCGCTGTAGCGGGCGTCCCAGAACTCGGCGCCCGTCGCATTGCTGTCGGTCATCTGCGGGTGCTCCTCGGTCTGCGGGCAGGACGGGGACCGGTGGGCAGCCTCCGGCCCGGTCGGCTCGGCAAGCGGGGACCGGCGGTCGGCTTTCCGCCCGGTCGGCCGGTTGAGCGGGGACCGGCGGTCGGCCACCGCCCGGCGGGTTTCATCGGAGATCAGATCGGCGTTGATCGCCACCGCGGCGCGCACCCCGGCGGCCGCAGCGCCGGCGACCTTGTCCGCCGGAGCAGTGGCGTTGCCCGCCACCCACACGCCGGGGACGGCGGTCGCGCCGTTCTCGTCGGCGGGAAGGCGGGTGCCCACCACGGCGCCGTTCCGGTGGTGCTCGACCGCCTCCAGGCCCAGCCCGGCGAACGCGCCGACCCGTGCGGTGGACAGCGGCGCGACGACCAGGGCATCGCATCCCACGACGCGCCCGCCCTCCAGACGGACACCCCGCAACGCGCCGCCCTCGGCACCGGCCCCGACATCGAGACCGGTGACCCGCCCGTCCACCACCGTGATCTCGCGCGCCGCCAACTGCTCGTACTCCTCGTCGTCCGGGTCGGGCCCGGTGTGCAGGAAGAGCGTCACGTCCTTGGACCACTGCCGCCACATCAGCGCCTGCTGCGCCGCGAGCGGGCCGGTCGCGAGGATGCCGATCGCCCGGTCGCGCACCTCCCAGCCGTGGCAGTACGGGCAGTGCAGCACATCGCGCCCCCACCGCTCGGCGAGGCCCGGCACGTCGGGCAGTTCGTCGACGACGCCGGTGGCCACCAGCAGCCGGGCCGCGACGACGGAGGACCCGTCGTCGAGCACGACGCGGAAGCCGCCGTCCGCCAGGCGCTCGGCCGAGGCCACCCGGCCCTCGGCGAACTCGCCGCCGTAGCCGGCCACCTCATCACGCCCGGACGCGAGCAGTTGCGCCGGCGGCGTGCCGTCCCGGGTCAGAAAGGCGTGGACGTGTCCCGCGGGTGCGTTGCGCGGGCGGCCCGAATCGATCACGAGCACCGAGCGCCGCGCGCGGACCAGCGCCAGCGCCCCGCTCAGTCCCGCCGCGCCACCGCCGACGACCACCACGTCGTAGTGCGGCTCCGTGTCCCCGGACCCTGTGGTCCCTGTCTCTGCTGCGAAAGCCCTCATGCCTCGTACCTCCGTTTCACGGCGATACTCCGCCCACGCCTCAGTCGCTGGCAAAGAAACTTGCCGACTCCGCAAAAATCACGGCCGGCGGGCCCGCCGCCGGCGCGTCGGGCCGCTCGATGTCAGCCGGAGCCGTCCCCGGACGCCGCCACCCACCGGCCCAGGCCGTAGTCGTAGTCGTGGACGGGCCGCCCCCGCACGCCGCTGGTACGGAACGGTCTGCCGTCGTCGTCGATCCGCACGCTGCCGCCGCGCTCGCCGCTGCTCCAGCGCAGTTCCAGGTACCAGTCGCAGTCGCACGCGACCGTGCGGCCGCTCACCAGCAGCGACTCCGGATCGGATGCGGAGACCGTGTACGGGAAGGACACGGCGGGGAGCGGCGTCCCGGAGTCGTTGCCCGGCTGTGGACGGGCCACGGGACGGGACGCGTCGAGGTCTACGTCGAACAGACGCGGCGTCAGCGCTCCTCCGCATCCGGAGCTCGTGCGGTACACGGCCTGCTCGGGCGGAGTCCGGCGCTCCACCACGCGGACGTGCAGCGACTCCAGCACGACGGCCTCGGGTCCCTTGCCCCGCACCGTGATGCGCACCTGGGTCTCGCCTGCGTGAAGGGCCCCCAGGGAGGCGGCCCATGACGCCGCGTCGGCCTGTGCGGGCGGTGGCGGCACGGCGGCGGGGTCGCGGTCCAGCAGATACGCGTGATCGCAGCCGTTGCGCCAGATGTGGTCGTCGACGGTCCAGGCGAACGGTGTGCCGGTGCCCTGCGTTCCGCCGGTGTGCCCGGGAGCCGTCGTGCCGGATCCGGTCCGCTCGTCGGAGCGCGGCCGCGGACCGGCGGTCGCGGACCCCGCGGCCGCGGGCGGACCGGGCGGGGAGGTACGGGGACGCGTCGGCGGCACGGAGACGGCCGGATCCCGGTCCTGCCCGCCGCGGCCCACGGAGATGTCACCGCCGGGGCCGAGCTCGCGGAAGCCGGCCAGTACGGCGAGCAGGGCGAGCAGGGAGAGCGCGGCGGCCGAGGAGGCGACGAGAGCGGGGCGACGGGAGCGCAGGGGCACGCGCGTGGGCCGGGCTGCCCCCGCGCCCGCGACGGCAACGGCGCTCGTCACGGCCTCGAGGGCCGCGTCGAGGGCGGGCGCGGCCTCCGGATCCCGGTGGGCGGCGGAAAGGGCTTCCGGGAACGCGTCGGCGGCAGGCGGCGTCCCCGCATCCCGGTCAGCGGCAGCGGCGGCGCCCGTCACGGCCTCCGAGGACGAGTCGGCCTCGGCAGCGGTTTCCGCGGTGGCGGCCGCCGTCGCCTCCGCCGTGCCGGTCTCCCGCCGTACGCCGCGGTCCGCGTCCGCCAGGACCCACAGCCGGTGCAGCTCCACCAGTTCGTCGCTCCCGCAGCCGCACAGCCGCGCCAGCCGCTCCACCGGTGCGAAGTCCATCGGGACCGTCTGCCCCGAGCAGTAGCGGTGCAGCGTTGCCGCACCGACCCCCATGCGCCGCGCCAACGCCCCGTAGGTGCGACCCGATCGGCCGCGCAGGTCGTGCAGCCGCCGTGCGAAGGCCTCGGTCGATGCCCCTCTCGGTGTGTCCGTCACTGCCGGTCCTCCACTCGGTCCCGCCCGGGAGTTGTTTCACCCCACTACCGAAACCCCACGTCAGCACCGGTGGAACGGTTCCACCGCCGGCGCAGGGGAGGTGATGCCGGCACTTATTCGGTTGTCCGGTCCGACGCGTGTCTGCTGCACTGCACGGGCCCGAGCGACGGGCCTCACGACCGACCCGACCCAGGAGCACTGATCATGCGCGGAACTCTCATGTCCCTCCCGGAAGGAAACGCCCCCCATCTCAAGGACATGACACTTCGTGCATACGCTGAACCTCGGAATCCTGGCGCATGTTGACGCCGGCAAGACAAGCCTGACCGAGCGGCTGCTCCACGCCACGCACGTCATCGACGAGCTCGGCAGCGTCGACGACGGAAGCACGCGGACCGACTCGCTGGACCTGGAGCGGCTGCGCGGCATCACCATCAAGGCGGCCGTGGCCTCCTTCGACGTCGACGACATCACCGTCAATCTGATCGACACACCGGGCCATCCCGACTTCATCGCCGAGGTCGAGCGAGCCCTCGGCGTTCTCGACGGCGCGGTGCTCGTGGTCTCCGCCGTCGAGGGCGTCCAGGCGCAGACCCGCCTCCTGATGCGCACGTTGCAGCGGCTGCGCATCCCCACGCTGATCTTCGTCAACAAGATCGACCGCCGCGGTGCCCGGTACGAGAGCCTGCTGCGCGCGATCGGCGAGAAGCTGACGCCGGCGCACATCGCGATGAGTGCCACCGGCGGGCTCGGCACCCAGGGCGCGGTCAGCCGCCCCCGCACCGGCCCCGCCTTCCGCTCCGAGCTGACCGCGCTCCTCGCCGAGCACGACGACGCCCTCCTCGCCGCCTACGTCGACGGCGACGCCGACGCCGTTCCCGGCGCCCGGCTGCACAGCGAGCTCGCCGCGCAGACCCGCCGCGGGCTCGTGCACCCCGTGCTCTTCGGCTCCGCGATCACGGGAGCCGGGACCGACGCGCTGATCGGCGCGATCACCGAACTGCTCCCGACCGCGCCCGCGGACGCCGACGGCCAGGTCTCGGGCACCGTGTTCAAGGTCGAGCGCGGCCCCGCGGGGGAGAAGACGGCGTACGTCCGCATGTTCTCCGGCACCGTACGGGTCCGGGACACGCTGCCCTTCGGCAGCGGCGGAACAACGGGCAAGGTCACCGGGATCAGCGTGTTCGAGCACGGTGCGGCCGTACCCCGTGACGCCGTCTCGGCAGGGCAGATCGCCATGCTGCGGGGGCTCGGGGCGATCCGCGTCGGAGACGCGATCGGCGCACCGGGACCGGCGCGGGCGGCCGGCCGCCATTTCGCGCCACCCACGCTGGAGACGATCGTCGTCGCCCAACAGCCCGGCGACCGGGGAGCCCTGCACACCGCCCTCACTCAACTCGCCGAGCAGGACCCGCTGATCGGCCTGCACCGGGACGAACTGCGGCAGGAGATCTCGGTCTCGCTCTACGGCGAGGTGCAGAAGGAGGTTGTTCAGGCCACCTTGGCCGACGTCTTCGGCATCGACGTGGCCTTCCGCGAGACGACGACGATCCATGTGGAACGCCTCGTGGGGACCGGCGCCGCCGCGGAATTCCTGGACGTCGATCCGAACCCGTTCCTCGCCACGGTCGGTCTGCGGGCCGAGCCGGCGCCCGCGGGCTCGGGTGTGGAGTTCCGGCTGGAGGTCGAACTGGGCTCCATGCCCTACGCGTTCATCAAGGCAGTCGAGGAGACCGTCCGGGAGACGCTGCGCCAGGGGCTCAACGGCTGGGAGATCCCGGACTGCGTCGTCACCCTGACGCACTCCGGCTACGCACCTCGTCAGAGCCATGCCCATGCCGTCTTCGACAAGAGCATGTCCAGCACGGCCGGTGACTTCCGCAACCTCACCCCGCTCGTCCTGATGAGCGCGCTCCGGCAGGCGGGCACCGAGGTCCACGAGCCGATGCACGACTTCCGTCTGGAGGTCCCCTCGGACGTGTACGGCGCGGTGCTCCCCATGCTGACGCGCCTGCGGGCCCTCCCGCGGACGTCGTCCGTCAAGGGCTCCTCGTACGTGATCGAGGGCGAGCTGCCCGCCGCGTCCGTGCACGCGGTGGAGCGCCAACTGCCCGCGCTGACCAGCGGCGAGGGCATGCTGGAGAGCTCCTTCGCCCGCTATCGGCCGCTCCAGGGCCCGCCGCCCAGCCGGCCCCGCTCGGACCACGACCCCCTGGACCGCCGCAAGTACCTCCTGCGGGTCGTGCGGCGTACCGGAGCCCGGGACGAGCACCGTTGACGGCGGCCCGCCGCGCGTATCGCCTCGGCGACGCCGCCCGCCGTCGAGGCGGCACCCGGCGGGGGTGTCAGCCGCCGACGCCGGGGGATGCCTGCGGCAGGGCGGGCACTGTCGCCGTCGTGGGTCCGCGCACCGCCGCGATCACCGCGTCGTGCAGGTCGCGGCTCGCGGCCTCCGACGGGCACGGCGCCGGACTTCCCGACACCGTGAACCAGTCGGCCGCGCCCGTGTACTGCACCGTCACGGACGCCTCGCCGTCCACCCAGGTGGTGTGCACGGTGAGGTCGCCCGTGACGACACCGACCTCCTCGGTGAGCACGCCGCCACGGCCCGAATACACGCCAGGAGTAGTCCAGGATGCCCAGCTCATGCATCCAACGTCACACTGTTCCCGCTTGATCGCTACTGGCGCGGCAGGACGGTTTCAGCACAGGACACCGAGCGCCCCAGGCTGCACCCTCGCCGTCACCGGCAGCACCGCGTCGACCTCCCCGTCCGCGCCGTACGGAATAGGGCGGTCCGCTTCGATGCGGACCTCCTCGCCCCGCAGGATCTCCACCTGCGGTCGCGTCACGTGGGCGCCGGTCTTCAGCTCGTTCATCATCGTGAAGAACAGCCGCTTGGGGGCGTCCTGGATCACGACCACGTCCAGCACCCCGTCGTCGAGCCGCGCCCCCGGGGCGATCTGCCGGCCGAAGCCGTAGAAGCCGGAGTTGGCCGCCACCACCGTGTAGCCGCGGCGCTCGTGCACCACTCCGTCGACCGTGATCCGGTACGAGGCGGGCCGCCACGCCATGACCGCCCGCAGCCCACCGGCGTAGTACGACGCGGCTCCCCGCAGCAGCCGGGAGGTGTTGGCGTGCCGGTTGGCGACCGCGTCGACCCCGGCGTACACGCTTCCGAGGACGGAGACCCCGGCGTGCGCCGACGAGGTGACCTCGATGGTGTCCACGGCCCTCGGCGTGCCCCGCAGCAGCACCTCCGCCAGCCGCGGGGCGTCGGTGGGCAGGCCGAGGGCGCGGGCGAAGTCGTTGCCCCGGCCGGCCGGGACCAGGCCCAACACGGTGTCCGTGCCGCTGAGCGCCCCGCCGACGCAGCCCGCCATCCCGTCGCCGCCCACGGCCAGGACGACATGGCCCCGCTCACCGGCCTGCCGGGCGAGCTCCCGGGCGTGCTCCAGGCTGCGGCTGTAGACGGTATCGAGCCGCGCCCCCGCCTCCCGCAGGAGCCGGGCCACGGGGAGCAGGGCGGCCGTACCGCTGGAACCGCCCGCGGTCGGGTTGACGACGGCGGTGAACTCTCGCATGGGATGCGCCTCCGGACGGCGGGAACAGGTCAGCGGACGGGAAGGAGGACGCCGGGGCTGAGGACCCCGGCCGGGTCGATCTCGGCCTTGACGGCCTGCAGCATGCGGATGCCCACCGGCCCGATCTCCGCTGTGTACCAGTCGCGGTGGTCGGTGCCCACCCCGTGGTGGTGACTGATGGTGCCGCCCGCCGCCAGGATCGCGTCGCACGCCGCCCGCTTCGCCGGCTCCCAGTGCGCGACCGGGTCGTCCCCCTGGGCGGAGACGACGGTGAAGTACAGGGAGGCGCCGTTCTCGTACACGTGCGAGATGTGGCACATGACCAGTGGCGGGGTGCCCGCCTCGGTCAGCGTGGCGGTGAGGGCCTGGCGCACCGCCGCGTACAGTCCGGGCAGGGCGGACCAGAAGGCGGCCGTCTCCAGCGTCTCGGCGAACGCGCCCGCGTCCAGCAGCGCGTCGCGCAGGTACGGGGCGTTGTACCGGCCGTGCTCCCAGCGGTCGCCCGGCTCCTCGCCGACGAACTCGCCGCCGCAGGCGAGCAGGACCTCCCGGGCCGCCGCGCGCCGGGTCGCCGTGTCCTCCTCGGTGCCCTCGTAGCCCGCGATGGCCATGCAGCCCGCTCCCTGCGGGGCCTCGGCGCTGCCGATGGCGTCCGGCTGGGCCAGGCCGATGAACGTCTCCGTCTCGTCCGACAGGCGCAGCACCGTGGGCCGCGGCCCGTCCTGCGCGAGCCGGCGCAGGGCGGCCGCCCCCGCCTCGAACGTGGCGAAGCGCCAGCCCTCGTAGACGCGCCTTTGCGGCAGGGGGCGGATCCGCACCGTCACCGCGGTGATCACGCCGAACGCGCCCTCGGAACCGAGGACCAGCTGCCGCAGGTCCGGGCCCGCCGCCGAGCGGGGCGCACGGCCGGTCTCCAGCGTGCCCTCGGGGGTGGCGAGCGTGAGGCCGAGGACCATCTCGTCGAAGCGGCCGTAGCCGGCCGACGCCTGGCCGCTGGAGCGCGCCGCGGCGAATCCGCCGACGGTGGCCCACTCGAACGACTGCGGGAAGTGGCCGAGCGTCCAGCCCCGATCGTTCAGCAGCGCCTCGCACTGCGGGCCGCGCAGGCCCGGTTGGACGGTGGCGGTGCGGGAGACCTCGTCGAGGGCGAGGAGCCCGTCGAGCCGGCGCAGATCGAGCGCGACGAACGGTCGCTTCGCCTCCGGCGCGAGTCCGCCGACGACGGAGGTGCCGCCGCCGAACGGCACGGCGCACAGGCCGTGTTCGGCGCAGGCGCGCAGTACGGCGAGCACCTCGTCGTGGCTGCCGGGCAGCAGGACCGCGGCCGGTATGTCGTCGACCTCGCCGGCGCGGATGCGCAGCAGGTCGGGGGTGGACTTGCCGCGGGTGTGCCGGATGCGGCTCTCGGCGTCCAGGCGCACGTGCGCGGTGCCGCCCACGCAGGCGGCCAGGGCCTCGCGCGCACTGTCCGGGAGCGGGGAGGCGGGCGCCTCGACGGCGTCGAGCGAGGCGGGTCCGCTCTCGCGGGGGGTGACGCCGAGCAGATCGCGCAGCAGGCCGATCACCGTGCCGGGCAGGGGGGCCGCCTTGGCCGGGTCGCCCCAGCCGCTCCACAACATGTCCACTTCGACTCTTCCTCACCGTCGGTTTCGCGGGGGTGCACTGCCGCGCGGCCGGCACTGCATTACACTGTGACAGATGACGCCCATTCGTCACAACCATGCGGACGCGGATGCCGTGCTGGACGCCGCACGCGACTGCGTCCTCGCCGTCGGCGTACGCCGCACGACCCTGACCGACGTGGCCCGGCGCGCCGGGGTGTCCCGGATGACGCTCTACCGCCGCTGGCCCGACGTGCGCACACTCGTCGGCGACCTGATGACCCGTGAGTGGATCGCCCTCGCCGTCGGCGCCATGCCCGACCCCGCACCGGACACCCCCGTGCGGGCACGCATCGTCGACGGACTCGTCGCCGGGGTCACCGCGTTCCGCGCGCACCCCCTGTTCCACAAGATCCTCGACGTGGACCCCGAGCTGCTGCTGCCCTACGTCATCGACCGCCGCGGAGCCAGCCAGGACGCCCTCCTCGGCCTCATCACGCAGGCGCTCGACGAGGGCCACGAGGACGGCTCCGTCCGCCGCGTGCACACCGGCCGGCAGGCCCGCTCACTGCTGCTCGTCGTCCAGTCCTTCACGCTCTCGCTGCGCACGATGACCGAAGAGGCCGACCCCGAACTGAGCGACACCGCCTTCCTCGACGAGCTGCGGACCGTACTGGAGAGGACCCTGACCCCATGACCCGCCCGAGCAGCCCCGCCCTGCCCGCCTCGTCCCTCAACGCCGCACGGCGCCGCCGGGAACTCGCGGAACTCGCCGACGGCACCGAGGGCAGCGTCGTCGATGTACTCGTCGTCGGACTCGGCGCCACCGGAGCCGGAGCCGCGCTCGACGCCGCCTCCCGCGGCCTCACCGTCGCCGCCGTCGACGCGCACGACCTCGCCTTCGGCACCTCCCGCTGGAGCTCGAAGCTCATCCACGGCGGGCTGCGCTACCTCGCCACCGGCCAGCTCGACGTCGCCCACGAAAGCGCCGTCGAACGCGGTGTCCTCATGGAACGCACCGCCCCCCACCTGGTCCGCGCCCAGCCCTTCGTCCTGCCGCTGACCCCCCTCGTCAGCCGCGGCCAGGCCGCGCTCGCCCGGGCCGGCTTCCGGGCCGGCGACCTGCTGCGCGCGGCCGCCCGCACCTCACGCGCCACCCTGCCCGCACCGCGCGCCCTGTCGGCCGTGGAGACCCGCCACCTGGCACCCGCCCTGCGCGCCACCGGCCTGCGCGGCGGGCTGCTGTCCTGGGACGGCCAACTCACCGACGACGCCCGCCTGGTGACCGCGATCGCCCGCACCGCCGCCGCCCACGGCGCCCGCGTCCTCACCCGCGTCCGCGCCCTCGCGCTCACCGGCACCGGCGCCGTCGTCCGCGACGAGACCACCGGCGAGGAACTGCGCATCCGCGCCCGCACCGTCGTCAACGCCGCCGGGGTCTGGGCCGGGGGACTCGTCGAGGACATCCGGCTGCGCCCCTCGCGCGGCACCCACCTCGTGCTGCGCTCCGACGACCTGGACAGCCTCTCCGCGGGCCTGCACATCCCGATCCCCGGCGAGACCAACCGCTTCGTACTCGTCCTGCCGCAGGGCGACGGGCGGGTGTACGTCGGCCTGACCGACGAACCGGTGGAGGGCAGCGTCCCCGACGTGCCCGAGGTGCCCGAGACGGACATCGGCTTCCTCCTCGACGTCCTCGGCTCCGCCCTCGATGTCCGCCTCGGCCGCGCCGACGTCGTCGGGGCCTTCGCCGGACTGCGCCCCCTGCTCGACACGGGCGGCGGACCGGGCCGCACCGCCGACATCTCCCGCAGGCACGCGGTCCTCACCTCGCCCGACGGTGTCGTCACGGTCGTCGGCGGCAAGCTCACCACGTACCGGCGCATGGCGCAGGACGCCGTCGACGCCGCCGTACTCGCCCGCGGCCTCCGCTGCGGCCCCTGCCGCACCGCCGCCCTCCCGCTCGTCGGCGCCGACCACCCCCGCGCCCTCGCGCAGCTGGACGTCCCCCGCCGCCTCGTCCGCCGGTACGGCTCCGAGGCGCCGGCCGTCCACGCCCTCGGCCTGGCGGACCCGTCCCTGGCGCGCCCGGTGATTTCCGGCCACCCCGTCACCGGCGCCGAGCTCGTCTGGGCGGTCCGCCACGAAGGGGCCCTCGACGCGTCGGATCTCCTCGACCGCCGCACCCGTATCGGCCTCGTGACCGACGACCGGCACGCGGCTCACGGCGCCGCCCGCGACGCGCTGGCCTACAGCTCCTGACACGTGTGGTGGGGCGCCCTAGGGGCTGTCCGGCGGATCTTGGCCGGGGCCACGACGCCTGGCACGGCACCTCGCTGCGTTGCCGAAATGCCCGGATAGCTCCGCTATCAGGGCACTCCGGCGCCTTGCGATGCACCGCACCAGACGCCGCGTCCTATCCGACCCTGATCCGCCGGACAGCCCCTAGGGGCGCCCCACCACGGTCACGCCCCGCCTTCGGGGCCTGCGGCTGCTACGGGAGCTGGACGAACGGGGCCAGGAACGCCCGGGCCCCCGGGGTGTCCAGACGGTACGTCACGTTCGTCGCGTAGCACGGCGAGTCGCCCGTGATCGTCGTGGAGACGAGGGTCGGCTTCCCGCCCAGCGTGGCGAAGTTCGGCCCGCCCGAATCGCCGTAGCACGCACCGCCGTTGCCCTGCGGTGCGGTCATGGCCAGGCGTACCCAGGAGTTGTTCAGCGCGTCGAAGGTGACCGGGGCCTTCATCCGGACGCCTCCGCCCGGGTGGGTGTGGCCGCCGGGGCCGCGGTGGGACTCCTCGGTGCCGTAGCCGGCGACGAGGAACGACGTGTCGTTCAGCCCCTGCGGCCCGGCCGCGTCGAGGGCACCGGCCTTGGGCAGCGTCGCCGGGGTGAACGACCAGCGCGCCTTGACCTGGGCGGCGGACAGCTCGATCACCGAGATGTCGCGCGTGTCGGAGGCCGGACCCGGGTACTCCGGGTGATTGTGGGCGGTGCCCTGGACGCCGACGGCACGCGCCACGGCCGCGGGGTCGCCCGGGTGCTGGGCGGCGGCCTTGTCGAGACCGGCCTGCACGTCCTGGTCGAGGGAGACGTAGAACTTCACGTTCTCCGGCCAGTCCGTGGTGCAGTGTGCGGCGGTGAGGAACGTGTCCTTGTCGATCATGGTGCCGGAGCAGACCCAGTCGACGCGGTCCGGGGTCGCCGGATCGTCGTCGGCGTCCCAGGTGGCGACCAGAGCGCCGACTTCGGTGCGCTCGGGCGCGGGCGTCGCGTTGTACGAGTTGATCGCCGACGACGGCAGAGCCGCGGCGAGCACGACGGCGCAGGCCGCAGCGGTGACGGCCATCGGACGTAGGGGCAGGGCAGTCAAGTCGGACCCTTCGATGTGGGCGGACGGGAATCTCCTGTGGGGTGATCGACAGTGAAGCGTGCCCGCAGGTGCTGCGGCAAGAGGCCGTCACCACCGGAAAAACGGGCGTCCGGGACCCTTCGAGATGCGCGCGTCCCCGAGCGCTGATTCGCTGAGGACACCCGCTCAGACGGAACACAAGGAGTGATCATGAGCGTTTCGGACGAGTCCCGCGGCCGGGTCCGGCAGATGCGGGAGAAGGCCAAGGAACTGAACGAGGCCGCGGAGCGCAGCAGCGACCCCAAGGAGCGCCAGCGGCTGAAGGAGAAGGCCCAGAGGCTGCAGGCCCAGTCGGAGCAGGAGTCCGGCATGAGCACCGGGGACATCTACCCCGACGTGTGACGGAGCCGCCGCCGCGCCAGGAGTGGCGCGGCGGCCGGCACGAGGGGCCGGGCCGCCCACGGTGCCCCGGCCACTCGGTATGCCCGGGATTGGCCTCTCGGAGCGAAACGCCGGTGTACCGCCCGCATTTCTGCGCGGTCCGGCGCCGCGATGCCCCTAGGGTGCGGGGCGGACAGAGGGGGGACCGCGTCCGATGGGAGACCTTCGATGTCCTCGACCACCGTCCGTTCCCGCCGACTCCTCGGGCGTGCGGCCACCGCCCTCGCCGCAGGTGCGCTCCTGTGCACGGCGGCTCCCGCACAGGCGGCGGTGCCCACCAAGCCGTACGGGACCGTGACCGCCAAGGCCGGGCTCAACGAGCGCGCCTACCCGAGCACCGACTCCTCGGTGAAGGGCATCCTGCCCCACGGCGCCCGGATCGGCCTGGTGTGCAAGGTGCGCGCCATGAACATCGCGGGCAACGACCTGTGGTACCTCGTCCGGGACAGCCGCCAGGTGTGGGTGCCCGCCAGGTATGTGGCTGCCACCGGCTCGGTGCGGTACTGCAAGGACGTCGAGCAGGTGCTGACCCGCCCCTCCTGAGCCGCGCCCGGAGTCAGTCGACCGGCCACGTGTGGGCCGGGGCGTTGAGGTGCATGTAGTCGATGTACTGCCGGGTCATCAGCCGCAGCGCCTCGTGATGGTCGACCCTGCTGGTCCGGTCGATGTGGTGGAACGTCTCGGCCTGCCACACGGCACCGTTGCGCCCCGTCACACAGCGCTGCTCGATGATGCCGAGCAGCGGCTCCCGCCACGGCGCGTCCATTCCCGAAGCCTCCAGGCCGCGGTGCGCGAGCGGCAGCAGCCGGCGCAACACCAGCTCGGCGACCGGCACTTCACCCATACCCGGCCAGTACAGGCGGGCGTCGATCCCGTGCCGCGCCGCGGCGTGCAGGTTCTCCTCCGCGGCCTGGAACGACATCCGCGACCACACCGGCCGCTCCTCGTCCACCAGTGCGCGCGTCAGACCGTAGTAGAAGGCGCCGTTGGCGAGGATGTCGGCCACGGTGGGTCCCGCGGGCAGCACCCGGTTCTCGATGCGCAGGTGCGGCTTGCCGTGGTCGACGGCGTAGATGGGGCGGTTCCACCGGTAGATCGTGCCGTTGTGCAGGGTCAGCTCCGGCAGCTCCGGCACGTCGCCGCCGTCGAGCGTCTCCTGCGGGTCCTCCTCGTCGCACACGGGCAGCAGGGCGGGGAAGTAGCGCACGTTCTCCTCGAAGAGATCGAAGACGCTGTTGATCCAGCGCTCGCCGAACCACACCCGGGGCCGTACGCCCTGCACCTTGATCTCCTCCGGGCGGGTGTCCGTCGCCTGCTCGAAGAGCGGGATGCGGGTCTCGCGCCAGAGCTCCTTGCCGAACAGGAACGGAGAGTTCGCGGCCAGTCCCACCTGCACACCGGCGATCGCCTGCGCCGCGTTCCAGTAGGCCGGGAACTCCTCCGGCGCGACCTGCAGATGGAACTGGGTGCTCGTGCACGCCGCCTCCGGGGTGATCGTGTCCGCGTACGTGCGCAGCCGCTCGATCCCGTCGATCTCGATGCGCAGGTCCTCACCGCGCGCGGCGAACACCTGCTCGTTGAGCAGCCGGTAGCGGGGATTCTCCGAGAGGGATGCCTCGTCGACGTCCTTGCGGCGCAGTGTCGGCAGGATGCCGATCATGGCGAGATGCGCCCCGACCTGCGACGCGCGCCGCTCCGCATGGTTGAGGGCGTCCCGGATCTCCTCCTCCCAGGAGTCGGGCCCGCCGGCCGTCAGCCTGCGCGGCGAGATGTTGATCTCCAGATTGAAGCGGCCCAGCTCGCTGGACCAGGCGGGATCCGCGATGGCCTCCAGGACGTCGGTGCTGCGCATCGCCGGTTCGCCGGTGTCGTCCACCAGGTTCAGCTCGATCTCCAGACCCACCTGCGGCCGCTCGAACTCGAACTTCGCCCCGCGCAGCATCTGCGCGAACGTGTCCAGACACGCCTGCATCTTGTTCCGGTAGCGGCGGCGGTCCTCGCGGGTGAAGACCAGCGCCGGGACGTCACGCCCCATCGGCCCTCCCGAATCGTCGGGCACAGACCCCTGTCCCAGCGTGACACCTGTGGGCGGCGGGGACCAGCGAGGAAGCCGCCGCCCACGGTGCCATGACGGCAGTGGCACGGACCGTGACGGGCCGGGGCCGGTCGGGTCAGTCCAGGAAGCCCAGCAGTGCCGACGTGAGCTCGGCCGGGGCGTCCTCCTGCACCAGGTGGCCCGCTCCCGCGATCGGATGGAGGCGGGCGCCGGGGATGCGGTCGGCCAGGTCCTTGCCCCGGGTCGCCGGGATCCAGGTGTCGTCCTCGCCCCAGCACACGAGGACCGGCATGTCGACGGAGCCGTAGCGGTCCTCGATCTCGTCGGTGTGGCGCTGATCGGCCTGGGCGATCTGGCGGTAGAACGCCGCCTGGCCCACGTCTCCGGTCCACGGCTCGACCAGGCGGTCGAGGGTGGCCGGATGCAGCCCCGGAGAGCTCGCGGACGCCACGTACTCGCGGACCAGGGCCCGGTGCAGCGCGGGCGGCAGCTGCTCGAAGACGCTCGCGTGCTCGCCGACCAGGCGGAAGAACGGCGATCCCCACGGAGCCAGGGCCACCGGGTCGACGAGGACGAGGCGGCGGTAGCGCCTGCCGTGCAGGATGTGGGCGCGCAGCGCGACCGCGCCGCCGAAATCGTGCGCCACGACCTGCGGTTCGTCCAGTTTCCAGTGGTCGAGCAGCTCGGTGAGGACACGCCCCTGAGCGGCGAGCGAGACGTCCTGCCCGGCGAACTTCGCCGAGGCGCCGTAGCCCGGCATGTCCCACACGAGGACCTGACGGCCCGCGGCGGCGAGCGCACGTGCCACGGCGCGCCAGACGAAGGACGAGAAAGGTGTGCCGTGCAGCAGCACCACGGGCGGGGCGACGGGGTCGCCGAGCCGGTCCCAGCGGACCTCGCCCGCCGAGCTGTCGAAGGTCCGTGCCACGTGCCAGTCGGACAAGGTGGACCCCTCACGGTGTCAGTGGCCAACAGGTCATCGCACCTTACGCCGCACCGGGCGTCGCGGTCAGGAACTCTGCCGGCCGAGGCTGCCGCGGACGAACGCCGCCTGCCCGGCGTGCTGGAGGTCGTCGGAGATCACGCTGACGAGGCGTACGCCCAGGGTGACGGGCGGGGACCAGGACGTGTCGACGACCCGGTCGAGCGCCGCGTCGTCGAGGGTGCGCACGAACCGCAGGGTCTCGTCGTGGACGGCGTCGTAGTAGCCCAGCAGCAGGTCGGCCGAGTCGGGGCGCACGGCGCGGACGTCGTCGGGCGTGTGCCCGTAGCCCGTGTCGGCATCGGGGAACGGCAGCGCGAACCTGCCGGACCAGTCCTGCGCGGTCCACACCTGCTCCCGGTCCGCGACATCGGCCACGTGGTCGTCCTGGATACGGGTCAGATGCCAGACGAGCCAGGCGACGGAGTTGCCCCCCTCGTCCAGGCGGGCCGAGAGATCTTCGCTCTTGAGACCCTCCACGGCCTCGTGGACCACCTCGCGCACGCGCCCGAACGCGTCTGCCAGCAGGTCGGCGCTCTTCATCGTCTCTCTCCTCCGGTCGACGGTCCCTCAGCCCATCGTGGCGTCCGGCCGGGCGTCCGACACGTCCCCGCACCGGATGTCAATCAAGGTTGACACCTGGCGTTTGTCAACCTACGTTGACAACATGACCGAAGCAACCGATCTCGCCGAACGCGCGGGTGACCGGGACCCCCGGATCGGACTGCGAGCCGTCGCCGCGCTGCGGCGGCTGCTGGAGCAGCTCGAGGCGGTGCAGGTCCGCAGCGCCCGCAACCAGGGCTGGTCCTGGCAGGACATCGCGGCGGAACTGGGCGTCAGTCGCCAGGCCGTCCACAAGAAGCACGGGAGGCAGTGATGTTCGAACGTTTCACCGGTGATGCCCGGGCGGTGGTGACCGGTGCCGTCGTCTGCGCCGAGCGGGCGGACGCGCAGGCCGTGACCGACGAGCACCTGCTGCTCTCGCTGCTCGATCTGCCGGGCGGCCGCACGCAGTTCGCCCTCCGTTCCCTCGGTGTCCTGGACCGACGCGAGGCCCTGGAGTCCTCGCTCGCCGAGGCCCGCCGCCGCGGGGGTATGACGAAGGCCGACGCGGCCGCGCTCGCGGGCATCGGGATCGATGTCGAGCGGATCGTCGCGAGCGTGGAGGAGGTGCACGGGGCGGGTGTGCTCGCGCACGGTGGGCCGGGCAGGCGCCGGTGGTCCGGTCATCGCCCGTTCACGGCCGGCGCGAAGGAGGTGCTGGAGAAGTCGCTGCGGATCGCGCTCGGCCGCCGTGACCGCACGATCGGGCCGGATCACATCCTGCTCGCCCTGGCCGCCCGCCCGGGCGTGGTCGCGGAGGCCCTGGCGGATCACGGGGCGACGTACGCGTCCGTCGAGCACGCGATGTACGGAAAGCCGAACGGCGGTTCGGCACAGGCGGGTTGACAACGAGCCAAAAGCCCCGTTGTTGAGAGAAGGCTGCGTCGCGCCTCTCTCAACAACGGGGCTCTTACGGTACTTTGGGGCTAATGCCGTGTCATCTGCGTCACGTCATGGCCAAAACTTGAAACCCCTGAGACGCGTGGCGCGTCTGTTTGAATGGCTCCGGTGGGGCGTGTCGCTGCCGGGCCGCGTTCGGATCCGAAGGATTTTCGGTGAACGACATTCACAATGTCACTCTATGTGTTGAGACCATGACGGCTTCGCCACGTACTGTCACATGAGCAGCCCGGCGGACCGCGCGGGCAGGGGAGGAAGCAGCACATGAAACCGTTCGCGTGGAACTACGCACGTCCCGCCGAGCCGGCCCCGGCCCTGGCCGCCTACTCGTACGACTCCGCACTGCAGTTGAACGTCCTGCCCGACGGGCGTCCCGCCATCTCGGACCGGGCCCTGCTCGCCGCCGCCGGGACGACCACGTCCAAGGCCGGCTCCGCGACCCACTTCGACGACTGAGCCGGACTGCGCGCCGTGACGGTGTTGGTGCTGACGTGCGAGCAGGACGTCACCGCGGACCTGGTGGTGGCGGAACTTCATGAACAGGGCGTTCCGCTTGTCCGGTTCGACCCCGGCGATCTGCCCGGTGACGTCGCCCTGTCCGCGGAGTACGTACGGGGGGAGTTCCGCGGCTACCTGTCCACGGGCGGGCGCGTGGCGAGCGTCGACGGGCTGCGCTCGGTGTGGGTCCGCAGGCCTGGCGAACCGGCCGCGCACGCCGATGAGCCCTCGGCGTGGCTGTCCGAGGAGAGCGGCCACGCGCTGTACGGCATGCTCGACTCCACGGCCGCACGCTGGATGAACCATCCGAGCGCGGCCGCCCGGGCCCGCCGCAAGCCGTGGCAGATGCGCATCGCCCACCGCAGCGGCTTCCCCGTCCCCGCCACCCTCGTGACGACCTACCCCTCCATGGCCCGCCGGTTCGCCGAGCAGTACCGCCAGGTGGTGGTGAAATCCGTGTCCGGCAAGTCGCCGGGGGATCCGCCCATGGCGCTGCCCACGACCCTGGTGCCGCCGGACGCCGACTTCTCCGGCGTCGCCGCCGCACCCACCCTGCTCCAGCGCTACATCCCCAAGCGCGCCGACATTCGGCTGACCAGCGTGGGCGAGACGCACTTCGCCGCACGCAAGACCGCCGAGCCCGGTCAGGTCGACGGCCGGTTCGGGGAGACCGGCCACAGCTGGGAGGCCGTGGAGGTGCCCGTACCGATCGCGCGGGCCGTGGAGACGTACAAGAAGCACGCCGAACTCGCCTACGGCGCCTTCGACTTCGCGGAGGACGCGGAGGGCACCTGGTGGTTCCTGGAATGCAACCAGGGCGGACAGTTCGGCTTCGTCGAGCTGGAGACCGGGCAGCCGATCGCCCGCACCGTCGCCGCCTGGCTGGGCGCCGACCCGGTCTGACCGACGGCCGGGGGAGTGCCGTGCGGCTGTCCCGGCGGATCGGCCGGTCAGGTCCTGCCCCGCCGCCACTCCTCGACGACGGCGTCCACGTCGTACGGCTTCAGACCCAGCGGCGGTCCCGGCGGCGGACGCAACAGCATCGCCCTGATCTTCTCGTTGATCTCGGCGACGATACGCCGCACCGCCGTCTCCGACGGCGCCCGCGCGGCCTTCTCCAGCGCGTCCTCGGCCTCCTTGCGCAGGGCCAGGGAGGGCGGGAGGACGGACAGGCCCTCGCGGTGCATCTTCCGCTTGATCCACCACAGCTCGTCGTAGCCGGCGTCGCCGTCCGGCAGGGGCTTCCCGAAACCGGGCAGCTCCGAGAACTCGCCGCGCTCGGTGGCGTCGCGGATCTGCTTGTCGACGAATGACTCGAAACTCACGCCCGGTGGCTTGCGCTCCGTCATGGCACCAGCCTACGACGCCCGCCCACAGGGCAGGCGGACGGAGCGGTGGGGCGGCGAAACCCTCTGTGCATTGTCAGTGGCCGTCCCTACCATGGTCATCACTTCCGAGTCCTCCTCGACCGCGCCCACGCGTGCCCGCGTGATCCCGCGGCCGGGAGCAGGGCCGGGCCCATCGCGATTCGTGAGGGGGGGACCCCGCGATCGCCCGACCCCGCACCCACGGCGTCCGTCCGGAGCCGTGCGGTCGCTCCCGCACACCATGAACCTGCACTCGCCCGAATCCGCGGCCACCGAGCCCGGAGCGCACGCCGCACCCGGCTCCGCGCCCACCGAGCCCGGAGCGCACGCCGCACCCGGCTCCGCGCCCACCGAGCCCGGAGCGCACGCCGCACCCGGCTCCGCCGGCGTGCCCTCGGTCAACTCCTTCCAGGTCGACCTGCGCGGCCTCGTCGACCTGCTCTCCCACCACCTCTACTCCAGCCCCCGTGTCTACGTCCGCGAACTGCTGCAGAACGCCGTGGACGCCGTCACCGCCCGCCTCGCCCACGACCCCGGCGCGCCGCAGCGGATCCGGCTCACCGCCACCGGTGACGCCGTCGTGATGCAGGACTCCGGCATCGGCCTCACCTCCGACGAGGTGCACACCCTGCTCGCCACCATCGGCCGCAGCTCCAAGCGCGACGGCCTGGAGAACGCGCGGCAGGAGTTCCTCGGCCAGTTCGGCATCGGCCTCCTCGCCTGCTTCGTCGTCGCCCGGCAGATCCGCGTCGTCTCCCGCTCCGCCCGCAGGCCCGACGAGCCGCCCGTCGAATGGCTCGCCACCGACGACGGCTCCTACACCGTGCGCACCCTCCCGCACGACGCGCACCCCGAGCCCGGCACCACCGTGCGGCTGGAGCCCCGGCCGGGTGCCGAGGAGTGGGCCCGGCCCGACCGTGTGCTCGAACTGGCCAGGGACTTCGGCTCGCTGCTGCCCCACGACGTGACGTTCACCGGCCCCGACGCCACCGACCGACCCGTCACCGAACGGCCGGCCGCCTGGGACCGCCCCCACCCCACGCCGACCGCACGCCGCGTCGCGCTCGCCGGGCACTGCTCCCGCGTCTTCGGATTCAGTCCGCTCGACTCCATCGACCTCGACCTGCCGGTCGCCGGCGTCCGGGGCGTCGCCTATGTGCTGCCCGCCGCCACCAGCCCCGCGCACCGCGCCGTGCACCGCGTCTACCTCAAGGGCATGCTGCTCACCGACCGCGCGGACAACCTGCTGCCCGACTGGGCGTTCTTCGTCCGCGTCGTTCTCGACACCGACACCCTGCGCCCCACCGCCTCCCGCGAGAACCTGTACGACGACGAGACACTCGCCGCCGTGCGCGAGGCACTCGGCGTGCGCATCCGCCAGTGGCTCGCCGAGCTCGCCGCGGGCGACCCCGACCGGCTCGCGTCGTTCCTGGCCGTGCACCACCTGGGCGTCAAATCCATGGCACGCCACGACGCGGACCTGTTCGCCCTGATGCTGCCCTGGCTGCCCTTCGAGACCACCGACGGCCAGGTCACGCTCGACGAGTTCGTCCGCGCCCACCCGCACGTCCACTTCACCCGCACCGTCGAGGAGTTCCGCCAGGTCTCGCCCATCGCCGCCGCCCACGGACTCGGCGTCGTCAACGGCGGGTACACCTACGACGCCGACCTGATCGCGCTCCTGCCGCGGATCAGACAGGACGTCACCGTCAGCGAGCTCGACGCGGGCGCCGTCACCGCCCAGCTCGACCCCGTCGAGCCCCGGCAGGAGCTCGCCCTCGCCGGCTTCCTCGCCACCGCGCGGACCCGGCTGGACTCCCTCGGCTGCGACGTCGCCCTGCGCGCCTTCCAGCCCGTGACCGTGCCCGCGCTCTTCCTCGACGACCGCCAGGCCCGCCACGAGCGCGACCGCGCGGCCGCCGAAGAAGGCGCGGACAGCCTGTGGACCGACATCCTCGGCGCGCTGCGCGGCTCCGCCCCCCGCGCGCGTCTCGTCCTCAACCACAACAACCCCCTGGTCCGCCGGATCGCCGTCATCACCGACGCCGACCTCACCGGCACCGCCGTCGAGTCGCTCTACGGACAGGCCCTCCTCATGGCCCAGCGCCCGCTGCGTCCCGCCGACACCTCACTGCTCAACCGCGCCTTCCTCGGACTCCTCGAGTGGGCCACGCACCCCGTCGCCGGCCCGCGGGCCGACACGTCCGAGGAGGGCGACAAGTGACCACCCAGCCCGGCATCGACGAGATCCGCCGCGCCCTGTGCGAGAACGAGTCCGCGCCCAACGGACTCCTGCGCAACGCGCGCGCCGAGGAGCTGGTGGCGGCGGCCGAGTCCACCGGTGACCGCGACGTGCTCCGCACGGCCCTGTTCGGCCTGATCAAGGCGTACGAGTACAGCACCGAACGCGGCAAGATGATGGTCCCCTTCGCCCGCCTCCTCCAGGAGTGGGACAGCGACCCCGCCGCCTTCGGCTCGCACGACACGTACACCTTCCACTGGATGTTCAAGTGGGTCAGCTCCGGCATGCTGACGCTGCCCGAGATGCCCCTCGCGACCATGGAGCAGTGGCTCGCCGAGATGGAGCGCCGCCACCGCATCGCGGGATACAGCGAACGAGCCGTCCGCCAGGCCGAGTTCGAGCTGGCTGTCGACACGGGCGACACGGACCGCGCCGCCCGCGCGTTCGCCGCCTGGACCGCGGCCGACCGCGACCGGATGGCCAACTGCCACGCCTGCGAGCTCAACGACCAGGGCCAGTACTGGCTCGACGAGGGCCGGGACGACAAGGCCCTGCACACCTGGGAGCCCGTGCTCGCCGGACACTCCACCTGCATGGAGGAGCCGCACCGCGTCCTGGCCAAGTCGCTGCTGCCCCTGGTGCGCACCGGCCGCCTCGACGAGGCCCGCGCCCACCACCTGCGCGGATACCGCATGGCCCGGGGCAACGAGAGCCTCCTGCCGACGATCGGCCAGCACATCGAGTTCTGCGCCCTCACCGGCAACGAGGGCCGCGGCCTCGAACTGCTCGCCGAGCACGCGGCCCATCTCGCCTCCGACGGCAACCCGTGGGCGCGGCTGCAGCTGTTCACCGGTGTGCTCGTCCTGCTGCGCCGGCTGCGCCACCTCGGCCTCGCGGACGAACCGGCCGTCGCGTACGCGGGAGTCCAGCGCACCGTCGGAGAGCTGCACGACCTCCTGGACGCGGAAGCCGCGGCCGTCGCGGCCCGCTTCGATGCACGCAACGGCAGCGACGTCGTCTCCGGCCGCCTCACCAGGCGGCTGGAGCGCGAGCCGCTCACCGACCGCCTGCCGCTGGGCGTACGGGCCGCGCATCCGGCACCGGCAGCGCCCGCGTCGCCCGCTCCCGCCGGAACACAGCGGTCCGCCGCCGGGCCCGAGCGGACCGTGGCCGAACTGGCCGCCGAGGCACGGAAGCTGAGGGCCCACGGCCACCCCCGGGCGGCGGCCCTCTGGGACCGCGTCGAGACGCTGCTCTCCGGCAGCGAGGAGACCCCCGATCCGCTGCTCGCCGCCGATCTGCGGGAGCAGCGGGCCCTCCGCGCGGCCCGTGCCGGCGACGGAAGCACGGCCCGCGGGTTGTTCGAGGAGGTCGTCGCGGCGTACCGCGCGGCCGGCGACCCCGGCCGCGCGGCCCTCAACGACCTGCGTGTCCTCTACGCGGCGGTGCAGGGCGAGGCACAGCCGACCGAGGTGTGGCAGCTGCTGGCGGACGCCGAGGAAGCGGCGCACGCCCTGGACCCGGCCGACCCCACGCGCCGGCGGCGCATCGCGTCGGCCGCGCTGACCAGGGTGAAGCTGGAGGCCGCCCTCACCCGGGACGAGACCGGCCCCGACCACCACGACCACCACCACGACAACGACCACCGCGCGCACGAGCGGTTCGACGCCGCTCTGGCCGCCTTCGTGGCGGAGTTCGGGGACGGCGACGACGTGGGCGACGTGGTGGCCGAGGCCGAGCAGGCCCGGGCCGAACAGGCGTGGCGCGGCGGCGAAGGGGAGAAGGCCGATGCCCTCTTCGCCTCGGCGGCACAGCGGTGCGTCGACGCGGAGCGTCCCTGGGAGGCGGCGGAGCCGCTGGCCCGCCGCGCCTCGCTCCTGCACGTCCTCGGCCGCCCGCAGGAGGCGGAGGAGGCGGCCCGCGCCGCCCTGGCGCACAGCGCCGAGCTCGTCGAGCCCGACGAGCTGGGCAGGATACGGCTCACCCTCGCCGAAGTCCTCCAGCACGTCCACGGCAAGGCGGACGAGACGGCCGCCCACGCGCTCGAGGCGTCGCACTGGTTCGACGCGGCGGGCGACACCGTCGCGGGGGCGTACGCCCGGCACGTCCTCGCCCAGGCCTACGCCGCCACCGGCCGTGACGCCGAGGCGGCCGAGGTGCTGGAGTCCGCCCTGCCGGACCTGCTGCGGCTCGGCGACGACCAGGCCGTGCAGTCCCGCCAACTGCTCGCGCGCAGTCTGCGCGCGCTCGGCGACCAGCGGGCCGCCGCCGAGCAGTATCTGCTCGCCGCCGACGTGGCGAAGGGCTGGGACGACGACCGTCCGCACGCCCAACTGGCCACGCTGGCAGCCGAGTGCCTGGCGGCGGCGGGACTGCTCGACGAGGCGGCGGCCGCCTACCACCGCGCCGTCGCCCTGTGGCGGGCGGTGGGCGAACAGGGCGCCTGCGCACGGGTGTTGCGGTCGCTGGCCTGGCTGGAGGCCCGGCAGGGCAGGACGGACGCCGCGAAGGAGCTGATGGCCCGCGCTCTGGAGGCCGTCGAAGGCGACGACCCGGGCGACGGTCTCCACGTCGAGCGTGCGCGCACGTGTGCCCAGACGGCCGCACTGCTCCTCGACGCGCTCGACGACGTCGAGTACGAGTACGAGGACGAGGAAGAGGACGCGGACGACGGCGGCGAGGAGCAGGAGCACCCACGGGCGGTCGCGGACGGCCCGTCCGACGACGACCGGGTCCGCGACGAGGCCGTAGGGCTGCTGGACAGGGCGGCCGCCATCTACGCGTCTCTCGGCCCCGCCCTCCTGGACGAGCGCGTCGGCTGCCTGGTCCGCGCGGCCTGGACCGAGCGGGAACGCCACCGCACCGACGAGGCCGCGTCCCGGATACGCGCCCTGATCGCCGAGGTGTCGTCCCTGGACACGGACGAGGCCAGGGACGCGCTGCCGGACCTGGAGCGCACCCTCGAGCAGATCACCTCGGAGGACTGACGCACGAAGGGGCACCGGCCGGTCCGGCCGGTGCCCCTTCGGCCCGCGGGTGAGCCGTCCCGCGTCAACCGACTCTGAACGGCCTCGACGCCCCGGTGAACGCCGTGACCTTGCCGAACAGGCTCTTCCAGTCGCCGTGGTGCACGATCCGGTAGGTCCCGGCCGCTGTGCCGGCGGCCGGCTTCCAGGTGATCACGGCCTTCGACGTGCCGGTCACCCCGTTCATCCGCACCCAGCGGTACGTGGTGTCCCAGTCGCCGTCGTCCCGCATGCGCACCCACTGCCCGTCCACCAGCCGCTGCACCTCCAGGAACGTCCCGCCCCGGCGCAGATTGTTCTTCGGATGCCCCGTCACGAACTCCGCCGTCACCGTCGACCCCGGCGCGTACGACTCCGCGGGCTGGCTCAGCACGTCCCCGAACGCCGTGCCCGACGGCGGGTTGTCCATCACCACACCGGTCTGCAGCGTCACCTGACGGTCCGACAGGTCGGGCGGTGTCGGCCCCTGGTCCGTACCGGTCCCGGCCCGCAGCGACGCCGCGAGTCTGCCGAACTCCTGCTGGTAGGCGGGCAGCGTGTACCGTCCGTACAGCGTCGAACCGCCCTCGTACTGCTGGAGGTCGTACTCCTCCGGCGTCGTCACGTACTGGCTGTAGGCGTTCGCGTAGCCCTGCATCAGGACGTTCTCCACCGGTACGCCGAGCTCCTCGGCGACCGACCGGCGGATGCGCAGGCCGGAGACGATCGTGTACTCCGCCGGGCCGGCCACCAGGTAGAACTGTCCGATCTTGACGATCTGGACCGGCAGCACCTTCGGAGTCGCCGGCACCACCGAGGAGATCAGCCCGGTGGGCACCAGGTTCGCCTTCGGATACTGGCAGCCCACCAGCCACTCGGGCGGGTCGATGCGGAACGGCTCCAGCAGCTTGGCGACGGGACTGTTCATTCCCTCGGTGAACCCGGGGATCGCGGGCCCGTCCTCCACGCTTCCGGCCAGCGTCGAGGCACCGACCATCGCCGGGCAGGTGCGGTGCTCCTTGCCGTCCGGGGTGTACCTGCCGGAGACGGTCACCTCCTCCATGTTCACGTACCGCATCCGCGCGTCCACGCTGCCGGTCAGCGGAGTGCGCGCCGCGTCGTATATCTGCCGTGCCCGGGTGAACTGGCGGTCGCCGATGATCCGGGTGTTCTCGAACTCGTCCTCCGTGGGCCCCGAGCCGGGCTTCAGATTCAGATTCGGCGACATGTCACCGGCGTTGGTGTTGGGGAACGCGGCGACGAACCCCTTCGCGTCCTCCAGGTAGCGCACGCCCTTCTCGTCGTGCTCCCACTCATAGGAGGCGTAGCCCTTGTTGTCCGGGCTGAGCAGGGTGTTCTTGTTCGTCAGCGACGTGTTGTGGGTGGCGAACCAGCTGATCGCGCCGATGTCGGTGCCGCCCTGCCGGAACCGCAGGACCGTCATCGCCGGGTCGATCGCGCCGGGGAACGCCGCCCTGTCGGCCGCGGGGTTCTTGTCGAAGGCGACCTTGGAGCGGTTGACGCTCGCGTTCGTCAGCTCGCCCCGGCCGAGCGTGATCGTCCCCGGCTTCAGATCCTCGTGGGCCTCGGCCACCGACTCGACGATGCCGTCCACGATCGCCTGGTAGGTGTCCTTCTGGAAGCCGAGCGACGCCAGGTTGTAGGCGACATGGTGGGAGTGCCCGCCGGAGCCGGCGTGGGTGTGGGTGGCAGACAGGAGCACATTGCGCTCGGTGTACAGGGAGCCGTACCGCTCCTTCAGCCGGGCGAGCACCCCTTGGTGCACCGACTGGAAGATCATGCCGAGATCGGCGTTGACGTAGACGATCCGGCTGCCGCTCGCCCGGTCGGCGACGACGAACGCCCGCGAGCGCTGCCGCTGATGGATCCCGCTCGCCTTCTGCTCGAAGCTGGAGTAGCCCATCATGCCGACCTCGGCGGCCTCGCCGGTCACATCGGCGATACCGCGGCCGACGAGATACGACCCGCCGTCCTCGGCCGCGCTGTCCGCCGCCGGGGCCGCACCGGCGGGCACGGCCCCCGGCACGGCCGCCAGGGTCAGGGCGCCGAGCGATCCGGCGAGCAGCAGGGAGATTGCCCTCGAGCGCGTTGTGGGGAACCGCATGCCTTCTCCCTCGCAGATGTGCAACAGGTGCCGCCGGTCACGGGTGTGACTGACGGTAAGGGGCGCGGCGGGCCGGGGGACAGGACCCGACCGGCGCGTCCGGCACCGCAGGCCCGGCTCCTGACCGACCCCCGGTACGGATCGGCGACGATCACCCCGCACCTCCTGCGCTACCTCACCCTCGTCGCCGCCGAACGCGGCCACGACCTCGGCCCGGCCCTGCGCCGCGCCGGGCTCAGCGAGGCCGCCCTCAGCGCCGTCGGCCAGCGCATCTCCTACCGACAGGGAAGCTCGGTCATACGGGAAGCCCTGCGCGACCTCGACGACCCGGCCCTCGGGCTCGCCGTCGGCCGGCGCCAGCGCGCCACCGCCTGGGGCCTCGTCGGCTTCGGACTGCTCGCCAGCCCCACCCTCCACGACGCCCTCGACCTCGGCGTCCGCTACCACGGCGTCACCGGGTCCATGCTCGACTACCGCACCCAGGCCGTTCCCGGCGGCGCCGCGATCCTGGCCACCGCCCGCTACACCGACTCCGAACTGCGGGCGTTCCTGCTGGAGGAGGCGTTCGGCAGCATCGTCGCCCTCGTCCGGGACTCCCTGCACGAGAGCTTCGCTCCGCACACCGTCGCCGTAAGCCACCCCCGCCCGCCGTACGGCGACGCGTACGAGGACTACTTCCGCTGCCCCGTCGCCTTCGGCGCCCCCGACGACCGGATCGTCTTCGGCAGCGACTGGCTGCGCACGCCGCTGCCGGGCGCCGACGCCTACACCCTCGCGCAGGTCCTGGCCCTCCTCGACGCGGCCCGCGCGCAGGGCCGGGACCGGCAGGACCTGGTGCAGGGCCTCGAGGTCTCCGTGGCCCGCGGCCTGCCCCACGTGCCGCCGCTCGCACAGCAGGCGCTCGCCCGGGGCATGAGCGAGCGGACCCTGCGCCGCCGCCTCGCCGAGCACGGCACGTCGTACGAGGCGCTGGTCGACTCCGTACGCCTCGTCCGCGCCGAGGAGCTGATCACGGCGAGCGACCTCCCGCTGCACAACATCGCGGGCCTGCTCGGCTTCAGCGACGCCCGGACACTGCGCCGTGCGGTGGCCCGCTGGTTCGGCACGAGTCCCTCCGCGCTGCGCGGCGCCCGCAGCCGGCACCGCCCCTCGTGACGGCCGCGGCCGGGTGCACGCGCAGGTACGCGACCGCCCAGTACGGTGCGTCGCTGCTCACGCGGGTCCCCTCACGGAGCCTTGACCACGAACAGAGGTCCCATGCCGGCAGGACACGCGAGGACACCGCACTCCACCCTCATGCGTCGCATACCGTAGGAAACGCCTCAGATCACTACACGGAGTACATCGCCGGAGACAGCAGCGAGCGTGGGGAGCGGGCGAACATGAGCACAGGCCGAGGCGGCGCCGACCACGACGGCCCGGACCCGCAGCACCGGCGCCCGCCCGGCGTCGGCGACACGACGGTGGACGCGCTCGGGGCCCTGTCGAAGTCGCTGGAGACCACGGAACGGGCACGGGGCCACCTCTACACGTTCCACCAGCTGACCGGCCGGGCCGACCTGGGCCTCGACGACGCCGTACGGCTGCTCCGCGAGGCCGGGCACCACCGCGAGGCCGACCTGGTCGAGCACGAGATCCTTGGCCGCAACGTGATCCCCGGCCACTGGACTTTTCAGATCGTCGAGGCCTACAACGCCACCTACTACCGCCCCTTCGCCGAGGTCGAGCTCGAGGTGCGCAACCGGCTCGCGGCAGGCCGTGACCATCTCTACGAGGCGGAGATGAAGGAACGCCGCAGGACCCCTCATCACCCTGATCACACCGCCCTGCCTGACTGACCGCGGCGGCATCCCGGCCGGTCCGGCACGTGTGCGTGGCGGCATCCGTCCTGGGTACCCGAGGTGTGCCCATGCAGCGGACGGGCCGTGACCCGGAAGGCGGTGAGGACCCGTGAGCCAGATTCATCGGACCAGGGCCGACGAGCCGATAGGTGCTCTGGTCTCCGACGCGTCCCAGCAGATCTCGCAGCTGGTGCGCGCAGAGATGCGCCTCGCACAGGCGGAGATGACCCAGAAGGGCAAACGCCTCGGGCTGGGCGGCGGGCTGTTCGGCGGCGCCGGACTCGTCGCCGTCCTGGGCCTCCAGGCGCTGGTCGCGGCAGCGATCATCGCTCTGGCACTGGTTCTGCCCTGGTGGGCGTCCGCCCTGATCGTCGCCGGTGGCCTCTTCCTCGTCGCAGCGGTCCTCGCGGTCGCGGGCAGGAAGAACGTCAAGCAGGCGACCCCACCGGCGCCGCGGCAGACGATCGCCAGCGTCCGGGCCGACATGGACGAGATCAAGGGAAGGGCACACCGATGACCGGCGCACGCGCCTCCCACGACGGGGGCAGGCCGGGGCTCCAGGAACTGCGCGCCCAGGTCGAACAGTCCCGTGAGGAACTCGGCCGGACCGTGGAGGAACTGGCCGCCAGGACGGACGTGAAGGCGCGGGCCCGCAGGTCCGCGACCGAGGCGAAGGAACACATGGCGGCCAGGACGGGGCATGCCAAGGAGCAGATGGCCGCGACGGTCGGATCGCCGCGCGGCAAGGCGGCGTCGCTCGCCCTGGGGGCGGCGGCGCTCCTGGTCCTGGTGATGCTGGCACGGCGCAGGTGGCACGGGTGATGTCGCGCCTGATCCACCGCCGCCGTGGGTCGCACGGAAGGCACGCGCCGCCCGCGGAGGCACCGCGCGGCGGTGCGTACCCGGTCGACGACCCGCGCCCGGCCCAGGACACCGCCTCCGACCGGGCGACGGGCTCGGACCGGGACATCGCTTCCGATCGCGCGACGGGCTCGGACCGGGACATCGCTTCCGACCGGGCGACGGGCTCCGACCGGTCCGCCGCGCCGCCCTCGGAGCAGTCGCGGCCCGGCCGCGGGCCGCGCCCTGGCACCGACCGGGCGCGGGAGACCGCGCCGAGCGCCCCGGACAAGCCCACCCAGCTGCCGAAGCGTTCCTGGGGACAGGTGCTGCGCCGCACGCTGAAGGAGTTCAAGGACGACGAGCTCGCGGACCGCGCGGCGGCGCTGACCTACTACGGGGTGCTCGCCCTCTTCCCCGCCCTTCTCGTCCTGGTCTCCCTGCTCGGTATCGCCGGGGCGAGCGCCGCCCAGAGGGTCCTGGACAATCTGCAGCAGCTGGCCCCCGGAGCGGCCCGGGACGTGATCAGCAACGCGGTGACCCAGCTCCAGGGCAGCGGCGGCACCGGATCGGTCCTCGCCGTCGTCGGCCTGCTGGGAGCCGTCTGGTCGGCCTCCGGTTACGTGGCCGCCTTCATCCGCTCCTCCAACGCGGTCTACGACATGCCCGAAGGCCGCCCGGCCTGGAAGATCCTGCCCGTGCGCCTAGGGACGACAATCGCGCTGATGATCCTCGCGTGCGCCAGCGCGCTGATCGTGATCCTCAGCGGAGGCATCGCACGCCAGGTGGGGACGGCGTTCGGTATCGGTGACACCCCCATGACGGTCTGGTCGTTCGCGAAGTGGCCGGTCCTCGTCGTGCTGGTCAGCCTGATGATCGCCCTGCTGTACTGGGCCGCGCCGAACGCGAGGGGCCGCGGCTTCTCCTGGGTCACCCCCGGGAGCTTTCTCGCCGTGGTGATCTGGCTGCTCGCCTCGGCGGGCTTCGCCCTCTACGTCGCGAACTTCGGCTCGTACAACAAGACCTACGGCACCCTCGCCGGCGTGATCGTCTTCCTGGTGTGGCTGTGGATCACCAACCTCGCGATTCTGCTGGGCCTGGAGTTCGACGCGGAGATGAGCAGGCAACGGGCCATCGTCGGCGGGCATCCACCGGCCGACGAGCCCTACGTCGAGCCGCGCGACACCCGCAAGTGGAGCGAGGAGGACCGGCGGCGCGGGACCTGACCGCCCGACCCGTACGCCCGCCCCACGCCGGCCGGCAATCAGCAATGAGGAGTGTCATGAGCACCGACCAGGAACACCCTGCGCCTGTCGCCATCGTGACGGGCGCCGACTCCGGCATCGGCCGTGCCACCGCCGTCCGTCTCGCCGCGGCGGGCATGGACATCGGCATCACCTTCCACACCGACCGGGAAGGCGGCAGGGAGACCGCGGACGAGGTGCGCGCGCACGGCCGCAAGGCGGCCGTGGCCCCCATGGACCTGACGCGACTGCCGGGCGCCGCAGGGGTCGTGGACGACCTGGCCGACGAACTCGGCCGCGTGGACGTGCTCGTCAACAACGCGGGAACCGGCACGGCCACCCCCTTTCTGGAGCTCGATCTGGAGACCGTGCGCCAGGTCGTGGACGTCGACCTCGTCGGACCGTTCCTGTGCAGTCAGCGGGCCGCACGCCGGATGATCGCGCAGGGCGGCGGCGGCCGGATCGTGAACGTCACCTCCGTCCACGAGCACCAACCGCGCGTCGGAGCGGCCCCGTACTGCGCGGCCAAGGGTGGCCTCGGTCTGCTCACGCAGGTCATGGCGCTCGAACTGGCCGAGCACGGCATCACGGTGAATGCCGTGGCCCCCGGCGAGATCGCCACGCCCATGACCGGCCAGGAGGACGCGGACGTCCACCGCGCCGAGCGCCCGGGCATCCCCCTCCGCCGCCCGGGCGACGCCCGCGAAGTGGCGGCGGTCATCGCGTTCCTCGCCGGCGCGGACGCGTCGTACGTCACCGGGGCGTCGTGGGCGGTCGACGGCGGGATGCTGCGGATGGGCCCCATGGCCGGCTCCCACCTGCGCGAGGACGACTGGCGACGACCCTAGAACGCCTCGCCGGGACCGGGACCGGGAGCGGGACGGGCGGGACCGGGACTGGGACGAGGTCGTGCCCGGGACCGAGGCCGGACCTCGTACCGAGGCCCCGCCCGGGACCCGAGGCCGTGACCGGCGCGCCGGAGGGTCAGGTGTCCCGCACCTCGTCCTCGGCGTTGCGCACCGGCGTGTGCTCGACCCGGGAACCCGGCGCCGCCCGGTCGTCGGCGGCGGGGCTGTGCGCGGGGTACGGGGGCGGCGGCTCCTCGTCGTCCGCCCCCTCGCCCTCGGCCGGCAGGCGCAGGGCGAGCAGGGCGACGTCGTCGCCGCTCGGCTCGATACGGTCGAGCAACGCGTCGCAGAAGTCCTCGACATCGCGGCGTGCCAGCGCGGAGGCGTGCCGCCGCAGCAGCGCGAGCCCGGAGTCGATGGGCCGCGAGCGGCTCTCGACCAGCCCGTCGGTGTAGAGCAACAGGGTGGAGCGTGCCGGGAGTTCCACGCGTGCGTCGGGCCAGGTGAGGCCGAGGTGCAGCGCGGAACTCATCCCCAGCAGCGGCCCGTGACCCTCCTCCAGGAAACGCGCCTGACCGTCGGCGGTCACCAGCAGCGGCGGCGGATGACCCGCGTTGACCCAGTGCATCTGCCACGGCCCGCCCGGCGGCCCCTCGATGCGGGCGAAGACCGCCGTGGCCATCGGGGCGTCACTCGTGTGGGTCATGGCCTCGTCCAGACGGCGCATGATGAGGCTGGGCGGCTCCTGCCGGTCCCAGGCCAGCGCGCGCAGCATGTTGCGGACCTCGGCCATGTGCGCGGCCGCCTTGAGGTCGTGTCCGGCGACGTCGCCGATGACCATCGTGGTGACGCCGTCCTCGAGGAGGAACGAGTCGTACCAGTCGCCGCCGATCTCCGCGGCGCTCTGCGCCGGCCAGTAGCGGGCCGCCATCCGCAGGCGGTTGATCTGCGGCAGCGGAGTGAGCAGCTGACGCTGCATGGTCTCGGCGACATGGCGCTGCTGGTCGAAGAGCAGGGCGTTGTCCATGACCAGCCCCGCCCGGCGGCCGATGTCGGCCAGTACCAGCAGATCTGCTTCCGTGTACGCCGGGGAGCCGGCGGTGCGGGCGACGGTGAGCGCCCCGTAGACCGTGCGGCGCGAGTACAGCGGCACGACGGCGGCCGAGTGCCCGCCGAGGCGGTGGAACAGTTCACGGTGCTCCCGTGCGAAGGGCGAGTCCGGTTCGGCGCTCAGGTCGGAGGCGTCGAGGAGAACCTGCTCCGCATGGCGCAGGACCCGGGTCAGCGCCCCGGCCGACGTCTCGGGCAGTGGCGGCAGCGGGCCTTCCAGGGAACGCGCGGTCTCCTGGTTGTCCCAGCTGTGGACGGCGAGGCGCCGCACCTCCTGGGACTCGTCGCCGGTGATCAGGTCGGCCGCGGCCCAGTCGCCGAGTTCGGGCACCAGCAGCCGTACCAGCCGGTGCAGCATCTCGTCGATGTCCAGGGTGGAGATGAGCACGGTGGAGATGCCCGCCACGGTGCTCAGCCGGCCGGTCAGCTCCTCCAGGGCGGCCAGATGCGCCGCCGTCCGTTCGGCGGCCTCCCGGTGGAGGGTGAAGTCGTGGAAGACGATCACCGCGCCGTCCACCCGGTCCTCGCGCATCATGGCCGTCGCCGCCCAGATGATGGGTGTCACCGTGCCGTCCGCGCGCAGGTAGTACTCGTTGCTCCCCTCGGCCGGGCGGCCGTCGGCGAGTACCTGGAGGATCCGGCAACTGTCCCGGGGGATCGGTCTGCCGTCGGCGTCGCGGTGGAGCAGGTCGTGCAGGTCGCGCCCGACCGTTTCGCTCTCCCTGCGTCCGACGATCCGCTGCGCCCATGGATTGGCCGCCGTGATGCGGCCGTCGGCGTCCGTGACGTAGATCCCCGCGCCCAGGGCGTCGAACACCGCCTTGAGGAACGAGGGCGCCGGAAGCCGGTCCGGGCTGCTCATTGCCCTGCCGGTGCCGTCGGCGGGTGTGATTGCACGCTTCACCGCTTTCCGGGCCGCCCGTGGCCCCGGGCGGCTTGCAGGCTGACGTCTCCATGCTTCACCGGGGCCTCTGGTTGTGCATGTCCAATGCCTGCGTACGGACCCCGGTCCCTCAGAGCGCCCGGACGGGCGTGCGGCGGCGCGGCTCGCCGGGATCCGTGCCCGTTCCGGCAGCGTCGTCGTGCGCGAGCGTCTCCAGCCCGCTGTGCCGCAGGTGCTCCCGCAGCGCGTGCGCCGCCCGCCCGACGTCCCCTTCCGGGGCCCGCCCGTGGTCCAGGGCGTCGGCGGCGGCTGACAGGGCGCGCGCCAGCCGGTGGACGGCGGCGACGGGCGGGCGGGATCCGTGGGCGAGGTGGACCGCGTACGCGGTCGTCGCGTCCGCGATGCGTTCCGTGGTCGTGAGCAGCGGCTCCCAGTCGCAGCCGGGGACGTTCCGGGGGAGGAGTTCGGCGGACGCCGTCCCCGCGGCGGAGCGGGCCTCGGCCAGCGCCGCGTAGGCGGCGCGCCGGAGCGCGAGACGCTGTTCGGCCGGCTGCCCGGCGGCGGTGGTCAGGACATGGTGCAGGTACCGCTCGGTGCGGCGCACGGCCGTCGCGGCACGGTGGCGTACGCGTCGGCGGGGATCCCCCACGCGCGGCAGATGGCCGACCAGGAGCACGAGGCCGCAGGCGATCGACGTGTCGAGCAGCCGCAGGCCCGCGACCTCCGTGTCGCCGCCGACGTGCACGAACGACAGGACCATCACGGTCACGACCGTCGTCTGGAAGGCGAAGTGCCGCGTGGCCACGGGCAGGAGAGCGCCGGCGAGCGCCGCGGTGACGACGGGCCACCACACTCCCGCGAACAGCGCCGAGGCGGCGCCGAAGGCCGCCACCCCGGCGACCGTCCCGGCGAAACGGTTAACCGTACGGGAGAACAGAGGACCGAGATCCGGCTTGACCAGGAACGCGGCGGTCGCGGGCAGCCAGTACCAGTGATCGGCACGCAGGGCCAGAGCCACGGCGGCGCTCGCGGTGACACACAGGGCGACACGCAGCCCGTAGTCCCGCCCGGCGGGGCCGAACACACGGTGCCGGTACCCGCGCTCCGCCCGTATCGGCGTGCGGGCGGTGCGCCCTCGCATGGGCCCGCTGCCGGTGACGGCGACGGCCGTGTCCAGGAGCGCCCGGTGGAAGGCGGAGCGGGCCGGAGTGACGGAGGCGGGCGCGGACAGGACTCCCGGCCGCCCGCCCGTGCGCAGGACCAGCGCGAGGCACCGAGGGCCCTCGCAGATCCGGACGGGCAGCGGCCGGCGCTCCCACAGCAGGGCCACGGCGGCCTCGCACAGCGCGGTGGCCGCCGCGAATTGTTCGAGCAGCTCCACCTCGTCGCGGCGGCGGCCCAGGCGCAGCCGCCGCCGCAGGAGCAGGGCCTCGTCGGCGCGGTCGAGCGCGGCGGTGAGCCGCCGCCGGGCCGCCTCCGCCCCGGGCCGTCCCACCTCGGCGAGCGCGTCGGCGAGCGCGTCGAGGACACCTGCCACCGCCTCCCGCTCGCCGCTCAGCGGCCCAGCGGCCGAACGCCCGCGCGACGACAGCAGGAGACGCAGGAACAGCAGCCAGCCCGCACCGCCGAGGAAGCACAGGGCCTTGGCCCACGGAGTTCCCGGCAGCGGCATCCCCAGACCGACGATCGCCGTCACGAGCATCTGCATCCCCGCCGCCGAGCTGACCGGCCCGGCCGCGCTGACCGCCCCCGAGACCAGCGAGACCGCGCACACCACGGCCACGGCCCACCAGCCGGAACCGCGCTGCGCGAGCCCCGCGCCGAGCAGCATGCCGAACGCCCCGGCGAGCGCGGGCAGACCGATGTGGACCACGCCCCTGCGCCGGGTACCGGGCCGGTCGTTGACCCCCGCGAGCATCGCGCCGAGGGCGGCGGGGACGGCCAGGTGCGCGCGTCCCGCGGCAAGCCCCGCGGCGAGCAGCGGCCCGCAGGCGATCGCGCCGCGCACGACGGCGGCCCAGGGTATGGGCAGCCGCTGGCGCTGGAAGAGATGAGCGAACCAGGGAGGAGTGTCGAGCAGCATGGGCCTCGTTCAACGGTGCGGGAGGGGGCCCGTGGGGCGGCGTCGGCCGACGGTGTTCCTGTGAGCGTAGGCCCGGCGCCGCACCGTGCGGCTACAGGGGTGTTGCCGCCGTGTGAACCCTCTGCCCGATTTGTACCCACAGGGCCGTGCCCGCGGAGCCTTCCCGCATGCGGCGTGACACGATGCCGGTCCGATGACGGACACGGCGCACTGTGTGCGATGCGGCGGAACGGTCGCTCCGGACGGCTGGTGCTGGGACTGCGGCGCGGAGCAGCCCGCTTTCCGCGCCCATGTGGAGATCACGGTCGCGGGCACCGCGGCCGGTGTCAGCGACCGGGGCAACCGCCGAGCCGTCAACGCGGACGCGATGGCGCTGGAGACGATGGGCGCCTGGACGGCGGCCACCGTGTGCGACGGCGTCTCCCTGTCGCCGCGCGCGGAACGCGCCGCCCAGGTGGCTGCCGAAGCGGGCGTGGCCGCACTGACCCGGCTGCTGCGGGCGGGCGCCCTGCCGGAAACCGCCCTCGCGGACGCCGCCCGCCGCGCCTTCCACGCCGTCAGCGCACTCGCCGAACCGCCGGACACGGCAGCCGAGCTGCCGGACACCGCGCCCGCGTGCACGTTCGTCGCCGGCGTCGCCGGTCCCGAGGGCATCTGGAGCGCCGGGGTCGGCGACAGCCGTGCCTACTGGCTGCCCGACGAGGGGCCGGGCATGGCGCTGACGCAGGACGACACGGGCGAGCACGAGGCACTCGCAGCCTGGCTGGGAGCCGGTGCCGACGAACCGTCACCGTACGTCCGCGGGTACCGGCCCCAGGGACCCGGCCGTCTGCTGCTGTGCACCGACGGCCTGTGGCGCTGCCTGCCCGGTGCGGAGGACCTGCGGGCGGCGCTCGCCCGGCGCCCGCCGGCGGCGGGCAGCGGCGACGAACTCCTCGACGAGGCACGCTCCTTGGTCGCGTACGCCCTGGACGCGGGCGGCCACGACAACATCACGGCGCTGCTCGTCCGTCACCGCTGAGCGCGCCGACCCCCGACGCCGTTCAGACCTCGCGCCAGCGCGCCATCGCGAAGCAGAACAGGCCGAACAGCACCAGGCCCGCGGCGGTGACCGCCAGCAGCCACGGTCCCGCCGGCGTGTCCGCGAGGGAGCGCAGGGCGTCGTCGACGCCTTTGGCCTCGCCGGATTCGTACTCCACGGCGGCCCGAACCACGAACACCCCGATCACCCCGAACACCACACCGCGCGCCACACCACCGACGACCCCCGCGGTATCGACGCAACGCAGCATCCGTCCCGACAGGGCACCCGGCCGGAGGGACGCGCGGTAGCTGCGCCGTACGGCCTGGACCGCCATGCACAGCCCGGCGATCGCGATGCCCAGACCGACGGCACCGGCGATCCACCGCCCGCCCGGCAGCCCTAGGGGGTGTCTCGCCGATCTTGCCGGGCTCCCGGCGTCTGGTGCCGCGCCTCGCCGCGTTGTCGTCGGTCGCCGACGCTCCGCGTCGCCTCCCTCCTCCGCCTTGCGATGCACGGCACCAGACGCCGCTCGCTGATCCGGCCTGATCGACAAGACACCCCCTAGCACCTGGGCGGTCACGTCCCGGGACTGCTCGTCGCCCGCCGCGCCACCGCTCGCCCGGTCGCCCGCGGCGAACGCGAGGACCGACCAGGCGACGACACCGTAGAAGAGGAACCGGCCCGCTGACAGCAGCCGCTTGCCCGCCTTGCCGCCGTCCGGCTCCGCCGCGCCGAACAGCGCCTCCGACAGCCGCCACAGCGCCATGCCCGCCAGCCCGATGCCGAGCACCCACAACAGCACCGAGCCCATCGGCCGCGCCGAGACCTCCGCGAGCGCGCCGCCCCGATCGGCCTGCCGCCCACCGGAACCGAAGGCGATCTGCAGGGCGAGAACCCCGACGAGCACGTAGATCGCCCCGCGGGCCACGAACCCCCAGCGTGCCGCCGCCTCGACGAAGGTGCTGTCCGCGGCTCTGCGGGCGCCCGAGCGGGCCCGGGACGTCATCGTGCGTGCGTTCATCGGGAGCAACCTCCGGTACGCAGGTGCCCGGCGGCCGTGCGGGAAAACGGGAACGCGCACGTGGCGGGCCTGACGGTGCTCCTTGGTCGATGTTGAGTGTCGGGGGGCGCGGGAGCATGCTGGGACCAGAGCCGCTTGTCGGGTCCGCGGGGTCAGCGGGACCGAGCGGCGCCAGACGAAGTGGTGGCCCCATGGGCATCCGCACAAGCAGCCGGCCGGGCGGCGCGGAGGACGGCGCGCCCCGGCCGCCGACGGTGACCGGAACCCCTCCGGAACCCGCCGCATCCGCCGCATCCGGCCTGTCGGCATCCGCACCTGCCCACGAACCGGCCGCCCCGCCCCCGGACCCCGCGCCGACGCTGCGACACGACGGCACCGCGCGCCCGCACGACGGAACCGCGCCCCCACGTGACCGCACCGCGCTCCGCGAGGACGCCGTGCCCGGTCACGACCTCGGTGCCCACGACGGCAGCGCGCCCGGGGCGGTCGGCCGGGTGCCGGCCGAGCTCGCGCGCTGGATCCTGGAGCAGCTTCCCGTCCC
The DNA here is from genome assembly GCF_043080095.1 of Streptomyces sp. NPDC015127. Lineage (NCBI taxonomy): Bacteria > Bacillati > Actinomycetota > Actinomycetes > Kitasatosporales > Streptomycetaceae > Streptomyces > Streptomyces sp. NPDC015127. The sequence goes on from NZ_JBIBVE010000007.1 coordinate 129,903, forward strand.
GGTCGCGTTCTTCGACCGCGGCATGCGCCTCGTCTCGGCCAACACCGCGGCCGCCGCCGGGCTCGCCGGCGGGGTCGACCAGCTGCGCGGGCTGCTGCCCGGCGAAGTGGCGCCGGGCGTGATCCTGGAAGGAGGGGAGGGGCTCGCAGCGGCCGCCGCCGAGGTCCTGCGCACCGGGGAGCCCCGGGCGTACGACATGTACCTGCGCCCCGGCATCGGCGGCGAGCGCGCGTGGTCCGCCGTGCTCTCCCCCGTGAAGGACCGTACGGGCACCGTGCAGGGCGTCTCCGTGGTGACCCTCGACACCAGCGAGCAGTACTGGGCGCGCCGGCGCATGGCCGTGCTCAACGAGGCGAGCATGCGGATCGGCAGCACCCTCGACCTGCGCCGCACCGCCGAGGAACTGGTCGAACTGGCCACCGAGAACTTCGCAGACTTCGTCACCGTGGACCTGCTGGCGGGGGTCATGGAGGGAGACGAGGCCAAGCCGGCCACCCACGGGGACACCATCGTCTTCCGCCGCATGGCCCAGGGGTCGGTCCTGGACGGCTGTCCCGAGTCGGTGGTGCCGCTGGGGGAGCGGCACACCTACGCCCGCGCCTCGGTGCTCGGCCGTGTCCTGGTCGAGGGCGAGGCGGCACGGTGCGTGATCGACGAGGAAGCCCTGCTGGACTGGTCGGCCGTCGACCCGGCACGCGCCCGCAGCATGCGCACTCACGGGATCCACTCGATGGTCGTGGCCCCGCTCAAGGCGCGCGGCACCACCCTGGGCATCGCCATCTTCTGCCGGCACCGGACGGCCGAAACCTTCGACGACAGCGACCTCCTGCTGGCCGGGGAACTGGTGGCCCGGGCCGCCGTGTGCGTGGACAACGCCCGCCGCTACACGCGTGAACGCGCCACCGCCCTCGCACTGCAGCGCAGCCTGCTGCCGCGCCGCACGGCACGGCAGCACGCCGTGGAGGTCGCGTCGCGCTATCTGCCGAGCGCGACGGGCGCGGGCATCGGCGGCGACTGGTTCGACGTCGTGCCGCTGTCGGGCGCCAGAGTCGCCCTGGTCGTGGGCGATGTCGTCGGCCACGGAGTCCAGGCATCGGCCACCATGGGCCGCCTGCGCACCGCCGTACGCACCCTGGCCGACGTGGACCTGGCGCCGGACGAACTGCTGACCCAGCTGGACGACCTCGTCCTGAAACTGGACCGCGAGGAGGCGCAGGACGGCGTGAGCAGTTCGTCGGTCGTGGGGGCGACCTGTCTGTACGCCGTGTACGACCCGGTCTCGGGGCGCTGTGCGCTCGCGACGGCGGGTCACCCCGTACCGGTCCTCGTCCGCCCCGACGGGTCCGCCGTGCTCCTGGACGTGCCCACCGGCCCGCCGCTGGGCGTGGGCGGACTGCCGTTCGAGGCAGCCGAGTTCGAGCTGCCCGAGGGCAGCCTGCTCGCGCTGTACACCGACGGCCTGATCGAGTCCCCCGGGCGCGACATCGACACCGCCCTCGACGTGCTGCGCGACACGCTCGCCCAGCCGGTGTCGTCGTTGGAGGACACCTGCGACACCGTCGTGCGGGCCCTGGTGACCGACCGGCGACCCTCCGACGACGTCGCCCTCCTCCTCGCCCGCACCTGTCGGCTGGACGCGGGCCACTACGCCTGCTGGGACCTGCCCGCCGACCCGGCCGTGGTCGCCGAGGCCCGCAGACGCGCGGCCGCGCAGCTGGAGGAATGGGGCCTGGGCGAGGCCGTCTTCACCACCGAGCTCGTCGTCAGCGAACTCGTCACCAACGCCATCCGCTACGGCGGCGGCCCTATCCAGCTGCGCCTCATCCGGGACACGGCGCTCGTGTGCGAGGTCTCCGACGGCAGCAGCACCGCGCCTCACCTGCGCCGCGCCCGGGCCTTCGACGAGGGAGGCCGCGGGCTGCTGCTGGTCGCGAGCCTCACCGAGTGCTGGGGCACCCGCTACAGCCCGACGGGCAAGACGATCTGGGCCGAGCAGACCCTGCCGGAAGCATGACGTCCCCGGTGCCGGACATCCGGCGCGACAACATGCCCCCCGTCCGCCCAGTGCGCAGAATGGGCCTGCGGGCTGCCGTCGGAAAGGTTGTGGCATGCGCATAGCCGAACCCTCAGAGTTCGTGCGCCACGTGCTGCGTGTCCTGCGCTGCCGTGAACCACAGGCCATGCTGGACGCCTTGACCGCCACGGGCGGGGGACTCTGGGGCCTCCCGGCCGGACACACCCGGCTGTACGTCGGACGGGGGGACACCCTCGACGTGTTCCCCAAGGGCCTCGCCGGCCGCGACGAGGGCGTCGACGAGGCCGCTCGGGAGGTCGTGCGCACCGGGCGGCACAGGGCCGTGCGCGGCACCGCCGGCCGCACGACGGTGCTCCCTCTGGCGACCGACGGTCAGGTGTTCGGCGCGCTCGCCGTCGGCCTGGGCGACGACGACTCCGGGCAGGACGGCGACCGGCCGGACCCGGACACCTGGGCCCTGCTCGCCGAGGGATGCGCCCTGGGGCTGCGCGCCCGCGCCGAGTCCGGGCTTCTCGCCACGGCCATGGACGCGGCGGAGGCCGGCGTCTTCGCCTGGGACTTCTCCGCGGACGACGTCTACTGGGACGACCGCGCCTGCGCGATCTACGGCGTCGACCCGTCCGTGTTCGACGGCAGGGGCGAGACGTTCTTCGCCCTGCTGCATCCCGACGACGTGCCGGTGCTGCAGGCCGCGATCGCGCAGGTCACCGAGTCCGCCGTCGCCGCGGCCGAGTCCGGTGACCCGGCCGGCCCCGACCGGTACCACCTGGACTACCGCGTCGTCCATCCCGACGGCAGTGTGCACCACCTGGCCGAGTGCGGGCGCGTCCTGCTGAACGACGCGGGCCGCCCGTCCCGAGCGCTCGGGGTCGTCTACGAGACCGGGGCCGGCGCGGCCCCATCCCGTCGCGCCCGCGTCTCGCCCGACAGCTCCCGCGACGCCTTCCTGTTCACGCTCACCCGTGCTCTGTCCAAGGCGGTCACGGTGCGCGACGTCACCCAGGTCATGACCGATCTGGCGCGCCCCGCCCTCGGCGCCGAGAACCTGGTCCTCGGGATCGTGGACGGCGGCCGTCTCGAGATCCTGGGCGAGACCCGTATCGCTCCCGACCTGGAACCCCTGCGCGCCCCTGCCCGCGAGACGATGGCTTTCGCGGCCACCCAGGAGGAGCCGCTGTTCATCGAGGACCTCAGCCGGCACTCGCTGCCGAACCTCCCCGGCCTCGCCGCCGCCCCGCTGCCGCCGAGGTCCTGGGTGGTGCTGTCCCTCGGGTCCGGCGACCATGTCACCGGGGCCTGCCTGATCGCCTTCGCCGGCCCCCGGCACTTCGACGCCGGCCAGCGCACCTTCTACACGGCGGTCGCCGTCATCCTCACCCAGAGCCTGGAGCGCGCGCTGCTGTTCGACGCCGAGCACCAGCGCGCCACCGACCTCCAGGAGGCCATGCTCCCGCGCCACCTGCCTGTGCTCTCCGCGCTCAGCGCGCAGTCCCGCTACCTGCCCGGCACGCGCGGCATGCACATCGGCGGGGACTGGTACGACGTCCTGCCCCTCAGCGACGGAACGGCGGCCCTGGTCATCGGCGACGTCCAGGGCCACGACGCCCATGCCTCCGCCGTCATGGGGCAGTTGCGGGTCGCGCTGCGCACCTGCGCCGAGGCGGGCCTGGCACCCGGAACGATCCTGGCCCGGGTCAACCGCGTGCTGTGCGACCTGGAGACCGACCGCTTCGCGACCTGCGCGTATCTCGTCCTGGATCCGGTCGACGGCTCGCTGAACGGTGCGCGGGCCGGGCACCCCCACCCGCTCCGTGTGCACCCCGCAGACGTCGGTGAGGTCCGTCTCGCGGGCGGCCCGCCGCTCGGCGTGGACCCGCAGGCGCACTACCCCACGACAGCGGCGACGCTCGGCGCGGGCGAGGCGCTTCTGCTCTTCACCGACGGGCTGGTCGAGCGGCGGGACGCCGACATCGACACGTGTGTGCGCCGCATGGCGGACGACGTCAGGGACTGGCTGCGGACAGCGCCGGGCGGCGGCGACGTCGATCTCGCGGCTCTCGCGGAGTTCCTCACAGGCCAGGACGACGAGGGCCGCATCGACGACGTCGCCCTGCTCGCGGTCCGCCGTACGCCCTGACGGCCCTTGCCCCTGGGTGCCGCCGGATGCGCAACAGGCCCTAACCGCCGTGGCCGTGGTGGCGGGCCGGGACCGGGACGGGCGCGGGGGACGGCGGAGCGGTGGGGCGAGGGGCGACGAAGTACTCGGCGTCCTTGGGGCGGTGGTCCGGGGAGAGCCGCGGGCGCTGGGCGGGCTCCAGGTGCGGGATGTGCTTCGAGCAGTGCACGTACGCCTCTTCCACGACGAGGTGGACCCACAGTTCGGGGCGGCGTCCGGGAGCCGTCTCGACAGGCAGGTGCGGATACGTCCGCCGCTGCTCCTCGTCGGTGCGCAGCAGGGCCGTTCCGTTGACGTGCAGCCCGATGTGGTGGTGGGTGAAGTCGATGAACAGCAGGCCCATATGCGGATTTTCCGTGATGTTCCCGGCACTGGCGAGCACTCCGTTGCCGCGGTACTCGGGATACGTCAGGGTTCTCTGGTCCAGATCGACGACGAAGCCCGGCGGGCCGGCCCGGAAGCTGGCGTCGCACTCTCCGCGGGCGTCGGCCGTCGAGATGAAGACCATGTTCTGATGGCGTATGAAGTCGCGCATCTGGGGCGTGAGCTGGGGTTGGACCTGGCGGCCGTAGAATCCGGCGGCCCGCTCCGCGCTGCCGAGGTGGTTCTGCAGCAGACGCTCGCCGGCGGATCCGAAGGTGCCGCTGTGAGGTGTCACGGGGGGTCGTCCTCTTTCTGTGGGCCTGGTGGAACGGTGGTGCACATAGTCTCGTTCCGCGTCGGGTGGATGACCGACGCGATGGGGTCACTATCGTGCCCGGCCCGGGCTGTGGGAAGGCGTCGAAGCCGTCGCACAGTTGTGAAGATCCACTGATCGCTCGCGGTGATGAACCGCGCCCGCGTCCGCGAACAGGGCGGCGGTCAGCCGAGTTCGAGGCTGGTGATGCCGAACAGTCCCGACCGGTCCGTCTCGGGGCCCGGACCGGTGTACATGCGGGCGGCCTCGAAGCCGGGCGCGAGCCCGAGCTGCCCCATCAGGTCCAGGGCCGCCGTGTTGTGGTCGGGGACGTCGACGGCCACGGCCGCCCCGGGAGTTGTCGCCGCGAGCGCGTGGACCAGCGCGGCTGCCAGGTCCGCGTCGGCCGCGTAGAGAGGCCCGATGCGCGAGGCTCCGCTGCAGGGGCGGATGACGCCGAGCCCCTGCAGCTCGCCCCCGCGCAGCGCGGCGACGGCGGTGCGACCGGGCAGGCCGACCCAGGCCGCGAGGAAGGCGTGCCGTGCCTCGGGGAAGAACCGGCGGTCGTACGCGGCGAGCCGGCCGAACGGAAGGGAACGGGCATCGACCAGTTCCACACCCGCCGGCGGCGCTGCGGCGCCGTGCGGCGGCACCCCCTCGAAGCGGACGTTGTTCCAGGCGTGGCGGAACCCGGACCGGCGATAGTTGTCCTGCTGGTCGACGACGCCGTCGAGCCCGACGACGCGGCCGGCAAGACGCGCGGTACCGGCGTGCCAGAGCTGGATGCCGTAGCCCTGTCCGCGCACCGAGGGGCGGGTCATGTAGAAGCCGATGAACCCGAACCCGGAGCCGTAGCGCACGGCCGAGATGCAGCCCACCGGCTCACCGTCCAGGTGCCCGACCAGGAAGCCGTGCGGATCGGTGACGGTGAAGGCGCTCGGATCCGAGTCGCCCGGATTCCAGCCCTCCTCGTCGGCCCAGTCCCTCATGAGCGCGATGTCGTGGGCGCTCGCGTTCCGGATCTCGAATTCCGCCACGGTCCGATCCCTCCGCCGGGCGGAAGAGCAGCTGCCGCCCGTGTGCCTCGTCCTACGTGTCCGACGAGGCGTTTCTAACAGCCGCGTCGCGCACGGCCGATCAGGACCGGCCAATACGCGCCGCCGCCCGGCGGAGCCGCAAGCCGGGGACTCAGCCCACCAGTTCCCCGTCCCGCGCCACGACCCGTCCGCCGTGGACGACCATGTCGCGCTGCGGTGTGTCGACGACCACCTGCGGCAGGCACTCACCGCGTACGAGGACGAAGTCGGCCGGAGCCCCGGGGGTGAGGTCCGCGCGGGCGAGGCCCAGGATGTCCGCGCCGCCGTGCGCGGCCACGCGGTAACAGTCCGCCAGCTCCTCGTCGAGGCGTACGTCCGTGACCCAGCCCAGCAGATGCGTGCGGTGCAGCATGTCGGCGTTGCCGAACGGACTCCACGAGTCGCGCACCCCGTCGGAGCCCAGCCCGACGTCCACGCCGTGCTCCCGCAGCCGCGCGATCGGCAGGACCAGCGAGTCGGAGGGCGCCACCGTGGTCAGCGACATGCCCAGGTCGCCCATGTCCGAGGCCACCGCGCCCAGTTCGCGGTCGTCCAGCCCCGGCAGGCAGAACACATGGCTGACGGTGACCTTGCCCCGCAGGGACAGCGCCCGCGTGCGGTCGATGATGCCGCGCAGCGCCGTGAGCCCCTTCTCGCCGCGGTCGTGCAGGTGGATGTCGACGCCGATCCCGTGCCGGTCCGCGATGCCGAAGACCAGGTCGAGCTGCTCGTCGAGCGCCTGGTCGAAGCCGATCGGGTCGATGCCGCCGATCAGGTCGACGGCCCCTGTGCGCGCCGCCTCCTCGAGCAGCTCCGCCGTACCGGGAGTGCGGATCACGCCGTGCTGGGGGAAGGCGACGATCTGGACGTCGAGCGCGTGCCGCAGCCGCTCCCGGGCCGTGCCGACGCCTTCCACACCGGCCAGGTCGTACGCCGGTGCCACGTCCGCGTGGGCACGCATCGCCCGGGTGCCGCGGGTGACGGCGTGTGCCATCAGGCCGTACGCGCGCTCCGCCACGGGCCGGCGCTGACTGCGGAACAGTTCGACGTCCTGGGCCACGTAGTCGGCGAGGCCGTTCGCCGGCTTGCGCGTCACCCATGGGCCGCCCCACGTCGTCTTGTCGGGGTGGATGTGCGCGTCCACGAGCGCGGGGAGCGCGATACGGCCGCCGCCGTCGACGACCTCGGCACCGGGCGGCGCGGGCCGGTCCGAGATCCGGCCGTCGACGACCGTCAGGTCCACAGGGGTCCGCGCACCGAACGGGCGCACGTCCCGGAACACCACGGCCCTGGAGCGGCGGCCGCCGTGCGGCTGCGCATCGGTGGCGGGGGCGGCCTGGGCCGGGGACAGGGAGGCCGCGGCCGAGAGCGCCGCGGTGGTGCCGGCCATGGCGGCCGCACCGGCGATCACGCTGCGCCGGGACGGGCCGTCGGCGGTGTGCGAGGACGGTGTCATGGAGACTCCTTCGACAGTGGCTGGATCACGGCGGTGGAGGTGGGGGCGGCGGTGCGCGCGGCGGCTCGGGCGAGAGGCGGGCAGGGGCCCAACGGCGCTGCCCGCCCCGGCAGTCGGCGCCTCGGGTGCGGCTAGGGTCTTTCGTTTGGATCAGGCCGGATCAGTGAGCGGGGTCTGGTGCGTGCGATCGCAAGGCGGAGGAGGGAGACAATGGCGGAGCCATGGCGACCGACGACAACGCGGCGAGCGTGCGTGCCAGGGCCCGCGAGCCCGGCATGATCCAAACGAGAGGCCCTAGAGCACGACGCCCGCGCGGACGACCCGTACAGGCCTCTTCAACACCGACACGTCAGCGAGCGGGTCGCCGTCCACCACGACGACGTCGCCCGCGAAGCCCCGCGCGAGCCGGCCGGCCGTGCGCTCCAGGCCCAGCAGCCGGGCGGCGCCGGTCGTGGCCGTACGGATCGCGTCGAGCGCCGGCAGTCCGGCCTCGCGCATCAGCTCGACCTCCCGGCCCACGGGCTCGACGGTCCCGCCCGACGAGTCCGTGCCCGCCGCCAGCGGCACACCGAGCTCGTGCGCCGCGAGGACGGCCCGCTTCAGCACCGGCAGGTAGGTGCGACCGCGTTCGGCGAGCACCGGGTCCGGCGACGAGGCCAGTCCGGCGATGGCGGTGAGCGTGGGGGTGAAGTAGGTACCTCGGCGGCGCATCTCGTGCAGCGTGCGTTCGCCGACGAACGCGCCGTGCTCCAGGGAGCGGATGCCCGCCGTGACCGCGTCGTGGCAGCCCTTCTCGCTGTAGCTGTGGCACAGGACGCCCTTGCCGCCGCGCCGGGCCGCGGCCACGATCTCGGACAGCTGCTCGTGCGAGTACACCTGCGTCAGCGGGTCCTGCTCGGGCAGCCCCGCACGCTCGTTGACGCGTGTCTTGATGACGTCGGCGCCGCGCGCGAGGTTCACCTCGACGACCCGGCGCAGGGCCTCGGCCGAGCGGACGCCGTCTTTGAGGCCGGCGAGCGGTGTGAGGTCGGGGTCGGCCAGCACCGTGTCGCCGAGATGCGGCGTGACGAAGACGCCGGCGGCCCGCAGACGAGGTGCCAGTGCGGGGGTGTGGCGGGCCAGTTCCCGTACGGCGATGTCCTGGTAGAAGTTCGTCGAACCGCTGCGCGCGCTGGTCGCGCCCAGGCGGACTGCGTCGCGGGCCTCGGCGGCCGTGCTCAGGTGAATGTGCGCATCCACCAGGCCGGGCAGGATCCAGCGGCCGTGGGCGTCGAGGACCTCCGCGCCCTCGGGCGTCTCCGTGTCCGCCTGTGCCCCGGCGGCCCGCACGACCCCGTCCCGTATGACGACGACGGCGTCCTCGGTGACCTCGCCGGTCTCCGGGTCCAGCAGCGTGCCGCCCCGGACGACGAGGTCGCCGCCCGCCGGCCTGTCGCCTCGTACGGAGCTGTGCCGGTCCGCGGCGGTGGCGGGGGAGGGGGAGGCGATCGCGACGGTGCCGGCGAGCGCTGCGGCGCCCGCGAGGATCCCGCGGCGGGTCAGACGGGGGGAGGGCGGCGGTGCGGAGTCGACACACATAGGGGGCTCCCTGGGGGAGTAGGTACGGCGGGTCCGTAGTTTGTATACCAACCTGATCGCGACGAGCAAGGGTGATGCCGTGGAGGCAAGAAAGAGCAGGAACTCCGGACATCACATGGTGCGGTTCCATGACTTGGTATACAAACAGCTCAGAGTGCGGTGTCGCCGAAGAGGGAGCGCAGCGCCACGGTCCTGCTGTCGCGCACATGGAGCAGCGTGCTCGCCGCGGCGGCCTCCGCGTCGCCCAGCGCGATGTGGCGGAACATGTCCGCGTGCTGGGCACGCATGTGCGCGGGCTCCTCGCGCATGCCGAACAGGAGCTGGAGCTGCCAGCTCAACTGCTCCATCGTGCGGGCGAGGAGCGGGTTGCCCGACAGAGCCACGACGCCCTCGTGGAACGCCGTGTGGGCCGCCACCTCGCGTGCCCCGGCGTCCTCCGCGGCCGCCTGCTCGGCCTGCCGGAGCGTCGACTCCAGGGCGGCGAGGCCCTCGGGGTCGCCGGCCGCCGCCCGCGCGGCGAGCCGCGACGCCTGGACGGCGAGCGGCTCCCACACCTCGTACAGGTGCTCCACGTCGGTCCGCTCCAGGCGGCGCACCCGCACTCCGCTGTGCGGCAGCAGTTCCAGCAGGCCCTCGGCGACCAGGGCCCGTAGGGCCTCGCGGACGGGGACGCGCGACATGCCGAGCTCCTCGGCGACCTCGCGCTCGACCAGGCGGGCGCCCTGGGCGTACCGCCGGTCGACGATGCGCTGCCGGACGGCCTCGCGCGCCCGCGCGCTGAGCGAGGCGGAGGGACGCGCGCCGCCTTCCGCGCCGCCTTCCGTGCCGACCGAATCGGTCTTCCTGCTCTCCGCCACCTCTACGGCCCTTCACTCGGCGTGCCTCGGCCGAGGATATGTCCCGGAGGCCGCCGCTCCGCCGGAGCGGTCGGTCAGGGTCGCGTCACCATCCGCCGGCGCTTCCCAGCCGCCGGTAGATCGCCGCCGCCGGCGGCTCGGGAGGCCGGCCTCGGAGAGGAAGGCCATCAGCTGTGCCGAGCTGGTGCGCATCATCGTCTTGCGGTGTTCGTTGGACTGGACCTCGTCCAGGGCGCGCGCGGTGTCGAGGCCCGCCGCCGCGTAGACCCCTCAACGCGCGGACGAGTCCCTTCGGAAGCGTTCCGCTCACCTCAACCGGCTTTCCCAGCCGGGAAGTTGCTGCGCGCTGAAGGTGAGCTGCGGCCGCGCGTGGCCGGAGGCCGACGCGGAGTCGCGCAGGCTCGCCGTCCGAGGTGATCCATCGGCTGACGGCCGGTCATATCGTGCAGCCCGGCGCGGCCCTGGAGGAATCGCAAGGTGCACCGCCGGGATCACGGTGCGCACCGCCCGGTACACCCGCCCGGGCGACGACCGGGACCGAGCGCGCCACCAGGTCCCGGCCGGTCCGCGGCCCGTACGGTCACTCTTACGCGCCGCCGTTTCGGCAGGCGTCATGCCGTGGGCACGGGGTAGTCAGGAGACCGGCACACCGGCACTCGACCACCTGTCCTGTGCGCCGTGTTCCGCCCAGCCCGACATGGAAGGGTTTACATGGCGACGCCGACCGAGCAGCCCGTCACGCCGGTTCCGGTTCCCCACCGGGGACGAGGCCAGGTGGTGATCTCCTGGATCACCACCACCGACCACAAGAAGATCGGACACCTGTACCTGGTCGCGTCGTTCCTCTTCTTCGTCCTCGGCGGTGTGATGGCCCTGCTGCTCCGCGCGGAGCTGGCGCGCCCTGGCCTGCAGATCATCAGCAGCGAGCAGTACAACCAGATGTTCACGTTGCACGGAACGATCATGCTGCTGCTGTTCGCCACCCCTACGTTCGCGGGGTTCGCCAACGCCGTCATGCCGCTGCAGATCGGCTCGCCCGACGTCGCCTTCCCCCGGCTGAACATGCTCTCCTTCTGGCTGTTCCTCTTCGGCGGTCTGATCGTGGTCGGCGCTCTGCTGACGCCCCAGGGGGCCGCGGACTTCGGCTGGACCGCCTACACGCCGCTCAGCGGAGCCGAGCGCGCCCCCTTCGTCGGCGGCGACCTGTGGATCATGGGGCTCGCGCTGGCCGGGTTCGGCACGATCCTCGGCGCGGTCAACTTCGTCACCACGATCATCTGCCTGCGCGGCCCGGGCATGACCATGTTCCGGATGCCGATCTTCACCTGGAACGTGCTGTTCACCTCGGTGCTGGTCCTGATGGCGTTCCCGGTCCTCGCGGCCGCCCTGCTGGTCCTGGAGGCGGACCGCCGTTTCGGGGCCCAGGTCTACAACCCGGAGAACGGCGGGGCGCTGCTGTGGCAGCACCTCTTCTGGTTCTTCGGCCATCCCGAGGTCTACATCATCGCGCTGCCGTTCTTCGGCATCATCACCGAGATCATCCCGGTGTTCTCGCGTAAACCGATCTTCGGTTACGTCGGCCTCGTCGGCGCCACCATCGCCATCACCGGTCTGTCCGTGGTGGTGTGGGCGCACCACATGTTCGCGACGGGTGCCGTCCTGCTGCCGTTCTTCTCGTTCATGACGTTCCTCATCGCCGTGCCGACCGGGGTGAAGTTCTTCAACTGGATCGGCACGATGTGGACCGGGTCCCTGTCGTTCGAGACGCCGATGCTGTGGTCGGTCGGCTTTCTCGTGACCTTCCTCTTCGGCGGCCTGACGGGCATCGTCCTCGCGTCGCCCCCGATGGATTTCCATGTCACCGACACCTATTTCGTGGTGGCCCACTTCCACTATGTCGTCTTCGGCACGGTCGTCTTCGCGATGTTCGCCGGCTTCTACTTCTGGTGGCCCAAGATGACCGGCACCATGCTCGACGAGCGCCTCGGGAAGATCCATTTCTGGACGCTGTTCGTCGGATTCCACACCACCTTCCTCGTGCAGCACTGGCTCGGTGCCGAGGGCATGCCCCGCCGCTACGCCGACTACCTCGCCGCCGACGGCTTCACCGCGCTCAACACCGTCTCCTCCATCGGCGCCTTCCTGCTCGGGATCTCGACACTGCCGTTCTTCTACAACGTGTGGAAGACCGCGAAGACGGCCCGGCGCGTCGACGTCGACGACCCCTGGGGCTACGGGCGCTCACTCGAATGGGCCACCTCCTGCCCGCCACCTCGCCACAACTTCACCGCCCTGCCCAAGATCCGCTCCGAATCGCCCGCCTTCGACCTGCACCACCCCGGCCCCGCACGGCTCGACGAAGCGCGTTCACTCGGCCGCCGCGACGCGGTGGAACCGGGCCAGGGCGTCGCGAGGCCGACGGACGAGGAGGGCCTGGGCTGACGGGGGGAGGGGGACCTGGGCCGACGGGGGGCCGCCGCCTGCCCGGACCCGGACCGGTGCGGGTCGCCGCCGCCCGGGGTGGGTCCTAGACTGAATCGCGGGTGTCCTGCGACGTCATGGGAGGCTCGTGTGACTGCCGGAGCCACGAGTTCGCGCCCCAGCAAGGCGGACGCGCCGCGGTACCTCCCCATCGCCGAGCACGGGCTCATCGGCGACCTGCGCAGCGCCGCGCTCATCGGCACGAACGGCACCATCGACTGGTACTGCTGCGGGCGTTTCGACGCCCCCAGTGTCTTCGCGTCCATCCTGGACGCCGACCGCGGCGGCTCGTTCGCGCTCGCCCCCGACGTGCCGGTCCGCACGAAGCAGTTCTACTTCCCCGACACCAACATCCTGATCACCCGCTTCTACGCGGACGACGGCGTCGGCGAGGTCCAGGACTTCATGCCCGTCGTCGACGATTCGCGCGAGGCCGACCGGCACCGACTGATCCGGCGCGTGCTGTGCGTCCGCGGATCGCTGCCGTTCACCGCGCGGGTGGCGCCCCGGTTCGACTACGGCCGACAGGACCACACGGTCGGCACCCGGCAGGGCCAGACGGTCTTCGAGTCGCCGGACCTCTCCCTCGCCCTGACGTCCAGCGTGCCGGTCGAGACCGACGGCCCCGACGTCCGCGCCTCGTTCAAACTGCTCGAAGGCGAGTCCGCGGTCTTCGCGCTCGACCGGATCGGCGGCACAGTAGAGCCGCGGTCCTGCGCCCTGACAGAGGCGGAGGACCTGTTCGACGCCACCGTCCGGTACTGGCGCCGCTGGCTGTCCCGGTCCCGCTACCGCGGCCGCTGGCGGGAGATGGTGCACCGCTCCGCGCTCACCCTCAAACTCCTCACCTACGCACCGACCGGCGCCCTCGTGGCCGCACCGACGACCAGCCTGCCGGAACAGATCGGCGGCGAGCGCAACTGGGACTACCGGTACGTCTGGGTCCGCGACGCCGCGTTCTGTATCTACGCACTCCTCAGGCTGGGCTTCACCGACGAGGCCGAAGCCTTCGTCAACTTCCTCTCCGAGAAGGCCCTGGGCCCCGACTGCCGACTGCAGATCATGTACGGCGTCGACGGCCGCCGCGAACTCCCCGAGGAGGAACTCCCGCACCTGGAGGGGCATGCGGGCTCGGCTCCGGTCCGCATCGGCAACGACGCCGTCGGCCAGCTCCAACTGGACATCTACGGCGCCCTCATCGACTGCCTGTACCTCTACGACAAGTGGGGACAGCCGCTGTCCAGCGGACACTGGGACACCGTCGTGGAGCTCGTCGACTGGGTCTGCGAGAACTGGGACCAGCCCGACGAGGGCGTGTGGGAGACCCGCGGCGGGCGCAAGAAGTTCCTGTACTCGCAGCTGATGTGCTGGGTGGCCATCGAGCGCGCCATGAGGATCGCGCGACGCCGCGGCCTGCCGGCGGACATGACCCGCTGGGGCGGCGCGCGGGACACGATCTACCGGCGGATCATGCGCCGCGGCTGGTCCGCCGAGCGCAACGCGTTCGTCCAGCACGAGGGCGAGGACGTGCTCGACGCGGCCGTCCTGATGATGCCGCTGGCCAAGTTCGTCTCCCCGACGGACCCCAAATGGCTGTCCACCCTCGACGCGCTCGGCGAGGACCTGGTGTCCGACTCCCTGGTCTACCGCTACGACCCGCAGGCGAGCCCGGACGGACTGCGCGGAGAGGAGGGCACGTTCTCCATCTGCTCCTTCTGGTACGTCGAGGCTCTGGCCCGCGCCGGTCGCCTGGACGAGGCCCGGCTCGCCTTCGAGAAGATGCTCACCTACGCCAACCACCTCGGTCTGTACGCCGAGGAGATCGGCCGGACCGGCGAACAGACCGGCAACTTCCCGCAGGCGTTCACCCATCTGGCACTGATCAGTGCCGCGTTCAACCTCGACCGGGCCCTGGGCTGATGCGCGCGGCCCGCAGCAACGACGATCCACTCGACGCGGCGCACACGGCCGGACTCCTGGTGGACGCCATCGGAACCGTCCTCGGCTGCACACCGGCGGCGGAAACCCTCCTGAACCGCCCGGCCGAGGACCTGTCGGGCCGGCGGATCCACGAGCTGCTGGCCGACCCCTCCCTCTGGCCGGACGTGCTGGCCGGGCGGAACGGACCCGTGTGGGAGGGCAGAGCCGTGGTGCGCAAGGGAGAGGGAGAGGGAGAGGAGGCGGAGGTGCTGTTCCGTGTGCTTTCCCTCGACCCTCGGCCGACCGGCGAGCGCGCCACCCGCTTCCTCGTGCTGGGCGCCCCCCGACCCCTGCTGGCGAAATGGCGCCAGGCCCACGCCTTTCTGGAGGAACTGTTCCTCCAGGACCGCGTGGGGCTTGCGGTGTTCGACACGGACCTGCGGCTGGAGAGGACGAACACGCACCTTCTCCCGTACACCGGTGTGCCCGCAGACCTGAGCGGCCTGCGGCTCGCCGACTTCCTCCAGGACGAGGACGCGCGGAGCGTCGACGACCGGCTGCGGGACGTGCTCACCACCGGGATCCCCCTCGTCGGGACGGACATCCTCGTGCGGACCCGGGTGGACCCGGGTGCGGGGCGCATCGTGGCCCTGTCCGCGTTCCGCCTCCAGGACGCGGAGGGCCGCGTCATGGGAGTCACCGCCCTGTTCGTCGACGTGACGGAGCAGCGGCGGGCGCGCGAGCGGCTCGACCTGCTGCACCGGGCCACCGCTGCCCTCGGCAACTCCCTGTCGCTCGCGGAGACCACGGGGGACCTCGTGGACGTGCTCGTTCCCGCCCTGGCCGATGCGGCGGTCATCGACATCGCCGAGTCCGTGTTCGCCCACGAGGAGCCGGACACACACGAGCACCGGCAGCATCTGCTGCGTCGTGCGGCCGCGGCCGGAGCGGACGAAACGCCGCCGGTCGGCGCACCCGTGGCCGTGGACGTCACCGGCCGGTCCGGCGACCGGATCTGGTCCGCCGACCGGTCGCCGGCGGACGGTGCGGCGCCCGCTGCCGAGGAGACCGGGACCCCGGTCGACGGCCTTCCGCCCGGCCCAGCGGCCGCCCACTCCGGGATGAGCGCCCTGCTCAGGGCCAGGGGACGGCTCCTCGGCCAGGTCACGGTGTGGCGCACCGGCCCGCGCCCCCCGTTCGAGGAGGACGACGTCGCCCTGCTGGAGGAGATCGCCTCCCGCGCCGCGCTCGTCGTGGACAACGCACGCCGCTACGCGCGCGAGCGCCACGCGGCCCTCAGCCTGCAGCGCAGCCTGCTCCCGCCGACCACGACCGACACGGTCGCCGTGCAGAGTGCCAGCGTCTACCTGCCCACGGACACCGCGACCGGCGTGAGCGGCGACTGGTTCGACGTCATCCCGCTGTCCTCGGCACGTGTCGCCCTCGTCGTGGGCGATGTGGTCGGCCACGGTCTGCAGGCCACGGCGACGATGGGACGCCTGCGCACCGCCGTACGCACGCTGGCCGACCTCGATCTCGAACCCGACGAACTGCTCGCGCACCTCGACGACTTGGTATCCCAGCTCACGCACGAGACCGCCGGCGCGGAGAATCACGGCCCGCGCGTCGCGTACCACTCGTACGGCGCGACCTGCCTGTACATGACGTACAACCCGGTGACCCGGCACTGCGTCGCGGCCAGCGCCGGGCACCCCCCGCCCGCCCTGCTGCGTCCCGACGGGAGCGTCGAGTATCTGGAGGTCAGCCCCGGCCCGCCCCTGGGAGTCGGCGGTCTGCCCTTCGAACCGCTGGAGACAGTGGTCGAGGAGAACAGCGTGCTCGCCCTGTACACCGACGGCCTGGTCGAGCGGGGCCGGTCCGACCTGGACGAGGGGATGGCCTCACTCGCCTCCCTGCTGACGCGCGAGACCGCCCCCGACCGCCCCCTCCAGGACGCCGGCCGGCGGATCGTGTCCGACCTCGCCCCGCGCCCCCTGTCGGACGACGTGACCCTGCTGCTGGCCCGCACACGCGTGATCGCCGCGGACGACAGCGCGACGTGGCACCTGGAGGCCGACCCGGCGGTTGTCGCGCACGCACGCACCCTGGTCGTGCGGCAGCTGTCCCACTGGGGTCTTGACGAACTCTCCTTCACCACCGAACTGGTGGCGAGCGAGCTGGTCACCAACGCCATCCGCTACGCGGGCGGCGGCTCCGTCGAGCTCCGGCTCATCCGGGCGGGGGTGCTCATCTGCGAGGTCTCCGACGCGAGCAGCACACAGCCCAGGATGCGGCGGGCGGGGGCCACCGAGGAAGGCGGACGCGGCCTCTTCCTGATCGCCCAGCTCACCGAGCGCTGGGGGAGCCGGTACACCCGCCGCGGGAAGACCATCTGGACCCAGCAGCCGCTGCCCGGCCCGTGACGGGTGCCGTTCGCGCCCCGCTACATGTTGATCATGTGGCCGGCCAGGCCGTGGACCGCTTCCTTCACCGCCTCGCCGAGGGTGGGGTGCGCGTGCACGTTGCGGGCCACCTCGTGCACCGTCAGGTCCCACTGCTGCGCCAGCGTCAGTTCCGGCAGCAGTTCGGTGACCTCCGGGCCGATGAGGTGGGCTCCGAGCAGTTCACCGTGCCGGCCGTCGCTGAGGATCTTCACGAAGCCGGCGGGGTCGCCGAGCCCGTGGGCCTTGCCGTTGGCGGTGAAGGGGAACTTCTGCACCTGTACGTCGAAGCCCCGCTCGCGCGCCTGCGCCTCGGTCCAGCCGAAGCTGGCGATCTGCGGCTGGCAGTAGGTGGCGCGGGGGATCATCGTGTAGTCGAGTTCCATGGTCTCGGCGTCCGCGATGGTCTCGGCGGCGACGATGCCCATCGCCTCGGCGGCGTGCGCCAGCATCAGCTTCGCCGTGACATCGCCGATCGCGAAGATGTGAGGGACGCTCGTGCGGCAGCGGCCGTCGATGTCGACCGCCCCGCGGTCGGTCAGCCGCACGCCGGTGTTCTCCAGGCCGTAGCCCGTCACCCGCGGCTGGAACCCGATGGCCTGGAGCACCTTGTCGGCCTCGAGCACCTGCCGCTGCCCGCCCGTGGTCACATGCACCCGCACCTGCGGGCCCGAGTCGTCGATCGCCTCGACCCGCGTCGACGTCAGGACGTTGACACCCAGCTTGCGGTACCGGCGGGCCAGTTCCGCCGAGACCTCCTCGTCCTCCAGCGGTACCACCCGGTCCAGGAACTCCACGAGCGTGACCTGCACGCCGTAGTTGTGCAGGACGTACGCGAATTCGACGCCGATGGCGCCGGCACCCGCGATGATCACACTTCCGGGCAGCCGGTCGCTGAGGATCTGCTCCTCGTACGTCACGACGCGTTCGCTCAGGCTCGTTCCCGGCAGCAGGCGGGTCGCGGCTCCGGTGGCGAGGATGCAGTGATCGAAGTCGACGCTCTGCTCCGTGCCGTCGGCGGCCCGGACCCGCAGGGTGTTCGCGTCGGTGAAGACCCCTGTGCCGTCGTACTCGGTGATGCCGTTCTTCTTCATCAGGTAGTGCACGCCTCGGACGCGTCCCTCGGCCACCTTCCGGCTGCGCCCGTACGCCTCCTGGTAGTCGAAGTCGACCCGGCCCTCGACTCGGATGCCGAAGGTTTTCGCCTCGTGCGTGAACAGGTGGGCCAACTCGGCATTGCGCAGCAGTGCCTTCGAGGGGATGCACCCCACGTTCAGGCACACGCCGCCCCAGTACCGCTCCTCGACCACCGCCACCGACATGCCGAGCTGGGCGCATCGGACCGCCGCCGTGTAGCCGCCGGGACCGGCCCCGAGGACCACGACATCGAAGTGTGCACTCATGCGAGCACGATAGGGGCGCGGTCGCCGCGAGTGGCGCAATCCCCGTGCGACATCGGCGGAATGCACCGGGCGGACCACAGGTGCGGCCCGCGCGGCGGGGGAGCGGACGCGTCGTCGGCCTCTCGGGGTCCCGGCCCGAAGGACCGGAACCCCGGGGTGTCACCGGCCGCAGGCCGGCGGTGTGTGCCGGATGTCGATCACGAAGCGCTCCGGCGAGTGCAGGACGCGGGTCGTGTAGGCGGGCTTGGTGTTGAAGGCGGCTCCGAAGGTGACCACTCCTTCGAAGTCGCCGGTGAGCGCGAGGCCCTTCAGGGAAGGCAGCCAGATCTTGGTGAGCTTCGGGCCCTTGTAGACGGACCTGCCGTTGTCGTCGTGCGCGGCGGCCGGCGAGAGCCTGATCTCCAGGAAGTGCTTTCCGGCGAGCGGGACCTTGGTTCCCAGGCCGTCGTAGTGCAGTTCCTTCATCGCATTCACGGTGACCGGCGGCACCTTCCCGCGGATATCGATGACGATCCGGTCGAAGGAGCTGTGGCCGCCCCAGCGTGCGTTGGTGACGAGGGCGGTCGCCGGAGCGTGCGACGGTGCCGCGGACTGCGAGGCGGATGCGGGGAACGTCGCTCCGACCCCGGCGGTGAGGACGATGGCTGCGGCGGCGGCCGCGAGCCGTGACTGATGGTGCATGGTGTCCCCCATTTCTTCCTGTGCGGGGACTGTGGTGTCACTGATGGAGACACGCCGCGAAAAGGAATGGTTGCAGCATTATCGCCCCATTCCTTGATATGTCCGCCCGCTCTCGGGCGCTCCCGCGGCGGCCGGACGGACTCGTCCCCCGCCCTCTGTCGCGAGCTGGCATGGGCATGTAATCTCCGCGCTCGGTCGGTGGAGATCCCACCTCCCATCCGCCTCCGACAAGGAGTCCCATGCGCCGCCTTGCCAGCTCGGACAGATCCCGCCTCTCCGTTCCCGGCATCCTCGCCGTCGCCACCGCGGCCGCCGCGTCGACGCTGTTGTCGCTTCCAGGCGCGGCCGTCGCGGACGGCAGCCCGTCCGGGTCGAACGCAGCCCCAGCCGGGGCCACGGTGCCGGTCACCACGACGCGGGCCGACGACGACGTCCGCCCGATCAGCGGTGCCTACATCGTGCGGCTCAAGCCGGGCACCGACCCGCGCGGCCTCGCCAGGGCCCTGTCCGTGAGCCCGCGCTTCGTCTACGACACCGCGGTCAACGGCTTCGCCGCCGACCTCACCCAGGGCCAGCTGCGCGCCCTGCAGCGCGAGAAGTCCGTCGCCGGCATCGAGCAGGACGCGTGGGTCGACGAGGCACACGACGCCACCCAGACGAACCCGCCCTCCTGGGGCATCGACCGTGTCGACCAGCGGAACCTGCCGTTGTCCGCGAGCTACACCTCCACCGCGACCGGTGCGGGGGTCCACGCGTACGTCATCGACACCGGCATCGACGTCTCCCACCCCGACTTCGGGGGACGCGCCCGGTTCGACCTCAATGCGATCGACACGAAGGACACCGACTGCGACGGCCACGGCACCCACGTCGCCGGAACCGTCGGCTCCAAGACCTACGGCGTCGCCAAAGGCGTCAACCTGCACGCCGTGAAGATCCTCAACTGCCGTGGCTCGGGCCGCACATCGGCGACGATCGAGGCGATCGACTGGGTCACCGCCAACGCGCAGAAGCCGGCGGTCGCCAACACGTCGTGGAACTGGACGTGGTCGGACACCCTCGCGGCCTCGCTCAACGGCATGATGAACTCCGGCGTGTTCCTGGCGACCTCCGGCGGCAACACCGGCGCCGACTCCTGCGACCGGCTGCCCCGCGGCCTGACACAGGCGACGGTGGTCGGCGCGACGACCAGCACGGACAGCAGGGCGTCGTACTCCTCGACCGGCGCGTGCATCGACCTCTACGCACCGGGCTCGGCGATCCTGTCGACCCAGCCGGGCAACACGACCGCCACGTTCAACGGCACCTCCATGGCGACTCCGCACGTCGCCGGGACAGCGGCCCTCTACAAGAGCGCCCACGGCGACACCGGCCAGGCGACGCTGAGCACCTGGCTGACCGCCAACGCAACGCCCGGCGTCGTCCAGGGCGACCTCGTGGGCACGCCCAACCTGCTCGCGTACACCAACGGGCTCTAGGGCCACGGTGAGCCGTCCGGGCCGCGGCACGCACCCGGCCCGGACGGCCACGCGGACCGCGTCCCGTCACCCGGGGCACCAAAGGGGGTCGTCCACCATGACTGCCCTGCGGTCCATGGGCTCCCGACCCATAGTGATCGTCGCCGCGCGGCTCTACCTTCCTGGTCCGCGGTGCACGTGAGGCCCCTGGTGTGTGGTGTGAGGAGATGCCGGATGACAGTCACGAGGACCGGGCGGACCACGGACGACACGCGCGAGAACGTCCTCGCCCGGATCGCCCTGCGGTTCACCGCCGCCACGGAGCGCTGGCTGCCGGACGCCTTCGGGTTCGTCCTCGTCGGCACCTTCGTCGTCCTGGCCCTCGGCCTCCTCACGGGCGCACCGGTCACCGGCGCACCCGACGATCCCACCGCCACCACCGGATACGGTCTGGTGGACGCCTGGGGCAAGGGCTTCTGGTCGCTCATCCAGTTCACGCTCCAGATGGCGATGATCATCATCGGCGGCTACGCGGTCGCGGTGTCCCGGCCCGTCGCACGGCTGATCTCCCGCCTCGCCACCGTGCCCCGCACCCCGCGCGCCGCCGTCGCGTTCACGGCCGCCGTGTCCATGGTCTCGTCGTACCTGAACTGGGCGTTCAGCCTGATCTTCACCGCCATCCTGGCGAAGGAGATCTCCCGGCTGGTGCGCGGCGTCGACTACCGGGCGATCGGCGCGATGGCGTTCCTCGGTCTCGGCACCGTCTGGGCACAGGGACTGTCCGGCTCGGCCGCCCTCCAGGTGGCCAGCGCCGGGGCGAGCCCCGAGGCGGTGCAGAAGGTCATCGAGGAAGGACGCGGTTCGGGACTGATCCCGCTGACCGAGACCATCTTCCTGTGGCAGGGCATGGCCGCCACGGCCGTCGTGTTCGTCGTCGCGGTGGTCCTCGCCTGGTTCCTCGCCCCCTCGCCCGAGGCCGCGAAGACGGCCGAGGACCTGGGCATCCGCCTGCGGCCGCTGCTGGAGGAGACGCGCGAGGACACCGGCACCACCGAGTCACGCCGCCCCGGTGACTGGCTGGAGCACAGCCCGGCATTCGCCGTGCTGATCTTCCTGCTGGGCGTGTGGTACCTGTACCGCTACTTCGCCTCCGCGACGGGCAATCCCCTCAATGCCCTGGATCTGAACACGGTCAACCTGATCCTCATCCTGCTGGCCCTGATCCTGCACTGGAGGCCGGCGCGGCTCGTCGCGGCCGTACGGGAGGGTGTGTCGGCCGCGTCCGGTGTGCTGATCCAGTTCCCGCTGTACGGCGGCATCTTCGGCATGATCGCGTTCACCGGCCTGTCCTCCACCATCGCGGGCTGGCTGACCGACATCTCCAACGCCTTCTTCTATCCGGCCCTCATCGCGGTCTACTCCTGCGTCCTCGGTGTGTTCGTGCCGAGCGGCGGCAGCAAGTGGGTGATCGAGGCGCCGTACGTGATGGACGCGGCGAACCAACTCGAGGTCCACCAGGGCTGGATGGTCGTGGTGTACGACCTGGGCGAGGCGAGCGCGAACCTGCTCCAGCCGTTCTGGATGCTCCCGACCCTGGCGATCCTGGGGCTGAAGGCCCGCGACATCATGGGCTACACCTTCGCGATGTTCCTGGTCTGCTTCCCCGTCGTCCTGATCGTGGTCACACTGTTCGCGCAGACACTCACCTTCCCCTGACGCACGACCCGGAGCGGCGGAGCGGGTGCACGGACCGCACCGCCGCTTCCGGATCTGCGGCCCGGCTCCGACGAGCCGGGCCCCATGGTGCAACGGGCCCGTCAGGGCAGCAGCGCACCGGTGGGTTCGCCGTGGCGGATCCGTACGGGCTCGGTCTCCGCGTTGTTGTGCCGGTGCGCCCAGTTCTCCAGGGCCACGCGGCACGCGTGGTCCAGGTGGCGCAGGCGCGCGAGGTCGAGCTCGATCGGCTGGTCCTGCGGGAGCTCCTCCAACTGCTCGAGGATGCGCGGCAGTCGCAGGAAGGTCGCGTTGCCCGTCAGTGTGACCACGATGCGGCCCCCGGTCAGCCGGCGGGTGCTCAGATGGACGTGCGAGGTCTCCCAGGCGGACTTCACCACCGCGAGCAGCAGGCCGAGGATCACTCCCTCGAAGAGATTCGTGACGACGACGGCCAGGGCGGTGACGGCCAGCAGGACCGCCTCGCTGCGGTGCGTGCGCCACAGCGGAGCGAGGTCCTTGACGGGAACGAGCTTGCATCCGGCATGGACCAGGACACCGGCGAGCGCGGCCAGCGGGATGATCCCGATGACCGCCGGCAACAGGGCCGCGAACAGCAGCAGCCACAGGCCGTGCGCGATACGGGACAGGGAAGTACGGGCACCGGCCTGCACGTTGGCAGCGCTGCGCACGATCACCGCCGTCATCGGCAGGGCACCGAGCGCTCCGCACAGTGTGTTGCCCACGCCCTGTGCCACGAGCTCCTTGTCGTAGTCGGTGCGCGGGCCGTCGTGCATGCGGTCGACCGCCGCGGCGCTGAACAGGCTCTCGGCCGAGGCGATGAGGGCGAACGCAAGCACCGTGCCGATGACCGCCGTGCTGCCGAGCTGTCCGAAGTCCTCCAGGCCCGGGGGCCGGACGGCCTGGAGCAGCCCGCTGACCTCGACCGTCGCCGGAGAGAGACCGGTGAGGGCGGTGACGGCGGTGGCCAGTGCCACGGCGGCCAGCGGGGCCGGGACGACACGTACCTTCGCCGGCAGCCGGGGCCACAGGGCGAGGACCGCGACGGTGCCCGCGCCGACCGAGAAGGCCGACAGGGCGGCGGTGCCGGTGGCGATCTCGGCGGCGAGACCGGGCAGGCCGGCCAGCTTGTCGAGGCCGCTGCCCGGCTGAGGGGTGTCGGCCATGGCGTACAGCTGGCCGAGCACGATCACCAGGCCGATGCCGGCGAGCATGCCCTGGACGACGGAGACCGAGATCGCGCGGAACCAGCGGCCGAATCGCGCGGCGCCCAGACCGACTTGAATCAGTCCGGCGGCCAGGACGACGGGGCCCAGCACGCCGGGACCGAATTCCTGGACCGTTTCGTAGACGAGGACGGTCAGACCGGCGGCGGGGCCGCTGACCTGGAGGCTGCTGCCGGGCAGCGCACCGACGACGAGACCGCCGACGATGCCGGTGATCAGACCGAGTTCGGCGGGCACGCCCGAGGCGACGGCCACGCCGACACAGAGCGGCAGCGCGACGAGGAAGACGACGAGGGAGGCGAGCAGATCGCGTCGTACGACGCGGGGGTTGCTGAAGAGAGACGAACGTGTCACCACGGGCGAGGGTCCTCAGGGTACGGTCCGGGCCGGCCGTGGCGGGCCGGTGCGCGGAGAGAGGTCGGTGGGAAGGGCACGGCGCAGCGAAGGGGCGTGCCCCGTCGGGGCACGGCGGACCGTGCCCGGACAGTGGTGGAGAGTCTGGTCTGCGCCGTCGGCGCGGGCTCGATCCGGCGTCTTTGCCGGCCGGTTGCGCGGCGCCTGCCGTCAGAGCCGGTCGAACACGGCCTCGGTGCCGGGCCGGTGGACGCTGACGGTGCCGGTGTGCACCTCGTAGTACCAGCCGTGCAGGGTCAAAGAGCCGTCGCGGAGGCCCTCCTGGACGGCGGGGTAGCCGCGCAACGTGTCCAGTTGCGCGAGCACATGGCGCTGGACGGCCCGGGCCAGATCGGGGGTCTCGTCGGCGGAGGGCTCGACGCGGGTCGTGTGCTCCAGCCACTCCCGCACGGCGGGCACCGAGGACAGGTCCTCTCCGCGGACCACGGCGCCCACCGCGCCGCAGTGCGAGTGCCCGCAGACGACGATGTCGCGGACGGACAGCACGCGCAGCGCGTACTCGATGGTGGCCGCCTCGCCGGCGGGCCGGCCCTGTGGGGGGTAGGGGGGAACGATGTTCCCGGCGGTGCGGAGCTCGAACAGCTCGCCCGGGCGGGCGCCGGTGATCCAGGCGGGGACGACGCGTGAGTCCGAGCAGGTGATGAAGAGGGTTTCCGGCGCCTGGCCGTCCGCGAGGTGGGTGAACTCCTGTGCGTTGGCGGCGACATGGTCCGCGAAGGACCGGGCGTTGTCGATGAGCGACTGCATGATGGCCTGCCTCCTGCACCGCGGCGGGCGCCGGGGTGCGGTGTGGTCGGGTCAGATGGACAGATGTTCGGAAACGGTGACAGGGCGTCGGGGTGGGCGCCTGGCCTCGCGTCCCGATGCCCTGCGTGGCGACCGCTCGGGGTGGGGCAGCCGCCGGTCCGCGGTCGATTCTTCTCGACCGCCACTACCAGGACTTTACCGTCACATTACCTTGTGATGACAGATCACAAATGCGCCAACCCGCCGGTCGGGCGACTCATTCTTTGCGCCGGCCAACGCGGCGAATCCGCGTTCGCCGCCGTCGGCGCGTATGTCACCGCCGCCGCGGGAAGAGCGTCCGGACGATCGCCTCCGCGAAGGCGACACCAGCGCGGCCCCTTCCGAAGCGGGGGTGCCTCGGCCATCATGATCGGGCATCAGCGAATGCCGTCAGCGAAGAGGTGACGCCCATGGGCGGATTCCGGATGGGACACGGCGTTCTGCGCCGCAAACCCATCGAGCAGATCGAAGAGGCCGACGTCCACCAGCGGCTGACCCGCACCCTGGGGCTCTGGCAGCTCACAGCCATCGGTGTCGGCGGCATCATCGGAGCGGGCATCTTCAGCCTCGCCGGTGCTGTCGCCAACGGCACCGCGGGTCCGGCCGTGCTCGTCTCGTTCCTCGTCGCGGGCATCGCCAGCGCGGCGGCCGCCTTCTCGTACGCCGAGTTCGCGGGAATGATCCCGAAGGCCGGGTCGGCCTACACCTACGGGTACGCCGTCCTCGGCGAACTGGCGGGCTGGTTCATCGGCTGGGACCTCCTGCTGGAGTACACGGCGATCGTGGCCGTCGTGGCGATCGGGATCTCCGGCTACTTCAACTTCCTCGTCGAGTCGATGGGCGCCGAGCTGCCGGCCTGGATGCTGGGCGCGCCCGGCACCGGGGACGGACACAGGGTCGACTTGTTCGCCGTGCTGCTCTGCCTGCTCATCGCCTACCTCCTCACCCTCGGCATCAAGAACGCGGCCCGCTTCGAGACGGGCGTCGTGATCCTGAAGGTGCTCGTCGTCCTCCTCGTCATCGCCGTCGGCGTGGTGCACATCGACACCGCCAACTACGACCCGTTCTTCCCCTACGGCGTGGGCGGGGCGTTCACGGGAGCGGCGACGGTGTTCTTCGCGGTCTTCGGCTACGACGCGATGTCGACGGCCGCCGAGGAGTCCAAGGACGCCCAGCGCCACATGCCGAAGGCGATTGTGTACTCGCTGGCCATCTCGATGGTGCTCTACGTGCTCGCCTGCCTCGTTCTGACGGGTATGCAGAACTTCCGCGACATCGACAGGGAGAGCGGCTTCTCCACGGCCTTCCAGTCGGTTGGCCTGTCCGGGCTCGCCGACGTGATCGCGGTCGGCGCCATCATCGGCATCCTCACCGTCATGTTCACGTTCATGCTGGGCGTGACGCGGGTCTGGTTCTCGATGAGTCGCGACGGGCTGCTGCCCAAATGGTTCGCGAAGACCCACGAGACCCGGCACGTGCCCACCCGCGTGACATGGATCGTCGGCTTCGCCTCGGCCGCCATCGCCGGATTCCTGCCGATCGGCGAGGCGGCCGAACTGACCAACATCGGCATCCTGCTGGCCTTCGTCGTGGTGTGCATCGCCGTGATCGTGCTGCGCTACCGGCGGCCCGAGCTGCCGCGCACCTTCCGGTGCCCGGGCATGCCCGTGGTGCCCGCGATCGGTGTGGTCTTCTCGATCTGGCTGATCACGTTCCTCCAGTGGGAGACGTGGGCGCGGTTCGCCGTCTGGTTCCTGATCGGACTGATCGTCTACTTCGGCTACTCGTACCGGAAATCGGAGCTGGCCACGGCGGAGGCCGCGGAGCGGGAGGCGGGTTCCGGCACGCCGCCGCAGACGCCCGGAAGCTGACTCGGCGCGGGCCCGGCCGTCACCCGGCCGGGCCCGCGTGCCTGCACCCGACGGCATGGAGAACGGCCCGCGCTGCCGCGGCGGATGCCATACGGACGTGCACCGGTTGAGTGAGTGCGCGAGCCGGGTGACAGAGACGGGAGAGTACGGGGTACCCATGGCCGCGTTGTTCCCCGAGCGCCGGAGGATGCCGCCCCATGCCCCGCAGTCCCAGCAACGGCGCCGCAAGGTGGCTGATCGGTGCCCTGTGCGCCGCGCCGCTGCTCGCCGCCTGTACACAGCCGCCTTCCGCACCCGCCGAGCCGCCCTCCGTCTCGGCACCCGCGCCTGCTCCCGGGCCGCCCGGCCGGCACGGCGTCGGCTGGCAGGACGCCCGCCCCGGCCACCCCTCCCGTCCGCCGTCCGCCGGACACCTCCCCGGGCTCGGGCCGGTCACCCACTCGGAAGTCCCGGAGGACACGCGCCAGGCCCTGGTGGTCGTCGGCGAGTCGATCGACACCAGCAAGGCCACCGCGGTGCTCCATGAACGGGACGCGGCAGGGCGGTGGCGGCGTACCGCCGGACCGTGGCCGGCCCACAACGCCCTGCGGGGCTGGACGTTCGACCACCGCGAGGGTGATCTGCGCACACCGATCGGAGTCTTCGGCCTCGGCGACGCCGGCGGGCGGCTGCCGGACCCCGGAGCCCTGCTGCCCTACGACCAGGACGAGGAATTCGTCGCCTCGGGCACGGGCTTCCTCGGCGAACCCCTGGAGGGCTCCTTCGACTACGTGGTCGCCATCGACTACAACCGAGTCCCGGGCACGACTCCGCTCGACCAGGAGCGGCCGCTCGGTTCGGACAAGGGCGGCGGCGTATGGGTCCACGTCGACCATGCCGGACCCACCCAGGCATGCATCTCGCTCCCACGGGCCTCGATGCGGGAGCTGGTGCGCGCCCTGGACCCCGGCAAGCAGCCCGTGATCGTCATGGGCCCGGCCGCCGAACTCGCACAGTG
Organism: Streptomyces sp. NPDC015127; assembly: GCF_043080095.1. Taxonomy (NCBI): domain Bacteria; kingdom Bacillati; phylum Actinomycetota; class Actinomycetes; order Kitasatosporales; family Streptomycetaceae; genus Streptomyces; species Streptomyces sp. NPDC015127. Next base: position 157,168 of record NZ_JBIBVE010000007.1, read on the forward strand.
ACCGCTCGGCGGGTACGGCTCCTGCGGTGGCGTGACGGCGCGGCTTGTGCGCCCATGGGCCGGGGTGGATTCTGGGAATGATGAACGGTGCCGGTTCAGCCGCCATGAGTCCGTGGAACGCGGCGAACGCATGGACCGCATGGAGCGTGCCGGAGAGCGCTGATCCGCGTGGCCCTTTCGACCTCGCCTCGGCGGCCACGGTGGTTCTCGATGCCCGGAACGCGGTCATCGGGTGGAGCCCCGCGGCCCAGGCCCTGTTCGGCCACTCGGACGCAGAGATCATCGGGCAGCCCGTCGACGTGCTCCTCGGCTCCCACCCGGCCGACTCCGCACGGCGCACGGTGCACGACCTCCTGCCCAGCGACAGCGACACGCGCATGGCACGGCACCGCGACGGCCACGCTCTGCAGGTGGTCGTCGTCGTGTGCCCGCTCACGGGCGGCGGCCCGGCGGCGCGCATCCTGCTGATCACCGAGTTGGAGGGCCTGCGTCTGTCGGAGACCCGGCGGGCCATGCTCCACGGGCTGACCACCCAGTCGGCGATCGGACTCGCCGTCTACGACGCCGACCTGAGACTCACCTGGGCCAACACCGCGCACGACCACGAGATGGGCCGCCCCCTCTCCGAGTACCGCGGCAGGAAGGCCGCCGACCTGTATCCCGACGGCGTCCTGTTGACCATGGACGGCCGGCGCACGCTCGAAGAGGTGATGCACCGGGTCATCGACACGGGCGAGCCCGTGATCGACCTGCACTTCCGCGGAAAGCTCCCCAGCGACCCGGAGAAGGACCACGTCTGGTCGTGTTCGTACTACCGGCTCCTGGACGCCGACGGGCGCGTGCTGGGGGTGTGCGAGGACGCGTTCGACATCACGGACCGTTACGAGGCCCAGGACCGTCTCGCCCTGCTCGTGGAGGCGGGACGACGGATCGGCTCCACGCTGGACATGTTCGTCACGGCGCAGGAGATCGCGGACGTCGCCGTCCCGGACTTCGCCACCGCGGTCACCGTCGACCTGGAGCGCGCCGTACTGGAGGGCGGCGAGCCGGGCACCGAGATGACGGCGGGCTCGACGTACGTCCGTGTCGCCGCCCGGTACGACCCGCGGGCCGGAGCCGAGATCGTGCTGCCCGCGCCGTACGCCGACGAGAGCGAGCCGCTCCCGGGCCGCGAGGGCGAGCCGGTCCGCCGTGTGTACTACCCGCGCGGCTCGCCCCAGCTGCGCAGCCTGTCGTCCGGCGGGCGGGTGCTCGACGAGAGCACGCTGGTCGTGCCGTTGCGGACCGGTGGCGGCACGATGGGCCTGGTCACCTTCGTGCGCACCGGCCGCCCCGCCGTCTTCGACAACGGCGAGGTCGCGCTCGCGGACGAGCTGACCGCACGCGCCGCCGTGTCCATCGACAACGCCCGCCGCTTCACCCGCGAACGCGTCGCGTCCCTCACCCTTCAGCGCCAGCTGCTGCCGCAGGAGCTTCCGCAACAGCCCGCGGTGGACGTCGCGCACCGCTACCTCCCCACCGACGGCGTGACCGGGGTCGGCGGCGACTGGGCGGACGTCATTCCGCTCTCCGGTGCACGCGTCGGCCTCGTCGTCGGCGACGTCGTCGGCCACGGACTCCAGGCGGCGGCGACCATGGGCCGGTTGCGCACGACCGTGGAGGCCCTCGCCAGGCTGGACATGCCCCCCGACGAACTGCTCACCCGCCTGGACGATTTGGTCGGCCGGTCGCCGGAACGACAGTCCGACCTCCAGGGGGACACCGCGGACGACCGGCCGGCCGGGGCCGGCGGCCCCCACCCCGATGTCGCCACCGGCGCGACCTGCCTCTACGCCGTCTATGACCCGGTCTCCCGCCGCTGCACGATGGCCCGTGCCGGGCATCTGCCGCCGGCGATCGTGACACCCGACGGCTCGTGCGTCGTCCCCGAGCTGCCGGCCGGGCCGCCGCTGGGGCTGGGCGGAATGCCGTTCGAGGCGGTGGAGACGGAGCTGCCCGAGGGCAGCCTGATCGCCCTGGTCACCGACGGCCTCGTCGAGGCGCGCGACCGCGACATCGACGAGGGGTTCGACACCCTCGGGCGCGTACTCACCGACGGCCACGGCAGGCCGCTGGAGGAACTGTGCGACCGGGCGGTGGCCGAACTGCGCCCCGGCGGCGCGGCGGCGGACGACGCCGCGCTGCTCCTCGTCCGTACGCGTCAGCTGGGCGCAGACCAGGTCGCCGTCTGGCAGCTGCCGGCCGAGGCGGTCGTCGTCGGACGCGCCCGCGAGCTGGCCACCGGGCAGCTGAGCGAATGGGGCCTGGAACAGCTGGCGTTCGCGACCGAACTCGTCGTCAGCGAGCTGGTCACGAACGCCGTCCGCTATGCCGGGGGACCGTTGCACCTGCGCCTCATCCGCGACCGGGCGCTGTTGTGCGAGGTCGCCGACGCCGGGCACACGTCACCGCACCTGCGCCACAGCACGGTGGAAGACGAAGGCGGCCGTGGACTGTTCATCGTCGCCCAGCTCGTACAGCGGTGGGGCACGCGGTACACGAGCTCCGGAAAGATCATCTGGACGGAACAGGAGTTCCCCCCGGACGGCTTCTGAGGCGGCCCCGGATCACGCCGTGTGGTGCATGAGGGGTGCGTGCGGATCGGCCGTACCCGGCATGGGTGCGGGGTCGGCGTGGACCATCGCCGCCGACAGCCGGGGAAGTGCGTGCAGCAGCGCGTGCTCGGCGTCGACGGCCACCCGGTGCGCCTCGACCACCGTCAGCCGGCCGTCGACGACGACGGCGACCTCCGCCCGCAGGCGGTGCCCGATCCAGCGCAGCCGCAGCTCGCCCACCGCCCGCACGCCCCGTACGCCGTGCAGCGACCGCTCCGCCGCGTCCATCAGGGCCGGGTCGACGGCGTCCATCACCCGGTGGAAGACCTCCCGGGCGGCGTCGCGCAGGACCAGCAGGATCGCCGCGGTGATGGCGAGGCCGACGATCGGGTCGGCCAGGCGCCAGCCCAGGGCCGCGCCGCCCGCGCTGAGCAGAACGGCCAGCGAGGTGAAGCCGTCGGTGCGGGCGTGCAGCCCGTCGGCGACCAGCGCCGCCGAGCCGATCTCGCGGCCGGTGCGGATGCGGTAGCGCGCGACCCACTCGTTGCCCGCGAAGCCGATCACGGCCGCGGCGGCGACCGCGGGGAGGTGGCTCATCTCCCGCGGGTTCAGCAGCCGGTCCACGGCCGACCACGCGGCGAAGGCGGCCGATGCGGCAATGGTCAGCACGATCACGATGCCGGCCAGGTCCTCTGCCCGCCCGTACCCGTAGGTGAACCGCCGGGTGGCCGCTCGCCGGCCGAGGAGAAACGCCACGCCCAGCGGGACGGCGGTGAGGGCGTCGGCCGCGTTGTGCACGGTGTCGCCCAGCAGCGCCACGGAGCCCGACAGCACCACCACGACCGCCTGGGCCACCGCCGTGGCGCCGAGGACGGCCAGGGAGATCCACAGCGCCCGCATACCCCGCGCGGATGTCTCCAGCGCCCGGTCGACCTTGGCGGCCGACTCGTGCGCGTGCGGGCGGACCAGGTGCGCCACCTGGTGACGCACGCGGGACCACCCGGTGTCCCGCCCGTGCCCGTGCCCGTGTGCGTGGGTGTGTTCGTGCCGGTGTGCGTGGCCGTCGTGTGTGTGCTCTGTCCCCGCCATACGGCCTACCGTCGCACGCGGAACCCATTGCGGCTACAGCTGTCATACAGCCTCTGACCAGGTGCGACACGTTCGCAGATGCGTCCGTGGGGCCCGCGGGGGAGCGCGAGCGCCGGGCTCCTGTTCAGCCGGGGTGAGGGGCCTCTCCGATGTGGTGGCCCGCCACCGCGAGCCCCTCCGACACGGCCTCGGTGAAGGCGGAGATCGCCTCGTTGTGACGGCTCGGCACCCAGACCACCGAGGTGATCCAGGCCAGCGCCGCTCCCTCGACAGGACGCCAGACCAGCCCGTCGGGCAAGGGCGTGGCGGGGGCCTCGTTGAGGTGGATCCCGCGGCCCGCCAGCACCAGGCCGTGCACGAAATGCGGGTTGCGGGCATGCCGGATGGAGCCGGGCAGGAAACCCTCGTCGCGGCAGATCGTGAGCATGTGGTCGTACAGCCGAGGCGCCATCGCGCGGGGGAAGATGACCAGCGGTGTGCCGTTGAGGTCGCGCAGCCGTACCGCGCCCTGCGCCCGGCCCGCCGGCTGATGGTCCGTCCGGAGGACCACGCCCAGCTCGCGGCGTGCCACCGGACCCGACTCCAGCCCCACCGTGTCCGAGGGATGGCGGACCACACCCGCGTCCAGTTCGCCCTCGCGCAGGCGGGCCAACTGCTCGTCCGTCGTCAGCTCGTGCAGGTCGATCAGCACATCCGGGACGCGGCGGGCGAAGCCCGCCGTGAGCGTCGGCAGGACCAGAGGGTTGGTGTCCGGTGGCACACCGACCCTCAGGACCCCCGCCTCGCCCGGCCGGATCCTGCGCATCGCCTCGCGGGCCGTGTCCACTCCTGCCAGCACCGGCCGCACATGCTCCAGGAGCAGCGCCCCCGCCTCGGTCAGCTGGACCCGGTGCCTGGTGCGGTCGAACAGGCGCACCCCCAACTCGCGCTCCAGGTCCCGGATGCGCTGGGACAGCGGCGGCTGGGCCATGTGCAGCCGTTCCGCCGCACGGCCGAAGTGCAGTTCCTCGGCGAGGACGGCGAAATAGCGCAGGTGGCGGAGCTCCATGAGCGGACCATATCGCTCCGGTATCACCGAGAGTCCCGATTGGTGTTGGCCGCCGTCCTGCTCCCCCTGTTTGCATGACTGCTCACGGGACGCCCGCTCAGGGACATCCGCCCGTCACCCCCTTCTCCCTGCCTCGGCGATCCCGCCGCCCTACCCCGCCTCCCGAGAAAGGCCCTCTCGCCATGACCGAGACCAGCACCGTCGTCGTCACCCGCCATCCGGCCACCGCGGCATCCCCCGACGCCTACGTCGCCGAGGTCACCCTCAACCGGCCTGCCAAGCTCAACGCCTGGACCGGGGACATGCGCGCCCGCCTCGTCGCCGCCCTCGACGCGCTCGGCGCCGACGAACAGTGCCGCGCCGTCGTCCTCACCGGGGCGGGCCGCGCCTTCTGCGCCGGCCAGGACCTGGCCGAGACCGCGGCCATCGACCCCGACGACCACGGTGCCGCCGAGGCGTGGATCGACGACTTCGGACGGCTCTTCCGCGCCGTACGCGGCCTCGACAAGCCGGTCGTCGCCGCCGTCAACGGTGTGGCGGCGGGCTCCGGATTCCAGTTCGCGCTACTGGCCGACCTCCGCATCGGCCACGCCGGCGTCAGGATGGGCCAGCCCGAGGTCCTCTCCGGCATCCCCAGCATCACCGGCATCTGGGCCATGTGGGGCATCCTCGGCCGGGCCAGGACCACCGAGTTCGCGCTCACCGGCCGCCTGGTCGACGGCACCGAGGCCCAGCGGCTCGGCCTGCTCACCAGCCTCGCCGCCGAGGACGAGGTCAAGGCGGCGGCGCTCTCGGAGGCCGCCCGGCTCGCCGAACTCCCGCCCGGCGCCGTCGCGCTGACCAAGGGACGCATCCGCGAACTCGACGACGCCGGACTCGACGAGGCGATCGCCGCGGCCAAGAAGGTGCACATCGCCGCCTACGCGACGGGCGAGCCGCAGCGCGAGATGGCCGCCTTCCTCGCCGGCCGGCGCCGCTGACAAGCCCGACCGGGCCACCCCCACCCGCCCCAGCCCGACGAGAGGACCCCATGACCACCAGCGTCACCCCGCACACCGGCGAGGCCGCGCCCGGCGACACCGCCTACCGCCGCCTCCTGGAAGAGCACCGGTGGAGCGTTCCCGAGCGGTACAACATGGCCGCCGACGTCGCCGACCGCCACCCCGGCGACCGCCTCGCCCTGATCTTCGAGGACCACACCGGTCACCACGAGGAGGTGTTCTGGCAGCAGATCCAGGACCGCTCCCGGCAGATCGCCGCCCACCTCCACCGGCTCGGCGTCCGCAAGGGCGACCGGGTGGCCGTGCTGCTGCCGCAGCGCACCGACACCCCCGCCACCTACCTCGGCGTCCTGCGCACCGGCGCCGTACTCGTGACCATGTCCCTGCTCTGGGCCGACGAACCCATCCGCTACCGGCTGGCCGACTCCGGCTCGACGGTCCTCGTCACCGAGACCGGCGCCCTCGACCGGGCGGGCGACTTCGGCGGCGTGGTCGTGAACGTCGACGACCCGGCCATCGACGCGCTGGCCCCCGAGTTCGCCACCGCCGACACCGCCGCCGACGACCCCGCGCTGATCTTCTACACCTCCGGTACGACGGGCGCCGCCAAGGGCATCGTCCACGCGCACCGCACACTGCTCGGACACAACGAGTTCCACTGCTGTCACGACCTGCGTCCCGGTGACGTCTTCTACGGAGCAGGCGACTGGGCCTGGTCCATGGCCAAGCTGATGGGGCCGCTGCGCGCCGGTGCCGTCCACCTCGTCCACCGGCCGGCCGCGGGCTTCGACCCCGAGGGACTGCTGGCGGCCATGTCCCGTAACAAGGTCACAACAGCCCTGGTCAACCCCACCTTCCTGCGTAAGATGATGCAGGATGTCCCGGATGCGGGCCGTCGTCATCCGCAGTCGCTGCGTGTGGTGTGCTGCTCCAACGAGCCGCTCACCCCCGATCTCATCGAATGGTTCCGTGCCCAGTTCGGCGTCACTCCGCTCGACTACTACGGGTCCACCGAGTCGTATCCGCTGCTCGGGAACTTCCCCGGCGTCCCGGTCAAGCCCGGGTCCATGGGCCGGCCGCTGCCGGGGTGGGACGTCGCCCTGCTCGACGACGACGGCCGCGAGGTGCCCGTCGGAGAGCCCGGTGAGATCTGCCTGCGGGCCGGATCGAACCCCCAGTTCCCGCTCGGCTACTGGAACCGCCCAGAGGCGACCGCCGAGACCTTCGGCGGCACCTGGTACCGGACCAAGGACCAGGCCGTCATGGACGAGGACGGATACTTCTGGTTCCTCGGCCGCACCGACGACGTCATCAAGACGTCCGGCTACCGCGTCGGACCCTACGAGGTGGAAGCCGCCCTGCGCAGACACCCGGCGGTCGCCGACGCCGGTGTGGTCGGTGTGCCCGACCCGGTGCGCGGCCAGGCCGTCAAGGCATGGATCGAGCTCAACGCCGGCTACGAGCCGGACGAGGCCCTGGCACAGGAGATCTCGCACTTCGCCCGCGCCGCGCACTCCCGGTTCGCGTACCCGCGGTTCATCGAGTTCGTCGGCGAACTGCCGCGCTCGGCGACCGGAAAGATCCAGCGGGCGGCCCTGCGTGCCCGCGACCTCACCCCCCGGGCCAGCGACGCCGCGCCGCGGACGACACGGAAGGACGGATCGAGATGACGACCGAGAGCCGGACCACGGCACCCCAGGTCCCGTCCACCGCGACACCGGACACGGCGAAGGTGCGCCGCAAGGTCGCCACCGCCACCGCCATCGGCAACTTCGTCGAATGGTTCGACTCCGGCGCGTACGCGATCATGTCCGCCACCATCGCCGGCCTGTTCTTCCCGCAGTACGACAAGACCGCGGCGCTCCTCGCGACCTGGGCCGTCTTCGCCGGAGGTTTCGTCGCCCGGCCGCTCGGGGCTGCCTTCTTCGGCCGCTACGGCGACCGGATCGGCCGCAACCGCATGCTCGCCCTGAGCGTGCTGTGCATGAGCGGCTCGACCCTCCTGATCGGGCTGCTGCCCACCTACGCCGTGCTCGGCATCGCCGCTCCGGTGCTGCTGTTCCTGCTCCGGGCGGTCCAGGGCTTCTCCACCGGCGGCGAGTACACGGGTGCCTCCGCCTTCATCATGGAGTACGCCCCCGAAGGCCGACGCGCCCGCTACGCCAGCGTCGTGCCGCTCACCGTCGGGCTGGCCTCCGTGGCCGGAGCGCTGACGGGCCTTCTGATCACCTCCACGCTGGACGAGGCGGCGCTCGACAGCTGGGGCTGGCGCATCCCGTTCCTGCTCGCCGGCCCGCTCGGACTGATCGGCCTCTACCTGCGCAGCAGGATCGACGACACGCCCGTCTTCCAGGCGATGGAGAAGCGCGACGCGGTCCAGGAGGCGCCGCTGCGCGAGGCCTGGCGGGTCTGCCGCAGGCAGGTGCTCACGCTGTTCGGCTACAGCATCACCAACGCCGTCGGCTACTACCTGATGAGCAGCTACATGATCGCCTACATGTCGGAGGAGGTCGGCTACGCGAAGTCCGAGGCGATGCTCACGAGCGTCATCGCGATGCTCGCCTACAGCGCCGCCTGCCCGCTGATGGCGGCGGCAAGTGACCGGTTCGGCCGCAAACCGATGCTGCTCGCCGCCTGCGGCGGCTTCGCGGTGGCCACCCTGCCCGCCTTCTGGCTGATAGGCCAGGGGCTTGCGGGAGCGATCACGGGGGCAGCGGTCCTCGCCGTGCTCGTCGCGGTGATCGGCACCTCGAACGTGCCGGCGATGGTCGAGATGTTCCCCGGACAACTGCGCGCCAGCGGCTCGGCGATCGGCTACACGGCGGCGTACGTCCTCTTCGGCGGCACGGCTCCGTTCGTCGCCACCGGACTGGTCTCCCTCGCCGGCACCCCGCTCGCCCCCGGCTTCTACCTGATGGGCCTGGCGGTCGTGTCCTCGCTCGTGGTGCTCTTCTCCTTCCGGGAGACCCTGCGTCTGCCGCTGGCCCGGACCACCGTGCTGGAGAAGTGACCCAGGGGCCGATGCGGCCCGTCCGACGAAGGCGGCACCCGGTGCGGGTGCCGCCTTCGTCACGCGGCACCGCCGGGCCCGCCGGCACCCGAAGGGTGCAACACCGGATGCCGTCTTCGTCACATGAACCTATGGTCGGGGGCAGCCTGCCCCACCGCTGTGGCGGGCCCGCCGAGAGAAAGGCGTCTGATGCATCGTCACCACAACCGCAGTGGCACGGGAATCCGCACCGGAGCGGGTCTGTGCGCCGCTGTTTCCGCCTCACTCGTCCTGCTGATCGCCGCCCCGGGAGCCCGGGCGGACTCCGCTCGGACGGGCCCACGCGTCGACTGGGACGCCATCGCCCAGTGCGAGTCCAGCGGGAACTGGCACGCCAACACGGGCAACGGGCACTACGGCGGCCTGCAGTTCACCCAGTCGAGCTGGCGGGCGGCAGGCGGCCTGAGATACGCGCCGCGGGCGGATCTGGCGACGAGGTCGGAGCAGATTGCCACGGCGAAGAGACTCGCCGCGATCCAGGGTATGAACGCCTGGACCTGCGCGAGCCGCTGACCGCTGCCGGAGAAGGCGAGCGCCCGTGGTCCGGGGCCGGACCACGGGCGCTCGGCGTCAGGGGCGATCAGCCCTCGAGAACGCCGGACTTCGCGATCGTGACCTTCGACTTGACCGCGCCGCTGCGCGAGCCCAGCGACTCGATCTGCTTCACCACGTCCATGCCTTCGACGACCTCGCCGAAGACGACGTGCTTGTTGTCCAGCCAGTCGGTGACGATGGTGGTGATGAAGAACTGCGAGCCGTTGGTGTTCGGGCCCGCGTTGGCCATGGAGAGCTGGCCCGGCTTGGTGTGCTTGATCTGGAAGTTCTCGTCGGGGAACTTCTCGCCGTAGATGCTCCGGCCGCCCGTGCCGTCGCCGCGGGTGAAGTCGCCGCCCTGCAGCATGAAGTCCGGGATGACACGGTGGAACGAGGAGCCCTCGTAGCCGAAGCCGTGCTCGCCCGTGGCGAGCTCGCGGAAGTTCTTGGCGGTCTTGGGGACCACGTCGTCGAACAGGGTGAAGACGATCCGGCCGGCGGGCCGGTCGTCGATCGTGATGTCGAAGTACACGTTGTTGCTCATGACTGCATCCTGACATCTGCGGTCACCGCAGCGCACACCGGGCACACCGTCGGCCCGACATCCGAGGGAGCGTCACATCTCGAGCAGCGCCTCCGCCGCGAGCTGACCATCCGTCAGGGACTGTTCGGTCCAGATCACCTTGCCCGTCGGTGTGTACCTCGTTCCCCACCGCGTGGCGAGCTGGGCCACGAGGAACAGGCCGCGGCCGCCCTCGTCGGTGGTGGCCGCACGGCGCACGTGGGGCGAGGTGCTGCTGCCGTCGGAGACCTCGCACACGAGGGTGCGCTCGTACAGGAGCCGTACGTGGATCGGCTCGGAGCCGTAGCGGATCGCGTTGGTGATCAGCTCGCTCAGCACGAGCTCCGTGGTGAATCCGACCTCTTCCAGTCCCCATTCCTCCAGCTGATGGCTGCAGGCGTTGCGGACCGGGGCGACGGCCGCGGGGTCGCGCGGGACGTCCCAGGTGGCGATCCGCGCCGGATCCAGCAGACGGGTACGGGCCACGAGCAGGGCGATGTCGTCGCGGCGCGTCGTGGGCAGCATCGTGTCCATCACCGCCTCGCAGATGTCCTCGGGCGCGCTGTCGGCATGGGCCGACAACACCCCGCGCAGCGCGTCCAGCCCGGCGTCGATGTCGCGGTGGCGGTGCTCGACGAGGCCGTCGGTGTACAGGACGAGCCGGCTGCCCTCGGGCAGGTGCACCTCCGCGGCCTCCATCGGCAGCACGCCCAGGCCCAGCGGAGGCGCGACGGGCATCTCGACGAACTCCACCGTCCCGTCCGGATGCACCAGCGCGGGCGACAGGTGGCCGGCCGTCGACATGCTGCACTGTCCGGAGACGGGGTCGTAGATCGCGTACAGGCAGGTGGCTCCGGTGGTGCCCTCCCCGTCACCGCCCGGCTCGTCCTGGTCGATCCGGCTGACCAGTTCGTCGAGCCGGGTCAGCAGTTCGTCCGGGGGCAGGTCGAGCGTGGAGAAGTTGTGGACCGCGGTGCGCAGGCGGCCCATGGTCGCGGCGGCGTGCAGTCCGTGGCCGACGACGTCGCCGACGACGAGCGCGACCCGCGCCCCGGGCAGCGGGATGACGTCGAACCAGTCGCCGCCCACCCGGGCCTGCGCGGGCAGGTAGCGGTACGCGATGTCGACGGCGCTCTGGCTCGGCAGGACATGGGGCAGCAGGCTGCGCTGGAGCGTCTCGGCCATCCGGTGCTCGCGCGTGAAGCGGCGGGCGTTGTCGATGGCGACGGCGGCGCGGGCCGCCAGCTCCTCGGCGAAGGTCAGGTCCTCCTCCTCGAACGGGTCGGGCCGCTCCGATCGCCAGAAGTTGACCATGCCCAGCAGCACCCCGCTGCCCTGGAGCGGTGCCGTGATGAGCGAGTGGACGCCGTAGGCCAGCGCATGGTCCGCACCCGCGCGGTCCTGGGACCTCCAGGCGTCCGCGACGGTCAGATCGGCCTCCAGGGCCGCGTGACCGCTGGCCATGGCCGCCGCCATCGGCGTGGCGTGCGCCACGAAGTGGATCACGTCCCCTACCGCCTGGAACGGATGGTCCGCCCGGATGCCGGTCAGCGCCGCGCGGCGCATCACCGTGGGCGCGGTCGAGGGCTCGTCGCCGTGCAGCACCGCGTCGGGCAGCTCGACCGTGACGAAGTCCGCGAAACGGGGGACCGCCACCCGCGACAGCTCCTCCGCGGTCCGCACCACGTCCAGCGTGGTCCCGATCCGCACGCCCGCCTCGTAGAGGATCTTCAGGCGCTCCCGGGCTACCTCCGCCGTGCCGGCCAGCGCCCGGAGCTCGGTGGTGTCGCGGAGCGTCGCCACATTGCCCGAACTCCCGCCGTAGGGCGCGGTCGGACGCATGCTGATGGCCAGCAGCCGGTCCCCTGCCAGGTGCACCTCGTCGGTCACCGCGCGGTCGGAGACCAGCAGACCGGCGATGTCGAGGTCCAGGCCCAGATCGGCGACGGGCCGGCCGTCGGCGTCCTGGGGCAGCTCCAGGAGGCGGCGTGCCTCGTCGTTGGCGAGCATCAGGCGGTCGTCGCCGCCGACGATCAGGACGCCTTCGCGCACCGCGTGCAGGACCGCGTCGTGGTGCTCGTACATCCGGGTCATCTCTTCGGGCCCGATGCCGTGTGTCTGCCGTCGCAGGCGCCGGCTCACCAGGGCGGCGCTGGCCGTGGCCAGGGCGAGCGCGGCGGCCGCGGAGGCAAGGAGCATGGGGAGCTGGCGGTCCACGGCGTTTCCGACGTTCTCGATCTGGACACCCGCGCCGACCAGGCCGATGACGGACCCGTCGGGCCCCCTGACCGGAACGATCGCGCGGGCCGCGTCGCTCGGGGCTCCTTCGAAGATCTCCGTGAACGCCTCCCCGGCCGCGGCCCGCTCGATCCCCGTGGTGACCGTGCCGATGAGGGCCGGATCGGTGTCGGCGTGGCGGGTGCCGTCCGGGGCTGTCACCGTCATGAAGTCGACTCCCGATTCGCGTCCGGCGTCGGCCATCCGCGGCTGGAGCGCGGCGGTGGGGTCGGGGGAGCGGAGAGCGGCCACGGTCCCCGGTGCGTGGGCGAAAGCGGCGGCGGTGGCCAGCGACCGGTTCTGCGCGTCCTGCTCGCTGTCGTGCCGCGCCTGCAGGACGAGGGCGACCACGGCGGCCACGATGAGCAGCACCGCGACCACGACCTGGAGGAAGAGGACCTGCCCGGCGACGCTGCGCGAACCCAGCACGGACCGCCGCCCGCCGCGCAGGGAGCGCCGCGCGGCGTCGAACCTGTCGAGCCTGTGCCGGTTCATTGAGTTCCCCTCCCGGGACTGGGCGTCCGTGGCGGGCGGACCTCCGGTGAGGCGGCGGGTGGCCTGAGGCCGGGGCCGTGGCGATGGCCCGATCATGACCCTTTCTAACATCAATGTACTTTTCGCCCCCCACTGGCGGCGCCCCCGGGCCGTCCTGCTCGGCGCCCCGGGGCCGCCACCGCTCGCGGAACCACCGGTCGGTGCCGCCGTTGCCCGCGTGCCGGCGGGTCACGGGCTCAGCGGCGTCGGTCCGTCCGCGCCGACAGCCCCTCGCGCAGGCACTCCACGAGACGCGCCGCCGCCGTACCTCCGGGATCGAGACGGGGGTTGAAAATCGTGACGTCCAGGCCACGGGCCCGCTCGTCGGCCAGTGCCGTCCGCAGCACCGTCTCCAACTCCTGCCAGCTCAGCCCGTCCGGGAGCCGGTAGTCGACGGCCGGCATGATCGCGTCGTCCAGGACGTCGACGTCGAGGTGCACCCAGAACCCGGCCGTCTCCCCCGCGGTCAGGTGGCCGACCGCTGTGCGCGCGGCCGCGGCGGCGCCCACCGCGCGGACATGGTCGAGCCCCATGGCGTGCAGGCGCGGCGGCAGCGGCTGCATCCCGTCCCGTGCCGACTGCTCCGCGTCGCGGAAGCCGAAGGCCACGACGTCCTCGTCGCGCAGCAGCGGCCCGCGGCCCTCCAGGTCGGTGAGGATCCCCGGGCCGCGCCCCGTCGCCAGGGCCAGTTCCATCGAGGCCGCCTCGCCGGCCGGCTCCGCCGACGGCTGGTAGAAGTCCGTGTGGCCGTCGAGGAAGAGCAGGCCGTGGCGTCCGCGGCGGCGCAGGGCGAGCATGTTGCCGAGCAGGATGCTGCAGTCGCCGCCGAGCACGACGGGGAAGTGGCCGCGGCGCAGGACGCCGCCGACCGTGTCGGCCAGGTCGACCGAGTAGCGCGCGATGGCCGCCGGGTTGAGGACCCCGGTCGCCTCGTCGCGCCGCGGGTCGTACGCAGGCGCTTCGACCCGGTCCGCCCGTACCGTCCCCGGAAGGCTCATCAGCCCGGCCTCCAGCAGGGCCTGCGGGAGGTCCTGGACACCGGTCGGCCGCAGCCCCAGCACGGACGGCGCCTCGATGATCTCCAGTACCTGCACGTGCGCACCCTTCGCCGGAGAGGCGGCCGCGGGAGCCGCGCGACGGGGGGCCGACAGCGCGGGGCCGCGGACCGGACCCTACGCCGCCGCCGCCGGGGGAGAAGCCGGGGACAGCGCCGCAGGGTCCGTTCTCGTGAACGACGGCCACCCGCCCGGGCCAGCCGTCGGCGGCTCAGCCGGTGGGCAGGGCCGTTGCCGCGGCGACGACGTGGGGACGCGCGAGGTTGTCGGGGTGCAGGATGAGCTGAAGCTCGCTCTGGGTCAGCAGACCCTTGTCCAGGACGAGTTCGTGGACGCTGCGGCCGGTCGCCAGCGCTTCCTGGGCGACGGCGGTGGCCTGCTCGTACCCGATGTGCGGGTTCAGCGCGGTCGCCAGGCCGATGGACTGGGTGACGAGGTGGGCGAGGTGCTCCCGGTTGGCGGTGATGCCGGTGACGCAGCGTTCGGCGAGGGTCAGGCAGCCGGCCCGCAGGTGCGTCAGGCTCTTGAGCAGGCTGTGGGCGATGACCGGTTCGAAGGCGTTCAGCTGGAGCTGGCCCGCCTCCGCGGCCATGGTCACCGCCATGTCGTTGCCGATGACCTCGAAGGCGATCTGGTTGACGACCTCGGGGACGACCGGGTTCACCTTGCCGGGCATGATGCTGGAGCCCGCCTGCACCGGCGGCAGGTTGATCTCGGCGAAGCCCGCGCGCGGCCCGCAGGACAGCAGCCGCAGGTCGTTGCAGACCTTGGAGAGCTTGACGGCGATGCGCTTCAGGACTCCCGACAGCTGGACGAACGCGCCGGCGTCCTGCGTGGCCTCGACGAGGTCGTCGGCGACCATCAGGGGCAGACCGGTGATGGTGCGCAGATGGCGGCAGGCCAGCGCCGCGTACTCGGGGTGGGCGTTGAGCCCGGTGCCGATGGCGGTGCCGCCGAGATTGATCTCGCGGATCAGCTCGCGTGCCTCGCCGAGCCGCTTGTGGTCCTCGGCCAGCATGACGGCGTACGTGGCGAATTCCTGGCCCAGCGTCATGGGCACCGCGTCCTGGAGCTGGGTGCGGCCCATCTTCAGGACGTCCGCGAACTCCTCCGCCTTCGACGCGAACGCCGCGCGCAGCACCTCCATGGCGTCGAGCAGGCGCTGGGCGGTGAAGTCGAGCGCGATCTTGACGGCGGTCGGGTAGACGTCGTTGGTGCTCTGGCCCGCGTTGACGTCCTCCAGCGGGTGCAGGTTCGCGTACGTGCCCTTGGGGTGACCGAGGAGTTCCAGGGCGCGGTTGGCGACGACCTCGTTGGCGTTCATGTTCGTCGAGGTGCCCGCGCCGCCCTGGATCACGTCGACCACGAACGCGTCGTGGAGCCGGCCGGCACGGATCTCCTCGCAGGCGTCCACGATCGCGTCCGCCTTGCGGCCGTCCAGCAGACCGAGGTCGCGGTTGGCGAGGGCCGCTGCCTGCTTGACGCAGGCGAGGGCGGTGACGAGGTCCGGGTAGGCCGAGACGGGGGTGCCGGTGATGGGGAAGTTCTCCACCGCCCGCAGGGTGTGGATGCCGTAGTACGCGTCGGCGGGGACGTCCCGGTCACCGAGCAGATCGTGCTCGGAACGCGTTGCGGGGTGGACCTGGTCCTGGTGCGTGGCCATGGAGGTTCGGACTCTCCTGTCGCGTGGGTACGCGGGGTCGGGGCGAGGGTGGGTGAAGGGAAGAGGGGGAGGGGGGACCGGCCGGGGCCTCGGGCCCGGGCGGGTGGGGCCGGGCGCTCTAGGCGCCGGCGAGCACGGCCGGCGCGGTGGCGTCGGCCGGTGCCGGGGCGCCGAGCGCGTGGCGCAGCACCTCGTCGCGCTCCCGCGGGTCGGTGGTCGCGAGCAGGGCGGTGAGCACGGCGATGCGCGTCTGACCGGCCCGCAGGGTGCCGGCCGGAACGGCCCCGGCGGCGACGAGGTCGACCGCACCGCCGTGGGTGTAGATCTCGGTGACCGGGCCGGCGTGGACCCGCGTGGTCAGCGCGACGAGCACGCCGCGGGACACCGCGGACGCGACAGCCTCCACGAAATCGGGAGTAGCGTTGCCGGCGCCGGTGGCGACCAGGACGATGCCCTGCGCGCCCGCGTCGACAGCCGCGTTCAGCAGATACGGGTCGGCGTCGCTGTGGTGCATCACCATGTCGACACGGGGCGGGGTGTCCGGCATCGCCGGGAGCGGCAGGCCCGCCGGCCGCTGCGGGTGGCGGAGGACCGAGACGCGTCCGAAGCCCACGTTGCCGATGCGGGCGCCGGAGGGGTCGGCGAAGGCGTCGGCCGCCAGTGTCTGCGTCTTGACGGTGCCGCGCGCGGCGTGGACCTTGCCGTCGAAGGCGACCAGCACGCCGAGGCCGCGTGTCGTCGAGGCGGTCAGGAGCGCGTCGTGGAGGTTGCCGGGGCCGTCGCCGTCGGCGGCGTCGAGCGGCAGCTGGGCGCCGGTGAAGACGACGGGACGCGGGTCGTCGTGGTGGAGGTCGACGAGGAAGGCCGACTCCTCCAGGGTGTCGGTGCCGTGCGTGACGACGATGCCGTCCACGTCCGGGTCGGCGAGCACCTCGTGCACGGTGCGCAGCAGGGTGAGCTGGTGGGCCGTGGTGAGACGGGGGCTGTTCACGCTGAACAGGTCGACGACCTCGATGGTGACGTCCGCGGGGACCGCGGCGGTCGCCATGACCTCCTGGCCGTGGGCGTCCGCGGCGAAGCCGGAGCCCTGCCAGCGGCTGGCTATGGTTCCGCCGGTGCTGATGACGACGATCCGTCCCATCTGCCTTCTCCTCGTCGGTGCCCCGGTGGGGGCTGTGGTTCGAGTGCGACGCAATGATAGGTGGATTGTCCCGCAATATGATTGCCTATTCGGCTGGCCTCACCCTGAAGGCGTGGTGGATGATTGCGTCATGGATGCGATCGACCGCGCAATATTGCGGGAGCTACAGGAGGACGGGCGGCTCAGCAATCAGGAACTGGCGCAGCGCGTGGGACTGACGCCCTCGCCCTGCATGCGCCGGGTCCGGCAACTGGAACAGGACGGGGTGATCCAGGGCTATCGCGCGGTGATCGACCCCGAGGCCGTCGGGCGCAGCTTCGAGGTACTCGTCTCCATCGAGGTGCGGCGCGACCGCGAGGCGGTCGAGGCATTCGAGGCGGCGATCCAGGACATCCCGGACGTCATCGAGGCGTACCGGTTGTTCGGCAGCCCGGGGTGCCTGCTGCGTATCGCGGTCGCCGACCTGCGCGCGTACGAGCAGCTGTGGATCGAGAAACTGACCGCACTGTCGGGTGTCACCGAGGTCAACTCGCAGATCATCATGAAGCGGATCAAGGAGCCCGCCGGCCTGCCGGTGGACGGCTGACCCCCGGGGTCGGCGGTCGGGGCCGGCCGGTCGGATCACTGCGACTCCGGTCGTAGGACCGGCCGCACCCGGCTTCGTTCCCCGGCCCGATACGCAGCCGCACCGATCCGCATAGCGTTCCCCGCATGCATACGGAGGAGACGAACGGCGCGCTCGACGAAGCGCTGGAACGGCTGCACGCCTCGGGCCCCGAGCGGCTCGGGCGCCTCACCAACCACGCCCCCATGGTGGTTGAGGCGCTGGCCGCGCACGGACAGCCCCGCGCCGTGCACCGGTGGCTGGATCTCTACGCGCACAAGCTGGAGCAGTTCCCCGCCCCTGTCGCCCGCGTCACGGAGGACAACTGGCCCACCGCGCTGGGCGATCCGCGCCGGGCCGCCGACTGGATCGCGTACTTCACCCGCGCCGGTGCCGAACAGCCCTGGCGGAGCGTGCGAATCCCTTGACTTAGCCGCCGCGGCACGGGGCCGGGACGCGCAGAATCGGCTCGGTCACGGCAGTTGGTTGTTCCGCGGGGCGCGAGGACAGTGAGGCGCGCGTTCCGGCGTCTTCGACGCCGGCATGTGGGGCGCGCGAGGAAGACGGTCGCCCCCTTGCGCCTGGCAACACGGGCCTGAGGCAGGAACGGGCTGTGGCGGCGAACGGAGCAACCCTCGTTTGCGGGTAACAGGCGCAGCCCTGAGCCTGATGCCATGACGAGCAGACCCAAGGTGATCGTCGGGCCACCGGACAGCCGCGGGCTACGCGAAATCGCGATCGGCGGCACGAAAGTGGGCAGCGCGTGGTCGCTGCACGATCTGCGAAAAGTCCTCAGTCACATTGGTTATCCCCGGGACATGGATGTCGAAGACCGGAAGTCCGTCTATTGGCGCGAGGCAGACAGCGGAACGTGGCCCGACCGCGTATGGCGAAGACGCACGACCATGGCGCTGATGATGACGGGGCTGTTCGGATCCATGCTTCTGCTGGCCGTTGTCGGGAGCCCGGATGCCGTCGGCGCGCTCACTTTCGCCGGAAGGATCACCGGCTTTCTCTTCGTACTCTTGGGCGGCGTCGCGGGTGTGGCCGCACTCGCGGTGCTCGACTTCTGGGGAAAGCGGCAGTTGCACATCTCCGGAGCCATCGTCCTGATCGGGACGCTCATCGCTCTGGCCACCAACAGTCTCCTGCTGTTCCTGTGGCTCCAGGAAAGAGAGTACACGCGTTATCTGTTTGCGTACTTCCCCCTCTGGTGCTGGTCCTTGTGGGCGCTCTGGCTGCTCATACGGGAAAAAGCGTGGAGGGGAACCCCCTACCCCAAGAGGTTTGCGGCAGGGGTGGCTGCCACCACACTCCTGGCTGGTGTGAACTTCGCCTATTCCACCATGTATCAGCCTACCTCCTCTCCCGCCCTCTTCCGTCTGAAGGCCGAATTCGGCACGCCGCGGATCGATCCCGGACTCGACATCATTCACCTCCCGCTGGCCCTTGAGGTAAAGAACACCGGGAAGGTCCCGGCGTACATTATCAACGACAACTATTCGGTTCACGGACTCCTGGGCGACTTTTCCGAAGGAACCGGGGGGCTGAAGGAGCGAAAGAAGGCCATGGAGGGTGGAGATGACGTAGCGCGTTACAGCCGTATTCCCCAAAAGTACGCTCTGAGCGCCGGATTGTTTTATGGGCCCGGCGCGTGGCTCGAGCCAGGAGAGGAATACCGTGAGGAGAAGCTGGTGCAGCTGCCCAGGTACGCCGGGTTCGACGCGATACAGGCTGATCTCACGGTCGAACTGATGAGAAAGGACCGAGGCAAGGTGGATCTGGACGAGCTCCTTGTCCCGCACCCTTCGTGGAAAAACAAAGAAGGAGACTTCTACTGTCCCCCTGCTAAATGTGGGGAGTATGTCACCTATCGTGCCCCGATTCGCCACAACAATAATCTCATCAACGTCACGCGTCGGCCGGTGTATGTCACGTCCATCTGGAGTGTGACTCACGATGACTCATATTCTGCCACATTCGTATCATCGTCGCTCGATTTCGTGCCGAAAGTTGCCCCGCGTGGCGTCGTCGGTGCCGAAAAGGAGAACAAAAGGGAAAGGGAAAGGTATGGCGTCCTTACCGTTGATGCGCAGGCGGTTGTGCCTTTTGCTGAACTGGTGAAGTGACTCCGGTGGGCCGGTCGCCGGGAGCGGGATGGTCGCTGTGCTCCGCCACAGCCCATCTCGCCGGGTTGCAGGATGCCTTGAGGGGGCGAAGAGTTGTCCTGTAACACCAGTGGATCTCCGGTGACCCTGCGCCGCCTCAAGGGCCAAATCTCCCAAGCGCACCTGGAACCGTCATGGCCAAAAGCCCGAGGCCACACATCTCTCGCCTGCTCGGCGTGCCCTGTTTGACTGCCGCGCTCGTCCTTCCAGCGGGTCTGGCCACGGCTGCGGCAGAGCCTGATGCCCTCGCTCACGCCACGAATGCGGTGCCTGGCCAACCCACACCGCCACCGCCACCGCCACCGCCGCCTGAGCCACCGCCGCCTGAGCCACCGCCGCCTGAGCCACCGCCGCCGGAGCCGCAGCCCCCGCCTGAGCCGCCACCTGGGTCCCCACCTGAATCCCCACGTGAATCCCCGCCTGAGGCGCCGCCACCGCCGCCGGCCGCACCAGCAGATCCTGCGGAGCTGAAGGAGGAACTGGGGGATGCGATAACGGAACTGAAGGCACCGGAGGAGCTGAAGGAGAAGCTGAACACGGTGCTGACCAGCACGCTGGATGTCATGGCTGCCCCGAATACGCCGCCGATGGAGCGGGCCGCGTACGGGACGATCGTGGACGGGATCATCAAGACACTGGAAACGGCGGAGAACCCGCAGACGCCGCCGATGGAGCGGGCCACGTTCAGGAGCATCGCGCAGGGGATGACCGAGGCGGTGGAGAACGCCCCGAACCTGCTGCCCGACGAGAGGGCGCAGTTCCTGGACCACGTGCAGTGGACCATGAAGGCAGTGACGGCTCTCCAGCACCCGACGGCCAGGCCGCGGGATCCGAAGGATCGATTCAAGATCCAGCAGACCGTGGAGGAGACCAGCAACGCGCTGGCGAGAATCCATGACCGGAGGGCGACACCGGAGGAGCGGAGCGAGGCAAAGAGAAAGCTGGACCAGCGGACCGCCTCGCTTCGGAATCCCGAGTACCTGGAATTCATCGAAGAAGTCAAGCGTCGCAAGGCGCCCGCGGCCTGTGTCGACACGATCAACAACCGTACCCGTGAGGTGGGTTGGCGAGAGGGATCCCTCTGGGGTCTTTCTGATTCGGCGTGCGGTACGACGGTGGCCGAGGCAGCCCAGAGCGGTGGCCGCTGGAGTGCACTATTCGAATGCGTGCAACAAGAGCCGTTCTCTACCTGTGGGGTGTACGTTCCGAGAGACTGAGGGCGAAGCGGAGCGCGCGAGGCCCTCAAGGGCAACGATCGGGTGATCGGAACGAAACGGACCCACGGGCCCGCACCGGGAAGGTGGGGACCCGTGGGATGCATCGCGGTTGGCGCTGATCGACCTGGCCTCTCGGCAGCGATTTGAGTCAGGCTGTCAGCGGAATACGGGGCTGACGTAGTTGCCTGGGTGCGTGGCCGCTTCCTGCTTTTGGACCGGTCCCCACAACCAACGCAGTTCCCTGGCCTCGGTGTTACCGGGCGGAGTGATGTCCGCCTCCCCTGGGTCGATGATGTTGTCGTCGCTCGCCTTCCCGGAGAGGAAGGTC
Source organism: Streptomyces sp. NPDC015127 (assembly GCF_043080095.1). Classification (NCBI taxonomy): domain Bacteria; kingdom Bacillati; phylum Actinomycetota; class Actinomycetes; order Kitasatosporales; family Streptomycetaceae; genus Streptomyces; species Streptomyces sp. NPDC015127. The sequence continues at coordinate 178,032 of NZ_JBIBVE010000007.1, forward strand.
ACAGTGAGCCGGGCGGTTTCACCTGAGTTGAGCTTGACGGTCTTCGGCTTTTCCGAGGTCTGGGGGAAGAACGTCTCGGTTTGCACACCCTCGGTTTCCGTGCCCATCTTCAGGGTCACCTTTGGGTAGCCTCGCAGGGTGCATGCGCCGGATCCGGTGTTCTTCACCGCTACGAAGGCGTTCATCTGCTCTTCGGTATTCGTGCCGCCGGGCTTGGCCGTCCCGCCGGACGTCCAGTCCAGGGCCAGGTTGCTGGTCCGGCAGGGAACCTCTTGCACAGCCGGCAGCTGATTGGCGGCCAAGGCCGGGGCCGAGGTGATGGTCAGGATGCCGGCGGACACGACGGCCGCCGCGCGTACATGGACATGCACCATGTTCCACCTCCAAGCGTAGGAGCTCCGAGCAGTGCGGTTGGATGTCCGATACAGGGAGCCTGTGCCACGCGTTGTCGTCTGATGAGTATCCGGGATTGCCGCGCTCCGCACATCCTCAGTTGGTTGAATCGTCACCCTCTGTGCGGCAGGTGCCCGACGTGGCTGAGATGGCATCCGCATAGGGCACGTCTTCCAGAACGTGGGCATAGCCGACACGTCGATCTCAGGACGGAGTCACAACGTCGATGTCTACGACGGCGGCACCGACCGAAATCCCGACGACTGGGCACCGCGAGACCGCCGTGCCAGGGCTACTTGCCTTCGGGCAGCGGCTCCGCCTCGCACACCGCGCCGCTCTTCGGGAGCTTCCCGTCGAGCAGATACGAGTTGACGGCGCTCTGCACGCACGCGTTCCCGCTGTTGTAGGCGCCGTGGCCTTCGCCCTTGTAGGTGAGCTCGAAGCCCACGCCCTTGCCGAGTTGCTCCGCCATGCGGGCGGCGCCCTCGTAGGGGGTGGCGGGGTCTCCGGTGTTGCCGACCAGCAGGACCGGCGGCGCGCCCGGCGCGCTCACCTCGGGGTGTTCGGCCTCTCCCGGCACCGGCCAGCCGTCGCACGCGAGTGTGCTCCACGCCAGGGTGGGCCCGAACAGGAGTGACGTCTCGACGAACTCGGGCATCTTCTCCTCCACGTCCGCCACGGTGTAGCGGTCGCTGGAGTCGTCGCAGGTGATGGCCCTGAAAGCGTCGTCCTCGTTGCTCTCGTTGTCGTTGCCGGCGGTTTCGCCATCGGCGTCCCCGTCGCCGCCGGAGCCGCGCTGTCCCAGCTCCTCCGCCAGGTCCAGCATGATGTCGCCGTTGCCGACGGTGGCCGCTTCGAGGCCCACGAGGAGGGCGGGCCAGTACTCCTGCTTGTAGAGCGCACCGCTGATGGCGCCGATGAGCGTGTTGCCGTCGAGCTCGTTTCCGTCCGAGGTGGGGAGCGGAGCGTCGTCGAGGTCGGCCTCGAGTTCCACGGTGGTGTCCACGATCTCCTCGGCGTTGTCGCCGAGTGTGCAGCCCTGCTCGGCGCACCATGCGGCAAAGTGCTCGAAGGCGAGCTGGAACCCTCCGGCCTGCCCGAGGGTTTCCTCCATCGTGTTCCGGGTGGGGTCGACGACGCCGTCCAGAACGGCCCGGCCGACGTTCTTGGGGAACAGGTGGGCGTACACGCCGCCGAGCTGGGTGCCGTACGAGATCCCGAAGTAGTGGAGCTTCTTGTCGCCGAGGACGTGCCGCATCAGGTCCATGTCCTGGGCGGCCTCCGTGGTGCCGACGTGCGGGAGTATGTCGCCGGAGTTCTTCTTGCACGCCGCCGCCATCTCCCGGTTGAACTCGACCAGCGCATCGGTCTCGTCGCCGCCGTCGTCGGGGGTGTCGTCCACCTCGTCCTCGTCCTCGTTGGCGGCGCCGGCGTCAAGGCAGCGCACGCCCCGGCTGTTGCCGACGCCGCGCGGGTCGAAGCTGACCAGGTCGTACCGGGAGCGGAGCTTCTCGTAGTCGGGGGCGAGGGCGGGCAGGGTGGCGACTCCCGATTCCCCGGGGCCGCCGAAGTTGAAGAGCAGCGAACCGATCCGGTCGTCGGCGTCACCGCTGGAGCGGGCCCGGATCAGCGCGATGTCTATCGACTCCCCGGAGGGCTTCTTCCAGTCCAGCGGCGCCTGCATGGTGGTGCACTGCCACCGGGTGCCGTCCGGCAGGGGGCCGGGCGCCTCGCCGCCGCCCTGGATGGGTGAGGGGGCTGGGCAGTCCTTCCAGTCCAGGGACTGCTGCCAGAACCGGCCTTTGTCTTGTGCGTCGGTTGCTGTGCCGCCCCGCCCGCCTTGGTTGCCGTCCTGTGCTGCCGGGCTGCAGGCCGTCAGGGAGCAGGAGAGCAGTGTGGCGGTGGACAGCAGGGCAGCAGCGGATATCGCTCGTATTGGGGGCATGGCCTCACCCTCTGGCAGCCCCGCCGGGGACGCACGGCATCGCGTCCGTTCGGGTGGCAGACAGCACTGATTACGCATCCCCGCCGGGGGCAACCCTGACCGCTGCTTTGCGGCTGGGGTCAGAGGTAGGAGTACGGGGCCGAGCCGACGATGGTCTGCTCGGTCAGCGATCGACCACCCCAGCGCGCGTCCGTGGGCCAGGAGCCCTTGCTGACGATGTGGTCGACGATCCTGAACGCTTCCTCAAGCGGCACGGCGTCCTCTCAACACCACCATCGCTCGCCGGTGTTGGTCACGAAGGCCAGGGCTCGATCACGAGCACGACGATCTCGCACGCGGATCTGCGAGGCAGGGCCTAGTCCTCCTCGACGAACCGGGCCAGGTTGTCCAGGGCCATGCGCATGCCCGTCTCGTTGTCGGCGGCCGGCACGCCGTCGGGGACCCCCTCGTGGACGACGAGCACATCGGTGCCGCCGTCCGCGTCGGTGAGCGTCGTCGTCATCGTCATCTCGCCGCGCAGCGCGGGATCGGCGGTCTCGAACTCGAAGACCTCGACGACGCGCTCGTCCGGCACCAGCCGGACGAAGCGCCCGTGGTACGTGTCCGTGAGCGCCCCCGACTTCCCGATGCCGCCCGGTCCCTCGTACGTGAGCGAGATGCGGAACGCGCCGCCCTCACGGGCGTCGAACTCGTGCACCTCGCTGCTCATGCCGGCGGGCACCCGCCATGTGGCGAGTGCCGCCGCATCGAGAAGGGCCCGGTAGACGACAGAGCGCGGCGCCCTGATGTGACGGGAGATCTGCGTCGTGTACACGCCGGGCAGTTTAGGGCTCAGGTGGTTCGGATCGCCGGATCGCTCACCCCCGGGGTGCCGGTCTCCACGTGACCGGCGAAGCGGCGCAGGAACGTGGCGTCCGTGTCGCAGACCACCGACACGTCGTACCAGCGACCGGTGCCGCTCAGGTCCACCGTGTGCGTCAGCGAGGCCCCGGCGGGCAGGGAGAGGGTCCGGGCCCCGCCGCCGTAGGCGTTGGTGACGGTGAGTCGCGCGGTCGTGGTACCGGGGTTGGTCAGGGTCAGATCGAGGTTTCCCGTACCGCCGTTGTGGCGGGCCCTCACCTCGGGAGCCACGGTCTTCGCCGCGCTCCTGAAGGTGCGCAGGAAGCCGTTCGGGCCGTGCACGGTGAGGTGGTGCGTGCCCTTGGAGTAGGCGGAGTTCCAGGTGTCGGAGACTTCCTTGCCCGCCTGAGCGGTATACGTCCACGGGGCGTCGGTGCGGTTCGGCGAGGTGACGTAGAACTGCGCTCCGGCCGCCGCACCCGGAGCGAAGGTGAGGGCGATGCGGCCGTCGGCCGTGTTGACGGCACTGTCGACGTAGGGCGCGTAGGGCAACGGCCGGGTGGGGCGGGCGCCGGGCTCCTGCGCCGGCATGCTGCCCACGGCGGGCGGGGTGGGCCGGTAGTCGGGGTGGCGCTCGTGGTCCGGCGGCTCGTAGGCCGACGTGTCGGGCAGAGTCACCGGGGTGGTGTCGGTGGCGCCGAAGTCGAAGGCCGAGGTCAGGTCGCCGCAGATCGCGCGGCGCCAGGGGGAGATGTTGGGCTCGGTCACACCGAATCGGCGCTCCATGAAGCGGATGATCGAGGTGTGGTCGAAGACCTCGGAGCACACGTAGCCGCCGGTGCTCCAGGGGGAGACGACGATCATCGGCACGCGCGGACCGAGGCCGTAGTTGCCCGCGGCGTACGAGGTGCCGCCCGCGTAGTACTCGGTGGAGGTGTCCGCGGTGGATTTGCCCTGCGCCGCGGACGCCGGCGGGTACGGGGGCACGATGTGGTCGAAGAAGCCGTCGTTCTCGTCGTAGGTGATGAACAGAGCCGTCCTGCTCCACACCGCGGGGTCGGACGTCAGCGCGTCCAGTACGCCCGCGATGTACCAAGCACCGTAGTTCGAGGGGAAGTTGGAGTGCTCGGTGAAGGCCTCGGGGGCGGCGATCCAGGAGATCTGGGGGAGCCGGCCGGCCTGCACGTCGGCCTTGAGGCCGTCGAAGTACCCGTCGCCGTACCTGACGTCGGTGCCGGTGCGGGCCTTGTCGTAGAGCGGGTTGCCGGGCTGGGCGTTGCGGTACTGGTTGAAGTACAGGAGCGAGTTGTCGCCGTAATTGCCGCGGTAGGCGTCGCTGATCCAGCCCCAGTGGCCCGCGGCGTCCAGGCCGTCGCCGGTGTCCTGGTAGATCTTCCAGGAGATCCCCGCCTGTTCCAGCCGTTCGGGATACGTCCTCCAGCCGTACCCCGCCTCCTCGTTGCCGAGGACGGGCCCGCCGCCCGCGCCGTCGTTGCCGGTGTAGCCCGTCCACATGTAGTAGCGGTTGGGGTCGGTGGCCCCGATGAACGAGCAGTGGTACGCGTCGCAGACGGTGAACTTGTCGGCGAGGGCGTAGTGGAAGGGGATGTCGTCCCGGTTGAGGTACGCCATCGTCGTCGGTGTCTTGGCGGGCACCCACTGGTCGTACTTGCCGTTGTTGAACGCCTTGTGGCCGCCCGCCCAGTCGTGGTTGAGCCCCTGGAGGAACTGCATCCCGAGATCGTCGGCCGTCGGGTGGAACGGCAGCGTCACCTTCTTGTTCACGTCCGCCTGGTGCCATACGGACTTGCCGCTGGGCAGCGTCACCGGGCGCGGATCGCCGAAGCCCCGCACGCCCTTGAGCGCGCCGAAGTAGTGGTCGAACGAACGGTTCTCCTGCATCAGCACCACGATGTGCTCGACGTCCTCGAGGGTGCCGGTGCTGCGCGCCGCGGGGATGGCCGCGGCGCGGTCGATGCTGCTCGACAGTGCGGCGAAGCCGGCCGTCGCGCCCGCTATCTGCAGAAAACGGCGCCGGTTGATGTCAGGCATGTGTGAGGCCTCTTGGGGGGTAGGGGAACAGAAGCGACCGGAATCCTCCAAGAGGGGCGAGGGGAAGGGAAGAGGCCGGGTCTGCTGTTCCGGGGAACTGTGGCTGTACGGGGCGTGGATGGTGAGCCTGGCGGTCAGCCGCGTGCCGTGCGCGGCCGCGCAGACGGATCCGATGGGTGCACGTGTGCCTCCAGGAAAGGAGCTGTGGGGGGCCGGGGCCCGGGGGCATGTACACACCAAAGGATGGGAGAGATGGCGCGGCGAGGGGATGGACTTTTCACGGGGCCGTATGGACTCTTGCGTCGCGCCGGCTCGGGGGGACACCCGCTTCCGGGCCGCGGGCCCGTCCCGACCGCCGAGCACGCCGTCCGCACCGCGGCCCGCCCGCGTCGGCCGGGTCGTGCACCGCGTGACGATACTGGGCTCCTGGGCTCCAGGCCGAACCGGCGAAGGGCCGTGCCTCCAGGGGTCCCCGGGGCCGCCGTGACCACAAAGAAGGCTCCGGCCGGGGGACCGGCCGGAGCCTTCTTCGTGGTCGGGGATCCAGGCGATCCGCCGGCGGGGGCGCCGTCAGGTGGCGAGCAGCCGGTTGAAGAACGAGCGGTACTCGCGCAGCGCCACGCGCAGGCTCTCGGTGTCGGCCTGCTCCCCCCGGTTCCACTGGTGCTCGAGGCCCTCCCTGCGTTCCGCGAAGGTCGCGGCCAGGGCCTGCATGACGTCCGCGACCAGCGAGTCGGCCGAGTGCACGGCCTCACGGGGATCGTCGACGAAGTCGTTCTGGATCGCCTGCCAGCGGGTACGGAAGTTCTCCTTGTCCTCGGGTGCCATCAGTTCCTCGTGCCCTTCGTCACCGGCCGCCTCGCCGGCCTCGGCCGAAGGAGTCCTCTCCGTGTCGCCCTCGGCCGCGGTGGGCGTGCCGCCCGTCTCCGGCGGGGTGACCGTGCCGGAGGTGTCGGCCGTGAAAGTGGTGTCGTCGGTTTCCTCACCGGGGTAGACCGGCGGTCCGGCATCCTCTCCTTCGCCCGCTCCGCCACCGGCGCCCCGGGCGATGTCCTCAGTCGTCAGTCCGCTCGCGGCGGGGTCTGTCCGGTCGTTGTGCCGCATGATCTCTCCCGCGCTACTGCGTACGGATCAGGCACGGGCGGGCCCGGCCTGATCTCCGTCGGAGAGCAGCTCGTCGAACAGGGCCCGGTAGTGCACCATGGCCCCTCGCAGCTGCTCGGTGGTGGCGCGCTGCGCTGTGCTCAGCGTGTTGATCTCGTGGGCGGCCCGGTAGTGCTCCAGCGTGCGGCCGTGCTCGACGGAGAGGTCTCTGACCTGCTGCTCGTACCCCTCCGTGGGATAGCCGCGCTCGTGCATGAGAGAGGTCACGAGCCGGTCCGCGTCGTGCACGGCGTCCACCGGCCGGTCCACGAACTCCTCCTGGACGCCGACCCATTCCCGGGCGTAACGGTCCCGGGCACTGTCGGCCAGGGGCCGGATCTCGAGCGACGCATGGCGCTTCTCGCGGGCGCTGAGATCGTGCTCGGCGGCCCGCCGGCTCCCGGCGTCCTCGACGGTACGTTCGTACTCGGGGCCGAAGCGGTCACGCAGACGACGGCGTCGCCGCGTGTTCAGGGCCACGGCCAGTGCGATCAGGGCGACCACCACCGCGATGGGGATGATGATCGCCAGAAGTGTGCCTGTAGACATCGGGTCGGACCCCCTTGTCCGTTTTGCCTCTCTGTTGAGCGCTGGTTCCCACCGGCACCCGGCCGAAACAGGTCACGTCCCGGTCGGTGGACGATGCCGGCCGGCCGGGACCTCTTCGACAACCTCATGGGCGGGCAAGGCGGGTTGCGCCGTCACCGTCGACTCGGACGCGAACCGGTCGCAGCCCGTCACCGGCCGCCCGGTGACGGGCGCGGCGAGCGCCAGTGGCCGGCGGAGCCCACCGGACCTCCGGCGCCCGGGCGCCACCCTCCGCGGGTGGCCCGGGCGCCGGAGGAGGCTCAGCGGACGCCGACGGCCCGCTCCGGGCCCGCCTGCGCCGCCACGGGGGCGCCCTCCGGCGCGTCCTCCTCCGGAAGCCTCAGCAGCAGGGTGAGGAGCATGGCGACCAGGTAGAGCCCCCCGAAGACGAGCGTCACTCCGGCCGCTCCGGCCAGCGGGAGGAAGAGGCTGGCCAGAGCCGGGCCGACGAAGGCCGCGCCGCCCGCGCCGAGGTTGAGCAGCGCCACCGCGCCGCCCTTGTTCCCGGGGGCCATGGAGGGGACGAGGGCCGAGATCGGCACGAAGCCGGCGAGGGTGGCGCCGTAGAGCATGCCCGCGAGGACGGCGATCCCGTAGTGGTCGGAGCCGAGCCAAGCCGGCAGGTAGTACAGCAGGCAGAAGCTGACCGCGCAGCCGAGGGCGCCGAAGGTGGCGATCGTCGTGCGCCAGCCGATCCGGTCGGAGAGGGCGCCGAAGACGAGGTTGAAGAAGATGTTGGTGCCGAAGATGATCGCCAGCAGCTGGAGCCAGCGGGTGCTGCCGAATCCGAACTCGTCGGAGAAGATGCGCGGCAGATAGACCAGCATGCCGAACATCGGCGCGGTGTTGATCACCCGGACCAGGCATCCCACGAGCACCCGGGGGTGGGTCCAGGCGACGGAGACACTTGTGCGCAGGCTCTCCCGGGCGGACATCCCGGGCGGGGCCAGCCGGTCACCGCCGGCCCGCTCCCGGGCCCCGACGAGGGCGAGGAGTCCGCCCGCGGTGACCAGCAAGAGCGCCGACCAGAGGGTGCCCATCTCGCCGAGGGCGGGGATGCTCGCACTGGCCCACAGCGAGCCGAGCGTCGGCAGCCCGCCCGTGAAGGCGAAGTAGAACCATCCGACGGCGGCGCCCAGCCGTGCCTTCGGCGCGGTCGCCGTGATCCACACCAGGAACCCGAAGGCGAACAGGGGGTAGCCGAAGCCGCGCAGGCCGTAGAGCACCAGCATGAGCGGGTAGTTCTCGGTGCCCAGCGCCGCCACCAGGAACAGGGCGTGGAAGACGGCCCAGATCGCGCCGCCGAGCCACATCACCCGGCGCGGTCCCCAGATCTCGGCCAGTGCGCCGGAGAGCCAGGACGCGAGCATCACGGCGATGCCGTAGGCGGTGAACACGTACCCCGCCCGCACGTCCGTGCCGGCTCCGTGGTCGGCCATGTACGGGGCGAGGAAACCGATCTCCACCCCGTCGCCGACCATGAAGAGCAGGACTCCGATGTAGCCGAACAGGAGGGGCTTCGGCAGCCCCCACCTGTCCGGCAGCGTCTTCTCCGCGGTGTGTCCCGGCATGGCGGCCTCCACTGTGAGGGGATGCAGTCCTTACACCGCCAGATCCTCAGCCGAGACGAGATAAATAGCAACAGCAGCGATAAAAATATCGCTATAGATGTTACGGCGCCGTGACTCACTCCGCGGTGACGACCCGTACGTCGGTCAGCTCGCGCATCGCCGTGAGGAGTCCGTCCTCGACCGGGGCGGCCAGCAGGACGTGGTCGTAGAGCTCCACCCCGGCCAGCCGGTGCAGTGCGCTCCGGCCCACCTTGCTGTGGTCCATCAGCAGCACGCTGACCGCTCCCGCCTCGCGCATCGCGCGCTTGATGGCCACGATCTCCTGTTCCTGGTGGTAGGTCATCGTCGCTGTCATGGCCGAGGTGGACAGCACCGTGAGGTCCACGGAGAAGCTGCCGACCATCTCGAGGGCCGGCAGTCCGATCCACGAGTCATGGGTCCGCGAGTACTCGCCGCCGATGCAGATCAGCCGGATGTCCTCCGCGTCCCGCAGCTCCTCGGTGATCAGCCGGTAGTTGGTCACCACGGTCAGCGGGCCGACCTGCGGAAGGAGCTTCGCCAGGGCCAGGGCGCTGGTCGAGTCGTCGAGCATCAGCGACATGCCCGGCGTGATGAACGACATTGCCTCCCTGGCCAGGGCGTTCTTGGCCGCCGCGTGGGCGTGCAGCCGGAAGTCCGAGCTGGACTCGAAGACCGTGGACGGCTGCGCGGACACGCCTCCGTGGTACTTGCGGAGAATGCCGCGGTCCGCCAGTTCGGCAATGTCCCGGTGCACGGTCATGAGGCTGACGCCGGTCAGCTCGGACAGCTCGGCCGCGCTGGCGTCCCCCTTCGCGAGCACGTGCTCGACGATCTGCTGCTGTCTCTTCTGGCGCGTGGCGCGCGATCCCTGGGCGGTCATACGGACATCCTGCCGTCTGCGTCCGGTGTCCGGGTAACGAAGGGCGAAAGAGATCTACCAAGTGGGTAGTGACATCTAACAGTCATGATGTTAATTTGCTGCTATCGCGACGTTAAGGAGTGCCGATGGTGGCCGAAGCAGTGGTGTTTGACATGGACGGGGTGCTCGTCGAGAGCGAACACCTCTGGGAGGAGCTGTGGACCGCCTTCGCGGCCCAGCGAGGCGCCGTGTGGACGGGTGAGCAGACCAGGCAGTGCCAGGGCATGAGCGCGCCCGAGTGGGCCGCGTTCCTCACCGCCTTCGCCGGCGCGGGCGACAGCCCCGCGGACACCGAGCGCGACGTCGTCGACGGGATGGTGGCGGCCCTGGAGCACGGACGGATCGGGCTCCTCGACGGCGCCCGCGACATGGTCGCGCAGACCGCCGCGGCAGGCCCCATCGCCCTCGCCTCCTCCGCACCCCGCAGGATCATCGACGCGGTGCTCGTGCACCACGGCATCGACCACCACTTCAAGGCGACCGTCTCCAGCGCCGAAGTGGCCCGCGGCAAGCCCAGCCCGGACGTCTACCTCGCCGCCGCGGACAGGCTCGGCATCCAGCCGGCCCACTGCCTGGCCGTAGAGGACTCCAGCAACGGCCTGCGCGCCGCGGCGGCGGCCGGGATGACCGTCGTCGCCATCCCCAACCCCCAGTACCCGCCGGCCGAGGACGCCCTGGCAGGGGCGAGTTACATCGCCGCCGACCACGACGCCGTACGCCGCCATCTGCTCACCCAGCTCAAGGAAGGTGACCGGGCATGACCACGGTCCTGGCAGCGGGCGACGAGTTCGTCGCCCCCGAACTCTTCGTCGACGGGCTGCGCGCCGCCGCCCCCGACGCGCCGCTCGAATTCCGCACCCTCCGCTCGCCCTGGCCGGTGCGGCCCTTCGGACCGGTCGGCGGCGTCGACGAGGCCAGCGGCACGGAGGAGGCCGTGCTCGCCGCGCTCGGCGACGCCGAGATAGCCGTGACCCAGATGGCGCCCTTCACCGCCGAGGTCATCGCGAACGCCCCGGACCTCAAGCTGATCAGCGTCTGCCGCGGCGGCCCCGTCAACGTGGACCTCGCCGCCGCCACCGAAGCGGGCGTGACGGTGTCCTACGCACCCGGCCGCAACGCCGCCGCGGCCGCCGAGTTCGCCATCGGCCTGATGCTCGCCGCGCTGCGCCGCATCCCCGCCGCCGACGCCGAGCTGAAGAACCACATCTGGCGCGGCGACTACTACGCCTACGGCAACGCGGGCATCGAACTCGACGGCACCACCGTCGGACTGGTCGGCTACGGCGCCATCGGCTCGATCGTCGCCCGGGTGCTGCGTGCCTTCGGCTCCCACGTCCTGGTCGCCGACCCCTACACCGATCCCGCCGCGGCCGCGGCCGACGGCGTCGAGGTGGTGGACCTCGACGACCTGCTGCGCCGCAGCACCGTGGTGAGCCTGCACGCGCGCCTCACCCCCGAGACCCGGCACCTGTTGAACGAGGACAACCTGAAGCTGCTCCCCGAGGGCGCCGTACTCGTCAACTCCGCACGCGGCGGCCTGCTCGACCACCGGCCTCTGCCCGCCCTGCTCGCGTCCGGCCGGCTGGGCGCTCTTGCCCTCGACGTCTACGACATCGAACCGCCGCCCGCCGACTGGCCGCTGCACACCGCGCCCAACGTCATCACCACGCCCCACCTCGCGGGCGCCACCCGCCAGACCGCCCACCGGGCCGCCGCCATCTCGACCGCGGAAGCCGCCCGCTTCCTGCGCGGCGAGCCGCTGAAGTACGTCGCCAACCCAGAGGTTCTCGGGGGAGGTAAGCGCTCATGATCATCGGGGTCGATGTCGGCACCTCGGTCACCAAGGCCCAGCTCGTCCGCCGCGACGGACGCACCACGCCCGCACACGAAGCCCGCAGCACCGTCCACACCCTGCCCGGCAACCGCGTCGAGCAGGACCTGGACGAGGTCGTCGGCACCGTGGTCACCGTCGTGCGGGCCGCCGTCGCCGACGCCGCACGGCTCGACGACCCCGAACCGATCGAGGCGCTGGCCGTCACGGGCCAGGGCGACGGTCTGTGGCTGCGCGACGCCGAGGGACGCAGCGTCGGCCGGGCCATCTCCTGGCTGGACGGCCGCGCCTCCGGCGTGCTGGAGGACTGGACCGCCGACGGAGTCGCCGCAGGTGTCCACCGACGCACCGGAGGCGGGATGTTCCCCGGATCGGCCGGACCGCTCCTGGCCCACCTGGCCAAGCACGAACCGGAGCGGCTCGCCCGCGCGGCCGTCGCCGGCTACTGCGTGGACGCCATCGTCCAGCGCTTCACCGGCGAGATCACCGTCGACCCCTCGGACGCCTCGCTGCCCTTCCTCGACGTCGCGACCCGCACGTACGACGAGGGTGCGATCGACCTGTGCGACCTGACCGCCCACCGCAGGCTCCTGGCCGAACCGGCCCCGCCCGGCACCCTGTTCCGGCTGCTCCCCGAGGTCGCCGAGCAGCTGGGGCTGCCCGCCGGACTCCCCGTCTGCGCCGGCCCGTTCGACATCGCCGCCTGCGGATTCGGCTCCGGACTCGCGGAGCCGGGCGAGGGCAGCCTCATCATCGGGACCACCCTCGCCTGCCAGGTGCTCACCGACGACCCCACGCCCGCCCCGGGACCGGAACCCGCGGGCATGCTGCTGGCCACCCCGTACGAGCGGCGCTACCTGCGCGTCATGCCCGCGATGGTGGGCACCGCGGGACTCGACTGGCTGCTCAGGATGCTCGGCGTGCGGGTCGAGGAGCTGGACGGACTGCTGGACAGCTCACCGCCCGGCGCCCGCGGCGTCACCGCGCTGCCGTTCCTCTCGCCCAGCGGCGAGCGGGCGCCCTTTGTCGACGCACGCGCCCGCGGTCGCCTCGACGGCCTGTCACCGACGACCGAACGGGCCGACCTCGTCCGGGCCCTGTGCGAGGCCGTCGCCTACTCCGCCCGGCACTGCGTCGAGACCCTCGGCGTCTCCGGCACGGTCGCCGCATGCGGCGGCGGCGCCCGGTCCCGGGCCTGGAGCGAGATCTTCGCCGCCGTCCTCGGCACCGAACTGCGCGTGTGCGACGACGCCGTCGGCATCCGGGGCGTCGCCCGCGTCGCCTGGGAGGCGCTCGGCGAAACCGTCGACACCGAGCAGTGGCGGGCCCGCTGCCGCCCGGTGCTTCCCGATCCCGCCGCCGTCGACCACTACGACCACGGATACGCCGCCTACCTCCGCACCGTCACCACCGCCCGCGAGAGCTGGGCCGAGGAGAGCTGACAGACGATGACCAGGCTGTTCAACGATCCGGCGCGGTTCACCGACGACATGGTCGCCGGTTTCGCCGCCGCCCACCCCGCCCACGTACGCGCCGTCCCCGGCGGAGTCGTACGCGCCGTGCGTCCCCGCGCCGGAAAGGTGGCCGTGATCACCGGCGGCGGCTCCGGGCACTACCCGGCCTTCTGCGGCGTGGTCGGCCCCGGCTTCGCCGACGGATCCGTCATCGGCAACGTCTTCACCTCGCCGTCCGCCGACCGCGCACACTCCGTCGCCGTCGCCGCCGAGACCGGCGGCGGAGTCCTCTTCCTCTTCGGCAACTACGCCGGAGACGTGATGAACTTCGGCCTCGCCGCGCAGCGGCTGGAGAGCGAGGGCATCCCCGCGCGCTGCTTCGCCGTCACCGACGACATCGCCTCCGCGCCCGCCGAGGACGCGGCGAGGCGCCGCGGCATCGCGGGCGGATTCACCGTCTTCAAGACCGCCTCCGCCGCGGCCGAGGAGGGCGCCCCGCTCGACGAGGTGGTCCGCGTCGCCGACCGGACCAACGCCCGCACCCGCACCCTCGGCGTCGCCTTCGCCGGCTGCACCCTGCCCGGGCAGCGCCGGCCGCTGTTCACCGTCCCCGACGGCAAGCTGGGCCTGGGCCTGGGCATCCACGGCGAACCAGGAGTCAGCGAGACGGAATTGACCGGCGCCGACGACCTGGCCCGCACCCTCGTCGACGGGGTCCTCGCCGAACGCCCCGCGGACGCCGGGACCCGGGCCGCTGTCATCCTCAACGGCCTCGGCGCCACCAAGTACGAGGAGCTGTACGTCCTGTGGGGACGGATCGCGGCACTCCTCGCCGACGCCGGGCTCGACCTCGTACGACCGGAGGTCGGCGAGCTGGTCACCAGCCTCGACATGGCCGGCTGCTCCCTCACCGTCACCTGGCTCGACGACGAGCTGGAGCGGCTGTGGCTCGCCCCGACCGACACCCCCGCACACCGCAGGGGCTCCCTCGCACCGCCGGAGACCCACCCGGCCGCCGAGCCGCGTTCCCCCGGCCTCCGCGCCTCCGCCGCGCCCGCCCCCGTACCCGCCGCCACCGGCCACGGTGTGCGGACGTCGGACGCGGCCGTGCGCGCCCTGCGGGCCGCGCACACGGTGCTCCACGAACAGGAGGAGACCCTCGGCCGGCTCGACGCCGTCGCCGGCGACGGCGACCACGGGCGGGGCATGTGCAAGGGCGTGGACGCCGCCCTCGCCGCCGCCGAACGCGCCCACGCCGAAGGCGCCGCCCCCGCCCCGCTGCTCGCCGCGGCAGGCGACGCGTGGGCAGCGGAAGCGGGCGGCACGTCCGGGGCCCTGTGGGGCGCCGCCCTGAGGGCGTTCGGCGCCCGGCTGCCGGCCGACCGGGCGGCCGGCGCGGACGAGCTGGCCGCCGCGGCCGAGGCCGCGCTGAGCGCCGTCACCTCTCTCGGCAAGGCCGAACCGGGCGACAAGACACTCATCGACGCCCTGCACCCCTTCGTGACTGCCTTCACCGGCCACCTCGGCTCCGGCGCCCCGCCCGCCCCCGCCTTCGCCGAAGCGGCGGCCCGCGCCCGCAGCGCCGCCGACGCCACGGCCGGGCTGCGGCCCCGCATCGGCCGGGCCCGCCCCCTCGCCGAACGCAGCATCGGCAGCCCCGACCCCGGAGCGATCTCGCTCGCCATGGTGCTCTGCGCCGTGGCCGACGCCTGAGGAGAACCACCGTCATGACCACGGCCCGACCCCACCGTCCGCTGCGCCTCGTCATAGGCTCCGACGACGCCGGACTCGACTACAAGGAAGCCCTGGCACGCGATCTGGCGGCCGACCCCCGGGTCGCCGACGTCACCGATGTCGGCGTCCGCGGCGACCAGCACACCGCGTATCCCCATGTCGCCGTCGAGGCCGCCCGGCTGGTCGCCGAAGGCGTCGCCGACCGCGCCCTGCTGATCTGCGGCACCGGACTCGGCGTCGCCATCAGCGCCAACAAGGTCCCCGGCGTCCGCGCGGTCACCGCCCACGACAGCTACTCCGTGCGCCGCTCGGTGCTCAGCAACAACGCCCAGGTGCTCTGCTTCGGCCAGCGCGTCATCGGCCTGGAGCTGGCCCGCACCCTCGTCGACGAATGGCTCGACCAGCGCTTCGACGAGCAGTCGGCGTCCGCCGCCAAGGTCGCGGCCATCGGCAGCTACGAACGGACCAGGTGAGCACACCCGTGAACGACACCATCCGCCGGCTCGCCCGCGCGGGCACCTCCGTGTGGCTCGACGACCTCGGCCGCGACGCTCTCGACAGCGGGGAACTGGAGCACCTGGTCGAGCGCGGCCTCATCCGCGGCGTCACCACCAATCCGACCATCTTCCGCCAGGCCATCAGGGGCAGCGCCTGCTACACGGACCAGCTCGCCGCCCTGGGGCGGCTGTCCGTACCCGCCACGGCCGCGCTGCGTCACCTCACCTGCGCCGACGTACGCCGGGCGGCGGACGTGCTGCGCCCGCTGCACGGACCCGAAGGCGACGGGACGGTCTCCCTCGAGGTCAGCCCGCACCTAGGGGGTGTCCGGCGGATCTTGGCCGGGGCCACGACGCTCCCCCAGGGCTTCGCCTGGGGGTACCCCCAGGCGACGGCACCTCTCCCCCGTAGCCCTTCGGGCACGGGAGGTGCCCCCAGCGTTGCCGAGATGCCCGGACAGCTCCGCTATCAGGGCACTCCGGCGCCTTGCGATGCGTCCCCTAGGCCCTGCGGGCCTGGGGAAACCCCATGCACCAGACGCCGCGTCCTATCCGGCCCTGATCCACCGGACACCCCCTCGCCCATGACACCCGCCGCACGCTGGACGAGGCCCGGCTGCTGCACTGGGCGGTGGACCGGCCGAACGTCATGATCAAGCTCCCGGCGACCGACGCCGGACTGCCCGCGGTCACCGCGGCGCTCGCCGAAGGCATCAGCGTCAACGTGACCCTCGTCTTCGGCCCCGCGCGCTACCGCCAGGTCGTCGACGCCCACCTGGCCGGGCTGGAACTGGCCGCGGCGGCCGGGCACGACCTGTCCCGCATCGCATCCGTCGCGTCCTTCTTCGTCTCCCGCGTCGACGCCGCCGTCGACACCCGGCTCGACAAGTCGGGCACAGCGGCGGCGCGTTCCCTGCGCGGGCAGGCGGCCCTGGCCAACGCCCGGCTCGCGTACGCACTCCACGAGACGGTGCTGGCCGGCCCGCGCCGGCGTGCCCTGGCCGCCCGAGGCGCCCGACCGCAACGCCCGCGGTGGGCCTCCACCGGAGTCAAGGACCCCGCCTACGACGCCACCCGGTACGTCACCGGTCTCGTCGCATCCGGGACCGTCAACACCATGCCGCGCGCCACCCTGGACGCCGTCCTCGGACACGGCGAGCCGGCCGGCGACACGATCCGCGGAACGTACGAGGACTCCCGCCGCACCCTCGCCGCCCTGGCCGACGAAGGCGTCGACCTCGCCGCGATCGCCGACGAACTGGAGACGGACGGCGTGGCCCGCTTCCAGGACTCCTGGCAGCAGCTCACCCACGACATCCGCACGGCCCTGCAGGGCCGGTGATCAGGCGTCCGGGCCTTTCGTCTGCAGCACGAGGAGTGCGATGTCGTCCCGGCGTTGCCGGGTGGGGCCCGCCTCCCGCAGCAGGGTGTCGATGAGGAGGTTCAGGTCCTGGTCGTCCGCGGCGGCGAGACAGCGCGCGAGGCCGGCGATGGAGTCGTCGATGTCGGTTCCCGGCGTCTCGACGAGGCCGTCGGTGTAGAGGGCGAGCAGCATTCCCGGGACGAGCGGGATCTCGGTGACGGGGTAGCCGGCATCGGGATCGATCCCCAGGAGCGGACCGGGCGGGACATCGACGGAGAACGCCCGGCCGTCGGGGAGGCGCAGCAGCGGCGGCGGATGTCCGGCGCTGGCGAGACGCACACGCCGCCCGGCGAAGTCGAGATGGGCGTACAGACAGCTGGTGAACAGACCGGGGTCGAGATCGCCGAGCAGCCGGTTGGTCCGGCACAGCACGTCGTCGGGGAAGGTGCCGAGAGCGGCATGGGCGTGCACACCGGTACGCACCTGTCCCATCAGAGCGGCGGCGGCGACGTTGTGGCCCTGGACGTCGCCGATGACGGCCGCGGCGGCGGTGTCGCCGAGCCGGATCACGTCGTAGAAGTCGCCGCCGATGTCCATGCCGCGGGTGGCGGGCAGGTAGCGGGCCGCGACGTTCAGGCCGGGGATCTCGGGAAGGGTGTGCGGCAGCAGCGCCTGCTGGAGACCGTGGGCGAGCCGGTGCTTGGTGTCGTACAGGCGGGCGCGGTCCAGGGCCTGGGCGATCAGCCCGGCGAGCGACGTCATGACGGCGCGTTCCTCGGCCGAGAACACGTGGGGCCGCTCGTAGGACAGGACGCAGCAGCCGACGGGGCGGCCGGAAATGATCAGCGGCAGGAAGGCCCACGCCTGCTTGCCGCTGATCACCGGGGCCTCGGGATAGATCCGCCGCATCTCCTGCGGGTCCGAGAAGAAGGAGGGGATGCCGCTGGTGAGCGCATGTCCGGCGGGGGTGAAGCTGGTGTCGACCGGCAGCCCGTCGAGGCGTTCGATGACACGGGAGGGATAGCCGCGGTGCCCGGTGATCCGCAGCCGGCCGGCGTCGGCGGTGGACAGCACCAGGCCCTGGGCACCGAAGGCGGGCATGATCTGGTCGGCGATGAGATCGACGACGTCCTGGACGCCGACGACCTCGGTCAGGGCGGCCGCCAGGTGCATGAGCTGGTAGAGCCGGCCCGCGCGCGCCGGTGGGGCGGTGCGTGGCGGCAGCGGGGCCGCGGGGGACGCCGGGGGCTCGCCGCCGGTGGGCACGATACGGACGCTGATACCGCTGGCATCCGGGTAGAGATGGAAGTCCAGCCACTGGTCCGGGGGGCGGCAGGCGGTGAAGGAGACCGGCTCGCGGCTGATCACGGCGGCCCGGTAGCGGTCCTCGTACGTCGGGTCGTCGAGCCACGGCAGCGACCGCCACGGCAGCGTCCCCAGCAGGTGATCGGCGTCGCGCCCCAGGAGCTCGGCGCCCCCGGAGCTGAGAAAGGTGATGCGCCCTTCCAGGTCCAGCGCGCAGGAACCGCCGGGCAGGCGCTCGGCGAAATCGGCGGCGGCCGGCCCCGGACGGGCAGCCGTGCGGCCGGTCACGACGGGCAGGACGCGAGGGGTCTCGCCGGGGACCGGTGCGTGCTCCGACGCGACGGCATCCTCCAGCAGCCGGGCCACCTTCATGCAGCTGGCGGAGATGTGGCCGCGCTCGCGTCCCGTCATGTGGGGCGGACGGGTGGCCGGCCACATCAGCAGCAGCGATCCCCACCGCCGTACGCCGGTGACCGGCGCGGCGGCGAGCGCGAAGGGGTAGGGCAGCGCCATTGCCGTACGGGGGTAGAAGCGGACCAGTTCCTCCTGGCTGCCCACCCAGACCATGCGGTTCTCACGGAAGGCGTCGGCCACCGGCGCCGGGGAGGCGATCGGCACTCTTGACCACGGGGCGGCGAACTCGACCGGCGCCCCGCACAGCACCTCCAGACGGAGCACGTCCGCGT
Organism: Streptomyces sp. NPDC015127; assembly: GCF_043080095.1. NCBI lineage: Bacteria > Bacillati > Actinomycetota > Actinomycetes > Kitasatosporales > Streptomycetaceae > Streptomyces > Streptomyces sp. NPDC015127. Next base: position 196,374 of record NZ_JBIBVE010000007.1, read on the forward strand.
CGGGTGCGCGCAAATACAGGGCGCCGATGGTGGCACCGGTTCCGCGCACCGTCTCCGCGACCGCGGCATCCACCCGCTCGGCGCCGGTGGCCGGAACACCCGTGCTGGTCACGAGGCACCTCCGGCGTCGCAGGGCGCTGTGGACCGTACCGGCGCCCCTCACCCGCCCTGTGCGGCGGCGGCGCGCGCCACCCGATGTACCGGCCCCCGTCTCAAGGGGGACGTTACGCCGACACGGAGGCGACGGCACGCTGTCCCACCTGCGAGAGCGGCCCGGTGGGGCCGGGTGGCGGCGGGCCGACACGGTGCCCGTTCGGATCCGGAGGTGGAGGCCCGTGCCGTTCCCGGAGGTGGAGGCCGGCTGAGGCGGAGGACGATTGACGAACGCGGGACCGGGCGAGCACCATGCGCGCGTACCGGTCACCCAGGAGGACGTCGTGCACCTGCCCGAAGGCACCGCCCGCTGCTGCATGCCGCCGAGCGGTCGGGCGGCTCCCCGTTCCGTCGCCGGGATCTCCTCCCGGCCCGCCGGCTCGTCGGCGGGGATGGTCCTGCTGCCCGGCGGCGAGTTCCTCATGGGCGCCGACGACGCGGAGAGCATCCCGGACGACGGCGAAGGTCCGGTCCGCGCGGTGCGGCTCGCCCCCTTCCACATCGACGCCCACGCCGTGAGCAACGAACACTTCGCCGCCTTCGTCGACGACACCGGATACGTCACCGATGCCGAACGCATCGGCTGGTCCTACGTGTTCGCCGGTTTCCTGCCCGCCGACCTGAGGCGCCGCTCGCCGCGCCCGCCCGCCACACCGTGGTGGTGCGGTGTCGAGGGCGCGTCCTGGCGCCGGCCGGAAGGGCCCGGCAGTTCGCTGCGCGAGCGCGACGGCCACCCCGTCGTGCACGTCTCCTGGAACGACGCCTCGGCGTACGCCCGATGGTCGGGCAAGAGGCTGCCCACCGAGGCGGAGTGGGAGTACGCCGCGCGTGGCGGTCTGGAGCAGCGACGCTATCCGTGGGGGGACGAGCTGGACCCGGACGGCGACCACCGCTGCAACATCTGGCGGGGACGCTTCCCCGCCAAGAACACCGCGGACGACGGATACCGGGGTACGGCCCCGGTCGACGCCTTCGCGCCCAACGGCTACAGCCTGCACAACATGGCGGGCAACGTCTGGGAGTGGTGCGCCGACTGGTGGAGCGCCGAGCATCCGCCCGGCCGGCCACTGGTCAGCCCTCGCGGCCCCTCCACCGGGAGCGCGAAGGTCATCAGGAGCGGCTCGCACATGTGCCACGCGTCGTACTGCAACCGGTACCGGGTCGCCGCCCGGACGGCGTGCGAGGCGGACGGCTCCAGCGGCCACACGGGTTTCCGGTGCGTACGGGACGCGGACACGGCCGGCTGTTGAGGCAGGGCCCGTAGGGCCGAGCTGACGCATGATGAAGGCATGACGGACCGCGACGACTTCCTGACGTGGGTCAGGACCGCGCTGTACGAGGCGGAGCGTGCGCTGCACAACGGCGACGCGGCCCCCCGCCGGGCGCTCTGGTCACGCAACGAGCCCGTGAGCGTCCTGGGCGCGTGGCGCAACGCCAACGGTCAGCAGGAGCTCGACCGGCTCTTCACCGCCCTCGGGAAGAGCTTCTCCGACTGCACCTCGTACGCGTTCGACTTGCAGGCGTACGACGTTGTGGACGACATGGCCTATACGGCCGGCCTCGAGCACACCTCCGCCTCCGTGGACGGACAGCCGCGCACGTACACGTTGCGGGCAACGCAGGTGTACCGCCGCGAGGGCGGCGAGTGGAGGGTGGCCCATCGTCACGCCGACACCGCGACCGAGTAGCGCTGTCGGCCGGACCGGGCCCCGGCGGCGTCCACGCCGCCTTTCGGGCGACGCCACCGTGCTCCTGCGCCGATCGCACGCCCCGCCCCGTGACACTCGATCATGGCTGCCGGCTCTCCCGGGCGCCCCATGCGTCAGGGCGTGAGCGTCCTGACTTCCTACGATGCAACGCTGCGAGGCCTGTGTGGAGCCGGTCACCCTGGGGGTGGAGGAGGAGTACCTGTTGCTCGACCCGGACACGGGAGTGCCCGTGCCGTTGGCGGAACAGGTGCGGGCGGCCGCCGGTCTCGCCCCGCTCGTGGACGCCAAGGAGCTGCAGTCCGAGCTCCTGCAGGTACAGGTCGAGGTCGCGACCGCCATCTGCACCGAACTCAAGGAGGCAGGCGGACACCTGCTGCGCCTGCGGCACGCGGTGGGAGCCGCCGCGGAGGCGAACGGATGCCGGCTGGCCGCCTGCGGCACACCGCCCCGCAGGGGGGCCGACTCGGGCCTGGTGACGGAGCAGTCGCGGTATCGCGCTCTTCAGGTGCAGGCCCCGCAGCTCGTCGCCGAGCAACTGGTCAACGGCTTGCACATTCACACCGCCGTGCCGTGCCCGGAGGTCGGCGTCGCGGTCCTGAACCGTCTGCGCGGCTGGCTGCCGGTCCTCGTCGCCATGTCCGCGAACTCGCCGTTGTGGGACGGGCATGACACGGGCTTCGCCAGCTGGCGCACCGTGGTCTTCGGCCGCTGGCCGATCAGCGGGCCCCCGCCCGTCTTCGGCGATCACGCGGACCACGAGCAGCGAGTGCGGACACTGCTGGACAGCGGGATCATCCGCGACACCGGGCAGCTGTACTGGCAGGCCCGGCTCTCGGACCGCTTCCCGACCGTCGAAGTGCGCTGTCCGGACGTGCAGTTGCGTGCCGACGAAGCGGTCATGTTCGCCGGCATCGTGCGGGCGCTCGTCACCACGGCCATCCGCGAGGCCGAAGCGGACACGCCCGTGCCCCCCATCGCTCCGGAGGTGATGCAGGCCGCCAACTGGCAGGCCGCCCGTCACGGCCTCGGCGGCAGCCTGATCATGGCGGCCGGCGAGCGCCGCAGCGCCGGTGACGTCGTCGCGCAGCTGATGGAGCACATCACGCCCGCGCTGGACGCCGCGGGCGACACCCGGGAGGTCGTCTCACTCGTCCACCGGCTGCTCCAGCAGGGCACGCCGGCCGACCGGCAGCGGCGGGCCCTGGCCGAAGGCGGCCTGAAGGCGGTGACCGACCTCATCATTTCGGAGACCATGGCGTTGTGAACGTGGCTCCGGGCGTACGGGAAGGGGCTCCGGCCGTTGTGGCCGGAGCCCCTCCGGGCTCACCTGTGGTGCGTCGTTGTCAGGCCGTCAGCAGTTCCTGATGTGCCAGACAGGTGTCCAGTAGTAGCTGCGGGACGAGGCGTACGGTGCGGGTGTGACGTAGTGGACGCCCCCGCTGCTGTTGTAGAACGTCGCCCGGGTGCCGGGAGTCTGGTCGTTGATCCACGATCCGTAGCCTCCCCAGGGCATGGACCGCTTGCCGCAGTAGTACCAGCGCAGGGCGTCGCCCTGGTAGGTCTGGCCGCTGTAGGCGCAGAACCAGCCGCTGTAGACGGCGCCTTCCAGGCATGGGTCGGCCGCCATCCGGCTGCCGTCGCCCGAGGCGAAGTCCCTCGGGTGCTGCTCGCCGGGCACGGTGACCAGGAGCTCGCCCCGGCCGTCGAGGTCGATCTTGTTGAGTGCGACCTGTGTCCCCCCGGTCTTCTTCACGTAGCGGTCCACCTTCGCCTGGAGCGAGGCGGTCTGCGCCTGCGTCAGGTTCGCGGTCTCGGCCTGCTCCGCGAACGCGCGGCCGGCGAGCTCGGTCTGTGCGGCCTTGCTGTCGCTGTTCGGGCCGGCTTGGGCGGCGGCCGGCACCACCGTGCCCAGCAGTGCGGCGGCGGTCGCGGCAACGACCGCGAGCATGCGGATGCGCATCGGTTCTCCCCCAGTTCCTGATGGCCCCACTGATGAGGGCGGGGCCAGGACGACGCCAGAGTACGGGCGCGGCACACAGGGCGAACAAGGCGGAAATCGGTCCGTCCGGTTGAAAACGCAACAGCTCGACACCGCGACACCGCGCGGCTCAGCAATCCCCTGAACCACGAGCGGGTGCGGCACAGCGAGGGGAGGCGAGGTGCGTCCCCGGTCCGTGAACGCGCCGGCGAGGCCGGGAACGGGCACGTGGGAGGGGAGAGTGCCCGCCGGCCGGGAGAGCCTGCGCCGGCCGCGACCTCGGCGGAGGCCGCAACCCGTGCCTTCACTCAAGGACTTGGGCATTCCGTTCCCTAGGGCACGAGTGCCCCGCTCCGCACGGGCCGCCTCGCGCCTCGCGCCGCGTACCTGACCTGCGCAGACCACCGTCCCGTGCCTGGGCGCCCACACGCTGTGCCGTGAAGTCGCCTCCCCGGCGCGACCGGTGGCCCCGGTGACCGGTATGGACCACCACGGCGATGCGATGGCCGACGGCGCGTGCCCGTCCAGGCACCTCTGCCCCTGACGAGCCCTCGTCGGGACCCCGGGACGACTGCTGGGCGACGGGCTCAGTGCAGTTTGTTCACGGCCGTGACCGTGGTCTTCTTGAAGTCGGCGACCTGGGCGTGCTCGAAGGTGCCCATCTGCGCCCAGCGGACGAACGTCACCGTCCTGTCGTCCCGGCCGACGGAGAAGAGCGCGATGTCGGAAGCGCCCCACGTGTGCCGGGTGTGGATGCCGTAGACATGGGCGCCTTCCTCGACGTCGAGCCGGCCGTAGTCCCGCGCCGTTGCGGTGACGTCGGGGTCCTGCTCCATGAGCTCGCCGGCGCATTCGGTCAGGTTCTTCTGCCACAGCGCCGCGAGCTGCTTCGCGCGGGTGGCGCTGCGTTCGACGACGGTCACCTGGAGCGCGTTGGTGTCGAACTCGGTCCAGTACTGCCGGTGCTGGGAGATGGAGGGCAGTGACGGGCCCACGCACATGGGGAGCGGGTCGGGCTGTCCGGACGTGACCGGACCGGCGTACCAGGCCGAAGCCGGGTGCGGCGGCAGCTGCTTGGGCGCGAGGAATCGCGGCGCGGTGGAGGAGGCCGCGGCGGCGGGCACCGATGCGGCCACGAGGCCCGCGACGGCGGCGACCGCCGCGACGGCGGCCGCAGTGGTGCGAGACGGACGGATACGGGCGTTCATGGTTCCCCCATGGTGTGAGAAGCACGGTGAGACGTGCGTGCACGCGAGCGCATGCGGTGGTGATCCCGGAGCCGGCGGGCAGTCGGGCGGTCTGGCAACCGCGGTCACCCGGCGAAGCGGTGCCCTCAGCATCCGGGGCCGCGCCGCTCCCCGCAACGGTCACGGCACGGAACGGGTGGGGTGAAACATTCCACCCCCGCCGGCCTCGCGGAACGCGCGGAGGTGGAATGCCGTCGAGCGCGCCGGCAGCCCGCCCGTCCCGGGGCTGAAGACCCCGTCGTGGGGGTACCCGAAAACGTCCGGCGAGAGGAGCGGGTGATGTCTGTGCTGCTGAACCGGGCGCTGGGTGCGGCGACCGCCGCCTTCGGCGTGGCGATCACGACGCGCCCCCAATGGCTGGCGCGACCGTGCGGCCTGACCGACGAGGCCGGCCGGGTCCCGCCTCCCACCGCCCTGCTGATCCGGTCGATCGGAGCCCGGGACGTCGCTATCTGCACCGCCATGCTGCTTGCCGGCGATCCGCGCGCACTGCGTCTGACCACTGCCTGCCGGGTCGCGGCAGACGCATCGGACGCGCTGATCTTCGGAACGCTGCTCGACGACCGAGGCAGACGCCTCATGGCCGCCTGCTCGGCGGGCGCATGGGCCGCACTGGGCGCGGCCACCCTGCGCGGAACGGCCCGCACGCACCGCCGGAGCCGCTGAGCATGGGGTGCGGTTTCGACCCGCGCGGTCTCAGCGAAGTGGGCGCCGTCCAGCGCGCCGCCAGTGCATCGCGAGCTGGAACAGGGCGCCGAGGAACAGCACGATGCCGATGACGAGCAAGTAGAGCAGCCCTTCGGCGACGGCGCCGATGATGCCCAGCGCGATCGCCACGACGACGAGCGTCAGGAAGAGCGTCACGAGCGGACCCTCCTTCCAGTGGTTCAGCGGCGGGCGAGCTGGCGCTCGCCGTTGGCGCCCGGCCGATAGGTGAGGCCGTAGTGCTCGAACACCGCGGGCTCGTCCTCGGCGGGCAGCACGTCGTCAGTGCCGATGGCGGGGCACTTCTTCACCAGCGCCTTGTCGTAGTCCACCTTGACGTAGCCCGGTCCCACGACCGCGCCGTCCAGGGGGACGAAGACCAGGCGCTGCCGGGTGGGCAGGCCGACCTGGACGGTGGCCATGGCCGGCTCGTCCGTGCTGGTGTTGACGTAGACCGCTTCCAACGTGCCGATCTTGCGACCGCCTGCGTCGACGACGTCGTGGGTGCGCCACTCACGGATATCCGCGATCTGGATCATCAAGAGTTCCCTTCACGCGAGCGGGGTGCGCGTAGCCGGTGCCTCTCCAGCGTGCCCCCGCAGGCCGGTCCCCACCAGCCTGAGCAGCCCCTTCGTGTCCACCGGAAGTGCGGGCGCGGCCCTCGCCCCCGCCGGTCGCGCGGGCCCTTCCGAATGGCTGTGACCACAGAGTCGATACCCCGCCGGACGGCTGAAGCGCCGCCGGCCGGACCGCGGCGCCTGCCGTGGGAACCCAAAGCTGCCTTCCAGGCGCTCGCGAAGTACGGTCGTGGTCGGTCCGACGGCGCGAGCGCCGCCCCCGGCACGGCCTGAACCGGCTTGCCGCGGGTTGCGCGTGACACGAAACGAGATCGTCACATGCCCTGGTGGTGCCCCGGCATGCGGCGCGTCCCCCGGCGCAGGAGTCTGCGGAGCCGGCGACGGACCAGCAGGGTGGGCGACGGGCCGTGCTGCGTGGCCGGTCGGGGCGGATCAGGGGCACGAGCACCTCGACCTCGGCGCGTGCGCGCCGCCGACCGGAACCGTGACGGAGTGGCCGTCCTGATCGAGGTGGAAACGATGGCCGCCTGCCATGACGTGCCTTCTGCCAGTGGCAACGGGACGCCGTGGTCCCGGCGTACGCACGACGAGGACCGCGCAGGGACGATGCGCTTCCGGGGCCTGGCGTGGTGAGCGGGTCGTCGGCATCGGCACCGGGACGGTGTGCGAGGGGGCTGGTTCGGCTGTCCGGTGCTCGGCCTCACGGCTGGTCTGCCGCCTGGACCGGCCCGGATTCGATGGTGAACGCGCCGCGGGTGCCGGACAGTCGCAGGATGCGGGCCAGGTAGTGCGGGACGGCTCGCAGCCGCAGCTCCACGCCGCGGGCCCGGGCAGTGCGGGCGGCGGCCAGCAGCGCGCTGAGCCCCGAACAGTCGCAGAACCGCAAGGCGCCGAGATCCACCACGATCTGCCGGTAACTGCCCATGGCGGCGTTCAGGACGTTGCGAACGTCCCCGGCCGTGGCGACGTCGAGTTCCCCGGCCACGGTCACCCGGCAGATGCCGGGCCCGGTGGCCTCCAGCTCCACGCGCATCGTGTCGTACACCGGTGCCCCCTTGGCGAGGCGGCCCTGCGAACGGGGTGTATCCAGGAAAGCCTCTGACCGGCAGCCTGTCCATGCCTCGGCAAGAGTGGTGTCGAATGGCCACATGGGCGAGTGGGAGGTGCGCGGCATGGCCAGGCGGCTACGGCTGACCCTGCTCGGAGTGGGGGCGATGAATTCGCCGCGGTTCGCCCCGGCCGGCCTGCTGCTGCGGTACGGGAGATTGCAGGTGGCATTCGACGGCGGCCCTGGCGCCGACCCACCCCCGCGGCTCGCCGCCTGGCTGGTGACCGACGAACAGGCGGAGCTGCGTTCGGCGCTGCGGCGGCTGGCCGCCGAGCGGGGCGTCGAACCGCAGGCGGAGAGCCTGGAGGCGGCCGGTCTGCGGATCACCCGCCATCCCGTTGTGCACACGTCGCACCCCGCGTACGGCTACCGCATCGAGGCGGGTGGCTCGACGGCGGTGTGGGCGCCGGAGTTCTGGGAGTTCCCCGCCTGGGCCTCGGGCGCGGATCTGATGTTCGCCGAGGCCGCCTCGTGGGAGCGGCCGATCCGCTTCCGCGGCGGCGTCGGCGGCCACGCGGCCGTCCGCGAGGTCGGCGCACAGGCCGCACGCCATGGAGTCCGGCGGCTGGTCTACGCCCATATCGGACGGCCCACCATCCGGGCCATCGACGCCGGGCTGACGCCCGACGTGGGCGAGTGGGGCGTCGAGGGACGGACCTACACGCCTGCCGGATAGCGTCATCACCCCGAGTGGGCTGCCCGCAGCTTGTCGAGAGCCCACGTGTCGCCGTCCATCTGCTGCGCGCAAGGCAGTGGGTTTGCCCGGAAGGGCTCCGGGCACCCGGCAGGCAGTCCGGACCGGGGTAAGGAAGGAACCTCATGAGGCTGAACTTCCTTGTCCCCCTGTACGCCGGGCCAGGCCCGTACGCCTCCGTCTACGCCGACACATCCCGGGACATCCCCGACCCGGACAAGGCGATTGAGGTGCACCGGCGCCACGCCCGCCTGGACCTGATCGAGCTCGGCGCCGACCCGGCCACCGCAGATGCCCTCGCCGATGCGGTCGGCACCGACGCCGACCTGCCCGGCCGCCACGGCCAAGCGCTCTTTGCCACTCACGGCGAACTGGTACTCACCGAGGAGCTGCCCCAACCTCCCTCCACGGACAGGAGCAGCTACGCCCTGCTTCCCGACGTCATGCCCCTGGCGCTGCAACATGCCCCCGACATCCCCTACGCCGCCGCCGTTCTCACCCGCGCCGCTTCCCAGGGCATCGACATCGCCTCTCAGGATCTGCGGGTGGAGCTGCAGACCGGGCGCTGGCCGAGCAGTGTGGTCGCTCCCCGCTCCGTCTTCCGCCGGCGCATGCCGATCCACCAGTGGCCCCACGAGGCTGAGCGGCTCGCCGGAGAACTGGCCCACCTCATCGACTACGGCCACGCCGACACTCTCGTGCTCTGCGGCGATGACTGGGCCCGCGGTGTCCTGGTCAACCGCCTGCCCGCCCCGGTACGCCACCGTGTGGCCACCGTCGCCGGCAACGGGCAGGAGGTCGAGCCCGGCCGGGTCATGCTCGAGCCCCAGCTCGCCGCCCTTTTCCATGGCCGCATCTCCGCTCACGACCGCGACCGGCTGGAGGACTTCGCTGCCCAGCGCGCCCGCCACCACGCCGGCAGCGAGGGCCTGCCCGCCACCGTCGCCGCCCTGCAACGCGGCCGGGCCCACGCCCTCTTGGTCAACCAACCTGTCGAGGAGTGGCCCCCGATCCGGCTCGGCACCGCCCCCGACCGAATAACCCTGTCCGCCCCCGACCTGCAGAGCTTCGGTGCCACCGGCCGCCACGAGCAGCCCGCCGACGCCGCCCTGCTGCACGCCGCCGTCACCACCGGTGCCGAACTGATCGTCGTCCCCCGGGAAGAGACACCCCTTGAGGACGGGATCGGCGTGCTCCTGCGGTACTGATGCACTGACGGCCCGGCTGGCGGAGATGAGCACCGGATCCGGCCACCCCATCGATCCGCGCGGGCTCCCGGGACCGAGCGGCTCAACCGGATCCGGCAGAGCGCAACGCCTGGCGCTGGACCAGCCGGGAGAAGTCACGTGCGGTGATGATGCCCACGAGGTGGTCGTCGTCCCGCACCAGTATCCGCATGCCACTGCTGGGCCGGAGCTTTTCGAGTACGCCGTCCATGAGGTCGTCCGGAGCGCACGTCGTGCACTTCGACAGAGGGGTCGCAACGTCCCGCACACGCAGCCGTCCCCGGTGCGGACCCGGGACCTTCGCGAGTTGCGACAGGTCGACGATGCCACTGGGCTGACCTGCGAAATCGAGCAGCGGCAGCGCCGAGTGGCGAGCTTTCATCGCCACGTCCTCGACGCCGTGTTCCACGGTCAGCCAGTCCGGGCAGGTCTCCACGGGACTCGACATGACATCAGCCGCTCGTACGCCGCGAACGGCTGTGGCCAGGCGGGCGCGCTGCCGTTCCGCATTGGCGACGATCACGACGAACAGGCCGATGACCGCCAGCCACAGACCACCCAGAGCACCGCGCAGCACCGAGATCCACCCCGCGGCGATCAGCAGCATGCCCAGCACCTGACCACCGCGCGCGGCCGCGCGTTCCGCTCGGTCCCGGTCACCCGTGCGCCACCACATCACGGCCTGCACCACCCGTCCTCCGTCGAGCGGAGCGGCGGGCAGCAGATTGAACACTCCAAGGATCAGATTGGTCCAGCCGAGCCACACCGAAACAGCAGTCGGCAGCGACGAGCCGGTCAGTGCATGCAGCCAGGCCCCTGCCCCGAGCGCGATTCCGCCGAGAACCAGGCTGGTGAGCGGCCCGCTGAAGGCCACCATGAGGGCAACGCCGGCCGAGCCGGGCCTGCCCATCTCGGTCATTCCGCCCAGGGCCCACAGCGTGACGTTGTGGACGGGTATCCCCTTCTTTCGAGCCGTGACCGCGTGCGCAGCCTCATGAGCCAGCAGACTCCCGAGGAGCAGAAGCGAACCGACGGACCCGGCCAGCGCGTACGCCACGGTCGATGCTCCCGGAAGCCAGGCGGGGAGGGTCTGGCCCCCGAGGCCGTACCCGAACAGGACCAGGAGCAGCGGCACGGTCCAGTGGATCCGCACCGGCACCCCGAGAACGTGTCCGATCTTTACGGAGCTGTTCATCATCGCCTCCTGCGGCCGGTCACGCTGTCGTCCACATGCCCGTCCGCGTCATGGCGGGTCCGCGCAGGAGATCACCGCGGTCCCCTCATTCCCAGTCTTGCTCCGCGACCCGATGCGCGGACGGGCGACCGCATCACGCCGCAGCGTCAGGCCGTACAACTCGGCCCGGCGCGCTCCACGGCGGTCCCGCGGGACACGGCTTCGCCCGCGGCGGTGTGGACGCAAGGGCCGCACTCCGGCGGTGCGTGCCGAAGCAGCGTCGGCGGGGTCGGCCGTGCGATGGGCGGTGTACAGCCCGGCCTGCTGTCTGCACCGGCCAGGCACGTTCATGTCGGTACGCCAGGGGTACGGGGAGACCGAGGCGCCTGAGGGACGCCGAAGTGCTCGACGCGCTGCTGAGCTGCCCGGCAGATCGCGCCCGGCAGCGGCCGCCCGGACGCCGTCCCAGGGCGACAGCAGAGGCGAGGAGGCCGCGATGGAACTGGTCGAGGAACGCGCCTGTCGCTACCGCATTGAACGGCACGGGCCCATGCGGGTGCCCGGGATCGTGTTCGCCACCCGGGACCTGCTGGCCGACGCCGAGAAATCCCTCGAGCAGGTCGTCAACGTGGCCACTCTGCCCGGCATCGTCGCCGCCTCGTACGCCATGCCGGACATTCACTGGGGCTACGGCTTCCCCATCGGCGGCGTTGCGGCGACCGACATCGACGACGGCGGAGTCGTCTCTCCAGGAGGGGTCGGCTTCGACATCTCGTGCGGCGTGCGGCTCCTGGTCGCCGACTGCGACCGGCGGGAGCTCCAGCCCGCGCTACGGGCGGTGATGGACGGCCTGGACCGGGCCATCCCGCGAGGCGCCGGGCCCGGCGGGGTGTGGCGGCTGAGCGGCCCCGGGCAGCTGGAGCGCATCCTCGAGGGCGGCTCCCGGTACGCCGTGGAGCAGGGCTACGGCGAGGATCGCGACCTGATGCGCTGTGAGGACGGTGGGGCGGTCGCCGACGCCGACGTGATGCAGGTCGGCGCGCGGGCACGCGAGCGCGGTCTCGGTCAGGTCGGCAGCCTGGGCTCCGCCAACCACTTCCTGGAAGTGCAGCAGGTCGCCGAGGTGCACGACGAAACGGTCGCCGCCGCCTTCGGGCTCGCCGCCGACCAGGTGTGCGTGATGATCCACTGTGGTTCGCGCGGCCTCGGGCACCAGATCTGCAGCGATCACGTCAAAGCGATGGGCCAGGCGATGGCCCGCTACGGCATCACCGTGCCCGACCGGCAGCTGGCCTGCACCCCCGTGGACTCGCCCGAGGGGCGCGACTACCTGGGCGCAATGGCCGCGGCCGCCAACTACGGCCGCGTCAACCGGCAGTTGCTCACCCATGCGGCACGCCGGGTCTTCGACCGCGCCGCCGGGGTCCGGCTGTCCCTGGTGTACGACGTGTCCCACAATCTCGCCAAGATCGAGACCCACACCACGGACGGAACACGGCGCCGACTGTGCGTGCACAGAAAAGGCGCCACCCGTGCCTTCCCGCCCGGGCACCCAGAACTGCCCGAGGACCTGCGGGATGTCGGGCAGCCGGTGCTGATCCCCGGCACCATGGGCACGGCCTCGTACGTGCTCACCGGGGTGCCCGGCGGGGACGCCTTCTACTCCACCTGCCACGGCGCGGGCCGCACGATGAGCCGCCACCAGGCCGCCCGCACCGTCACCGGCAGGGAACTGGGGGCACGCCTGGAGCGCGCCGGCGTCGCCGTGCGCCCGCGGTCGTGGCGCGGGCTGTCCGAAGAGACCCCGGAGGCGTACAAGGATGTGAGCGCGGTGGTCGCGGCGAGCGAGCGCGCCGGGCTGTGCCGCACGGTCGCCCGGCTGGTCCCGCTGGGTGTGGTCAAGGGCTGAGGCCACCGCCGGGTCCTGTGTCTCTGCGGCGTCGCGCTCCCTGGCCTCACGCGTCGATCGTCACCGCACACGACCAGCCATAGGCATCCGGACGGATGCGCAGCTCGTGCCGGGAGACGCCCTTCGGCACGGCACCGACGATCTCCACGTCGGCCAGCTCGGCGAGCGCCAGCCGCACCTCCAGGCCCTCCTCGGGGGCGTCCGCCTCCACGTCCACCGGCACCCGGCCCGCCACCTCCAGCCGGTAGATGACCTCCTCGAGCAATGCAGTCAGCAGATCCTCGTCAGAGCCCTCGACCAGCCGCACCCGTTCCACGGCGGCCGGCCGTACGGCGGACACATCGGCGAAGCACTCCACCATTCCCAGTACTGCCTCCGCCAGGCACGTCTCCCGAGTCGCACCCCACGCCTCGACCCGCACATCGGCGGTGTGCGGCACCGCCCGGTGCCCGCTCTCGCCCTGCCGCCGCGCCTGCCGCTCCTCGTCCGTGTCACCGACCATGCCCATCGTGTTCCCGCTCCTGCCGCACCCACACGGATCCCGGATCGAACCCCGCCGAGCAGGCAGAAGCAGCGCTCCGGATCTACGGTGGTCGAAGAGCGGCGGGCAAGCCGATCCGAACCGGTCGTGTGGAGGAGTCTTCGATGCAGGAGCACTTCGTCTGGGTGACGACGCGCCGACTTCAGCCGGGCACCCTGGAGGACTTCGAGAATGCGTGGCGGCCGGCCCCCTACCCATCGGGTCTGCTCCGCGCCTTCGCGTACTGGTCCGAGGACGGACAGCAGATCACCGGTGTGTCGTTCTGGGACTCCAGGGAGGCATGCGACTCCTGGCGCGGCTCCGAGTCGGAGGCGCAGCGGCGTGAGGCCATGGCACCGTACGTGGTCGAGGAGGAGGAAGACTTCTACCGCGGCCGTGAACTCACCATTCCCGAGCGGTAGCCGCGTGGCGAGCGGGATATGGACGCATCCGCTGCGGGCAGCGGATGCGTGTGGACGACCGCCGCGCGGACGGGACACCGGAGGCGGCATCGTGGTCGGATTGCGCGACGAACGAGATGCCGATGCAGCGCCGACCGCCGCAGGCGCGTAGCCGGCCCGGAGCCGACGGGCCGGCGCGTCAGGAGCACATCAGCGGAGTATCCGGGGGCTGGTCGCTGCGACTGCTCGATGGCCGGTCCGGGTTTCGGTGGTAGAAAGAGTTATGGGTGCCTTCGGCCGGTACGCGGCAGGGATCCGGCCATCGGCCTCCCGGTCGCCGGCCCCCCGGCCGCGACGGCGCTCCCGTTCTCTGTTCGGCGTGCGCACGGTCGCCGGGCAGGTGTTTCTTCTGCAGTTGGCGATCGTGGTGCTGCTCGTCACCGCGGCGGCGGTGTCGCTCGTGCTGCAGGGCCGTCGCGCCGGCACGCAGGACGCGCGGACACGCTCGTTCAGCGTCGCCGAGACGTTCGCCAACTCCCCGGGCATCGTCGCGGCGCTGGAGAGTCCGGATCCCACCGCGGTACTGCAACCGCTCGCGGAGGAGACCCGCAAGAGCACCGGTGTGGAATACGTCGTCGTCTCCGACCGCAACGGGTTCCGCTACACCCACCCCGACCCGTCGTTGATCGGGAAACACATCATCGGCCCGTACAAGGAGGCGGCCGAGGGACGCGGCTTCACCCGCACGTTCACCGGGAGCCGCGGCCCCGCCGTGAACTCCGTCGTGCCCGTCCAGCGGCCCGACGGCACCGTCGTCGGACTCGTCTCGGTCGGGATCACGGTCGAGAACGTCAACGCCCTGGCCAACCGGGACGTGCCCGTGCTGCTGGGCGCAGCCTCGGCCGCGCTGGTCCTCACCGCTGGGGGCGCGGCGCTTGTCAGCCGGCGGCTGCGGCGACAGACGCGCGGTCTGGGCCCGGCCGAGATGACGCGCCTGTACGAGCACCACGACGCGGTGCTCCACTCCGTGCGCGAGGGCGTGCTGATCATCGGCAGCGACGGGAGGCTGGTGCTCGCCAACGACGAGGCATGCCGGCTGCTCGCCCTGCCCCCGGACGCGGAGGGCAGGCCCGTGGCCGACCTGGGCCTGGACGCCGCGACCGCGGACCTGCTCGCCTCCGGGAGAGCGGCCTCGGACGAGGTACGGGCCGCTGGGGACCGCCTGCTGGCCGTCAACCTGCGGCCCACCGACGCCCGCGGGGGACCGGCCGGGACGGTGGCCACCCTGCGGGACACGACGGAGCTGACCGCTCTCGCGGGCCGGGCCGAGGAGGTGCGCGAGCGGCTGCTCCTGCTCTACGAGGCCAGTGCGCGCATCGGTACGACGCTGGACGTGACCCACACCGCGGAGGAACTGGCGGAAGTGGCGACCCCTCGTTTCGCCGATGTCGTGACGGTGGATCTCGCGGCGCCCGTCCTGGGCGGTGAGGATCCGGAACCGGATGCCGAATCCGGTCCGGTGATCGACATGCGCCGCACGGCCATCGCGGGCGCGGGCGCGGACCACCCCTTCCACCCCGCCGGCCGGGACATGGGGTTCGCCCCCGCCGATCCGCGCGCCGAGGGCATGAGCAGCGGCCGTTCCCTGCTGGTTCCGGATCTGACCACCACGCACGCCTGGCGGGAACAGGACCCCGAGCAGGCGGCCCGGATCCTCGCGTACGGCGGGCACTCCCTGATCTGTGTGCCCCTGCACGCCCGCGGTGTGGTCCTCGGGATGGCCAACTTCTGGCGCGTGCGGAATCCCGTTCCCTTCGACGACGACGATCTGTCGTTCGCGGAGGAGCTGGTGGCACGGGCGGCCGTGTGCGTGGACAACGCCCGCCGTTACACGCGGGAGCACGGCCTGGCGGTCACACTGCAGCGCAGTCTGCTGCCCGGCGCCCTGCCCGAGCAGAGCGCGCTGGAGGTAGCCTCCCGGTACCTGCCCGCCCGGGCCGGGGTCGGCGGTGACTGGTTCGACGTGATCCCGCTGCCGGGCGCGCGCGTGGCACTCGTCGTGGGAGACGTGGTCGGCCACGGCCTGCACGCGGCCGCGACGATGGGACGGCTGCGCACCGCCGTGCACAACTTCGCCGGCCTGGACCTCCCGCCCGACGAACTACTGGCGCGCATGGACGAGTTGGTGTCCCGGATCGACCAGGCCGAGTCGGCCGACGGATCCGCCACGGCCGTCACCGGTGCCACCTGCCTCTACGCGATCTACGATCCTGCCGCGGGAACCTGTGCGGTGGCGAGGGCCGGGCATCCGGGGCCCGTGCTCGCGCCGCCCGACGGCAGTGTGGAGATCCCCGAGATCCCCGCGGGGCTGCCGCTGGGGCTCGGAGGGCTGCTCTTCGAGTCCGTGGAGCTGCGGGTGCCCGAGGGGAGCCGGCTGGTGCTCTTCACCGACGGCCTGGTCGAGACGCGGGAGCGGGACTTCGACGCCGGTCTCGCGGTGATGCACCAGGTGCTCGCGAGGACGGACGGGTCCGCGGAGCAGACGTGCGCGGATCTGCTCGCGGCGATGCTGGTCACGCCGCCGGTGGACGACGTGGCCCTGCTGGTGGCCACCACCCGCATGCTCGACCCGGGCCGCGTGGGGGAGTGGGACGTCGCATCCGATCCCGCCGCGGTCTCCGTCGTCCGCAAGGAGGTCGGCCGCTGGCTCACGGACCAGGGGCTCGACGAGGAAGCCTTCGCGACGGAACTGATCCTCAGCGAACTGGTCACCAACGCCATCCGCTACGGTGTCCCGCCGGTCAGGGTCCGGCTGCTGCACGACCGGACGCTCATCTGCGAGGTGTCCGACGCCGGCCGCAGCGCACCTCATCTGCGCTACGCGGCGACGACCGACGAGGGCGGCCGCGGCCTGTACCTCGTCGCCCAGTACGCCGAGCGCTGGGGCACCCGTTACACCGCCGACGGCAAGGTCATCTGGTCCGAGCAGCGGATCGGAGCGGGGGAGCACACGGCCTTCGCGTGGGACCCCGAACTGCTGGGGCTGTGACGGAAAGGAGGCCCCGCTCGGCACGGCCCGACGCGGCGTGGCCGGCCACCGGGCGCCTCGTCAGCCGATGGTTGACATCTCACTTGTCGTCGTTTGGACGACGTGTGAAAATGGGGGCCGCGGTGAAGCGCATTGCCACCACCGGCTGACCGACCGTGTTCGTCACGCAGCCGGCACCGTTGTTCTGCGGTGTTCCGGACTGCCTGTCAAGAAAGGACCACCAACGTGCACTGGCAGCAACTCGTCCAGCAGGTGCGGTACTCGGGCCGGTACGCCACCGGCGCCGAAGCCGAACGCGTTCTGCGCGCGGTGCTCACTGTCCTGGGCGGACACGTCAGCGGTGAGGAACGATGCGAACTGGCGGGCCTGCTGCCCGAGGAGGCGGCTGCGGTGATCAGTCGTCAGATTCCGCTGACCCAGCCCCTCACCGCTCCCGACTTCGTCGACGCGGTCGCCGCCCGCCTCGCGCCCCTCAGCCGCCCCGAGGCCCGCTGGGCCGCCGGCACCGTCCTGACGCTCCTCGCCCAACAGGCCGGCGACGACCTCACCCGCCGTATCCTCGCCGAACTGCCCCGCGGCTACGCGCTCCTGTTCGGCCGCGCCGAACTCGCCCCGGCTCCCGCCGCGGCCGCGTAAGCGACTGCCACGGGAACGCGGGGCCGCCGTCCGGAGGCGGGCGATGCCTGGTCGGTCCCCGGCGGGCGCGTGCACCTCTGAGGTGCAGGCGCCGCGGGGCGACGACACAGGTGTACCGCCGGGCGGTTCTCCACCCGGCGGTACACCGCACGCGACGCTCTCCCAGGGTGTACGGCCCCTGGTCTCAGACCGTGCCGCGCCAGGCCCCGTCGGCCACGCCCCGGGACTCGACGAACCGCTTGAACCGGTTGAGGTCGCCGGACGTACGGTGCCTGACGAAGCCCAGCTTGTCGCCGACGTTCTCCGCGACTCCCGCCGGGTCGAAGTCCATCTGCAGCATCACCTTCGTCCGCCCGGCGTCGAGGCGGTGGAAGGTGACCACACCGGCCTGCCGCACGTCGCCGTCGCCAGGTGCGTCCGTCCATGGCCGCGCCGGCCGGGGCGCGTTGGCGGCGTCGTACGGGACCGACCAGAGCTGACCGCCGCCTTCAGCGGCTAGAGTCCCTGCGGAAGACGACACGGGGGGGGCGAACGTGGCCAAGGTCAACATCAGTCTCGATGCCGAGCTCGTCGTGGAGGTGATGGTCCTGGCCGGCGTCGGATCGCCCCAGGACGCCGTCGAAGTCGTGCTGCGCGACTACATCGCCCGCGGGCACCGTACCGAGGCCCGCACCGAGCTCACCGACCGGAATCTGCGGGAGGCCGAGAGCCGGCCGCAGGAGCAGGGCTGATCGCCTCCTGCGGTCCACGGCGCGCCCGTCGGGTCCGCGGCACACGCCGGCGACCCGCCATGAGCGCGGCGAGGAGCAGAGCGGTGAGGGCGACGGCGGACGAGCCGCGCCACCCGAAGGTTTCGAGCAGGGGTGCGGCCAGCGCGGTGCCGACGGCTCCGGCGACGAAGTACAGCACGAGGTAGACGCTGCTCAGGCTGCCGCTGCGAGCGGGGTCGATGGCGATGACCCGGCTCTGGTTGGCCGCCTGGGCGGCGAAGCATCCCGCGTCGAAGAGGGCGAGCCCAAGCCCGGTCACCGGCGGATTGCCGAGGCCGGTGGCGAGGAGGGCGACCCCGGCAGCGGCGACCAGCAGGCCGGCGATGATCACCGTGCGGGGCGTCCAGCGGTCGGCGAGCCGTCCGGTCAGCGGGAGGACGGCGAAGCCCAGGACTCCGGCCAGGCTGTACAGCCCGATGGCGGACGGGCCCAGCGAGTGGGGTGGTTGGGCCAGGGCGAGGGCGAGGGTGACCCAGACGAGGTTGAAGGCGAAGTACCACAGGCCGCCGGCGGCCACCGCGCGGCGGAGCTGCCGGTGTTGGCGCAGCAGCGGGGCGAGCGAGCGGAGCGTGTCGAGGTAGCCGCTGCCGGACGACGGCCGCTCCCGGGGGAGGAGTGTTCCGGTGCCGAGGGCGGCCAGCAGGGCGAGGGCGGCGAACACGCACAACATCTGCCGCCACCCGAGGAGTTCGGCGAGCGATCCCCCGGCCAGCCGGCTCACGAGGATGCCGGCCGACATCCCGGCGGCCACGGTGGCGACACCGGTGGCGCGACGCCCGGGCGGTGCGTGGCGGCCGGCGATGCTGCCGGCCTGCGCCGCGACACCGGCCGCCGCGCCGATGAGCAGGTAGGCGGCCAGGAGTACGCCCGCGCCGTGGGCGGAAGCGGCCAGGACGAGGGCCGCGGCCAGGAGGACGAGTTGCCCGGCGATCAGGCGGTTGGGGGCCACGTGGTCCGTCAGCGGGAGCAGCAGGGCGAAGCCGACCATGCAGCCGATGAGCGCGGCCGTCGGCACGAGGCCGATCACGGACAGCGGCACGCCGAGGTCCGCGGCGACGGCCGAGAGCGCGGGCTGGATGGCGTAGTTGTTCGCGATCGCCGTTCCGGCCGTACAGGCGAGGAGGAACATGCCGCCTCGGGGGAGGGTCACGGCCGCTCGCCCCGGGTGAGGACGACGGCATAACGGCACGCCTCACCACTGGTGTTGGCGAAGACGCACGGGGCGGGATCGCCCAGTTCGATGGTGTCGCCCGCCGCCAGTTCGTGGACCGTGTCGCCCTCGTGGAAGGTCAGCCGGCCGTCGAGCACCCAGACGACCTGCCGGACGAAGGCGAAGGCCGCGGCCGGATACGGCACACGGGCTCCGGCGGGCAGCTCGATCTCGGCGATCTCCGCGGGGAAGTGCGGCCCGGTGATCTGGCGCCGGCGGTAGCCCGTCGCCGGGTCGCGCCACTCGGCGGCTGCTGCCTGCCGGCGCACCCCGGCCTTGTCCCCGTCGGCACTCGTGGCCCCGGGGGCGTCGTCGTCGCCGGCGGAGCCTTCGGCGAGGGCGAGCAGGGAGGAGACACTGAGCTGGAAGGCGGCGGAGAGTTTGCCCAGCACGACGGCGGTGGGGCTGCTCTCGCCGCGCTCGATCCGGTTGATCATGGCGCGGGAGACGCCGGAGGCGTCGGCGAGCTGCGCCAGGGTCCACCGGCGCCGCTCGCGTTCGGCACGGACGCGCGCGGCGATCTGCCCCACCAGAGGATCTACTATGTTGGACATGGTTCCAATATACGAGAAGCCCGGCGCGGTGAAGGTCCGCCCGGCGGCCCCCGGCGACGTGGATGCCGTACTCGCCATCCGCAACCACGCGATCGAACACTCGACGGCCCTGTGGACGGAGACACCGCAGACGCCTGCCGAGGGTGCCGCCTGGCTGGCCGCCCACCTGGACCGCGGCTCGGGGTTCGTGGCCGAGGTCGAGGGCGAGATCGCGGGCTTCGCGGTCTACGGCCCGTGGCGGGCGCTGGAAGGATTCCGGCACACGGTGGAGGACTCGGTCTACGTCCGCGAGGACCGGCACGGGCTCGGTGTCGGCTCCGCACTGATGGCCGCCCTCATCTCCTCGGCACGTCAGGCCGGGCACCACGTCATGATCGCGGACATCGAGGCGGACAACGCGGCGTCGGTCCGCCTGCACGAACGCTTCGGATTCCACCACGTGGGCACGGTGCCGGAAGTCGGCACCAAGTTCGGCCGCTGGCTGGACCTCACGATCATGCGCCTCCCGCTGACCTGACGGGCCCGGCACCTGTACGCGGCGGCGCCTGCCCCGTCGGCGGGCGCCGTGCGGCTGGGCCCGCCGCCAGGCAGGCGGCGGGCGCCGCAACGGGAGCGCTTCGGTGCGCCGCCGTCATCCGGCGGGGCGGCGGGTCACAGGGCCGCGTCGCGGTGGACCGGGCGGCCGTCGACGACCGTGACATCCTGCTGCGCCGGGGCCGCTACGACGGCCACGCGCTCACGGACGAGACGCCCGGCAGCCTGTTCTGGTACATCGGGGGCGTCAACTGGGCAGGGGCCCTCGCCCTCGCGGCGGGCGTCACTACGGCAGCTCTGTGCGTCAACACCGTGTACACGGGCCCGATCGCCGGCGCCCTGGGCGGTGTGGACCTCGCCCTGCCCGTCGGCATGGTCGTGGCGTCGGGCGCGTACGCGATCTTGATGCGGGGCTCGCGCAACGGCATCGGCGCGATCGGGCGCGCATGAGCGGCCGCGGTCCCGGCGCCGGGGTCGACGGTCGTGTGACCGGGACGCGGGCTCCGCGCAGGTGTGGCGGCACAATGGAGCCGATCAGCGAGGGGAGTGCGCCATGGCGTCACGGGCGGGCAAGCAGACTGGGCCACCCGGGGAAGCGGCGTCCGGGGGAACGCGCAAGGGAAAGGCTTCCGCAGCGCGCCGTCCGCGGCCGTCGCTCAGCCCCGGGCTGATCGTCGACGCCTGCCTCGACCTGCTGGACACCGAAGGCGCCGACGCCCTGACGTTCCGGCGCATCGGCGCCCGCCTCGGCGCCGACCCCACCGCCCTCTACCGGCACTTCCGCAGCAAGGACGACCTGCTGCTGGCCGTGGCGGACCACCTGCTCGACAAGGGCATCGAGGGCTTCGAGCCCTCCGGAGACTGGCGCGAGACCCTGCGCGCGCTGTGCATCCGCAACCGCGAGGTCTACCTCGCGCACCCCCGGGCCGCCGTGCTGGCCACCGTGCGCATCACCCGCCGGCCGGCCGAGATGCGGGTGATCGAGACGATCCTCGCCGCACTGGCCGACGCCGGGTTCCCGCCCGACCAGGCGGTGCGTCACTACCGTGCCCTGGTCGACTTCATGCTGGGCTGGTCCTGCATGGACGCCACGTACGCCACGCTCGACGCCGCCACGCGCCGCGGCGACGAGTCCTCGTGGAGCCGCGAGTACGCCGCCGTACCCGCGGCCACCCACCCCCATCTGGCGGCAGCGGCACCGTACTTGGCCGCGGTGGACGACGAGGCCAACTTCCTCTTCGCGCTGGACCTCGTGCTGGACGCCATCGCCGCCCGTGCCCCGTCGCCGGGCTGAGCGACCGCGGCGGGCACGCCCCGGTCGCTGAGAAGGTCAGCGGCGTTCAGACGGCGGCCGGGAACACGTACCGCACGTCGGTCAAGCGCTCCGATACGCCCTGCGCGCCCGCTTCCTGGAGCGCCAGGCGCAGTGGCGCGACGACCTGACGGCGGAGGCACAGCGCCTGGGGCTGGACCCCGACGCCGACCTGTACCCGCAGCTGGCCGCCGGGATGGCGTTGAACGCTTTCGATGCTGTGCTGCAGCGGTGGAGCGGCAGCGACGGCGCGGAGGATCCCGCGGCACTGACCGACCGGGCATTCGCTGTCGTCGCCCCGTCACTGGACGCCGTCCCCGGCCGGACCGCCGCCGTCGCCTCGGCCCGCACCCGCCCTGCCCGGCGCCGGTGACCTGGACCGGTCCTGAGGTCCCCGACGTCCCCCAGGAAGCTGGTTCCGGTGCCGCCCCGCCAGGCAGAACAGCAGGGTGGTGCCCCGCCGTTGTCGCCCCCTCAGATCAGTTCATCTGTCGTGTGACGAAATGCCATAGGGGACATTCGGGTGGTAACCGGCGCTTACTGCAACTGCCGGAGGGCGCCGCGTACTCCTCCTGTTCAGTTGCACGACAACCGAGGAGGTACTCATGACCAGCGGACAGGTATCCACCATCGTCCCCGTCGCGGGTTCGCAGTTCGACCCCTACCGCTTCCCCGGAGCCTTCATCGACGACCTCGAGACGGCGCACACCCCCTACGGCGCCCCGGACTCCGGCGACTACGTCCTGCCCGCGCCCGACCCCGGGCGGCGGGTGCCCATGCCCCTGGAGCCGGCGGACCGGCGCCGCCTGGACCTGCACGCCGCGCTCACCACCGCGGGCATCGCGCCCCTGCCGGGCGACCTCGACGCCATCGAGGCGCTGTGCACGCTGGACGACACCACCCACGCCGCACTCCAGCGGTGGATCACCGGCACCCGGTGACCGGCAGGCAGCAGTCCGGGCCAGGGCCGTCACGTCGACGATGCGACGTGACGGCCCCGGCCTGTTTGTCGGCGACTCCGGTGGCCGACTCCAGGCACGCGGGCGGGACTTCAGCTCAGGAATGCCGCCGTGGTCGCCACGAACCGGTCGGCGTCGTCCAGCCAGGGGTAGTGCCCCGCCCCCGGCTGCACCACGAGCGTGGCGTCCGGGAGCCGCGCAATCCCTGCCGTCGGACCGCTGTCCGCTTGTACCGTGTGCGGCTCGTGCCCGTCGACGTACGCGACGAAGGAGATGCCAGGCCATGGCCGCGCCCTATCCGCCGATAGACCCCTACGACCACGGGATGCTCGACACCGGCGACGGGAATCTCGTCTACTGGGAGGCGTGCGGCAACCCCGCCGGCAAGCCCGCCCTCGTCGTCCACGGCGGCCCGGGTTCGGGCTGCTCGGCGGGGACCCGCAGGTCCTTCGACCCGGAGCGGTACCGGATCATCCTCTTCGACCAGCGCGGATGCGGCCGCAGCGCCCCTCACGCGAGCGACCCCGCCGCGGACATGAGGCTCAACACCACCCAGCACCTGATCGCCGACATGGAGCAGCTGCGCCAACACCTGGGCGTCGAGCGGTGGTTGCTCTTCGGCGGTTCATGGGGGTCCACGCTGAGCCTCGCGTACGCCGAGCGGTACCCGGAGCGCGTGTCGGAGATCGTCCTCGCCGCCGTCACCACCACCCGGCGCTACGAGATCGACTGGCTCTACCAGGGTGCGGGCCGGTTCTTCCCCGAGGCGTGGGAGCGGTTCCGGGAGGGGGTCCCGGAGGCCGACCGTGACGGCGACCTCGTCGGAGCGTACGCGCGTCTCATGGAGAGCCCCGATCCGGACGTGCGGGCCAAGGCAGCCGTGGACTGGTGTGCTTGGGAGGACGCGGTCGTCTCGGCTGAGCCCCAGGGCAGGCCCAACCCGTACGGCGACAGGCCGTCCCTGGCCAAGCTGGCGTTCGTGCGCATCTGTTCGCACTACTTCGCCCATGGTGCCTGGCTGGAGGAGGGGCAACTGATCCGGGACGCGGGGCGCCTGGCAGGCATCCCCGGCGTCCTGATCCACGGCCGCCTCGACCTCAGCGGGCCGCTCGACACGGCCTGGGAACTCGCCCGTGGCTGGCCCGACGCGGAGTTGGTGGTCGTCGAGGACTCGGGACACCTGGGGAGTGCCGCGATGCGCACGGCGCTGTACGGGGCGTTCGAGCGGTTCGCCCAGCCGGTGAGCTGAGCGCGACGGTCTGCCGGGGGCCGGGGGCCGGGGGCCAGGGAGCCGGGGGCCGGGGGTACACCACCGGCCCGGCACCCGCTCGGGGCCGCCCGCGCGCGGTCTCAGGGAGCGGAGTCGAGATCCACGCGGATGCCCTCGGTCCGGGTCCAGAACCCTTCGTCCGCGTCCCGCAGCCGAGCGGCGGCATGCTGCATATGGCGGCGTGCGGCTTCGCGGGCCGCCTCGGCGTCGCCGGACTCGATCGCGTCGAGTATGGCGTGGTGCTCCTGCCTGACCGCCTCGATGAAGTCGCCCCGCCGCGCCTCGTTCGCGCGCGTGACACGGATTCCCCCGCGCAGCACCTCGCCGAGGTAGCGCACCGTCGAGACCATCACCGCGTTTCCAGTCGACTCGGCGATGGACTGGTGGAAGGCGAGATCCTCGTCCACGCCGTCACCGCCCGAGGCGACCGCCGCGTCGATCGCGTCCAGGGCCTGGCGCATCCGGGCGAGGTCGCCCGCGGTGGCACGGGTGGCCGCGAGATGAGCCGCCTCGCCCTCCATGGCACGGCGGACCTCCACGATCTGCAGCACCTTGGACTGGGTGTCGGCGGCCTCCAGATCGAGCGGTCGCGTACGCCGGGGCATGACGAACACGCCGAGCCCTTGGCGCGGTTCGACCAGGCCCGCGTTGCGGAGCCGGGACACGGCCTCGCGGACCACGGTGCGGCTGACACCCAGCTGCTTGACCAGCTCCACCTCGGTCGGCAGCTTGTCGCCCTCGGCCAGCCGCCCGGACTCGATCTCCTCCGAGAGCATCGCCGCAACCTGGTCCGCGAGCCGGACGGGACCGCTCACCTTGGAAAACATGGTGTTCAGTCTATCGGCGCGGATCCGGTCGCCCCGGCTGCGAGGGATGCACCGGCCGTGACCGCGTCGGCGTGGTCGGTGAGGTAGTCGCGCACTACCGATGCGAAGCTCGCGTCGGGCTCGAGCCCGAGCGCGGCGGCCCGCGCGTTGTCGAACACCGCGGGCCACGAGCCCACGATGGCCTCGACGTCACGATCGGGCGCGATGGTCACCAGGTCGGCGACGGCGTCGCCGGCCACCTGCCGCAGCGTGTCCAGCATCTCGGCGACCGACACCGTCAGCGCCGGAAGGTTCACCGGGAGCCCGCCGTCGAGCGAGCCCGCACCGTCGCCGCGCTCGGCCTCGGCGACGCGGAGGATCCCCTCGACCGTGCTCCGCGGCGAGGCCAGGGCCACCCGCAGGCCCGGCCGTACCGGGCAGGTCGCCGGGAGGCCCGCGAGCGGCTCGCGGATGATGCCGGACAGGAAGCCGGAGGCGGCGGCGTTCGGCTTGCCGGGCCGTACCGACACGGTCATCAGGCGGGCGACACGTCCGTCGACGAAGCCACGGCGGGTGTACTCCGCGACCAGCTGCTCGCAGACGAGCTTCTGCGTCCCGTAGCTGGACCGCGGCGTGGGCAGGGTCGACTCGCTGACCACCGGCGGCAGCGGCAGGGCCGGGTCGGAGCCGTAGACCGCGACGCTGCTGGAGAAGACCACCCGCGGCGTCGGGCCGCCGGCGGCCGACTGCGCCCGGGCGGCTTCGAGCAGCGCCCGGGTCGTGTCCAGGTTGGCGCTCATGCCGAGGTCGAAGTCGGCCTCGCACTCGGCCGAGACCGCGGAGGCGAGGTGGATCAGGACGTCCACCGGCTCCGCGAACAGCTCGTCGAGGCGCTCGGTCAGATCGCCCTGCACCACGTCCACGAGCTGGTCTGCCGCCACCGGCGCGCCGGGCTGCACGAACCGGTCGGCGAGCACCAGCCGGTCGATCGCGGCGCCGCGGAACGTCCGCGTCTTGAGCAGCCTGTCGGCGACCTGCCGTCCCAGGAAGCCGAAGCCACCCGTGATGACGATCCTCATGCGCTTTCTCCTCGGTAGTCGTTCAGCCAGCCGAGCCCCTCGCTCGTGCCGGCGCGGGGGCGGTACTCGCAGCCGATCCACCCGTCGAAGCCCAGCTCGTCGACGACGGTGAACAGATGGCGGATCGCGAGTTCGCCCCGGTCGGGTTCGTGGCGGTCGGGCACGCCCGCGATCTGCAGGTGACCGACCCTGCCGGTCGGCAGATCCCGGCGCAGGGTCGTGGTGAGGTCGCCCTCGACGATCTGGCAGTGGTACAGGTCGAGCTGCACCTTGAGATGCGAGGCGCCCACCTCCCGCACCACGGCGTGGGCCTCGGCCTGGCGGTTCAGGAAGTAGCCGGGCATGTCGCGCCCGTTGATCGGTTCGATCAGGAGGTCGACGCCCGCCGCGCCGGCCCGCTCCGCGGCCCAGGCGAGGTTGGCCAGGTAGGTGTCGCGGTGCTCGGCCCGCTCGGCCGGCGTCGTGTCCGGCCGCACCAGCCCGGCCATCACGTGCACCCTCGGGCAATCCAGCGCCTCGGCGTACTCGAGGGCCCGGTCGATCGCCGAGCGCAGCTCCGCCTCGCGGCCGGGCAGCGCCGCGATGCCACGCTCCCCGGACTCCCACGCACCCGGCGGTGCGTTGAAGAGCACCTGCTTCAGACCGTGGTCGTCGAGCCGGCGGCGCAGCTCGGCGGGGTCGTGGTCGTAGGGGAAGAGGTATTCGACGGCCTCGAAGCCGTCCGCCGAGGCCGCGGCGAAGCGGTCGAGGAAGTCGTGCTCGGTGTACATCATGGACAGGTTCGCTGCGAACCTCGGCATGCTGGCTCCGGATGTGTGTCGCTCGGTTCGCCTCCGGGGCGCACGGGCGCGCGCCCCTTCGGCTCACTGGCGAGCGGGGATCGGGACGGGACCGCGGTCAGCGGTTGACGAGTTCCTTCTTGGTGGTGAGTACCGCGGCGGCTCCCACGACCAGGCTGAGCGCCAGGACGTACATCGGGATCGTCGTCGAGCCGGTGGCGTCCTTGAGGGAACCGATCATGTAGGGGCTGGCGAAGCCGGCGAGGTTGCCCACCGAGTTGATCGCGGCGAGGCCGGCCGCGGCGGCGGTGCCGCCCAGGAACGCCGTGGGGAGCGACCAGAACAGCGGTGCGCAGGTCAGCACGCCGGCCGCGGCGAAGGACAGCGCGACCAGGGACATGACGGTCGACCCGGACCAGCTTGCGGCCAGCGAGAACCCGACGGCGCCCATGAGGGACGGGACGACCAGGTGCCAACGGCGCTCGCGCAGCTTGTCCGCCGAACGGCCGAACAGGTTCATCGCGACGAGCGCGGCGAGGAACGGCACGGCGCTCAGCGCGCCGATCGCGAGGTTGCCCTCGATGCCGGTGGACTGGACGAACGTGGGCATCCAGAAGGTCAGCGCGTACTGCCCCATCACGAAGCAGAAGTAGATGAGGCACATCAGCCACACCTTGGGCTCGCGGAAGGCGTCCCAGACCCGGCCGTGGACCGTCCGCTGCGCGGCGTCCTCGGCGATCGCCCGCTCGACGATGTCCTTCTCCTCGTCACTGAGCCACTTGGCGCTGCGCACCCCGTTGTCCAGGTAGAACAACGTGGCCACACCGATGACGATCGCGGGGATCGCTTCGAGGAGGAACATCCACTGCCAGCCCTGCCACCCGCTCGTGCCGTGGAACCGGTCCATGATCCAGCCGGAGAGCGGGTTGCCGAAGATGCCGGCGACCGGGATGGCCGACATGAACATCGCGATCACCCGGGCACGGCGGTGCGAGGGGAACCAGTAGGTGCAGTAGAGGATCACGCCCGGGTAGAACCCCGCCTCGGCCGCGCCGAGGAGGAACCGGAGCACGTAGAACGTCGCCTCGTTGGTGACGAACACGAACGACGCCGAGACCAGGCCCCACGTGATCATGATCCGGGCGATCCAGGTGCGGGCGCCGACGCGCTGCAGCATCAGGTTCGAGGGGACCTCGAACAGGAAGTAGCCGATGAAGAACAGGCCGGCACCGAGGCCGTACGCCGCCTCGCTGAACCCGAGGTCGGCGGACATCTGCAGCTTCGCGAAGCCGACGTTGACCCGGTCCAGGTAGGAGAAGACGTAGCAGAGGACGAGGAAGGGGACGATGCGGCGTACGACCTTGCGGAAGACGGCGTTCTCGCGGGCGAGGCCGGGAGTCTCGGCCGTCGTCACGGAAAGGGGCATGGCGGAACCTTCTGTGCGGCTCAGGGGATTCTCTGACAAGTCGTGGAGCTGGTCACCACGCGGCTCGGAACGTGGACCTCAGTTCGTCGATCGCGTGGGCGGGGAGGGGCTCGGGGCGACGGTCGGTCATGAGCCAGAGACGTGCCGTCTCCTCGAGTTCTTCGAGGACGGCGAGGGCGGAGGCTGCGTCCGGGCCCCAGACCACGGGGCCCAGCCGGTCGAGCATGACGGCCCTGATCGGCGTGCCGCCCACTGCGCGCTCCGCGATCCGGGCGGTCACCAGGTCGGCCACGCGCGGGTCGCCGGGCCGGTGGTAGGGGATGAGCGGGACGTGGCCGACCTTCATCACGTAGTAGGGCGTGATCGGGGGCAGCACGTCGTCCTGTCTCCACACGCCGCCCAGGGTGAGTGCGACGAGGTGCGTGGAGTGGGTGTGGATGACGAACCCGGCCGTGGGGTCGGCGGCACAGATGCGTCGATGGAGGGTGAGGGTCTTGCTGGCGCGGTCGCCCGCGATCTGCTCGCCACCGGGGTCGACCAGCGCGAGGCGGTGGGGGTCGAGGAAGCCCAGGGCGGCGTCGGTGGGGGTGATCAGGTGGCAGTCGCCGACCCGGGCGCTGATGTTGCCCGCGCTGGCGTGGACGTAGCCCCGGGCGAACAGGCTCGTGCCCACCCGGACGATCTCGTCGCGTGCCCTGTCGACCGCGGTGCCGGAGGTCTCGGTCATGAGGCGTCCCGGTCCAGGTGGGCGAACGCGGCGGTGAAGAAGTCCGGGCCACCGAAATTGCCGGACTTGAGCGTGATGTGGAGCGTGTCCCCGTCGGGAAGGGGCGCCGCGCACCACGGCACACCCGGGTCGATCTGCGGTCCGATGCGGAGTCCGGTGATGCCGAGCGCCTGGACGACCGCACCGGAGGTCTCCCCGCCCGCGACCACGAGCCGGCGGACGCCGCGCTCCACGAGACCCTGCGCGACGCGGGCCAGTGTCTGCTCCACGAGTTCACCTGCCTCGGCGGCGCCGAGCCGGCCCTGGACGGTGCGCACCGTGTCGGGCGACTCGGTGGAGTAGACGAGGACGGGCCCGTCGGCCAGGTGCGATTCGGCGAAGGCCAGTGCCTGGCCGGCAACGTCCTCGCCGGCCGCGATGCGCAGCGGATCCACACTGAACGCGGGCCGGCCGGTGCGCAGGAACTCGAGGACCTGGCCGTTGGTGGCGGCGGAGACCGATCCGGAGACGACGGCCGCATGTCCCCCGGGCGGGGGCAGCTGTGCGGCGGCGCGGGACGGCTCGAACCCCCAGTTCGCGGGCAGGCCGATCGCGAGGCCGGAGCCGGCGGTCACCAGGGGCAGCCCCTGGACGGCCGCGCCGAGGCGCAGGAGGTCGTCGTTGGAGACGGCGTCGACGACGGCGATCCCTGTGCCCTGCCCGCGCAGGGCGTCGATGCGGGCCCGGATCGCCTTGGTGTCGTCACCGACGACCGTGTGGTCGACGAGGCCGACCGGGCGCGTGGTCTGTGCGCCGAGGACGGTAACCAGGTTGGAGTCGGTCATCGGCGTGAGCGGGTGGTGGCGCATGCCGCTGTCGCCGAGCAGTACGTCGCCGACGAACAGGTGGCCCTTGAAGACGGTGCGTCCGTTGTCGGGGAACGCGGGCGTGGCGATCGTGAAGTCGGTGCCCAGCGCGTCCATGAGGGCCTCGGTGACCGGCCCGATGTTGCCGGCCGGCGTCGAGTCGAAGGTGGAGCAGTACTTGAAGTACATCTGCTCGGCGCCCGCGGACCGCAGCCAGGCGAGTGCCCGCAGCGACGCGTCGACGGCGTCGGCGGCCGGGACGGTGCGGGACTTGAGCGCGACGACCACGGCGTCCGCGTCCACCGCCTGCTCGGCACCGGCCGGGGGCACGTCGATCAGCTGGACCACGCGCATGCCCGCGCGCACCAGGTTGTTGGCCAGGTCCGTGGCGCCGGTGAAGTCGTCGGCGATGCAGCCGAGTCGGATTCCCATGTCAGTCCTCCGCCGGCTTCGGCAGGTCGATCCCCGGGAAGATCTTGATGACCGCGCTGTCGTCCTCGGCGCCCAGGCCGGACGCCGACGCCTGGAGGAACATCTGGTGGGCGGTGGCGGCGAGGGGAAGCGGGAACCTCTCGGGCCGGGCGGAGTCGAGCACGAGCCCGAGGTCCTTGACGAAGATGTCGACCGCGGAGAGGGGCGTGTAGTCACCGGCGAGCACGTGCGCCATGCGGTTCTCGAACATCCACGAGTTGCCGGCGCTGTGCGTGATCACCTCGTAGAGCGCCTCGGCGGGGACGCCGGCCCTGATGCCCAGGGCCATCGCCTCGGCTGCCGCGGCGATGTGCACGCCCGCGAGCAGCTGGTTCACGATCTTGACCTTCGAGCCGAGTCCGGCGCTCTCGCCCAGGCGGTAGACGGTGCTGCTCATGGCGTCGAGCACCGGGTCCGCGACCGCGTACGCCGCGGCGGAGCCCGACGTCATCATGGTGAGCTCGCCGGCCGCCGCACGAGCGGCGCCCCCGGAGATGGGAGCGTCCAGGTAGAGCACCCCCCGCTCGGCGAGACGGCTCTCGATCTCGGCGGACCATCCCGGGTCGACCGTGGAGCACATGACGAACACGGCGCCCGGGCGGAGCCGTTCGGCCGCGCCGCCGGTGCCGAACAGCACCGACTCGACCTGTGCGGCGTTGACCACCACGCCGACCAGGACGTCCACGGCGGCCGCCAGGTCGCCGGGGGAGGCGTACGCCGACCCGCCGTCGCGGGCGAAGTCCGCGGCCACCTCCGGTCGCAGGTCGTGGACTCCCACGTCGTAGCCCGCCTTCCGCAGGCTGCGGGCCATGCCGAGACCCATGGCTCCGAGTCCCACCACGCCCACGCGCAGTTGTGTCGGCCTGTCCTGGTCGTTCATGCCTCAATCCTCGTTTCGACGCCTGGTCCCGGGGCGCGGTCCGGCTCGTGATCCGTTCAGCGATCAGGTCATATGATGACCTGAGGACACCGGGATCGCCTACTGTGACGTCCGTCACATCGAGGTGGTGGGCGTCAGTCCGCGGCGTCCGGTGCGCGAAAGGCGACGCGGTACGCCGGCACCGCGCGCGAGCCGCACGGTGACATCCGCGGAACGCCCCACTGCCCGGCCTTCCCATGTCTCGGGAGGGCCGGGCAGCGGCGACGGGGGCGGATCCCAAGGGCGGGCCCCGGGGGGCGGACCTCCTCTTACGGGGTGGCCACCATGGAGTGGTTGGTCGTGTAGGGCTCGAGCTGTGCGTTGGTGGCGCTGTAGAGCACCTTGGTGGCCGTGGTGGCGGCGTCGAGGACGACCTTGGCCGGCAGGTTGCTGGTGATGTGGTTCGACGACAGGTAGTTGTTGTCGCCGCTCTTGACCAGCACGATCGTCGGGTCGGCGCCCGCCGGCGTGATGCTCTGCGCCGGTACGGAGAACGAGAACTGATTGGACGTCAGGGTGTTCTTGCTCCCCGCTATGTGCACGAGGCCGAACTTGTCGTCGAAGCGCGTGCTCGTGCCGTCACCGTGGACGCGCCGGAAGTGGTTGGCGGCGATCAGGTTCTCCGAGCTGCCGTTCAGCAGGGCGATCATGCTGGGGAAGTTGCTGAGCAGCTTGTTCGCGGTGACGGAGGCGCGGTTCACGTTGTCGAACGTGATGTTGCAGGCCCACAGGATCGTGTTGCCGGAGATCTGCGGTCCCTCCGCGTTCTCGGCGAAGATCGAGTAGCCGCCCCAGGCGCTGATCAGGAAGTTGTTGGTGATCTTGGCGACCTGTGAGGCGCCGGTCAGTTCGATGCAGGACCCGCACTCCGCAATGAAGTTGTTGGTGATGTTGGGTGCGTCCGCGCCCCGGACGATGATCGCGTGCTCGAGGTAGACGAAGCCCATGCCCTCGATCCGGATCGCGTCGTTGTCCGACTGGAACGAGATCCCGATCTTGGAATTCCCCGGCGTGTAGGGCTTGGCCGAGGAGACCCCGTCGAGGCAGAAGTCCTGGAAGACGACGCTGTTCAGCCGGCCCACCGTGCCGGGAGCGCCGGACCGGCTGACCAGGAACGCCTCCCGGTGGCCGTCGTTGTTCCTGACCCGGATGTGACTGGCGCCGGGCAGTGTCTCGACCCAGGACCCGGTCGGCGACTCGTCGCGGATGGCCTCGGACAGGAACCCGTGGCCGGAGCCCTTGATCTGAAGGAAGCTCACATCGATGACGACCCGCGTCAGGAGGTCGTAGTGACCGGGCGGGATGTAGATGACGGCGCCGGGCCTGGTCGTCTGGGTCGACTGCTTCGCCTTGATGTCGGCGATGATCTGGTTGATGACCGCGCCGATGTCCACGTAGGGGGAGACCGTCGCCCCGCCCCACGTCGTGACGTCGTAGACAGTGTCTGCCATGACTTTCCTTCCTGAACGGTCAGGTGGGAGTTCCTCGGAGAGTCCGCCGAGTCAGAGAACGCCGACGATGGAGTGGTAGGGCGGGTGCGGGAGAGGCGGTGTGGCGGGCGCGCCCGTGGCGGCCTGTGCCGGGCTCTGCCGTGCGGTGTTCACGAACACCGCCGAGGCCACTGCCGCGGTGAGTCCTGTCAGAACGCTGCGGCGTGAGACGGGTTGTTTCCCTCGGTTCATTGCGGCTCCTGGACGAAGGGATTCAGTGATCCGTGCGCCCCGGATGGGGCGCACGACGGTGCGGAGCGGCTCCGCTCACCGGCTCAGCGGATCGCCCCGGCGGTCATGCCGGAGATGACCTGACGCTGGAAGACCGCGTAGATGACCAGCTGGGGGAGGAGCACGAGGGTGGCGGACGCCATCATGGCGCCGTAGTTGACGCTGTAGACGCCCTGGAACTGGGAGATGCCCAGCGAGATCGTCGTCAGCTCCGGATTGTTGATCAATGTCACGGCGAAGGGGAACTCGTTCCAGACGTAGATGACGTTGAGGATCGCGAGCGTGGCGACCACCGGGCGCATGAGCGGGAACACGACGCGCCATGCCATCGACCACAGCCCCACCCCGTCGATGACCGCCGCCTGTTCGATCTCCTCGGGGAACTCGCGGAGGAATCCCGTCAGGAGAAGGATGTTGAAGGGGATCGAGACGGCGATGTAGGGCAGGATCAGCGCCGCATGCGTGCCGAACAGGCCCAGCGCGATGTCCAGCCGGTAGACCGGGAAGAGAAGGATGTACACCGGTACGGCGAGGCCGGCGAGGAGGTAGTACCTCATCGTGTTCTGGACGCCGCGCTTTCCGCTGCGGAACACCATCCGGGTCAGTGCGAAGGCGGCCATGTAGGACACCGCCAGTCCGATGGTCACGGAGAAGACCGCCAGGATCAGCGTGTTCTTGTACATGACCATCAGGTCGAGCGTTTCCAGCGCCTGCCGGTAGTTGGCCAGGCTGAGATCCGACAGCGAGAACGGGTGCGCCAGGATGTTCTCGTTCGTCTGGAACGACAGCAGCATGATCCACAGAAGCGGGAGCAGGATCACGAAGGTGATGAGGTACGCGATGGACGAGGCGATGATGCGCCCCCGGCGCGGACGCCGCGACGGCCGGACCTCGGCGTGTGCCCGGGCGTACCGGTTGCTCTTCGTCTTCACGCCGCAGCCCTCCTCTTGACGCCGAACAGGGTGACGACCGCGGCGGCGGCGCCGATGAGGAAGACCACGACAGCCAGCGCCATCCCGTAGCTGTACTGCAGCGTGGTGAAGGTGACGTGGTACATGTAACTCACCATCACTTCGGACAGATGCACCGGACCGCCTCCGGTCAGCGCATAGACCAGCTCGAAGATCTTGAAGACGCCGGTCACGACCAGGGCCGTACAGATACCGAACGACTCCCGCAGCATCGGTACGGTGATGTACCGCAGCTGCTGGAAGCGCGACGCCCCGTCGAGGGTGCTCGCCTCCATCACATCGCGCGGCAGCATGCGGATGGCGGCGTACAGGATGGTGACGACGAAGCCGATCTGCTGCCACAGGTAGACGAACGCGATCGCGTAGGGGCTCAGGGTGGTCCCGCCGATCCACTGCGGCTGGACGGCGATTCCGATCGCCTGCAGCGCCGCGTTCAGCAGGCCGATCTCGGGATCGAGGATGAATATCCAGATCAGACCGACGAGAATCGGTGCCACGATCGCGGGCGCGAAGACGAGCGGTCGCAGGATCGCGCTGCCCTTGACGTTTCCGCTGAGCAGGACCGCCAGCAGGAAGGCCAGAGGGACCAGGAGGGTCACGGCGACCCCGAGGATGATGCCGGTGTTCTGGACCGAGGTCCTGAACACCGTGTCGTGTGCCATCTCGCGGTAGTTGTCGAGCCCGGTGAACCGGGCCGGCGAGACGCCGTCGTAGCTGGTGAAGCTGTAAGAGACCGAGTACAGGATCGGATAGACCATGTATACGGTGTAGAGAAGCAGGGCCGGCGCGATCATCAGGGTGAAAGTCCGGCGTGTGGTGAGCCAGTTCATGCTGTCCTTGCCATTCGGGCCAGGCCGGCCCCGGTCGTCACCGGACGGCGTTCGCCGTCGGCTGCCTTGTGCCGTCGGCTACTTGAGCGTCCGCTGAACGAGCCGCACGGCCTCCTTGGGGCTCATCGCGCCCGACATGACCCCGTAGATGCTGTCGTACATGGCGTTCGCGGTCTCCGCCGGGACGACGAGGTCGGGCTGCGCCTTGGGGCTCGTCCATTCCGGCTTGGCGGCTTCCTCCAGGACGGCCCAGAAGACGGAGGACTTGGCCTTGTCCACGGCCGGCACGTAGGTGGTGACGGGCGGCTGGGCGTTCTCGACGAGGATCTGCTGGCCTTCGTCGCTGTAGTAGAACTGGAGGAACTTCTTGACGGCCTCGTACTTCTTCGGATCGTCCTTGACCGCGGCACTGGCGACGAGCGGCGCGGAGGGCGCGTTCATCACCAGGTTCTGGTTGCCGACGCCGTCGGAGAAGGTGGGGCCGGCCCAGAATCCGACGTGCTTGCCGATCGGGCTCTCCTGGATCTTCGCGGCGTCCCACACTCCGGAGTCGAGGAAGGCGGTCTGCCCGGCGGTGAAGGAGGCGACGGCCTGTGTGTAGGTCTGTGTCGTCATGTTGGGCGGGAAGGCGCCGGCCTCGGCGAGCTCCTCGATGTGCTGGTAGAGGCGCAGGAATTCGGGGTTGTCGTAACTCTGCTTCTTGTCCAGGATCGCCTGGTACTTCTCCTCGTACCCGAAGCGGTCGAGCATCGTGAGGAAGGCCCACACGCTGAACGAGGAGTTGTTCGCGCCCTGCGCGATCGGCACGACTCCCGCGGCCTTCAGTTTCTTCACCGCGGCGAGCAGGTCGTCGTAGGTCCGGGGGACGGGGATGCCGTGCTTGTCCAGGACGGACTTGTTGTAGTAGAAGCCGGTGACAAGCGCCTGGTAGGGGACTCCGTACTGGACATCGCCCTGCCGGAAGCCGGAGAGCATGTGGGGCGCGAACTTGGCGTCGAGATTCTTCTCGGCGAGCACCGGCTTCAGGTCGAGCAGGTCGCCGTTCTTCGCCATGGTCTGCGCGAGTGCGTTGTAGATCCAGAAGACCTCGGGCAGGGTGTCGCTCTGCGCCGCGATCGTCATCTGCTGCTGGTGCTGTTCCATCGGCCGTCCGACGATCTTGATCTTCATCGTCGGGTTCTTCGCGTTGAACGCCTGGACGAGCTCGTACGTCGCGGGGTCCTGCTGCTGGACGTTGGGGTTGTGCATCGCGAGGGTGATCAGCCCATCGGCGGCGGATCCTTGGGAGGGATCCGTTCCGCAGGCCGTCACCATGGCGGCGGCAAGGGCTGTGGCCGTGGCCGTGCTCGCCAGACGGCGGGTCCGCGGGAAGCAGAATCTGCCCGCCGCTTGTGTCATCGTTGACATGCTGCACCTTTCGCCGGCATCTTCCGATGCGCGTCTTGTGGTTTCACCGCGATGAGCTGCCCGGATCGGCTGCGGAAAGGGCCCGTCGGCGGCCGCGGGGAGGCTCATGGCGCCGGGTCGGACCGCATGGGGCAAACGTTTCGATGAAAGATACTCGGGCCGTTTCCCGTGTCAAGGTTGTGTGCCGACGAGATTTCCCCCTTGATGAGCGCATCGCCTCTACCGTTACCCGTCCTGTCGCTCGACAAGGTTCCGGTCGCCCGGTGAACAACGGCCTGCGCGGGGCCGACCGGCCGTTGACGGTGTTGCTCGCGACGTGCCATCGTTGCGTAAACGTTTCGATTACGTGCGGAGAACCCAGAGTGGCAACGATCGTCGATGTCGCGGCACTGGCGGGAGTTTCCACGTCCACCGTGTCGCATGTCCTCAACGGGACCCGTCCGGTCCGGGAGGACACGCGGGAGCGTGTGGAGGAGGCGATTCGTGCAACGGGGTACCGGCGGGACAGCGTGGCCCGCGCCATGCGCCGGTCACGGACCGACTCGATCGGCCTCGTCGTATCGGACGTCACCCAGCCCGCGTTCGCCGAGATGGTCCGGGGCGTCGAGCGCGAGGCGGCCGCCGCCGGCCACACACTGCTGCTCGCCAATTCGGGCGAGGATCCCGCGCGGGAGCTGCGGGCACTGCACGCGCTGACCGAGCGGAGAGTGGACGGGCTGATCATCGCCCCGGTCGGCCGGTCCCACAGCAAGGAGATGGCGGACATCCAGCAGCGGGGAACCCCCGTCGTCCTGATGGACCGCCTGGGCGGAATCCGCGCCGACCAGGTCGGGGTGGAGAACGCGGCGCCCATGCGCGAGGTCGTGCTCCACCTCGTCGAGCACGGGCACCGGCGCATCGCGCTGGCGGGCGGTGATGCCACCGTGTCGACCGTCGCCGAGCGGCGCCGGGGATATCTGGAGGCGCTGACCGAGGCCGGCATCGAGGCCGACGACTCGCTCGTCCTCATGGGCAGCGGTCTCGCGGCCGACGTGCGCCGGCAGGTGACGGGCATCCTCGGGATGGCGGACCGGCCCACCGCGGTGGTCGCGGTGAGCACCGAAGCGGCCATAGGGGTGCTGGAGGCGGCCGGCGCCCTGGAGTTGCGGACACCGCGTGACATCGCCTTCGCCACGTTCGACGGGTTCCCGAACGCCGACCTCTTCCGTCCCCGGCTGACCACCGTCACGCAGCCCGCGTACGAGATCGGCAGTACCGCCATGCAGCTCCTGCTGAGCCGCCTGGAGGACGACACGAAGACCAGCTACCGCTCGGTCCGGCTGGCGCCGGAGATCACCTACCGGGAGTCGTGCGGCTGCCCGGGCCGGGGCGGCGCGGTCTCCTGACCGCCGGCCACCGAGCGGGGACGCCCGTCCGTATGCCGGTGGTCCCTCGTACGTTCCTGCCGGCGGGTCTTGAGGCCGTGGCGTGCGCACCCGGCGCGGCGGGAGGCCAGTTCCCGCCGCCTGCTCGCGGCGGCTGACGTCGTTGAACGGCAGGGCAGTTGCTGCCTTCCGCCCGCGACCGCACCCACCTGCACACGGCCTGCATCACGCGGCGTCGAGCACGGAGGAATCCGTGCCTCCGACCCTTGACAGCCGTCGAGCCCGCGACCAACAATCTGCGCAAACGTTTCGCGCAAACGTTTCGATCGAAAGAGGTAGACGTGGCGACCATCGTCGATGTGGCGGAACACGCCGGAGTGTCCATCTCGACGGTCTCCCATGTCGTGAACGGCACCCGGCCGGTGGCGGAGAAGACCCGCGAGCGGGTGCTGAAGGCCATCGAGCGGACCGGCTACCGCCAGGACACACTCGCCCGGTCGCTCCGCCGCTCGCGCACCGACTCCGTCGGGCTGGTCGTCTCCGACGCCGGTCAGCCCACGTTCGCCGAGATGGTCCGGGGCGTGGAGCACGAGGCGGCCCGGGCCGGTTACACCTTGCTGCTCGCGCACTCGGGCGAGGACCCGGCTCAGGAGACGCGAGCGGTGCAGGCGCTCGCCGCTCGTCGTGTGGACGGCCTCATCGTGGCCCCGGCCGCAGGGTCGACGGGCACGGAGACCGAGGCGGTACGGCGCAGCGGGACGCCCGTGGTGATCCTCGACCGGCTCGGCGGCTCCTGGTCCGGCGACCAGGTCGGGGTGGACAACACGACCCCGATGCGCGAACTCGTGGAGCACCTGCTCGGGCACGGGTACCGCAGCATCGCCCTGGCCGCCGGAGACCTCGCGGTCTCCACCGTGGCCGAGCGCTACCGGGGCTACGCACAGGCCCTTCGCACAGCGGGCATCGAACCGGATCCCGAACTGGTCCTCACAGGCTCCGGACTGGCCGCGGAGACCCGGGTCCTGGCCCTGCGCCTGTTCGGCGGCGAGCGGAGACCGGAAGCGGTTGCCTGCGCCGGCACGGAGACAGCGGTGGGCGTCATGAGCGCCGCCGCGGAGATCGGCCTGCACATCCCGCGGGACCTCAAGCTCGCGGTCTTCGACGGCTTCCCGCAGGCCGGCCTCTTCGAGCCCCGCATCACCACCGTCGTCCAGCCGGCCTTCGACGTGGGCGCCACCGCCATGGCTCTGCTGCTGCGGCGGGTGAACGGCGAAAGCCGCGCAGAGGGCGAGGTCATCCGTCTCGATCCTCGCGTCGTCTACCGCACATCGTGCGGCTGCGGCGCCGCACAGCCTCTTGACCGACGGCGGGAAAGGCCAATGCCCTCCGCCCGGCACCAGCGACCGACATCATGAAAGGCAGTGACCCATGCTTTCTCCTCTCGGAGACCTCACCCGCCGCAAGGCGGCGCGCAGCGCTCGCACGTCGAGCTGGGACCAGCGCGGCCGCAACCAGGACTACTGGACCACCCCGGCGCACTCCAGCCGGGTCCTCGCCGACCTGGAGGGGCCGGGGCAGATCACGCACATCTGGATGACGCAGTTCTGCCGCAGGACACTCGGTCCCGGCCTCATCGACCCGCTGGAGGCGGACACCGTCGCGCCGGTCATGGAGATCCACAACGCGCTCGGCGTCAACTGGGAGGAGCCCGACCCCGACTACTACCGCAAGGTCCTGATTCGCATCACCTGGGACGACGAGGAGGAGCCGGCCGTCCTCGTGCCGCTCGGCGACTTCTTCGGCGTGGGCCACTGCATGCCCAACAGCTACCAGTCCGCGCTCTTCACCGTCTCCGCGAAGCCGGAGGAGTCACTGATCTTCGGTGGCAGCGCGGCGCTGAACTGCTGGGCGCCGATGCCGTTCAACCGGCGTGCCCGCATCGAGCTGGTCAACGAGAACGACCTGCCGATCCAGCAGTACTTCTACGTCGACTACGAGCTGTTCCCCGAGCCGCTGCCCGAGGACACCCTCTACTTCCATGCCCGTTGGAACCGCAGCAACCCGTGCAACGGCTGGGCCCCGGACATCCAGACCAACAGCCCCGAAGTGAACATCGTCGATGTGACGGGCGAGGACAACTACGTCATCCTCGACACCGAGGGCGCCGGCCACTACGTCGGCTGCAACCTCTCCGTCCACCACCGGCAGGGCAGCTGGTGGGGGGAGGGCAACGACATGATCTGGATCGACGACGACTTCCTGCCCGACGGCACCACGGTCTGGCCCCCCTCGCTGCACGGCACCGGCACCGAGGACTACTTCAACCACGCATGGGGCATGCAGAAGAACGCCTACCTCTACCACGGCGCAATCCTCCACGAGGCCGACGTCCCGGGCTACTCCGTCAACTACCGCTTCCACGTGACCGATCCGGTCCGCTTCGAGGAGCGCATCAAGGTCACCGTCGAGCACGGCCACGGCAACCACCTGAGCGACGACTGGGCCTCGACCGCGTACTGGTACCAGACCCTGCCTTCGCCGAAGGCATCGATACTCCCGCTCGAACAGCGCCTGCCCGTACGGCCCGCCGGCCTGCCCATGCCCGCCCCGGCGCCCCGCAGCGGTCCCGTCGCCGAAGAGATCGCCCAGATGCGCGAGCGGTACCGGGCCCGTTTCGAACGGCACATGGAGCACCTCGCCGAACGCACCCGTCAGCGCGGTGAGCGGTCGCTGCAGGAGTCGGAAGCCAACACCAAGCAGGCCGCGGACGTGCGGCACCGCTACAACGAGCGCGCCCGTGGCTGACTCCGTGCACACCACAGACGGCGACCGGGCCGTGCCCGCCCCCGCCCGGGACCCGCACTTTCCCGCACTCCACCTGCGGCCGCCCCGCAACTGGCTGAACGACCCCAACGGGCTGGTCCACCACGACGGTCACTACCACGTCTTCTTCCAGTACAACCCGGGAAGCGCCCGCCACGCCGACATGCATTGGGGTCACTTCCGCAGTCGCGACCTCCTCGACTGGGAACTCCTGCCCATCGCCCTGGCCCCCACTCCCGGCGGAGACGACGCGGGAGGAGTGTGGTCGGGCAACGCCGTGGAAGCCGACGGCGCACTCATCGCCTTCTACTCGGCCAGACACCCCGACCGCTGGGACCAGCCGGTCACCTGGGCCGTGTCCCGCGACGGCGGCCTGACCTTCACCAAACACAACCAGTTGCTGGTCCCCGAACCGCCCGCGGGCACCACCATGTTCCGTGACCCGTACGTGTGGCGCGACGGCGACCGCTGGCGCATGCTCGTCGGCGCCGCCCTGGCGGACGGCCGGGGAGCGGCCGTGCAGTACTCCTCCACCGACCTGACCGGTTGGACCTACCAGGGCGTCTTCCTGGCCGGCGCCCCCGAGCCGCTGCCCGGCGAAGGCACGACCGGGACTGGCTGGGAGTGCGCCCAGTACGCACACTTCGGCGACGGCCGCGGCGTGGTGCTCGTAAGCGCCTGGGACGCCGACGAGGGCGCCCTGTGCACGGTCGCCTGGCCGGGCCACGAGGACGGCGGGGCGTTCGTCGCCGATTCCCCCCAACGGCTCGACCACGGACCGGACTTCTACGCGCCGGCACTGCTGCCCGCCCCCGACGGCCGGTGGCTGATGTGGGCGTGGATCTGGGAGGCGCGCGACGAGGAACGCGTCGGTGCGCCCAGCGAGTGGACCGACGAGGTGGGATGGGCCGGGATGCTGTCCCTGCCGCGTGAGGTGACCCTCGGCCCGGGCGGGCTACTCCTGCAGCGGCCTGCCCGGGAGATCGAGCGCCTGCGCCGGGACCGCCGGGTCGGCGCCCAGGGCAAGGTCCGTGCGGAACAGCCCGTCGATCTGGGCGAGATCGGCCCCGCCTGCGACATCACCGCTCGTCTCGACGCCGGGGGAGGGCTGCGGCTGGTCACCGATACGGCAGGCGGCGAGTACCTGGACATCGGCCGCGATCCGGCGACGGGAGAGGTGGTCGTCGACCGGTCCCACGCCTCGCTGGACCCCCGGGCCAAAGGCGGCTGCTGGCGGCTGCCCGCCGAGCCGGGGCCGGTGGACCTCCGCGTCGTACTCGACCACTCGGCCGCCGAGGTGTTCACGGCCGCGGGACGGGCACTCACTGTGCGGCTCTACCCGGTCGGCGGCGTGCCCTGGCGCCTCCAGGCCACGGCGGCCGACACCGCGCCGGTTCCTTACGCGGTCGAGGCGTGGGATCTCGCCGGCCTGCGGATCCACGACAAGAGGCCGGCATCGGAGCGCGCGTCATGACCGCGTCCGTCCCTCGCCTGCGGGGCCCACCGCTTCGCGGGGAGGAGGTGTGTGACGACGCAGGAGCGGCCCCGACCGTACTGACGTATCGGCGGTGGGTGTTCGCGGCCCGGAGCGGGGTCCGGGCCGCGAACGTTCGGTGCGTGTCTCAGCGGAACTCGTGGACCAGCTGGATCTCACCGACGATGTGGGCGTTGAACTCGTCGAGCTCTTCGGCGGGAACCCACAGTTCGAGGATCGTCCGCCCGCCTGCCTGCTGGACGGGGTACCTGCGCAGGAATTCCGTGTCGACCTCGAAGCGGGTGACGAAGCCGGCTCCGCTGTGCTTCACGTTCCAGTCCCTCGCGATCCGGATCGCGTAGTCCTCGTTCAGCACCGGATAGAAGATCGGCTGCTCGGGCAGACGCGGCGGCCACGCACGCCAGTTCAGCTCCCGGACCAGGTCCAGCTCCGTGGGGCCGGTCGGGCGCCACAGGGTCGTCGTCGCTTGCGGGGTGGTCATGGGAATCGCTCTCTGGACGTCGGAGACCGCCGGAACGGGCTGGTCGGGGCACCGGACGATACCGGCGCCCACCACCCGACCGCCACGGCGTTTCCGCACCTCGGCGGCGGCCACAGCTCACCGCTCCTGGAGGAACTCCAACGTGCGCTCGAGGAGCAGCGCCGCGGCTTCGGCGTCGTAGGACGGCAACGAGCTGTCGGCGAAGTTGTGTCCGCCGCCCGGGTAGAGGTACAGCTCGGCGTCGGGGGCCTCGTCGACGAGTGCGCGGGCTGCCTCGGCATCGCCCTCGGTACGGAACACGGGGTCGGCGTCCATGGCGTGGATCCGTGCCGGGACCCCGGTGGGCCACGGCCCGAAGAAGGAGGTGGGAACGCACGCGGAGACGAATACGGCACCGCGGGCTCCGGGCCGTGTCTGGGCCAGTTTCTGTGCGCTCAGCACGCCGAGCGAGAACCCGACGAAGACGACGTCCGCCGGCAGATCCGCGACGGCCCGTGTGCCGCGCTCGAGGATCTCCTCGGTACCGATGCGCGCCACGTGCCCCATGCCGGCGTCCAGCGTGTCGAACGTCAGGCCGTCGTAGAGATCCGGGGTGTGCACGGTGTGGCCCGCACCGCGGAGTTCCTCGGCGAAGCCGACGACCCCCGGGGTCAGTCCCTGGGCGTGGTGAAAGACAACCACATCCGTCACGTCGATCGACCTCCATGACTCCGCTGCAGGAAATGATCGACGAGCTTAGATCCCCGATCTCCTGGAGCGTGCGGAAATGGCCAGCGAACTCACCGAGCCGTTCGACCGAGTGCAACCGACCACGTCGGCCCGCGCGGAGGACGGGACACCGCCGACTATGCCGCGTGCCGGTCGCGGCGGCGGGAGCGGCGCGTGAGGGAGCGGCGCTCGTCCTCGCTCAGCCCGCCCCAGACACCAGTGGCCTGGCCGTTCTCCAGGGCCCATGCGAGGCACTGCTCCCGGACCGGACACCGTGCGCAGACCTGCTTGGCGGCTTCGGCCTGTACGAGGGCCGGTCCGCCGGTGCCGACGGGGAAGAACAGGTCGGGATCCTCGTTCCTGCACTCCGCGTACTCACGCCAGTTCAGCACGTGTGTCTCCTCTCCGACTTCCGGGTCCGGGTGGCACGGCGCTCCTCCCCGCGCCTCCTGGTGCGGGTGACCGGTCGGTCGATCCGTGAAACACACGGGTGCTCCGCGGGCCCGAAGTGTGGATGCCGTTGACCGTTCGGATGCGTGTGCGTCGGCCGCGAGGGGGGTAGGTCTCAGCCCAGGGCCCCGCCGCGTTCCCCCGTCGCGGCGGGGCCGCCGCGCGTCCCCCCGAACACCTTCCCGGTGACCGGCTCTTGGCGCCGATGTGCCGCGGGACGCGCTCGACAGCGT
Source organism: Streptomyces sp. NPDC015127 (assembly GCF_043080095.1). Lineage (NCBI taxonomy): Bacteria > Bacillati > Actinomycetota > Actinomycetes > Kitasatosporales > Streptomycetaceae > Streptomyces > Streptomyces sp. NPDC015127. The sequence goes on from NZ_JBIBVE010000007.1 coordinate 239,605, forward strand.
GCCGACCCGTGCCGCCAAGGCATCTGATCATGCGCCGAGCGCCGGCACGTCGACGGCGACCCCGCGGCGGTGGTCTTCGAGGACGAGGCGCCCTGCGCCGTCATGGTCATGGACCTGATGCAGAACGGTGGACCAGGTCTGCGACGTCTACCTCGTCACCGACCCGCAGAAGCTCCGCTCAGTCGCCGAAGACGCGTCGTCCCGCGACGTAGGTGGCCTCGACGCGGAGTGAGGCGAGCTCGGGGGCCGGTGTGGTGCGGGGATCGCGGTCGACGACGACCAGGTCCGCGAGGTGGCCCGGGCGGAGGGTGCCGGTGTCGTCGAGGTGGTTGGCGTGTGCGGAGCCCGACGTGTAGGCGGCGAGGGCGGTGGCCACGTCGAGGCGCTGACGGGGGAGGAAGGGCGGCCGGTCGGCGCCGGGGAGGATCCGGTTGACGGCCACGTGGATGCCTTCCAGGGGGTTCGCGGAGCTGACGGGCCAGTCGCTGCCGGCCGCGAGCGGCGCGCGGGCGTGGTGGAGGTCGGCGAACGGGTACTGCCGTGCGGCGAGGCCGTCGCCGAGAAAGGGGATGGTGAGTTCGTCCATCTGCGGTTCGTGGGCGGCCCACAGGGGCTGGATGGTGGCGATCGCGCCGAGCTCCCCGAAGCGCGGCACGTCGGTGGGGTGGACGACTTGGAGATGGGCGAGGTGGTGGCGGTTGCGGCGCGGCCCGTTGGCCGTGCGGGCGGCCGCGACGGCGTCGAGTGCCTCGCGGACCGCGCGGTCGCCCAGCGCGTGGAAGTGGACCTGGAAGTCGAGGGCGTCGAGTTCGGTGACGTAGCCGGCGAGCTTGTCGGGATCGACGAAGCTCAGGCCGGTGTCGGCGGTGGCGCAGCCGCAGGCCTCCTTGTACGGGGCCGTCATGGCGGCGGTGCGGTTCTCGGCGATGCCGTCCTGCATGATCTTGACCGTGTCGGCGCGGAACGTGCCCGCGCGCAGGGTCCTGCGGCGTTCCACGAGGTGGGGGAGCTGGTCGGCGCCGGCGTCCCGGTCCCACCACAGGGCGCCGCTCACCCGGGCGGTCAGCAGGCCGCGTTGTGCCGCGGTGCGGTAGGTGCCGGAGACGTCGGGGTGCCCGCTGTACTCGCCGAGCAGGGCGTCCTGCCAGGCCGTGATGCCGAAGGAGTGCAGCAGCTGCTGGGCGCGCAGCAGGCCGGCCAGCAGATCGTCGTCGGTGGGGGCGGGGACGGCCCGGCCGACGAGGGCGACCGCGCCTTCCTGCAGCATGCCGGACGGGGTGCCGTCGGCCTCGCGTTCGATGCGCCCGTCGGCCGGATCGGGGGTGGTGGCGTTCACGCCGGCCCGTTCCAGGGCACGGGTGTTGACCCAGGCGCCGTGGTGGTCCCGGTTGACCAGCAGGGCGGGCCGGTCGGGCACCATCTCGTCGAGCAGCTGCCGGGTGGGCAGGCCGCCGGGGAAACTCTCCATCGACCAGCCGCCGCCGGTGATCCATCCCCGCTCGGGACGGGCCGCCGCGTACGCCGTGATCCGCCTGCGGTACTCGGCCACGTCGGTCGTACCCGTCAGATCGCAGGCGCCCAGCTCCAGGCCGCCGAACACAGCATGGACATGGGCGTCCTGGAAACCCGGCAGTAGCGCCCGACCCGCCAGGTCGACCACCTCGGTGCCCGGCCCGATCAGCGCACGCACTTCCGCACCGCCGACCGCGGCGATCCGCCCCCCGGCCACCGCCAGCGCCGTCGCGCCGCTGCGGGACGGGTCCATGGTGATGACAGGGCCCGAGAGGAAGACGAGGTCTGCACGGCTCATCAGAGCTGCTCCTTGACAGGGGGCGCGGCGCGGTACGTCACGGGCCGGGAACGGTTCGGCACGGCCCCGTCACGGCAGCGTGGCATCCGTGCCCAGTCGAGTCAACGGCGTTGACAACATTGTTGACTTCCCCGCCGGACACCGGTCGTCCGGGCGTGAGCGCCTACCTGTCGGGTCCGTCCGCCGGGGATACTGCGTACAGGGGCCCGTCGCCTCCCCAACGGGACGACGTCGTGCCCGCAGCCGTCGGTCCGTCCGAGCGACTCGGCCCCGTGTGACAAGACCCACGCTGGCGCGACAGAGGCGTCGCCGACACCATGGGGACCCTCACCGGCAGGCTGAAGGGATCGGGAATGTTCCGCAAGGTGCTGGTCGCCAACCGTGGGGAGATCGCGATTCGCGCGTTCCGCGCGGGTTACGAACTGGGCGCGCGCACGGTCGCCGTCTTTCCCCACGAGGACCGCAACTCGCTGCACCGGCTCAAGGCCGACGAGGCCTATGAGATCGGCGAGCCGGGGCACCCGGTGCGGGCCTACCTCTCCGTGCAGGAGATCGTCCGGGCCGCGCGCCTGGCCGGTGCGGACGCGGTCTACCCGGGGTACGGCTTCCTGTCGGAGAACCCCGAACTGGCTCGCGCGTGCGAGGAGGCGGGCATCACGTTCGTGGGCCCGGGCAGGGAGATCCTGGAGCTGACCGGGAACAAGGCGCGTGCCGTGGCCGCCGCCCGCGAGGCCGGTGTGCCGGTGCTCGGCTCCTCCGCGCCCTCCACCGACGTGGACGAACTGGTCGCCGCAGCCGAGGACATCGGCTTCCCGGTGTTCGTCAAGGCGGTCGCCGGAGGCGGCGGGCGCGGCATGCGACGCGTCGAGGACCCCGCGATGCTGCGGGAGTCCGTCGAGGCGGCGGCCCGCGAGGCCGAGTCCGCGTTCGGTGACCCCACCGTCTTCCTGGAGAAGGCCGTCGTCGACCCCCGGCACATCGAGGTGCAGATCCTCGCCGACGGGCAGGGCAATGTCATCCATCTGTTCGAGCGCGACTGTTCGGTGCAGCGCCGCCACCAGAAGGTGATCGAACTCGCACCCGCCCCGAACCTCGACCCGCAGCTGCGCGACCGGATCTGCGGCGACGCCGTGAGGTTCGCCCGCCACATCGGCTACCGCAACGCGGGCACCGTGGAGTTCCTGCTCGACCGCGACGGCAATCACGTCTTCATCGAGATGAACCCGCGCATCCAGGTGGAGCACACCGTGACCGAGGAGGTCACCGACGTCGACCTGGTGCAGGCCCAGCTGCGCATCGCCGCCGGCGAGACACTGGCCGACCTCGGCCTGGCGCAGGACACCGTCGTCCTGCACGGCGCCGCGCTGCAGTGCCGGATCACCACCGAGGACCCGGCCAACGGCTTCCGCCCGGACACCGGCATGATCAGCGCCTACCGTTCGCCGGGCGGCTCGGGCATCCGGCTCGACGGTGGTACCACGCACGCCGGTACGGAGGTCAGCGCGCACTTCGACTCGATGCTGGTCAAACTGACCTGTCGGGGAAGGGACTTCACGACGGCGGTCAGCCGTGCGCGGCGCGCCGTGGCGGAGTTCCGCATCAGGGGCGTGTCCACGAACATCCCGTTCCTGCAGGCCGTCCTCGACGACCCGGATTTCCGGGCCGGGCACGTCACGACCTCGTTCATCGAGCAACGGCCCCACCTGCTCACCGCGCGCCACTCCGCCGACCGCGGCACGAAGCTGCTCACCTATCTCGCCGACGTCACGGTGAACAAGCCCCACGGCAGCCGGCCCGAACTGACCGCCCCCGCCACCAAGCTGCCACCGCTGCCCGCCATCGAGCCGCCGGCCGGCTCCCGGCAGCAGCTCACCGCGCTCGGCCCGGAAGGCTTCGCACGCCGGCTGCGCGAGTCGCCCACCATCGGCGTCACCGACACCACCTTCCGCGACGCCCACCAGTCGCTGCTCGCCACCCGCGTCCGCACCAAGGATCTGCTGGCCGTCGCCCCGGTGGTGGCGCGCACCCTGCCGCAGCTGCTGTCCCTGGAGTGCTGGGGCGGCGCCACGTACGACGTCGCACTGCGCTTCCTCGCGGAAGACCCCTGGGAGCGCCTGGCCGCGCTGCGCGAAGCCGTGCCGAACATCTGCCTCCAGATGCTGCTGCGCGGCCGCAACACCGTGGGCTACACCCCGTACCCGACCGAGGTGACGGACGCCTTCGTGCAGGAGGCCGCGGCCACCGGCATCGACATCTTCCGCATCTTCGACGCGCTCAACGACGTCGGGCAGATGCGGCCCGCCATCGACGCCGTACGGGAGACCGGGTCGGCGGTCGCCGAGGTCGCGCTGTGCTACACCGCCGACCTGTCCGATCCGTCGGAGCGGTTGTACACCCTCGACTACTACCTCCGGCTCGCCGAGCAGATCGTGGCCGCGGGCGCACACGTCCTGGCCGTCAAGGACATGGCGGGCCTGCTCCGCGCCCCGGCCGCCGCGAAGCTCGTCTCGGCGTTGCGCAGGGAGTTCGACCTCCCCGTCCACATCCACACCCATGACACCGCGGGCGGCCAGCTCGCCACCTACCTCGCCGCCGTCCAGGCCGGTGCGGACGCCGTGGACGGGGCGGTGGCCTCCATGGCGGGGACCACCTCGCAGCCGTCGCTGTCGGCGATCGTGGCCGCGACCGACCACTCCGAGCGGCCCACCGGACTGGACCTCCAGGCCGTCGGCGACCTGGAGCCGTACTGGGAGAGCGTCCGCAGGATCTACGCACCCTTCGAGGCGGGCCTCGCCTCGCCCACCGGGCGCGTTTACCACCACGAGATCCCCGGCGGACAGCTCTCCAACCTCCGCACCCAGGCGATCGCACTCGGACTCGGCGACCGCTTCGAGGAGATCGAGGCGATGTACGCAGCCGCCGACACGATGCTCGGCCGGCTGGTGAAGGTCACCCCGTCGTCGAAGGTGGTCGGCGACCTCGCGCTGCACCTGGTGGGCGCCGGGGTGTCCCCGGAGGAGTTCGAGGCGGAGCCGGCCCGGTTCGACATCCCGGACTCGGTGATCGGCTTCCTGCGCGGCGAACTGGGCAACCCGCCCGGCGGCTGGCCGGAGCCGTTCCGCAGCAAGGCGCTGGAGGGCCGCGCCGCTCCCCGGCCGGTGCCGGAGCTGACCGCTGAAGACCGCATCGGCCTGGAGAAGGACCCGCGGGCGACGCTGAACCGGCTGCTGTTCCCCGGACCGGCGAAGGAGTTCGAGACTCGCCGCCAGACCTACGGCGACACCAGCGTGCTCGACAGCAAGGACTTCTTCTACGGACTGCGCCCCGGCAAGGAGTACACCGTCGACCTCGGGCCGGGCGTACGGCTGCTCATCGCGCTGGAGGCCGTCGGCGAGGCCGACGAACGGGGCATGCGCACCGTGATGGCCACCCTGAACGGCCAACTGCGGCCGATCCAGGTACGCGACACCGCGGCGGCCGCCGACGTACCGGCGACGGAGAAGGCCGACAGGACCAACCCCGGTCATGTCGCCGCGCCGTTCGCCGGCGTGGTCACCCTCGCGGTCGCCGAGGGCGACGAGGTCGAGGCCGGCGCCACGGTGGCCACGATCGAGGCGATGAAGATGGAAGCCGCGATCACCGCGCCGAAGAGCGGCAGGGTGGCACGGCTGGCCATCACCCGGATCCAGCAGGTCGAGGGCGGTGACCTTCTCGTCGAGATCGCGTGAGCCGTCCACCAGTGTCAATCACCGGTAGACGATTACCTTTTCGGGGGGGTTCACCCGGGAAACGCCTCGATGTCTCCTCGTGCACACGGCGCAGACCAGAGCATGTGTAGCTCACACCTTTCGAGACGAAGGAGCTGCTCATGGGAGCCGCCGTGGCCGAAGCCGACCTGCCCGCGCTCTATTGTCCCCTGGAATCCGCGGTCCACCGTCATGTGCGGCAGGTGGATGCGCGGGCCGTGCAGTGGATCCGGGAGAGCGGCATGTGTGCCTCCGAGCACGAGGAGGCATGGGTGGTCGCCACGCACAGCACCGACTTCTATGCCCGCTTCGCACCGGTGGCCGACGACGACCGTCTGCTCGCGACCTCGCTCTGGGTCTACTGGGGCTTCGCCTTCGACGACGCCCGGTGCGACAACGGCCCGTTGAGCAGCCGGCCCGCCCAGTTCAACGCGCTCGCCGGACTCGTCCAGCGGGCCGCCGAGTCGCCGTCGGCCGTTGACGGCGGCGAACGGTTCATCCGGCCGCTTCAGGACATCGTCGGCCGGTTCCGGTCGTTCGGTACGCCCGCACAGGTCCGCCGCTTCACCGATGCGCACCGTGCGTGGCTCTCGGGCGTCTGCTGGCAGATCGGCAACCAGGCCGCGGACCGTATGCCGGACCTCGACGAGTACCTGGCCATGAGACTGCTCGCGTCCGGCGGCGAGCCGACCTTCGCGATGCTGGAGCTGGCCACCGGACTGGAGGTACCGGACGCGGAGCTGCGCCGGCCCGTCGTCCGGGCCCTGACGGAGATGGCCATCATGGTGGCCGCGCTCGACAACGACCGGCACTCGTTGCGCAAGGAGATGTCACGCGGCCATGCCGACCAGAACATCTACAGCGTGCTCATGCGCCACCAGCAGCTCTCCCTGCCGGAGGCGGTGGAAGCGGCGACCTGCGTACGGGACCGGATCATGACGCGGTTCCTTCAGGTGCACGACCGGGTCGGGCCGCGCGCCGGCACCGAGTTGCGCAGCTACCTCCAGGGGCTGTGCCACGGGATCAGGGGCAACGCCGAGTGGGGTCTTCGGGTGCCGCGTTACCTGAGCCTGGGACACGTTCCGGACGCCATGGACGAAGCCCCGCTGGACTGGGCCGACGCCCCCGCCGACAGCAGGTGCGCGCCGCTTCCCACCGCGCCCACGCTCGCCTGGTGGTGGGACGACGACGTGTTGTGACGGTGCGTCGCCCCACCCGGTGGCCGCCGCGCCGGTCTCAGCGGGGCGCGGCCAGCAGCAGCGTCCACCACGGCCCGTTCCTGCCCGCGCCGCGGCCGACCCCGGCGTGGCGGAACTGGCATGTGAGGATCGAGCTGCGGTGCTTGGAACTGTTCATCCACGCCCGCACGGCGCCCGCCGGGTCCTCCGGTCCGGCGACGATGTTCTCGCCCGCCCGGCTGAAGTCGTAGCCCGCCGCGGTCAGTCGGCTGCCAGGGGCCGAGCCGCCCTCCCCGGTGTGGGACAGGCGCTGGGCACGCGCCATGTAGGTGCTGTGTGCCTGGGCGGTCCTGTTCAGTGCCGGATGCGTGCTCACCCGCGGACAACCCGCTGCGGCCCGTTCCTCGTTCACCAGCCGGACGAGGAAGGACCGGTAACCGTCCTGCGTGCCGGGGTTGTTGCCGGAACCGGCGGAAGTGCTCCCGTGTGGCTGCCCGTTCTGCCGGGCGGGTGGCGACACCGGCCGGTGGGACGGCGGCCGCCAGGACGGCACCGGCGAGGGTTCCCAGGCAGGGGGCCGACCGGGCTCGTGGACCCAGGGCGGCGGTGGAGTGAGAGCGGCGGTCGCGGTGGCGGTCAGTGTGAGGAGGGCGGCCACGGCGGAGACCAGAACTGAATTGTTCACCGGGGCACCGTACAAAGAGCGGGAGGCGAAGTGCCATCCGGCGTGAAAGACGGAAAAGTCGATACCCCTATCGATGGGGTCGGTGGGCCGATTCCTCTGCCTCCTTAGGGGGAATCGGCCCGCATGTGTCGAACTGCCGCATCGCCGCGCGGATATGGTGGCGAATGCATCATTCCTTTCCCATTCCTTGGAGTAAGTAATGTCATTCTTGCGTCGTGCTGCGATCGTCACCTTTGCTGCGGCCGCGTTGGTCACGGGAACCGGTTCCGTGGCGTCCGCCGCGCCGGCGGCACCGTCCGCGGTGAGCTTCGACGGCCCCGACGGACACGGCGACGGAAACGGCGGCGGTCACGGGCGCGGTGGACGGCCGATCCGGTTCGGCCCGTTCGAGTTCCCGGCCAATGGCAACATCAGCGGAGGCTTCGCCTGGGACACGTCCAACGGAGGCGGCATCGGGTTCTGAGCCCTGTAGCCGGGCGCACGGCAGGCACGACGGGTGGGGTACGGCTCCGGAGCCGTACCCCACCCGTCTGCCGTCAGCGCTTGAGCGTGGCGGCACTGGCGAACAGGACGCCGACGACGCACAGCAGGATCAGCGCGGCGTCACGGACGAACACGCCGGTGACGCCCTCGTGCGTGGCGGCTTCGGTGGCCGCCTGGACCGCGTACGTCATCGGCATGACCTGCGCCAGAGCGTCGAGGGACCCGTGCATCTCGTCCCTCGGGACGAAGAGCCCGCACACGAGGAACTGCGGCAGGACCCCGGCGGGCAGGAACTGCACCGCCTGGAACTCGTTGCGTGCGAAGGCGCTGACGAGAAGGCCCAGCGCAAGTCCCAGCAGGGCACCGAGCATGGCGATGACCATGAGGAGATACGCGGGCCCCTTGATGTCCAACCCCAGCGGGCCGACCGACAGCAGCGTCGACAGCACCGCCTGGAGCAGCGCGAGGAACGCGAACGCCATGCTGTACCCGAGGACGATGTCGAGCCGCTGCACCGGCAGGGTGAGCAGCCGCTCGGCGGTGCCGGAGGTCCGCTCGCGCAGCGTCGACACCGAGGCCACCAGGTACATCACGATGACGGGGAAGATGCCGAAGACCTGGGGCCCGACCCGCTCGAAGGATTCCTCGGCGCCGCTGAACATCAGCTTGAGCAGCACCATGAGCATGCAGGGGATGGCGAGCATCAGCGCGGTGCTGCCGCGGTCACGGGAGATCTGCTGGAGCACGCGCCGGGCCGTCGCCACGGTGATGCCCGGCGAGAACGGCAGCGGGCGACCCCGCAGTTGCGGCACGGGTGAACGGTCCGTGCTCATCGGCGGGCGTCCGATACGAAGTACGGCCTGTCGGGATCGGGCAGGACGTCGGTGATCAGCGGGGCGGGGATATGGTCCACGGCCGGGCGGGGGCCGGCTTCCGCCCTCGCCGCCGAGGTCACGAGGTGCATGAAGGCTCCCTCCACACTGTTGCAGCCGGTGTGCATCAGCAGGTCCTCGCGTCCCGCCGAGGCGATCAGCCGGCCGCCGCGCATCAGCAGCAGCCGGTCGCAGCGGTCCGCCTCGTCCATGACGTGGCTGGAGACGAGCAGGGTCGTGCCCGTTTCGGCGAGACGCCTGAAGACCTCCCACAGCTCACGGCGTACCAACGGGTCGAGCCCGACGGTCGGTTCGTCCATGACCAGCAGGTCGGGCGTGCCGAGCAGGGCCACGGCCAGCGACACGCGGGAGTACTGGCCGCCGGAGAGGCGGGCCACCGGCTTGTCGGCGTACTCGGCGAGGTCGACTTCCTTCACCACACGGACCACGGCGTTCTCCCGCTGCCACCCCCGCATACCGAGGGCGGCAGAGAAGTACCTGAGGTTCTCCAGAACGGTCAGGTCCGGGTACACCGACGGTGCCTGGGTGACGTATCCGACCCGGCAGCTGAGGGCCGGCGACCCGGCGGGAAACCCCAGGACCTGCACATGTCCGCCCGAACTCGCCTGAATGCCGACCACCGATCTCAGCAGTGTGGTCTTTCCGCAGCCGCTGGGACCGAGCAGACCCACGATGGCACCCCGCGGCACCGTGAACGAAATGTCGTGCAGCAGGCTGTGCTTCCCTCGCGTGACATGCAGGCCGTACACACTGACAGCCGGGGGCCCGGACACATGCCGCCCTCTCATGTGAGTGTCGTCTTCGAGATCCGTACGCTTCGCCGATGGCGATCACGCCGGACGGCGGACCGGTATGTGGCCACCTGTAACTGAACGTACCGTCAACGCCCTTGGTAACGAAAATCCCGTTACGCCCGCAGGTGTCCCGTGAGTCCGTTACGGCGCCGCTCGTTCCGGTGGCCGGCGGACGGATCAGCTGTCACGGCGGGTGAGCAGCAGGGCGAGTTCCTGCATCTGCCGGTACACGTCCGCTGTCGGTTCCGCTCGCGACAGGGCCCGCATGGCCGCCGTGGTCTGCCGGACCACCTCGCGTTCGGTCGCCTCCCGGCCGCCGGCTTGTTCGACGAGCTCGGCGGCCAGCGCGATCTCCGCCTCGTCCAGGGGCTCCGGCCGCGCGTACAGGGCAGCCAGGCGTCTGCCTGCCGCACCGTCGTCGGACAGCGCAGCGACCACGGGCAGAGACTTCTTGCGGGCCACCAGGTCCGCTCCGACCGGTTTGCCGCTCCGCGCGCTCTCGCCCCAGATGCCCAGCAAGTCGTCCACGCACTGGAAGGCCACACCGAGGCAGCGGCCGAAGTCGCGCAGGCCGGCGACCCGTTCCGGCCCCGCGCCGGCCAGTACGCCTCCCAGGGCGCAGGCGCACCCCATCAAGGCGCCTGTCTTGCCCTCCGCCATGGCGAGGTACTGCTCGACCCGCACCCGGCTCGCCTTCTCGAAGGAGACGTCCCGGCTCTGACCGACCATCAGCTCGCCCAGCATCGTCAGGGCCTCGCGCACCGCAGCGTCCGCGACCGGTGCGGGCGCCGCCACCAGCGTGCGCAACGCGCTCACCAGCAGCGCGTCCCCCGCCAGTACCGCCCCGGGTGTCCCGTACACGGTCCAGGCGGCCGGACGGTGGCGGCGCAGGGGATCACCGTCGATCACATCGTCGTGCAGGAGCGAGAAGTCGTGGATCAGTTCCACCGCCACCGCTCCCGGAACGGCGGAATCGGGCGACCCCCCGACCGCGCGGGCCGCCAGGAACACCAGGGCGGGGCGTACCGCCTTGCCGCCTCGTTCGCCGCCCGCCGACGACGGCAGACGGCTGCCGTCCGCCGCGTACCACCCCCGGTGGTATCCGGCGATGCGCCCCTCCGGGTCCGGCAAGTCGCCGATGGCGTCTCGCAGAGCCGGAGCCACCAGCGCACGGGCCCACTGCAGAAGCGAATCGACAGAAGCGGGCGTTGCCGCCTCGACAGCCGTCAGCCCCGCCATGTCAGGCCCCTGGTACTCGATCCAGCGGTGCGCACGGAGAATTTCCGAGCCGGGCCGCCCGGATATGCAATGTCGTATCCCATGCCCCATACCTAAACGAGACAGTGCTTTGCGTGTCATGCCCGACGACGGGAATCAGCGAAAATCACCTTCATGATCGACTTAAGCTGATCTACCGCTTATCCCTGCTTGCTGGAAATCAGCCGGACCGGATCCGGCCCGGTCGGCGGGAGTGTCGCAGCCGGGGCGCGGACAGCACACAAGGGAAGAGCGACCGCCTCCGCCTCCGCCTCCGTCGCCGAGCGGCCCGTCTCTCTGTCAGTGGCGGCTGCGATGCTTCCCGTATGGACGAGCAGATCATGCGGGGGCGGGTGTACGGGGCCGACCACGACGATCCCGAGGCAGGCCGGCGGCACGGGCGCGCCTACGTCGACCTGGTCGGCGGTCCGCTGGACGGCCTGTTCCTGGACGTCACCGGCTGGACGGCGGAACAGCTCCGGGACGGCGTGGCTCTGGCCACCGAACTCGCCCGCCACGGGCCCGGCGGGCGCGCCCTGTACCGGCCGCGGACCGGTGACCCTCGGCGGTTCGACTGGGAAGGCGACAGTCCGTGACCGGCGGTGTACCACCGCACGGCATCCCGGCCGTCCGGCCGGGACACCGAGCCGCATGTCAGTCGGTCACGACCTCGGTGTCGTAGAAGCAGAAGTGCCCCTTGATCGCCGCCGCATCGGGAATGGGGTCGAGGTAGGCCCAGACGAGGTCGTCCGCCCCCGGCCGGGACCAGTAGGAGGCGTCTCCCTTGAAGGGGCAGTGGGTGCGCGAGTCCGACGGCGTCAGCAGTTCGGTGCGTACGTCGTCGGGCGGCAGGTAGTAGCGCACGGGCAGGCCCGTCTCGCGCAGGAGCAGCGGGCGGCGGCTCTCGGCCAGGACCGTGCCGCCGTGCACCACGCGGACGTGTTGTGTTCCCTGCTCGATGGTGATGCGATGACCCCGCGACATGTGGTCTCCTCCGGCTGGTCGCACCCGAACTGCGGTGGCATGGACGGTCGTCGACTCCAACCCCGTTGCGGCCGCGCCTGTTCCCGGCAGGGGCGGAATTGCGGCGCCGAACCGCCGGATCCAGCCTGAACAGGTGAGGGTCATGTCTGTCGCGACGCGTGCCGCTTTGTGTCCATGGCCCGGCGGGCCTCTGATGAGAGGGCCTTCACCCGTATGGCCCGCCGGGGCACGCCGTTCGGGTGGGCCGGTGATCCGATGGGTCCGTAAAATCGACCCTCGACCCCGTCTCCAGGAGGTGGCGCCGGCATGACGCATACAGAGCCGCGAACAGGTCGGGCGCCGTCAGCCATCACTGCCGACGCCGAGCGAACCCTTGCTTCCCCGGTCAATTCGCACAACGAGTGGGACCCGCTGGAAGAGGTCGTCGTCGGGCGTCTCGACGGTGCCACGATCCCCTCCGATCATCCGGTCGTGGCCTGCAACATCCCACCCTGGGCGGCGCGTTTGCAGGGGCTGGCCGCCGGCCTCAGGTATCCGCGCATGCTGATCGAGCAGGCACAGGAGGAGCTCGACGAGTTCGTCAGTCTGCTGCGGTCCCTCGGCATCACGGTCCGGCGCCCGGACGCGGTCGACCACCGCAAGCTCTTTCGCACCCCCGACTGGTCGTCGCGCGGTTTCTGCAATACCTGCCCCCGCGACAGCATGATCGTGATCGGGGACGAGATCATCGAGACCCCCATGGCGTGGCCCTGCCGGTATTTCGAGACCCACTCCTATCGCGCACTCCTCAAGGACTACTTCCGGCGCGGCGCGCGCTGGACCGCGGCACCCAAACCGCAGCTGACCGACGAACTGTTCGAAGCGGATTACCGCCCTCCCGCGCCGGACGAGCCCATGCGCTACATCACCACCGAGTTCGAGCCGGTATTCGACGCAGCGGACTTCGTCCGCGCCGGACGCGATCTGTTCGTCACACGGAGCAACGTCACCAACCGCATGGGCATCGAGTGGCTGCGCCGCCATCTGGGCCCCGGCTACCGCATCCACGAGATCGAGAGCCGCTGCCGCACACCGATGCACATCGACACGACATTCGTCCCGCTCGCGCCCGGCAAGGTCCTGGTCAATCCCGAGCACATCGACGTCGACCGCCTGCCCAGTGTTCTCAGCTCGTGGGACGTCCTGGTCGCCCCGGAGCCCGACCCGATCGACGAGCGCCTGCTCAAGATCACCTCGATGTGCGGCAAGTGGCTCAGCATGAACGTCCTCGTGCTCGACGACCGACGAGTGATCGCGGAGCGGCACCACACCGGCATGCTGCGGGCGCTCGAGTCATGGGGGTTCGAGCCCATCCCGTGCGACCTGCTGCACTACGCCCCCTTCGGCGGCTCCTTCCACTGCGCAACACTCGACATCCGGCGTCGCGGCACCCTCGAGACGCATTGCCCTTGATCACCCGTGCACCGGGTATGAGGGGAGCCCGGTGCCTCGCGCCGGCGAGCGGAGCCAGACGCCTCCCATCCCTGGCCAATCCGATGCCTGCCGCCCCTGCCGCCCCTGCCGGCTCGGTCGGCCAGGGCGCCGATCCCGAACTCTTCGTGACGGCACTGGCCTGGAGGTCCCGCCCACGGGCGGCGAGGTATGCGTCGTGTCCGCGGCCATCCCCGCCCGTCGTCGTCGGCCCGGACGGTGCCAGGCGGCCGGCCACCACGCCCGCGCTGCCGCTGGGCCTGGGCACGTGGCGCCGGGCGGCGCGGCGATGCCGGCAGCGCATCCGCTGCGCCCGGGGGAGGTGGTCGTGGCCCGCGCCGACGGGATCGGTGAAGCGCGGGATCCCGCCGGGGAGTTCCACCCGGTGCTCGAAAGGCTCGCGGTCCGACACCGTGCACCCGCCGCACGACTGCGACGACGACCGGGCCGTTCTCGCGGTCACACCCAGCGGGAGTGGCCCGGCCGGTCCCCAGCGGAGCCCGTGGCGGCGCGGCACGAACCGTTGCCTCGCCAGCGAGGGCCGTGAGACACCTGTGGAGGGGCGCGCCGGTGAGGGCTAGGGTGACCTCAGAAGGCCTGCGGGAAGCCCGGAGCCGTGATGCACCGACATCGTTCCGACCCGCCCGACAGCGCTCAGCAACTCCTGATCACTCTCGGGCAGCTCATCGATCAGGCCCAGGAGCGGATCACGTTCCAAAGGGCCCGGGTCGAGCTGGCCATGGCCCTGCAGCGCCACATGCTCCCGCCAGGACTGCCGGAACTGCCGGGATTGCGCCTGGCAGCCCGGTACACGCCGTCACGGGACGGCCTGGACGTGGGCGGCGACTGGTACGACGCCTTCGCGATGAGCGACGGGTCGCTGGGGTTCGCGATCGGTGATGTGCAGGGGCACGACGTGGAGGCCATCGCCTTCATGGGACAGGTCCGCACCAGCCTGCGCGCCATTGCCGAGGCGACGAGCGACACGCGCGAGGTGCTGAGCCGCGCCAACGATGTGCTCGTCTCGATGGGGTGCGGCCTGTTCGCGACGTGCTGCTTCCTGCGTTTCGACCCGGTCAGCCGTGACCTGACGGTGTCCCGGGCCGGCCACGTCCCGATGGTCTGGGCCACGGCAGGGGGCGACTCGGGCATCACGCTCGACCGCGGCGGGCCCCCGCTCGGCATCGTGGCGGGCGAGCGCTATCCCGTCACCCGGCGGCGCCTGACGGAGGCAGGGGTCCTCGTGCTGCTCACCGACGGAGTCGTGGAAGGTCCGCACTACCCGATGGAGGCCGGTCTGGCCGAGGTGGCCAAGCTCGTACGCGCGGGGTTCGACGCCGACCCCGACGTGCTGGCCTCGGCCGTCGTCAAGGTGGCCGATCTGACCGGGCACCGCGACGACGCCGCCGTTCTCGTCGTCCGCTACGACGGACCCCAGGGGCTCGTCTGAACCCGTGCACCGTCCCGGTCGCCGCGTATCCGTCCCGAGCGCAGACTGCTGTCGTGCGCAGTTCAGAGATCGGTCGCTACGGATCTGCCGTTCTGCGCGTCCTCGTCGTTGCCGCCCTCTACTACGGGGCCGCCCGCCTCGGGCTTCTTCAGCAGCTGGTGCGCGACCAGGTCACCCCTCTGTGGCCGCCGACCGGCCTCGCGCTGGCCTCGCTGCTCGTCCTGGGGCTTCGTGTCTGGCCGGGCATCGCGCTCGGCGCGTTCCTGGCGAATGTGACCCTCGGCCCGTCCGTTGCCGCGGTACTGGTGATCGTCGCGGGCAACACCCTGGCACCGGTCTGCGCCTGCCTGATGCTGCGCAGGGCCGGCTTCCGTGCCGAATTGGACCGCCTGCGGGATGTACTGGCCCTGGTCTTCCTCGGCGCACTCGCCGGAATGCTGATCAGTTCGACGATCGGCAGCGGCGTGCTGGTCGCCTCCGGGGCGTTGGAGCCGAGCGACTTCTGGCCGACCTGGTCGGTGTGGTGGACCGGTGACGCGATGGGGATCCTGGTCGTCGCGCCGTTTCTCCTCGCACTGCGCAGGGCCCGGTGGCCGGCGGGGGCAGGGGTCCGCCGCTGGGCCGAGGCCGTGGCGCTGGGGGTCGGGACGGTCGCCGCCGCCGGTCTGGCGACGCGTACGTCCCAGACGAGCCTGCTCTTCCTCGTCCACCCGTTCCTGATCTGGGCTGCTTTCCGTTTCCAGCTGGCCGGCGCCGCGCCGTGCGCGCTGGTGGTGTCCACGCTGGCGATCCTGGCCGCGGCCGCCGAAAGCGGCCCGTTCGCCGGTCAAGATCTCTTCTCCAGCATGGTCACGCTCCAGGCGTTCAATGGCACGACGGCACTCACGGCACTGCTGCTCGCCGCCGTCATCACCGAACGCAACACGACCCATGCAGAACTCAGACAGGTCTGTGCGCGGTTCGCGGTGATGGTGGCCCAGATGGAGCCGCGACCGCGGTCGTACGACCTCCCGCCGCGGAAACCGCCGCCCTGACCCGAGGAACGGTCCAGGGCCGCGGCCTGCCGAGGACAGTGCCGCAGGAGTCCCCACACGTGTGGTCAGAGGACGGCGATGCCCAGGGGGCGTTCGCCCGCCGGCACGCGTCGCGTGTCACCGGAGTCCAGGTCCACGACCGTGATGCCGTTCCAGTAACCGTCGCGGGTGAAACCACCCGTGACGTACGCGGTGCGGCCGTCGCGGGAGACGGCGACGGCCTCGTGGGGCCCGTCCAGCGGGACGACCCGCTCCCGGCCGTCCGGGGCGCGCACGGTGAGCGACGGGGCCTCGTCGCGCGACGGGTCGATCGGACCCGTGCCCACCACGAGCAGCGTGCCGTCGGCGGTGGTCGCCGCGCCGTGCTGGTGCGTGTTCGCGGTCATGCGCTCGATGTGAGACCTGCCGGTCCGCGGGTCGAGTACGACCAGCCGCTCGCCCTCGAACGGCAGCAGCAGCCGTCCGTCCGAGGGCCGGACCGCGGCGTAGTGCGGCTTGAGCCAGGACCCCAGACCGCCTTCGGTGCCATAGGGCGCGACCTCGATGCGCCGGGTGCCCAGGCCGTCGGTCTCCACCACGGTGACGTCGAAG
Organism: Streptomyces sp. NPDC015127; assembly: GCF_043080095.1. Lineage (NCBI taxonomy): Bacteria > Bacillati > Actinomycetota > Actinomycetes > Kitasatosporales > Streptomycetaceae > Streptomyces > Streptomyces sp. NPDC015127. The sequence goes on from NZ_JBIBVE010000007.1 coordinate 255,980, forward strand.
GAGTCGTGGTCCGTCGCGTACACCTCGCGGCCGTCGCGCGAGACGTCCACGTCGAACGGGCGGCGGCCCACGCCGACGACGCCCGTGATCTGGAGGCTGCGGGTGTCGACGACTTCGACGGTGCCGTCGCCGCCGGGCCGGTTGACGCCGACGTACACGTGGCGGCCGTCGGGAGCGAGGGCGATCCCCATGCCGCCGCCGCGGTACTCGCCGTACGCGGGCTCCCCGATGCCGTCGGTCTCGTACGGGATGCGGGCGATCCGCGTCCGCTTGCCGGTGTCCACGACGGCAACGCCCTCGGCCGTGGCGACCCAGGCCCGTCCGTCGTCGCCGACGACGAGCCCGTAGGGGGCGGTGCCCACCTCGACCGTGTCGAACGCCCCCTCGTCCGGGTCGACGAACGTGACGGTGTCGGCGCCGGAGTCGGCGAGGACGAGAGTCCCGGACGGGGTGCGTCCCGACGGCGCGGGGGCCGGCGCGGCGGCCGCCTCGGGGGCAGCCGAACGTGTCCGGGCCGGGGAGGCCTCGTCCTCTCCCGTGACCGAGCATCCGGCGACGAGGACGGCGACCGCGGCTGCGGCCGATGCGGCCCGCCTCACCGTACGGCCCTCAGCAGGCCGGCGATCTCGGTGAAGCCACGGCGCTCCGCGTGCCGCAGGGCGGCGACGCCGTCCCGGTCGGGCAGCCCCGGGTCGGCTCCCGCCGTGATCAGCAGCTCGACGACCTCCTGGTGCGCGCGATCGCCGTCGCCGAGGATCACCGCCTCGAGCAAGGCGGTCCAGCCGAGCTGGTTCACGTGGTCGACGTCGGTGTCGGTCTCGCGGAGCACAGCCCGCACGTAGTCGACGTGACCGCGCTCGGCGGCCGGGATGAGGGACGTGCCGCCGAAGCGGTTGGTGATCTTCAGGTCGGGTCCGGCGGGCAGCAGGGTCCGCATCATGGCGACGCTGCCGGTGACGCCGGTGACCAGCCACGGGCTGTCGAGCCGGTCGTCCTGGGCGTCCGGATCGGCGCCTGCGGCAACGAGCACCCGCGCGGCGGCCGTGTGGTCGCCGAGCGCGGCACGCAGCAGCGGGGTGCGGCGGTGCTCGTCGCGGGCGTCGACCGCGGCGCCGCCGTCCAGAGCGGCGCGCACGGCGTCCGCGTCACCGCGTGCGGCGGCCTCCAGAAGGGCGCGATCGAGAGCGTGCATGGCGGTGCTCCTTGTGTTGCGTACGGTGCCTGAACCTCCTGCGGTCCGGGCCGGGCGGGGCGTGTACCGGCGAAGCGGCGGCCGTCGCCCTCGTACGCGCCGCCGGTACGGGACCCGACCACGACCGGCGGCGCACGCACGGGGCCCCGTGGTCACGCGAGGACGGGAGAGGGGGAACCACGGGATTGCGGGGAATCCGGTGCCGCTCCGCGTTCCATCCTCGGTCCGCTTCCCCCGGCCCTTCGTCGTGGGACCGGCTGGACACGGTGCGCGCAACGGTGGACACCGGGGTCATCCGATCGGTTGATCCCAGGACCGCCGGAAGCCTGGACGGCGCCCCGCGGCCCGATCGGCCGCACCGCCACCGACCGGGGCCGGGCGCTCCGCATGCCGCGGCTCCTCGGTGTCACGACAATGGACGACAGGGGCGTGGCGTGCCGTCGGTGGTCGCTGCCGCGGTCCCCCGGAACGGTGGAAGGGGCATCCGGTGCCAGCAGATCAGCCGGGCAGCGAGGAGGCCTCCCGTACGCTCCGGTCCGAACACGGGACGCTGCTGGAGCAGGTCGCGGTGGCCGTCTTCGGTCTCGACGAGGAGCACCGGATCCGCCTCTGGGGGCCCGGCGCGCAGGCCCTGTTCGGATACGACACCGCCTCCGCGCTGTCCCGGCCCGGCGCGGCCCTGTTCCCCGCAGCGGCCGAGGGCCGGCCCGACCCGGCCGCGCTGCTGGTCGAACAGAGCAGGGCCCGCGGATACTGGCGCGTCCGCCTGCCGGCCCGGCATCGCGACGGCACCGTCTTCGACTGCGGCTTCCGCGTCTTCCCCCTCACCGGGCCCGGCGACAGCGTGACCATGGCGCTGTCGAGCCGCGGCGACGAGCTCGACCGCGTGAAGACGAACCTCGCCTTCCTCGACGCGCTCTTCGAGACCTGCCCCATCGGCCTGGTCATGCTCGATCAGGACCTGCGCTTCCTGCACCTCAACCAGGCGCTCGCCGACATGGACGGGCTCACCATCGAGGAACACCTCGGGCGCCGCGTGGACGACGTCGTGACCACATCGGACGGCGGCGCATTCCTGCGCCTGCTCCACCAGGTGGCCGAGCAGGGCAGGCCGGTGGTGGGCGCGCTGGTCGGCATGCGCAGCGCCGGTCACCCGGACCGGGACCAGGTGCGCTCGGTCAGCTTCTTCCCGCTCAGCGGTGCCGTCGGCAGCCGGCCCGGAATCGGCGGGCTGCTGCTGGACATGACCGACCGGGAGCAGGCCGTCGTCGAGGCCACCGCGGCCCGTCAGCGCCTGGACCTGCTGGACCGGGCCAGCAGATCCATCGGCAACACCCTCGATGTCATGGTCACCGCCCAGGAACTGGTCGATGCCGCCGTCCCGGCCTTCTCCGACGCCTCGGTCGTCGAACTCGTGGAGTGGCGCGACGAGCACGAGATGTTCGACCCGTCCCTCCCGCTCGCCACCCGCCGCATCGCGTCGGGCACGACGCTCCCGCCGCCGGCACCGGAGCTGGTCGGCGGGCTGGAGCACGTCTCCTACCCGCCGGGCTCGACCGTTCATCAGATGGTGAGCACGGGCCGGCCGGTCTGCGTGCCCGTCGACGACGACTTCGTGACCCGGACCGTCGCGTACCCGAGCCGTGCCCGGCTGCTCGTCGACAGCGGACTGAGCCGCATCCTGATGGCCCCGCTCATCGCGCGCGGCACGGTCCAGGGCATCGCCATGTTCGGCCGCTCCGCGGAACGGCCCGCCTTCACCGAGGCGGACACCGCCCTCGCCGGTGAACTCGCCTCACGCGCCGCGCTCTGCCTCGACAACGCACGCCTCTACAGCCGGGTCCAGGACATCGCGCTCACCCTCCAGCGCGCACTGCTGCCCGCCGCCCCGGGCGCGAGCCCGTACGTGGACGTCGCCCACCGGTACGTGCCCGGCAGCCGGGCGACCGAAGTGGGCGGCGACTGGTACGACGTGATCAACCAGCCCGGCAACCGGGTCGCCCTGGTCGTCGGCGACGTGATGGGGCACGGAGTATCGGCGGCCGCGGCCATGGGGCGGCTGCGCATCACCGCCAAGGCGATCGCCCGGCACGTCCGGGAGCCCGCCGTACTGCTCGCCGAACTCGACGCCTGCGCCCAGGAGGCGGGCATCGAGCTGGCGACGTGCCTCTACCTCGTGTACGACGCCGACACCGGGCACGCACGCATCGCCAGCGCCGGTCATCCGCCGCCGATGGTGGCCCGCCCGGACGGGAGGGTCGACATCATCGACGACGTGCTGGGCGTACCACTGGGGGTCGGCGGCCACACCTTCGGCACCACGGACATCGACGTTCCCGACGGCGCCGTCCTCGCCCTCTACACCGACGGGCTCGTCGAGGCGCGCGGGCAGGACCTCGACGAGGGGCTGGCCGCCCTGAGGACCGAACTGAGCCGGGCGCCCATGCCGTTGGAGGCCATGGCGGACCATGTCATCGACGACCTGCTGCCCGACCCGCTGTCCGACGACACGGTGCTCGTACTCGCCCGGGTGCGCCGCAGCCCGCGCCCCTCGGGCCAGCAGTAGCGCCGGGGCGGGCAGCGGCGCGACCCGTCGGGGCGGGGCCGGATCAGAGCAGCGGGATCCGGGCGAAGCGGCCGGCGATGTGCAGGTCCTCCTCGACGCGGGCGGCCGTGGCCCGCAGCTCGGGAAGGACCTCCGCGAGACACTCCTCGGTGCTTCGACGACTGCTGTGCATGCCGACGTTCACCGCCGCGACCACCGTCCCCGTCCGGTCGCGGACCGGTACGGCCAGCGAGCGCAGGCCCTCCTCCAGTTCCTCGTCGACGAGGGCGTACCCCTGCCGGGCCACGCGCTCCAAAACGGCGGCCAGTTCCTCGCGTCCGGTGACCGTGTGCGGAGTCAGCCGCTGTGGACGGGCCCGCTCCAGCCGGGCAAGACGCTCCTCGGCGGGAAGCGCGGCGAGCATCGCACGGCCCAGAGAGGTCGCGTACGCGGGGAAGCGGGTCCCCACACTGATGTTGACGCTCATGATGCGGCTGGTGGCGACGCGCGCCGTGTACTGGATGTCGTCGCCGGCGAGGACGGCGAGCGACGCCGAGTCGTGCACACGTCGCGTCAGCGCCGCCAGATGCGGTGCGGCGATGCCGGGCAGTGTGGTCCGGGACAGCGAGGGGAAGCCCAGGCCCAGCACACGGGGGGTGAGGCGGAACGTCCGGCGGTCTCCCGTGACGTAGCCGAGGTGCTCAAGGGTGATCAGGGCGCGCCGGGCGGTGGCGCGGGCCAGCCCGGTGGTCTCGGCGACGGCCGTCAGTGTCAGTTCGGACCGGCCTTCGCCGAAGGCGGTGAGCACGGTCAGCCCGCGCGCCAGCGACTCGACGAATTCACGGCCCAGCTCCTGCTTGGAGGCGTGGGTCCAGGAGGCCAGCGGTGCGTCCGGCGCGGGCCCGCCGACGGGCGGCCTGGCTCGGCGAAGTGCCTCCTCCCACTCCTGTACGGCCCCGCGCAGGCGGGGCAGCACCGCCTCGGCCAGGGACGCGGCACTGTGCCGGCTGGTGTGGCTGACCACGCTCGCCGCGCAGGCCACGGCCGCGTCGGGGCCTCGTACGGGCACGGCCAGAGCGACGAGCCCGTCTTCGATCAGCTGGTCGTCCAGCGCCCACCCCTGCGTCCGCGCCCGGGCCACCCGGTCCTCGAAGTGTGACTCGGCGCCGCGGGTGGCGGGGGGAACGGCGGGGAAGCCGGCATCCTCGGGGTCGGCGGCCTTGCGCGCGCGCCACGCCTGCCACTCCTTCGCCGTCCAGTGGGCAGCGAACAGCGGTCCCGGCGCGGTCCGTTCCGCGGGGAGCAGGTCCCCGATCCGGAAGCTCAGCGACATCGCGCGACGCCGGGTCGCCTGGTGAAGGAAACGCACACCGCTGCCGTCGGCGACCGCGAGGGACACCGACTCGTCGAGTTCGTCGGCGAGTTCGTCGGCGCGGGTGCCCAGCAGCGCGGGGATCCCCAGGCCCGCGAGATAGGCGTTGCCGAGTTCCATCAGGCGGGGTGCCAGGACGACGTCGCGGCCGTCCAGGCGGACGTATCCCATGCGGGCGAGCGTCGCCGTGACCCGGTCGACGGTCGAGCGCGCCAGACCGGTGGCGAGTTCCAGGTCCCTGAGACTCATCGTTCCGTCGGCGTCGGTGAGCCTGCGCAGCACGGCGATGCCACGCATCAGCGGCGCGACCGCCTCGGGCGGCGCGGCGGCTTCGGACGCCGTTTCGGTCGGGGTCGGTGACATGGAGACTCCCTGGTGGATCTTGGGGACCACGGTAATGAATGACCCGCCCGAAAACCCAGGCCGGCGGCCTGGCGGGTGCCGGTACGAGGCGTTGACAGCGGAACCCGCGCGGCGCACACTCTGGGCACATCATAGTGAATATTTTTTCACTATGCGAACAAGGGCTTGCGGAGGTGCATTACGGCGCCGGGATCGCGGGCCCTTCCTCCGTGGGAAGGAGACCCCATGCACACCACCGTCGGGATCATCGGTGGCGGCCCTTCCGGGCTGCTGCTCGCCCGCCTGCTGCACAACGCCGGCATCGACAGTGTGGTCCTGGAGCGCCGCGACCGGGCCTATGTGGAACAGCGCCAGCGCGCGGGCATCCTCGAACAGGCCACCGTCGACGTACTCCGCGCCGCCGGGGCCGGGGCCCGTCTGGCCGCCGAGGGGCTGATCCACGACGGCATCGAACTGCGCCACGACGGCCGATCCCACCGGGTGGACTTTCCCGCGCTCACCGGCGGGCGCCGGGTGACCGTCTACGCCCAGACCGAGGTGGTCAAGGATCTCATCGCCCTCCAACTGGCCGACGGCGGCCCGCTGTTGTTCGAGGCCGACGTCCGCGCGGTGGCGGGCGCCGACACGGACCGTCCCTCGATCCACTACAGCCATGACGGCCGCGACCAGACGCTGACCTGTGACTACGTCATCGGCTGCGACGGCTACCACGGGATCACCCGCGCCGCCGTGCCGGAGAGCAGCCGCACGACCTACGAGCGGACGTACCCGTACTCGTGGCTCGGCATCCTCGCCGACGCCCCGCCCGTCTACGACGAGCTGATCTACGCCCACTCGGCACAGGGCTTCGCGCTGGCCAGCATGCGCTCGCCGTACGTGAGCCGCCTCTATCTCCAGGTCCCCAACGCCACCGACCCCGCCGACTGGCCGGACGAGCGCGTCTGGGACGAGCTCGATGCCCGGCTCGCCCTCGCGGCGGAGCCCGGCTGGCGGCTGAAGCGCGGGCCCGTCACCCAGAAGTCGGTGCTGCCGATGCGCAGTTCGGTCACCGAGCCGATGCGTTACGGCAGGCTCTTCCTCGCGGGCGACGCGGCGCACATCGTTCCGCCCACCGGGGCGAAGGGGCTGAACCTCGCGGCGGCCGACGTGGTCGTACTGGCCCGCGCGCTGGAGCACCAGCGCCGCACCGGGTCGGCGGACCTGCTCGACGCCTACTCCGACACCTGCCTGCGCCGGGTGTGGCGGGCCGAGCACTTCTCGTACTCCATGACGACCATGCTGCACGCGGACCCGGCCCAGTCCGCCTTCGACACCAAACTGCAGCTGTCGCAGCTCGCCAGGATCGAGGCGTCCGCGCACGCCGCCGCCGAACTGGCCGAGAATTACGTCGGACTGCCGCTGACTCAGGAGAGCTGAGCGGCGACATGTGGTCCGGCCATCCTCGGGGCCGGCCGGCCTCGCGTCACAGCGGCGGCGTGCTCCCCGCCAGGGGGCACGCCGCCGCTGTGACGCACGGGTGGTCTCAGTCGGCCGCGTTCGCCGTGCGTGCACCGGCCGCGGCCGGGACACCGGTGGCAACCGAAGCCCGGGTTCCGCGTCCCGCCCGCGCGGCGAGCGGAACCAGCGCGACGGCGACGGCGCCCACGAGTCCCGCCAGCGCGAACGCGGTGAAGCCCCAGCCCTGGTTGCCGCTCGCGGCCAGCGTTCCCACGAGCCACGGACCGACCACCGCCCCTGTGCGGCCGACTCCGGTGACCATCCCCAGCCCGGCGGCCCGCTCGCTGTCGCGGTAGACCGTGCTGGTGGCCGCGTAGACCATCACCTGGGCGCTGAACAGCCAGACTCCGGTGACTGCGACGACGACATAGGTGACCCCCAGCGGCAGATGCGACTTGAGCAGCAGCGCGCCGGCCGCCGTCAGGACGAACCAGACCGCGGACACCCGTACGGCACCGAAGCGGTCGGCGGTACGGCCCGCGATCAGCATGCCGACGATGCCACCCGCGTTGATGACGAGCAGGAAGCTGACGGAGGAACCGAGACCGTAACCGGAGGACCGCATCATCTGCGGCAGCCAGGTGCTGACGCCGTACACGAGCAGCAGACCGCAGAAGGAGGCCAGCCACAGCAGCGGAGTCGCCCACCGCGACTCGGGAGCGAACAGGGCCCGCACCGCGTCCAGCCGCCCCTTCGCACCGGCCGCCGGCGCCTCCACGGGAGTGGGCCGGGCGAGCCCGTAGCGGTCGGCCACCGCGTCGGCGCGTTCGCGCTCTCCGCGGGCGAGCAGCACCCCGGGGGACTCGGGCAGCAGCTTCAGCAGCAACGGGACCGCGACGACGGCGGGCAGGACCCCGGCCCAGAACACCCAGCGCCAGCCGGCGGACGGAGCGAGCGTCAGCCCGAGTCCCGTGGCCGCCATTCCGCCCACGTGGTACGAGGTCATCAGCAGCCCGGTGGTGAGCGCGGCCCGCCGGGGCGGCGCGAACTCGAGCACCATCGCCAGGCACAGCGGCATCAGACCGCCCAGTCCGAGGCCCGCGACGAACCGGCCCGCCCCGAAGGCGACGGCGTCCCCGGCGAGGGCGCAGACGGCGGAGCCGGCGGAGAAGAGGGTCACGCTGCCGACCAGCATCGGCCGGCGGCCGAGCCAGTCGGTGATGTTCCCGGCGGTCAGCGCGCCGATGAGCATGCCGAAGGTGGTCCAGCTGCCGATGGTGCCGGCGGCGGCCTGGGTGAGCCCGAGGCCCTTGTCGTCGAGCATGTGCGGCATGACGGCGCCGTAGATGTTCACGTCCATGCCGTCGAAGAACACAGCGAGCCAGCACAGTGCCAGGACGGGGAAGACCGTTCGGAACGTGTGCCGGGGGGTGGCGGGCTCGGTGGAAGCAGAAGTCATGTCAGTCCCTGAGGGGCGAGCGGCTCGTTCGCATAGTGAAAAATCGTTCACCAGTGGCTCACGAGTGTCGGCTCCCCGTATGGGCGTGTCAATGCCTTGGCCGACCCGAGCTCTGACATCCCTTCAAGGCCCGCAGGTGTCAGGGGTTCACCGACGGGCGCACCGTCGGTTTGGCGCTACGCGCCCGGGCCACCGCCGCGGCGAGGACGCGGACCCGCCCCGCCTCGCCGCGCGGTGCCGCGACGCATGGCCTCGGAGCCGCCGTCTCGTGCGGCGCGCGGCAGCAAGGCCGCGGGTGGCTCCAGGGTTCAGGGCGGGCTCTCAGCCGCCCATACGGGTGCGCAGCAGCTGCTTGCCCAGCTCGGCCCCCTTGCGGCTGTCGGCCTGGGCCTTGCGGAACAGCTCCGCGACCTCGGCGTCGCTGTCCCGCTCCGCGTCCTGGATGTAGGTCTCCAGCCGCAGGGCGTTGCTCAGGCAGCTCTCGATGTACCAGATCAGGTTGTAGTCCTTGTCCTTGGTGCCGGTGATCCCGCCGGTTTCGGTGTTGCTGGCCACGGTGGACCCGCCCTTCGGTTGCGTGGGGATGGACGAGGCTCACGTCCGGCCGGTGCCTCACCTCGGCGGACGCGCTCCCACGGCCTGGGCGTTCGCTTGGGGCAGGCCACCGACCGACCGGATCCGTGAGCCAACGAGGAACAACCAGACCGTAACGGCACAGATGAACGGGGCCGGGGCGGCGCCACCTTGAGCAGACGGGCCGTTCACACCAACGGCTGTGTCGCCGAGGGCGCCGTCCGGCTCCGTCGTCGCGTACGCGGGGCAGGGCGATCCGTCAGTACTGCACACACCTAGACATCGGATCTCTTCTGTCGAGATGATGGCGTCGACCCTCAGCAGGCACGGTTACTGTGGTTCGTTCAGCGAAAAGAACCGATCAATAGGGCTGTAGGAGGCTCGCCTTGACCAGCGCACACGAACCACAGCGACGGAGCGTCCTCAGGCTCGGCGGTGCCCTCGCGCTCACACCTCTCGTCGGTCAGGCGATGGGCGGCACACCCGCGGCGCACGCCGCGCCCGCCTCCGCCACGTCGCCGAGCGGCCCCGCTGCGAACGCCCTCCCGTGGCCGACCCTGTCGCGCAAAGCTCTTCGCTATCGCCTCCCCGCCGCCGACTGGCAATCAGGGGCCCTGCCCATCGGCAACGGCCGACTGGGCGCGATGCTGTTCGCCGACCCCGACGAAGAACGCATCCAGTTCAACGAGCAGAGCCTGTGGGGCGGCCTCAACGACTACGACAACGCCCTCGCGGGCAAGCCGGACAGCGCCTTCGACACGAGCATGACCGGCTTCGGCTCGTACCGGAACTTCGGCGACCTCGTGGTCTCCTTCGCGCCGCGCCCGAAGGTGACGGCACCGGGCGGACCGTATCGGACCTCGCCGGCGGAGGGCGTCGGCATGTCGCACGACGGTGACCCGCGGACCAAGTGGTGCATCGAGGCACCCGGCTCCCTCGTGCAGTGGCAGGTCGAACTCCCCGACCCCGCCGTCGTCCCGTCCTACCGCCTGACGAGCGCCAACGATGTGCCCCGGCGCGACCCGCAGGAGTGGACCTTCGCCGGGTCCCACGACGGCAGCACGTGGGTGACGCTGGACAGAAGAACCCTGACGGCGCCCTTCGAGAACCGGTTCCAGACCAAGGAATTCACCTGCGCCGACACCGCGGCCTACCGCTTCTACCGGTTCGCGTTCGTTCCCAGGGCGGGAGAGAGCCACTTCCAGGTCGCCGAGATCGCCCTCACCGGCGTCGACCTCGGCGGGCTCGGCGCGATGTACCTGTCCTCACCCAGCGAGCACTCGGCCGGCTCGGCCGGGGGAGCACCCGACCCCCGCTCCTACGACATCGCGAGGTCGGTCGACGGAGACCCGGCCACCGCATGGCGCGTCGACGCACCGGACACGACAGTCGTGTGGCAGGCCCACCTGCCCCACAGGACCGCCCTCACCTCCTACGCGCTGACGGCGGCCGCCGACCGGCCGCAGGACGACCCCAGGCGCTGGACACTCGAGGCATCGCAGGACGGGCGTACGTGGGTGACCCTCGACACGCAGAACCCGGGGGCACCCTTCGCGGCCCGCGGCGAGACCCGGACCTTTCCCCTCGGCACCACCTCGGCCTACGCCATCTACCGGCTCACCTTCACCGCGAGCGCATCCCCGGCCGGCTTCCAGATCGCGGAAATCGCCCTCACCGGCGCCCGGTTCGACTCGCGCACGCGGCGCACGGTCGTCGACTACGAGCGCGCCCTCGACCTGATCCCCGGCGTCCATGTCACACGCTTCGGCGTCCTCGGACACCGCGTTCTGCGCGAGGCGTTCGCGAGCCGGTCCGCGGACGTCATGGTCTTCCGCTACGCCACGGACAGCGCCCAAGGGCTCTCCGGAACGATCTCGCTGACGTCCGCACAGGACGGAGCCCCCACGTCCGCCGACGCCGCCAACCGCCGGATCGGCTTCCGCGGCACCATGGGCAACGGCCTCCGACACACCTGCACCGTCGAGATCATGGAGAGCGACGGCGACGTCACCACCGACGGATCGGTGCTCCGATTCGACGGCTGCAGCACACTGACCCTCCTTCTCGACGCCCGCACCGACTACAAGCTCGACGCAGCCGCCCACTGGCGCGGACCCGACCCCTCACAGGCCGTCACCAGGACGATCGCCGCCGCGGCCGACCGGACCTACGAGGACCTGCGCGCCGAGCACACCACCGAGATGCGCGCCCTCATGTCACGCGTGTCCGTCGACTGGGGCCGCACCGACGACGCCGTCGTCGCCCTGCCCACCGACGCGAGACTGACGCGCTACGCGGCGGGCGAGGAGGACCCGGCACTCGAGCAGACGATGTTCGACTTCGGCCGTTACCTGCTGATCAGCTCCTCACGGGCCGACGGCCTGCCCGCCAACCTCCAGGGGCTGTGGAACGACAGCAACCAGCCCGCGTGGGCCTCGGACTACCACACCAACATCAACGTGCAGATGAACTACTGGGCCGCCGAGACCACCAGCCTGCCGGAGTGCCACAAGGCACTCGTCGCCTTCGTCGAGCAGGTGGCGGTACCCAGCCGCAGAGCGACGCGCAACGCCTTCGGCCAGGACACACGGGGCTGGACCGCCCGCACCAGCCAGAGCATCTTCGGCGGCAACGCATGGGAGTGGAACACCGTCGCGAGCGCCTGGTACGCCCAACACCTCTACGAACACTGGGCCTTCACCCAGGACATGGTCCATCTCCGTACCGTCGCCTACCCGATGATCAAGGAGATCTGCGAGTTCTGGGAGGACCAGCTCACGGAGCGCGAGGACGGCCTCCTCGTCGCGCCGAACGGCTGGTCGCCGGAGCACGGTCCTCGCGAGGACGGCGTCATGTACGACCAGCAGATCATCTGGGACCTCTTCCAGAACTACCTGGACTGTGCGGCGGCGCTCGACACCGACGCCGGCTACCGGGACAAGGTCGCCGGCATGCAGGCCCGCCTCGCACCCAACAAGATCGGTCGGTGGGGCCAACTCCAGGAGTGGCAGGAGGACATCGACAGCCCCGACGACATCCACCGCCACACCTCGCATCTCTTCGCGGTCTACCCGGGGCGGCAGATCACGCCCCGCACACCCGCATTCGCCGCCGCCGCGCTCGTCTCGCTCAAGGCGCGGTGCAGCGAGAAGGAGGGCGTCCCCTTCACCGCAGGAACGGTGTCCGGCGACAGTCGCCGCTCGTGGACATGGCCCTGGCGGGCCGCCCTGTTCGCCCGGCTCGGCGACGGGCACCGCGCCCGCATCATGCTGCGCGGACTGCTGTCCTACAACACGCTGCCCAATCTCTTCTGCAACCACCCGCCCTTCCAGATGGACGGCAACTTCGGCATCTCGGGCGCGGTGGCGGAGATGCTCCTTCAGAGCCACGACGGCGTCGTCCACCTGCTGCCCGCATGCCCGGACGACTGGAAGGCGCAGGGCTCGTTCACCGGGCTGCGGGCCCGGGGCGGCTACGAGGTCAGCTGCCAATGGAAGGACGGGAAGGTGACGTCCTACCGGATCGTGGCGGACCGCGCCCGCAACCGGGGGCACGTCACGGTCCGGGTGAACGGCACCGACATCAAGGTGAAGCCGCTGCGGCCGTGACGGTGCATCCCCTTGCTCGGTCATCCACCGACGGCACCGCGGGCCTCGTCGATCAGAGCACGGGTCAGCTCCATGAGGCGCCGGCGCGCGGCCGCGCGTCGCGCCGTCGCCGCGGCTGGGTCGGCAAGGAACGGTGTTCCCTGTGCCGCCCCACGGCACCGGCCTCTTGATCGCATGCGCTTCGACCGTTCCGCCGAGCGCCGCGGCGAGCGAGGCGGGAGCCTGTGGACGCGCTCAGTAGCGGTGCCACTCCATGGTGTTCTCCGGTCCGCGGGGCGGGCTCGGAAGGTGACCCCGTACAGGAAATGGGGTAGAAAATCATGGTTTGACAGTTTTTGCGTCGCGCCCTGCGGGGTATTCTGCTAGTAGGCCCACGGGGCGAGCGAGGGAGTTCGACCGGAGTAGCCGACTTTGGCGGAAAGATGTCCGCCGGGGCCGACGTCGACGGTCGGGCTGAGAGGTCCGAAGGTCGGGGAGACCGGAGGACGACCCCCACTACCTGATCCGGACAATGCCGGCGCAGGGAGCCCGTTCCGTGGGTCGTTTTGCTGCGCTGATGCGCCCCGGTCCACGAAGTGATCGGTGATCAGAGGTCACGCGGTCCAGTGGTACTTACTGCCGCCGATCCATCTCACGACGGCCGGATCGTCGAGATCCACGGGCTTGAGCCCTGCCGCGTGCGCCAGCCGGATCACGTCCAGCATGTCGTGGGCGATGCCCACCGGCTCCCCGTAGAGCTGGACGACGCGGAACGGCGGGTCGCCGGGGATGACGCCGGTGACGACGATCGGGGTGCCCTCGTGATTGCTCACCCTCTCAGCCTGCGCCGTCACCCGGACTGACGCACGGGGAGCGCGAGCCGTCAGTTCCGTTCGCTTCCCGGTCCGAGCGCGTACAGCAGCTGCTGGGTCTCGGCAATGAGGCCGCCCAGAGAGGTCGCCGTCTCGCGGTTGTGCGTCAGCACCAGGGACTTCAGGCGGTTGTGGGCCTCCCAGGCGCCGGTCGGAGGGGCCGCGTGCTCGGCCGTGCCGTCGGCGTCCGCCTCGGGCAGACAGAGATCGGCCGCACCGTGCAGAACGTCGCTCAGCGGCTCCAGTGCGAAACCCGGCAGCGGGCGCAGGGACGGCTGTCCGCCCGTCGCCGCGACGAGCAGCCGCGTCAGAACGATCAGATGGTGCACGATCCGCCCCCAGGCCACGTCCAGGTCCTCCGACGGCAGGGCCGGCCCGGCCCGGCGGAGCCGGTGGCCCGGGTTGAGGCGGTAGCTCTCCCGTGTCCAGGCTCGCGCGTGGCGCAGGTCGGTCAGGGTGTCCGCGAGCTCCCGCGCTCCGTCGTGCCAGCCCTCCGCGTCGGACCGGTCGTAGCCGCTCTCTGCGCGGCCGACCGACGCCGCCCCCCCGTCAGGCGGCGCCGCCAGAGCACGAGCGTCCTCACGCCGCCCGGCCCGCCGGTCGCATGCGGCTTTCCGCGGCGTCCGGCCGCCTGGTTCCGGGAGTGCACACCACGCGGCGGGTGCCCGCGGGCGCAGGCGGGAAAACGACGTGATCTGCGCGACGGCGGCGCGACGCACTGCCGGGCGTCCCACCCGGGCCGGGCGGTCAGCGGCCGCGACGGGGCTCCGCCATGTGCCGATGGGCGGCCGCCTTCAGCCGGTCGGAGAGGACGCGGCCGGCGACGCCCTGGGCCTTGGTCTTCAGGGAGCCCGCGACGAGCTTGGGCCTGCCGGCCATGAGCGCCTCGTATCCCTGCTCGGCGACCTGGGCGGCGTCGTCCTTCTTCGCGCGGCCCACCCTGGTGTCCAGCATCTCGGCGCGCCTGAAGAAGTTCGTCTCCGTGGCGCCCGGCATCAGGGAGGTCACCGTCACGGCGCTGTCCTTGAGCTCGTTCTGCAGGGCCTGCGCGAAGGACTGCAGGAAGGACTTGGACGCGTTGTAGACCGACTGGAACGAGCCCGGCGTCGTCGAGGCGATGGACGAGCTGATGAGCACCCGTCCCCGGTTGCGGGCGACCATGCCGGGCAGGACGCGTTTGGCGAGGTGCACCGTCGAGGTGATGTTGAGGTCGATGACGCGGGCCTCGTCGGCGAGGTCGGTCTCCAGGAACGCTCCGCCCTGTCCCACGCCCGCGTTCAGGACCAGAGCGTCCACGGGCCGCCCGGCGGCGGAGAGCTCGCCCCACAGGGTCTCCACCCCGTCGTACGTGGCGAGGTCCACCCGCACCTCCCGTACATCGGTCCCGTGCTCCCGCAGGGCAGCGGCGGCGGACGTGAGACCGGGGTCCTCGGCGGCGATCACCAGATCGTGACCGTGCTGTGCGAATTGCCTGGCCAGCTCGAAACCGATGCCGCTGGACGCACCGGTGACGACTGCCAGGGGGTTGGTTGCGTTCATACGTCCCGGCTACCCGGATCTCCGGACGGTACCGGCACCGAGGGCCGGTCACGGGCGCGGTTTCGGCTGGGGAGCCAGGGGCACGCGGGGTGTGTACACCGGTCTTCCCGTGAGGAGCTCGTGAAGGAGCGGACATGCCCGAGCAGCAGCCCGAGCACCCCTGAACACTCCGGCCGGCGAGCGCACCAGGCTGTGGCCGCGCAGGCCGTGGGGCTGCGGGAGGTGACGGGGATTTCCCCGTCGGAGCCGCTCCCGCAGCTCCTCGATGTCGGTCAGGAACCACGTCCGCCGGCCGCGGTTGCCTCCACGGACGACATCGCGCAGCACGGAACCGGCCGCCGTGTGAGCGGGGAGTTGTCACCGTACGAGCCTGTCGCGGGTGCCGCCCGCGCCGTCTAGCCGACCCGCCGGGCCAGCACCTGTCCCGGCCAGGAGCCGGACAGGAAACGGTCGGTGGGGGTGAAACCGTTGCGCTCGTAGAACGAGACCAGCTCGCCCCCGCCGCCCGCCCAGCAGTCGACCCGCAACAGCTCCACGCCGGCCCGCCGGGTCTCCTCGGCGGCGTGGGCCAGCAGCGCCGCCCCGATGCCCCGACCGGCGTACTGCCGGTCGGAGACCAGCAGCCGGACGTACCGCTCGGGTTCCTCGGCCGGCGCGATCGGCATCTGCGGGCTGGGGCCGGAGTCCAGCACCAGGGCTCCGACCGGTGTTCCGTCCGACTCCGCGATGTACGGTGCGTTCTCGGTCATGTACCGCTCGACCCGCGCCACCCCGCCGGGCTTCTGCGAATACGGTGTCGTGCCCCACTGCTCGGTGTTGCCGCGATCGTTCATCCAGACCACTGCGGCGTCGAGCATGTCCAGAATGGCCGGTGCGTCGGCGAGGCCGCCTGGCCTGATCCGTATGCCATGTGTGGTGTCGTTCACGGCGGAAGCTTATGCACCGCCGGGCGGACTGTGGGATCACCTCGATCGCAGCGGTCGTGAGGACGCTCGGTGCCGGTCCCGGGCCCGTAGCCCGCCCGTCATGACGCCGACTGCCGCCCCGCGGGGGCGGCCGGTGCCGGGACCAGGCCGTCAATGATCAGCCCCGCCAGGACCGCCTCGCCCAGGGCGTGGACGGCGGACTGCGGGCGGACCATGACCGTGAACTCCTTGATCCGGCCGTCGTCGTCGAAGTGCAGCAGGTCGATGCCGTGGATCTGCTTGCCGTTGACGGTGGCCCGGAACAGGAGCACCTCCGAGGGGGAGTCGCTGCCGTCCGCGCTCGTCTCGGCCGTGCCGGCGAAGCGGCCGACGTAGCGGAAGTCCTCGAAGGTGCGCAGCAGGACCCCGAAGAGGCCCAGCACCATGGGCTTGCCCTCGAACGGAGTGAACTTCACGGGGCTGTAGAGGCGGATGTCGTCGGTGAACAGATCGTCCAGGGCCTCGAGTTCCCGGTGCTCGACGGCGGTGCGGAAGCGCTCTGCTGCTGTGGTCATGACGTACGCTCCATACTCATGAATGTGACTAGTCAGATTCATGAGTATCATGAGGGTCTTCGTGGACACGCGCAAGGAGGAGGCAGGGATCCGATGGCGCTGCGGCACGCCGTTCTGGCAGCACTGCTCGACGAGGAACTGAGCGGATATCAGTTGGTCAAGGCGTTCGACCTCGGGGTGGCCAACTTCTGGCACGCCCAGCCGCAGCAGGTGTACGCCGAGCTGACCCGGCTGGAGAAGGACGGGCTCATCGCGGGACGCGAAGTCGTCCAGGACACCCGGCCCAACAAACGTCTGTTCAAGGTCACCGACGCGGGCCTGGCCGAGCTGGACGACTTCACCGGCACCGCCGCCAAGCCCTCGTTCCTGCGCGACGACCTCGTCGTCAAGGTGCAAGCCGCCGACCACGTCGACACCCGGACACTCATCGCCCGACTCACCGAACGCGCCGCCATGGCACAGGCCAAGGTCGAGCTGTTCACCAAGCTGCTGCACACCATGCGGGCAGGGCGCACCGAAGAGGACTTCCTGCGTCATGGCGAACGCATCGGCCCCTACCTGACCTGCCTGCGCGGCCTCGCCTTCGAGCAGGGCAACCACGACTGGTGCGAACGCGCGATCACCGTCCTGCGGGAGAGAGAAGACACCCGTGCCGGGCAGTGAGCCGCGCGTCCTGCGCTACGTGGCCCTGGGCGACAGCCAGACCGAGGGCCTCGGCGACAGCGACGACACCGGCGGCCTTCGCGGCTGGGCCGACCGCCTCGCCGAACACCTCGCACAGCACAACCCGGCGCTCACGTACGCGAATCTGGCCGTACGAGGACGTCTGGCCCGCCAGGTGCGCGCCGAGCAGCTCGCTCCGGCACTGGCCCTGCGTGCCGACCTGGCCACGGTCGTCGCCGGGGTCAACGACCTGCTGCGGCCGCGGTTCGACGCCGACGAGGTCGCCGGCCACCTCGAGTCGATGTTCGCCGCGCTCACCGCGCAGGGAGCGCGCGTCGCCACGTTCACCTTCCCCGACGTCGCGCGCATCACCCCGCTCGCCCGGCCGCTGAGCTCCCGCGTCACGGCCCTCAACGACCGCATCCGCCACGCCGCCCGGCGCCACGGCGTCACCGTCGCCGAGACCGGCCACCACCCCGTGGTCACCGACCCCCGCCTGTGGAGCCCGGACCGGCTCCACGCAAGCCCGCTCGGCCATGAGCGGATCGCCGCCGCCATGGCCCACGCGCTGGTCCTGCCCGGCAGCGACGGCACCTGGACACACCCACTGCCCCCTCCCGAAACCCCCTGGCCCACCGGATGGAACGCCACCACGGCCGAACTGCGCTGGGCAGCCGTCTTCCTCGGCCCCTGGCTGACCAGACGCCTGCGCGGCCGCTCATCGGGCGACGCCCGCTCGGCCAAACGCCCACACCTGCTGCCCGTGCCCACTCGCGCACGTGGCGGCAGTGACACACGCAGGTGAGCCGCCGGGCGTGCGCCCGCCGCCGCGGCCCTTGCGCCTGCGGCCGGCGATCCGGTCGGCGGGCTGCGACGACGCGGCGTCCTTGTCGCCGGCATCACGCAGGGGACCTGGTTCTGGGTCTGCCGACTCGACGCGGGATCCGGATGGCCGCCATAACGTGATCGAACGCCGGCGCGTCTCCGGGCCGGCCGGGTGTGAGCACAAAGCGCAACGGGCGGCAGCGGCTGTCAGCGGCGCAGCCTCGCGCATCCCGGCTGATCACTGCAGCGGCCCGGAGGCGGGAGTCAACACCTACGGGTCCGGGGGGCCGGCCTCCTCGGCTCGCGCGGCGGTTGCCGCCTCCAGCAGCGGCCAGCCGTCGACCTCCACCGCCCGCCGTTCCCCCGGCTGCCACCCGCGGGCCGACGCGGCGTCGAGCAGCGCCCGGACGGCGCCCGGTTCGTGCAGGTTCAGGGATTCGCCCCGGACGTACCCCACGTCCCCGGAGCCCAGGGGGGCTCCGCCCGGGACGTACCGGCCCGGGCCCTCGGCGAAGACGATGCGCAGCGGGCCGCCGGTGCCGGCCGGCTGCGGGTACAGGGTGAGGGTCTCGCGGCAGTCCGCGGACCGGCCGCTGTCCAGTACGCGGTGGCTGTGGCGGAGCGTCCACAGGTAGGCGCGCCCGTCGGCGACCAGTCGGCGGGCCTTCTTCGGATGGCGGGGCACGGAGCCGAGGCTACGCGGTCTGCTCCACGCATCCCCTATTCCCACCGCACGCCACGCACGCTCCCAGGTGACACGGGGACGGGCCGGGAGGGTGCGGCGGACCGTTGCACCGGGGAGTGGTGCCGGGCGCGAGGCGGCAGGTGCCGACCCCACCGACAAGCGGGCCCGGCTGGTGTGCGGGGCGGAGAAGGCGTCGGCGGCGAAGCGCGTCGCCGACGCGGTGGTCGCCGAGGTGGAGCAGGAGTGGGAGGCGCACATCGGCACGCGGCGCAAGGACCAGTTGCGGGAGGCCCTGACGCTGCTGCGCGACATCACGGACCCCTGGGCCCTGAGGCGCGCTCACAACACGTTCCACGCGTAGCCCCTGAGTGACGTGCCTCTCGCCCGGGAGGGGGAGTGGGATCGTTCAGGCGGCTGACGTCACAGCGGCAGGCCGATGCGATGTTCGCAGCATGACTGGCGTTACACGGACGACTAGGGCGCCCCGCATCACGGAGCAGGGGAGGCCGCAATGGGTGAGCTGGGCAACCGTGCTCTGGGCGATTGCGTACACGGGCTTCGGCCTGGCATGCGCGCTGAGCAGGACGCCACTGCTCCATCACGGCGGGCAACCGCCGGGGCTGGGCTGGGCGGTCGTGGCGGTGGGCACGCCGGCCGGGCTGGTCTGTGGGGCGGTGGCGAGGTACGGGTTGCGGCCCATCCTGCGCGCACTGCTCTGGGTGCTCTGCGGCCTCACCGCCATCGCCGCCTTCAGCCTGCTGATGGACCTGATCACCCTCATGTTCGGTCAGGGCGTGGACAGTTGGCCTTCGGCGGCAAACCATGCGATGGCGGCGGTGGGGACGCTCCTGCTCGCAGCCACTGCCCGGTCCGACCGCCGTCCGCCTGCCGCGGCCCGCGCACAGTCACCCTCCGCGGCCCCGCGGCCGGTCCAACTCGCCGCCTGCGCCGGGACGGTGGCGTTTCTGCCGTACGCGGCGATGAAGCTGCTCTGGGCGTTCGGCGGGACCTTCGCGGGGACATCGGGCGAACAGATGCTCGTGATCTCCGAGCGCAACGGCGCTTCGGGGCTCTGGCTCACCCTGGAGTCCTGGGGTCTGGACGCCACCGTGCTGCTGGCCGCGGTGGGCGTCTTTCTCCTCTGGGGCCTGGTCCGCCCGTGGGGCCAGGTCTTCCCGCGCTGGACACTGCTCCTGGCCGGTTACCGCGTCCCGCGCTGGCTTCCCCTGACCCCAGCGCTGATCGGTGCCGCAACGCTCGCACCGTACGGCATCTTCGGCGTCGGTTACACGACCCTGGCCACGTGTGGAGTGGTGACGATGCGGCGCGGCGACTTCCCCACCTCGGGTGACGCGCTTCTGGTGAGCTGGATCGGGATGGTGGCGTTCGCCGTGTACGGCGTCGCGTTGACCGTCGCAGCACACTCGTACTACCGGCGGACCCGTCCCACCTGCCGGTGAGCCACCGTCATGCGGCGAAGGGCTTCAGTCGCACGACGTGGCCGGCCGCAGCGCCACGACCTCGTCGAGGGGGACGGGCAGGTCGCGGTCGTCCACACGGATGGTGAGAAAGCCGTCGCTGCCCTCCCCGAGGGTGCCGCACACCGTTCCGGCCGCCGTGCTCACGCTCACGACGGCCGCCCCGCCCGCCTCGCCCGCGCCGGCCGCAGCGTCCTTGGCCTCGGGCCACCAGGAGACGGTCGTGGACAGGGCGAGCAAGGCCACTGCCGTGAATGTCAGCGCGATCCCCGCGCGCAGGTCGCGGCTCCCGCGACGGGGGTCAGGCGGCTGCGACGCGGTCCGCGGCCCGTACAGCGGCCACGCGGCCCGGCCGATCAGGAACGCGGACAGGCATGCGACGGCCAGCGCAGACAGCGCAAGGAACGCGGCGGCGATCTGGACACTGCGCGGCGCCTGGGCCGGGCCGTCCCGCAGGACACCGCACAGGCCGACAAAGCCGAGGACGGCCAGTTGCAAACCGTGCCACCCCTGCGCGGACGCCCGAAGATCCTTCGAGTCGGGCGGCGACACGTGTTGGCCCGCATCGGTCATGTCCGCCTCCTTTCGGCGGGCCCATGCTCCCAGCGGCCCGACGGCGGGACGACCGGCAGCGTGCGTGTCACCCCTCGGCCACCCGTTCGCCGTACGGAACGGCACGGCACGGCGCGTCGCCCGATGTGCCGCGCCCCTCCCGCCTGGCGGCTCGGTCACGCCGGGGCCGGGCTCTGCACGCACCGGATCAGAGGCCGAAGACCTCCGGGGCGTCCGCCAGTGCCCTGAAGTACTCGTGGGGGTTCGCCACGAGCCTGCGCTCCTTCAGGTCCATCAGGCCGCCGACGCCCGTCAGCTCGGCGGCCACCGTGCCGTCTGTCTTGCGGATCGTCTGCTCGATGCGGAAGGTCTTGCCCTCGCCCCACACGAAGGCGCATGTCACCTCCACCTCGTCGCCCGCCCGAAGCTCCCGCTGGTAGCGGACGGTCACTTCGAGGGCCACCGGGCCCACGCCCTTGTCCAGCAGGTCCGTCTGCCGGATGCCGGCCTTCTGCAACAGCGACCAGCGCGCGTGCTCCGCATACTGAAGGTAGACGGCCTGGTTCATGTGGCCCTGGGTGTCGGTCTCGTACCCGCGCACGACTACGGGTACCGAAAACGGCTCTGACACGGCATTCCTCTCGGGGACGGCACTCACTGAGCGGTTGCTCACCCAAGCCAACAGCCTCGGGGCACGCGGCATTCCACGGCGGGAGCGCCGATCGGCCGGGGCGTCCGTCGACGCTCCGGATCGCGGCGGACGGATCCGCGACACGAGACCGGCTGATCCACGGCCGTCACCGCACAGGTGACCTCCGGTCTCAGCTCAGCTCGGAGAACGCCTCCACGTCCTGCGTCTTCCCGGTCACGACGATGACGTCGCCCTTTTCAAGCACCGTCTCCGCGGTCGCGTACGTGAAGCCCTGCCGAGGGCGCTTGATGCCGACGACGGTCACGCCGAACCTGCTGCGCACCTGGCTCTCGCCCAGCGGCATGCCGGTGGCGACGCCTGGTACCACGGTCTTCACCAGCGCGTAGTCGTCGTCGAACTCGATGAAGTCCAGCATCCGGCCGGTCACGAGGTGCGCGACCCGCTCGCCCATCTCGTGCTCGGGCAGCACGACGTGGTGCGCGCCGAGGCGTTCGAGGATCTGGCCGTGCTGGCGGCTGACGGCCTTGGCCCAGATGTTGGGCACGCCCGCCTCCAGCAGGTTGGAGGTGACGAGCATGCTGGCCTCGATGTGGGTACCGATGGCGACGACCGCGCTGGTGAAGTCGCCCACGCCGAGTTGCCGCAGTGCCTCGGGGTCGGTGCAGTCGGCGACCGCTGAGTGGGTGAGCGCGTCGCTGTACTTCTGGACGAGCGCCGCGTCGGTGTCGATGCCCAGGACGTCCCAGCCGCGGCGCATCAGCTCGCCCGCAAGGGACATGCCGAACCGGCCGAGGCCGATCACGGCCACGCGCTGATCGGCCTGCTGGGTGTACTGGGCGGCGAGCCGCTTGCGGCGGCGCAGGCGAAGGGAGTGCAGGTAGTTACCCAATGACAGGTCGCTCCTCAGGCAGCTGGTAGCGGCGGGTCCGCTCGCGCAGCGCGAGCGCCGAGACCAGGGTGATCGGTCCGAGCCTGCCCACGAACATCAGCAGGACGAGCATCAGTTGGGCCGAGCTCGGCAGGTCCGTGGTGATGCCGGTGGACAGTCCGACGGTTGAGAAGGCGGAGACGACTTCGAACAGCACCGCGTCGAGTGCGTGCTTGCTGACGGTGAGGACGGCGAGTGTGGCGGCGACGACCATCCCGACGCTGAGCAGTGCCACGGTGAGGGCCTGGCGCAGGACGTGCGGAGCGAGTTTGCGCCCCAGGACCACCGAGGTGGGTTCGCCGCGCACCTCGGCGAGCATGGCGGCGGCCAGCACGGAGAAGGTGGTGACCTTGATGCCGCCGGCGGTGCTGGCGCTGCCTCCGCCGATGAACATGAGCACGCAGCTCATGAGCAGGGTCGAGGCGTTCATGGCGCCGATGTCGAGAGCGTTGAACCCGGCGCTCCGCGTCATCGTGGAGTACATGAAGCTGTTGAGGATCTTGTGCTCCCAGTCGAAAGGGGCAAGCGTGTTCTCGTTCGTCCACTCCAGCAAGCAGGTCACCAGCGTGCCCACGACGAGGAGTACAGCGCTGGTGATCACGGTCAGCTTGGTGTGCAGGGACCAGGTCCTCCGTCCCGTCGTCCGACGACGCCGGCGGTGACGGAGCACTTCGAGGAGCACGGGGAATCCGATGCCGCCCAGGATGACGGCGGCAGAAATGGGCAGGGTCACCCAGGGGTCCTGGGCATAGCGGACGAGGCTGTCCGCGTGCAGTCCGAACCCGGCGTTGTTGAACGCCGACACGGCGTGGAAGTAGCCCAGATAGGCCGCATCGTCGATCCCTTCGCCGTACCCGAGGCGAAAACGCAGGCCGAGGATCACGCCCACCACCAGTTCGACGGCGAGCGTCGTGCCCGCGACCCCGAGCAGCACGCGTCGTACATCGCCGATGTCGAGGCTCTTGGTCTCGGCCTGCGCCGTCAGCTGCATGCGGAGCCGCAGCCTCCCGGAGATGAGCAGCGCGAGCAGTGACGCCATGGTCATGATGCCGAAGCCGCCCACCTGGACCAGCGTCAGGATGACGCCCTCGCCGAACCCGCTCCAGTACGTGCCGGTGTCCACGACCGCGAGTCCGGTCACGCACACGGCGGAGGTGGCGGTGAACAGGGCTGTCACCGGCCCCGCCGACACGGCGTCCTCGGCCGCCAGGGGCAGCGCGAGCAGTCCGGCGCCGATGACGATCACGACGGCGAAGGCGAGCACGAGGGTACGAGCCGGGTGCACGGTCAGCAGATACCGCCGCGCCCGGGCAACCCGTCCCACTGTGTTGCGGGCTTGCTTCACCGTTCCGACCCCGCGAGCGTCGACGAACCATCAGGCCATGGGCCCGCTCACCCTAACCACACGGTCCGCGACGACCCGGCCGACGGGGCCGGGCAGATGGATGGAGCGTGCCTCGGGAGGGGGAGGGTGGCCGCAGCGGACCGGCTTGGCGTGCCTGGTGCCGCGCTACCAGTCGATCCGCCTGAGGACCCAGTCCCTGAGGGCGGTGTCGTCGGCCGGCAGTTCCTCCTCGGCCGGGCACGGGGTCAGGGCCAGCACGAAGTGGGTGAGACAGCCGTAGGGGCCGTTGTCCTGAAGGGGCTCAGGACGACGACGTGGTCGCCGGCGCGCCATATTCGGCACAGGGTGTGCGGGCCCAGGCTGAACTGGCTGTCCGTGCGCACGGTCCGCCGCGGCGGGCATCCGAGGACCTCGGAGACGGAAAGCGCCGCCTCCGCCAATACGGCCTCGCAGTCGTCGGGACCGGGGTCGGTGCGGAAACGCCAGCCAGGCGTCTCGGCCCAGGCCCGGACGTCGTCCGTCAGGCTCTGGACGTCGTCCGGCATGTCCGGCTGATAGGGATACGCCTCGCCGAAGACGAGGTTGAACCGGGCTTCCGGATCGCCAAGCGGATTGTCCACGTCGTACGAGAGAACGTGGCCGTGACGCGTGAGATCGGCGTCGCACACCAGGTCCGTGAAGCGCCAGCCCAGCACCTCCTCGCTGTGCGCGATGAAGGCGTCGTCGGGAACAGGGGGCAAGGCGGGGAGCTCCAGCAGCTCCCGCACGGCAGCGGCGGTGAGCGGGGAATGGGCCAGCGCTTTCACGGCCATGACGTCGAGTCACCCTCCGGTCCGATCCGTGCGGGCAGCAACGCCCCTTCCGTGGATACAGACCGTAAGTGCAGCCACTGACAACCGAGATCGACGAGATGGGCGCAGTCGGTCACGTCAATGCAGCCGAGTGCGTCAGGCGCAGGACGGGCACAGTCCGCGGTAGGTGACTTCGGCCTCGGACACCGTGAAACCGAACCGCTCCTCCGCCGGGAGGGCGGCGAGGGGATCACCGGTCGGGTGGACGTCGCGGATGGTCCCGCACCGGGAGCACACCAAGTGCTGGTGCGGATGGTGTGCGTTGGGGTCGTAGCGCTTGGCGCGGCCGTCGGTGGCGACCTCCACGACCTCGCCGAGCGAGACCAGCTCGCCCAGCGTGTTGTAGACGGTCGCCCGGGAGATCTCCGGCAGCCGCTGCGCCGCCCGGGCATGCACCTCGTCGGCCGTGAGATGCACATGATCACCGTCGAGGACCTCCGCAACGACACGGCGCTGGGAGGTCACCCGCCAGCCACGCCCTCGCAGTCGTTCCAGCAGGTCACTCATGTCGGTTCACCCATTCAGGCTCGGCGGGACACCCGAAGTTTACCGGGGGGTCCGGATTCTCATTGGATATGGATTCGGTGAGCTTCTTGACCTGGACTCTGTCCATCGTAGGATCGGTTCCGGCAATAGCCAAGGACGACCGCAGACTCCCGTACGTCAGGAGACACAGGCATGACGGAACCACCACCGAGGATCTGCGCGATGCCGGCCCGCGGGTGACGGCGGTCCGCGCCGCGCTGCACCGGACGGGCCGCGCTGCGCCCGCCGGTTCGGCGGCAGGGTGACCACCACGTCGCCGATGCGACCGTCTCCCGGGCGCGACCGGGCAGGCCGCCTCTTGCCCCCTGCCGTGCATGAGGCGCTCCCCACGCGCACCGCGACGGGTCCCATGCGCCGCAACGACTCCCCGCAGCACCGGCCCGGTCCGAGGTACGCGTCAGGAGCCGTCACCACGTCGCATGCCGGCCTACGGTCCCGCCACCGACGTCATCCGCACGGCCGGCCGGCCCCCTGCCCGACCGCGTCCGACGACGACCGCGGCTTGTCCCGCGACGAGACCGGCCGTCAACCGGGGCCTGTGCCCCGCACGTTCCACCGACCGCAATGTTCCTGAGCACAGTGATCCGCCTACCCCGGAAGGATTCCCATGGCCGAGAACCCCGATGCCATCGTCACGGACGCGAAGACGGAGGGCACAGGTGGCTGCCCCGTCGCGCACGGCCGTGCCCCGCACCCGACCCAGGGAGGCGGAAACCGCCAGTGGTGGCCGGAACGGCTCAACCTGAAGATCCTCGCCAAGAACCCCGCCGTGGCCAATCCCCTCGGTGAGGACTTCGACTACGCCGAGGCGTTCAAGAGCCTCGACCTCCCCGCCGTGAAGCGGGACATCGCCGAGGTGCTGACCACCTCGCAGGACTGGTGGCCCGCCGACTTCGGCCACTACGGCCCCTTCATGATCCGCATGGCGTGGCACAGCGCGGGCACCTACCGCATCAGCGACGGCCGCGGCGGTGCCGGAGCGGGCCAGCAGCGCTTCGCCCCCCTCAACAGCTGGCCGGACAACGGAAACCTCGACAAGGCCCGGCGCCTGCTGTGGCCGGTCAAGAAGAAGTACGGCCAGACCCTCTCATGGGCCGACCTCATGATCCTCGCCGGCAATGTCGCCCTGGAGTCGATGGGCTTCAAGACCTTCGGCTTCGGCGGCGGCCGCGCGGACGTCTGGGAGCCCGACGAGGACGTCTACTGGGGCCCCGAGACCACCTGGCTCGGCGACGAGCGCTACACCGGCGACCGGGAACTGGAAAACCCCCTCGGCGCCGTCCAGATGGGCCTCATCTACGTCAACCCGGAGGGCCCCAACGGCACCCCGGACCCGATCGCCGCGGCCCGCGACATCCGAGAGACGTTCCGCCGGATGGCGATGAACGACGAGGAGACCGTCGCCCTCATCGCGGGCGGCCACACCTTCGGCAAGACCCACGGCGCGGGCCCGGCCGACCACGTCGGCCCCGACCCCGAAGCCGCCACACTCGAGGAGCAGGGTCTCGGCTGGCGGAACACGTACGGCACCGGCAAGGGCGGCGACACCATCACCAGCGGCCTCGAGGGCATCTGGACGGACACCCCCACGACCTGGGACAACAGCTTCTTCGAGATCCTCTTCGGCTACGAGTGGGAGCTGTTCAAGAGCCCCGCCGGCGCCCACCAGTGGCGACCGAAGGACGGCGCGGGGGCGGGCACCGTGCCCGACGCCCACGACGCGTCGAAGAGCCACGCCCCGACGATGCTCACGACCGACCTCGCGCTCCGGATCGACCCGGCCTACGAGCAGATCTCGCGGCGCTTCCTCGAGGACCCCGACGCGTTCGCGGACGCCTTCGCCCGCGCCTGGTTCAAGCTGACCCACCGCGACATGGGCCCGGTCGTGCGCTACCTTGGCCCGGAGGTCCCGGCCGAGACGCTGCTGTGGCAGGACCCGCTCCCGCAGGTGAGCCACGAACTCGTCGACGCCGACGACATCGCCGCCCTCAAGCGCCAGGTCCTCTCCTCGGGCCTCACGGTGTCCCAGCTCGTGTCCACCGCCTGGGCGTCGGCCTCCTCCTTCCGCGGCAGCGACAAGCGCGGCGGCGCCAACGGCGCCCGCATCCGCCTCCAGCCGCAGATCGGTTGGGAGGTGAACGAGCCCGACCAGCTGGCGACGGTTCTGCGCACCCTGGAAGGCATCCAGCAGTCCTTCAACGCCGCCCAGACCGGCGGCAAGCAGGTCTCCCTCGCCGACCTCATCGTGCTCGCCGGCGCCGCCGCCGTCGAACAGGCCGCCAGGGACGCCGGCTCCGACGTCCAGGTGCCCTTCACTCCCGGCCGCGTGGACGCGTCGCAGGAGCAGACCGACGTCGAGTCCTTCGCCGCGCTGGAGCCCACCGCCGACGGCTTCCGCAACTACCTCGGCAAGGGCAACCGCCTGCCGGCCGAGTACCTGCTGCTCGACAAGGCGAACCTGCTCACCCTCAGCGCGCCCGAGCTGACCGTCCTCATCGGCGGCCTGCGCGTCCTGGGCGCGAACCACCAGCAGTCACCGCTCGGCGTCTTCACCACCGCTCCCGAGACGCTGACCAACGACTTCTTCGTCAACCTGCTCGACCTCGGCACCACGTGGAAGGCGACGTCGGAGGACCAGAACACCTTCGAGGGCCGTGACACCGCCACGGGCGAGGTCAAGTGGACCGGCACCCGTGCCGACCTCGTCTTCGGCTCGAACTCCGAGCTGCGAGCGCTCGCCGAGGTCTACGCCGGCGACGACGCGAAGGAGAAGTTCGTGCGCGACTTCATCGCGGCATGGGACAAGGTGATGAACCTCGACCGGTTCGACCTCGTCTGACCACAACGTCCAGGTCGGCCGCACCGGCCGACCTGGACACCCCCACCGTTGAAAGGGGTCATTGGCGGCTGACCGTACGGCTCACGCCCGTGACGATCGTCGTCGCCAGGATCCAGCCGGTGATGATCAGGGCGTACGACAGCCACTGGTGCCAGCCGTCAGGGGCGAACGCCGGCTCCGGGCCGAAGCTGATGATCGGCAGGAGCAGGTCGAGGGTGTAGAAGACGGGGTTGAAGTCAGGGCCCTCGTCAGCCTTGATGGGCCGTGGGTGGTCCAGGCCGTACGCGATCGATCCGATGGTCATGAGGGACAGCAGCCACACGGCCGCGCGCAACGGGCGGAAGCCGTAGCCGACGGTGGCGTCCTGGACGTGACCCCACAGCCGCCCGTACCAGGTGAGCGTGGTGCGTCGGCGGCGCTGCTTGGCGAGTTGGACGAGCCGGGCGGCGTCGTCGTCACCGACGTGGCGGTAGGCCGCCGTCAACTGCTCGTAGCCGTGCGGCTCATACCGGTCGCCGTCCCGTTCCAGCATCGGAAGGCGGCGCTCGGCGGGCTCGTGCGGGGTGAGTGCGGTGTACGTGAGGTTGCTGAGATGCACCTGGTCCGGCAGCATCTCCGGGTCGAGGGTCAGGATCTCTATGTGAGAACGCCGTAGGTTCAAGGCGCCCTCGATGCGATCGCCCCTGCGCAGCCACAGTTCACCGATGACACAACTGCTCGCCCGCAGTGCCGTGTCGCCCGGATGCGACAGGTGTGCGTGGAGCAGGTCGAGACGGCCCGATATGCGCGAGCCCCGGAGCTCGATCCGGCCCTGGGCACGTATGCACCGCGCCCGTACATGGGCTCCCACGGTGAGGTTCTGCGCGTCCAGCGCGGTGCCATCGGGCTTGTCGAACTCGGCGTCCTGAACGTTGATCCGCCCGGCGACGGAGGCGCCGGTGAGCCGTACCTGTCCGTGCGCGCGCATCTCCGGCGCCCACAAGTCGTCCCCGATCGCGGCCTGGTTGAGCTGCAGCACCGGCTCGGAATCGTCCGGCGCCGTGAACTCCGCCCGCTCCATGAACAGTGCCCCGGAGATCTGCGCCCCACCGAGCCGCACCGGCCCCCGCACACGGCAGTCCGTCATCCGCAGCACCCCCTCGACCCGCAAGGTCGCCGCGGTCAGGCCCGGCAGAACGGACGTGCTCAGATTGAGCTGGCGCAGTTGGGCACCGTACAGGTTGGGAGCGCCGTCGAAGTGGCAGTGGCTCAGGCGGATGGCGGCGTCGATCTTGGCGTACATCAGGTCCAGCACGCCGGTGATGCGCGCCCCCGCGATCTTGAGCGAGGCGATCTCCCCCTCCTCCTGCGGAGCCTTGAGCAGCAGCGCCCGCAGCACACTGGCCCGTACGGTCCGCTCGGCGCCCCAGGTGTTGCCGAGCGCGGGATCCTCGTTCTCGGCGGCGCGGAAGTCCACGGGCTCGCCTCGCGGAAAGGCCCGCCATATCCGTACCTCGGCCGGGGTCAGATCGTTGATCTCGCTCACGCCGGGACTTTGACGTGCTGCGTTTCGAGCTGTCAACTGCCGTACGGGCACGCCGTGCTGTCCCACCCTGGGACAGGTGGATCCAACCCACTCAGGGAGACCGAATGACTGTATTTGCCAAGCATCTTGCGCTCGGGTCAGCCGTAGCGGTGGCGTTGGTCGGCAACGCCGGCCCCGCCAGTGCCATGAGGTCGGCATCAGAGTCCACCAGTGGAACCGTGGCGGGGCGGACCAAGCGGGTGGCTTCGCGTGCCGGAGCCGACCACGGTTCCGGTGCGGCGCGGCCCGGTGAGGAGCGTCGGGTGCCCGGAGGAAATACCACCCCCGGGTCACCCGACCCCATCCTGGACTGCACCCCTGGATGGAGTCGTTGTCCGGGCTAGAGTCTGCGTGGCGCGGTCGAGAGGCTGCCGAGGGTGGGGGAGGCGTTGGTGGGGCGGCGTGTGCAGCGGGCGGCGGGAACGCAGACTCTTGGCGATCTGTTGCGGCATCCCGGCAGGCTGATGGAGGCGTTCCGGGGCGCGGCCACGCAGCGGTCGTCAGCGGACATCGCGGCACTTCGTGCCGGCCAGGCGAGGGCCGTGACGGCGTTTGCTCGGGAGGAGGGCCGCTTCCGGCAGGGGTACCTGATTCTCGATCCTGCCTCAGCCGCCACCATCTGCTGGAGTTCTGCCGACATGCTCGGGCGGCCTGGTCGGTCTCCCGTCCCTGTGAAGCCACCCTTCCACCTCTTCGGTGTCACCCCGGTGACCGGGCCTGGCAGCCACAGGATCAAACGCGAACTGTTCCGGCTGGTGTCCGTCCAGGCAGTCGACCGGCACTGGGAACTGGCCGTTCCCGTCATCGACGTACCTCTCGTCCGCGTGGCCCTCCTTCCCCGGGCATAGAGCCTGTGAGAGTGCGATCGGCCGGTACGGCGCGCCTGCGCATGTTCGTCACGGTGCTGAACATGGAATACAGCCAGGCCTGCGACACCGTCGCCGACGAGGACACCGCGGTCCACGACGCGTTGCGCGACGCCGATGGGAACGAGGCGGCCCGCCAGTGGCGGGTGAAGAGCGAACGGTGCGCCCGCTTCATGATTGCCCAACTCTCCGAGGACGACGTCGATCCGCACCTGTGGACCACCTTGGCGGGCAGGCCCCGACTGCGCCCGGGGGATCCGCGGGGCGCCGCGCACACGCCTGCCCAAAGGATGGCGTCCGGCCGGCAGACCCCGCCGACCCGAAGATCGGCTTCGCACCCGAGTCACCGATCCGGCAGTGGACCGATTACCCGGCCAGGGCTGCATGACAAGCCCACTGGCTACAGCGCCGGGCGAACAGGGGGAGCGGAGATCATGATTCTCTCGGCTTGCCTCAGCCGCCAAGGACTACTGTCGCGAGCATGGTCGAACACGATGCCCTCAGTGCCACCCGCGAGGCCTATGACGCTGCTGCCCTCACCTATGCGCAGCTGTTCCGCGACACACTGCGTGACAGTCCCCTGGACCGCGCGATCTTGAGTGCTTTCGCCGAGCTCGTACGTGCGAATGGAGACGGTCAGGTCGCGGACCTGGGGTGCGGGCCCGGCCATATCACCGCTCATCTGGACGAGCTGGGGCTGGCGGCGTTCGGTGTCGATGCCTCTCCTGCGATGATCAAGTTGGCTCGACAGGCCTGTCCGGGCCTGCGGTTCGACGTGGGCTCGATGGCCGCATTGAACATCGCTGACGGCGTGCTGGGCGGCGTACTCTCACGTTGGTCCATCATCCACACTCCGCCGCAGGAACTCCCCGTCATCTTGGCGGAGTTCCACCGCGTGCTGGCACCTGGCGGCCACCTTCTGGTCGGCTTTTCGGCAACCGAAGATCCGTCTCACCCGACACAGGTCTTCGATCACACAGTCGCGCCGGCCTATCGGTGGTCGCCTGATCACCTCGCCGCGCTACTGCGCAAGGCCGGGTTGGCCGAGGTGGCCCGGATGGTTCGCGAGCCTCAGCCCACCGATCGACGACAGTTCCAGGAGGTTCAACTCCTCGCCCGCAAACCCCAGGCAGAGGCTGTCTGATCGAAGTCTGACGACCGCACACCCTGCCGCGCCGCCGCATCCGCCCCCGTAGGGAACGACGCCTTCCGTGCGTCAGATGACGCCGCGGATCGCCGCCTCGAACCCTTCCACGTGGCCCGCGGCAAGGGCCGCCGCCTTCTCCGCATCGCGGTCGATGATGGCGCGCAGCAGCGGCCCGTGCTCGTGCACGTGGCCCGCCAGGCCCGGCAGCCGGTCGGTGAACAGGCACCAGATCCGCGTGGCCAGGTTGTCGTACCTGACCAAGGTGTCCTCGAGGTAGGGGTTGCGGGTGGCGGCGTAGATGGCACGGTGCACGGCCATGTCGAGCCGAATCAGGTCCGTGCCGCCGTCGTCGGATGCGTCCGCCAGCTGTGCCAGCAGCCGGTTGAGTGCGTCGCGGTCGCTCTCGCCGGCGCGTTGGGCCGCCAGGGCCGCAGCCAGAGGTTCGAGCTGCTGGCGGACTTCCGAGATGTGTCCGAGATCGGCGATCTGCACCTCGGTGGCAAAGGTGCCGCGCCGGGGGTAGGCGACGATCAGGCGCTCGTGTTCCAGCCGCTTGAGGGCTTCTCGGACCGGGGTGCGCCCGAAGCCGAGCTCAGCGGCGATCCGCTCGTCGTTGATGGGCTCTCCAGGGCGGATCTGGAGGGTCACAAGACGGTCCGAGATGGAGCGATATGCCTGGTCGGCCAGCGTTCCATGGCCCTGACCAGCGATGGTCGAAGAAGTCACTCCAAATCCTCCCTTGACGCGGCCCGATCCGCGCTCCTAGTGTATCGCAACAGGAAGTTGATATATCAGTCGTCTTTTAGTTGCTCCCGAGGGAGTTTTCATGACCGCCCACACCCCCGACCAGCAAGCGGCCCGGTCCGCGGTTCTCGGCGCTCAGCTCCACGACTTCGATCCCGAGATCGCCACGGCGATCGAGGCGGAGCTGGCTCGGCAGCGCGGCACCCTGGAGATGATCGCGAGCGAGAACTTCGCGCCGCTCGCCGTCATGCAGGCCCAGGGCTCGGTGCTCACCAACAAGTACGCCGAGGGCTACCCCGGCCGCCGCTACTACGGCGGCTGCGAGCACGTCGACGCCATCGAGCAACTCGCGATCGACCGCATCAAGGAGCTCTTCGGAGCCGAGGCCGCCAACGTGCAGCCCCACTCCGGCGCCCAGGCCAACGCGGCCGTCATGGCCGCCCTGCTGCAGCCCGGCGACACCATCCTGGGGCTGGACCTGGCGCACGGCGGCCACCTCACCCACGGCATGCGGATCAACTTCTCCGGACGCCTGTACAAGGTGGCGGCCTACCAGGTCGGCGAACTCGACCACCGCATCGACATGGAGCAGGTCCGCAAGCTCGCCCACGAGCACCGGCCGAAGCTGATCGTGGCCGGTTGGTCGGCCTACCCCCGGCAGCTGGACTTCGCCGCCTTCCGCCGCATCGCGGACGAGGTCGGCGCCTACCTGATGGTCGACATGGCCCACTTCGCGGGCCTGGTCGCCACCGGCCTGCACCCCTCGCCCGTACCCCACGCGCATGTGGTGACCACCACGACCCACAAGACGCTCGGCGGTCCCCGCGGCGGTGTGATCCTGTCCACCGCCGAACTCGCCAAGAAGATCAACTCGGCGGTCTTCCCCGGCCAGCAGGGCGGCCCCCTCGAACACGTCATCGCGGCGAAGGCCGTGGCCTTCAAGATGGCCGCCCAGCCGGAGTTCGCCGACCGCCAGCGCCGCACTCTGGAAGGAGCCGCGATCCTGGCGAAGCGGCTGCTGGCCGAGGACACCCGGGCCGCCGGGGTCAGCGTGCTGACCGGAGGCACGGACGTGCACCTGGTCCTGGTGGACCTGCGCAACTCCGATCTCGACGGCCAGCAGGCCGAGGACCGGCTGCACCAGGTCGGCATCACCGTCAACCGCAATGCCGTCCCCTTCGACCCGCGCCCCCCGATGGTCAGCTCCGGAGTCCGTATCGGCACCCCCGCACTGGCCGCCCGCGGCTTCGGGGCGGAGGAGTTCACCGAGGTCGCCGACATCATCGCGACGGCCTTCCTGCCCGGCTTCGACGATCAGGTGGCCGCCGCGCTGCGCGCACGCGTCCAGGTCCTGACCGACCGCTTCCCGCTGTACCCCGTCGCTCCGCAGCCCGCAGCCCAGGAGGCTGGTCAGTAATGCACCACGACAACGCTCCCGCCACGCCCGGGGACGTCCTGCCGGACCACCCCGACTTCCTGTGGCGCAATCCCGACCCCAAGCCGTCGTACGACGTCGTCATCGTCGGCGGCGGCGGGCACGGCCTGGCCACCGCCTACTACCTGGCCAAGAACCACGGCATCACCAACATCGCGGTCCTGGAGAAGGGATGGCTCGCGGGCGGCAACATGGCCCGTAACACCACCATCATCCGCTCCAACTACCTGTGGGACGAGAGCTCCGGCATCTACGAGCACTCGCTGAAGCTGTGGGAGACCCTCGAGGAGGACCTCGACTACCCCATCCTCTTCAGCCAGCGGGGCGTACTCAACCTCGCCCACAGCCTCCAGGACATCCGCGACAGCAAGCGCCGCGTCTATGCCAACCAGCTCAACGGCATCGACGCCGAGTGGCTGGAGCCGGACGAGGTCGCCAAGGTCTGCCCCATCGTCAACGTCTCACCCGACGTGCGCTACCCGGTGCTGGGCGCCACCTACCAGCCGCGCGCCGGCATCGCCAAGCACGACTACGTCGCCTGGGGCTTCGCGCGCAGGGCCAACGACTACGGCATCGACCTGATCCAGGACTGCGAAGTCACCGGCATCGACATCCAGGGCGGCCGCGTGACAGGGGTGCGGACCACGCGTGGCCGCATCGCCGCCGGGAAGGTCGCGCTCGCGGCCGCGGGGCACTCCTCCGTACTGGCCTCCATGGCCGGCCTGCGGCTTCCGCTGCAGAGCCACCCGCTGCAGGCGCTGGTCTCGGAACTGCTCGAACCGGTGCACCCGACCGTGGTCATGTCGAACGCCGTGCACGTGTACGTCTCCCAGGCCCACAAGGGCGAGCTCGTGATGGGGGCCGGCATCGACAGCTACAACGGCTACGGTCAGCGCGGCGCGTTCCACATCCTGGAGCGCCAGATGGCCGCCGCACTGGAGCTCTTCCCCGTCTTCGCCCGCGCCCACATGCTGCGCACCTGGGCCGGAATCGTCGATGTCACGCCGGACGCGTCCCCCATCGTCGGGCCGACCTCCGTCGAGGGCCTCTACCTCAACTGCGGCTGGGGCACCGGCGGTTTCAAGGCCACCCCCGGCGTCGGCTGGTGCTACGCGCACACCGTCGCCACCGGCGAACCGCACCCGTACAACGCACCCTTCACCCTCTCTCGCTTCACCACCGGCGCCCTGGTCGACGAGCACGGCGCAGCCGGCGTCGCCCACTGACCCCGCCCCAGCCAAGGAGATCGACATGCAGCTCATAGCCTGCCCCTGGTGCGGTGAGCGCGAGGAAACCGAATTCCACTACGGCGGACAGGCGCACGTCGCCTACCCCGACGACCCGTACGCGCTCGACGACGAGCAGTGGGCCCAGTACGTCTTCTTCCGCGACAACCCCAAGGGCCCGTTCGCCGAGCGGT
The DNA here is from genome assembly GCF_043080095.1 of Streptomyces sp. NPDC015127. Classification (NCBI taxonomy): domain Bacteria; kingdom Bacillati; phylum Actinomycetota; class Actinomycetes; order Kitasatosporales; family Streptomycetaceae; genus Streptomyces; species Streptomyces sp. NPDC015127. The sequence goes on from NZ_JBIBVE010000007.1 coordinate 290,939, forward strand.
GGGTGCACTCGGCCGGCTGCCGGCGCTGGTTCAACGCCGTGCGCGACACCGTCACCCACGAGTTCCTCACGGTCGAGGCGACCAGTGCCGAGCTCCCCGCCACGACGAGCACCACCCCCGCCGCACAGCAGCGGAAGGGCCAGGAGGCCAGCCGATGAACACCCCGTTCCGTGCCCGCGGTCGATCCGAGCGTGGCCTCATCGACCGCGACACCACACTCTCCTTCATCTTCGACGGCACCGCCTACACCGGGCATCCCGGCGACACCCTCGCCTCGGCCCTGCTGGCCAACGGCGTGCACCACGTGGCCACCAGCATCAAGTACGGACGGCCGCGCGGTGTCCTGGCCGCCGGAGCCGAAGAGCCCAACGCGCTCGTGCAGATCGAGGCCCCCTTCCCCGAGCCCATGCTCACGGCCACCACCGTCGAGCTGTACGAGGGCCTCGTCGCACGGGGCCTGTCCGGCCAGGGCCGGCTGAGCAGCCAGCCCGACACGGCCCGCTACGACACCATGCACGCCCACTGCGACGTACTGGTCGTCGGCGCCGGCCCGGCCGGCCTCGCCGCCACGCTGACGGCTGCCCGGTCCGGAGCCCGCGTGATCCTCGTCGACGAGCTCCCGCAGCCCGGCGGGTCGCTGCTCGGCACCCAGGAACTGCTCGACGGCGCACCGGCGACCGCGTGGGTCAAGGACGTCGTCGCGGAGATCGACGCCTGTGCCGACGCGCAGATACTGCAGCGCACCACCGCCTTCGGCCACTACGACGACGGACTCGTCCTGGCCCTGGAGAAGCGGACCGACCACCTCGGCGCCGCGGCACCCGCCCACGTCTCGCGGCAGCGGATCTGGCGCATCCGCGCCAAGCAGGTCGTGTTCGCCACCGGCGCCTACGAGCGGCCGGTCGCCTTCGACGACAACGACCGCCCCGGGATCATGCTGGCCGGCTCGGCGCGCACCTACCTCAACCGCTTCGGTGTCCTGCCCGGTCAGCAGGCCGTCGTGTTCACCACGAACGACAGCGCCTATCCGGCAGCGCTCGAACTGGCCGACGCAGGCGTTCGGATCGCCGCGGTGGTCGACGCCCGCGAGGAGGTGCCGGCGCACTGGCGCACCGCGTGCGACGAGCGGGGCATCGACGTACGCGCGGGCCACGTCGTCACCGGCACCAGCGGCGTCGAACGCGTCTCCCGCGCCCATGTCGCCGCCTTCAGCCAGGGACGCCTCGGCGACCGGCAGGGAATCGACTGCGATCTGCTGCTCGTCTCCGGTGGCTGGAACCCGGCGGTGGCGCTGTTCAGCCAGGCCCGCGGCGCCCTGCGCTACGACGCCGGGATCGGAGCCTTCGTGCCCGCCGAGGCGCTGGACAGCGTCCGTACGGCGGGAGCGGCAAGCGGCACCTTCACCCTGACCGGCGCTCTGGCCGACGGCGCGGACGCCGCCCGGCGGGCCCTGTCCGCCCTCGGCAGGACCGGCCCGATGATCGCCCTGCCGGCCGCCGCCCCGCTTCCGGACGCGGCACCCGGCCGGGTGCTGTGGCGAGTCCCGAGCCCGCAGGACCCGGACGGCTCGCACCAGTTCGTCGACCTGCAGCGCGACGCCCACGTCGCCGACGTACTGCGGGCGACCGGGGCAGGCCTGCGGTCGGTGGAGCACGTCAAGCGCTACACCACCATCGGCACCGCCCACGACCAGGGCCGCACGTCGGGTGTGATGACCTCGGGCATCGTCGCCGAGGCGCTCGGAGTGGACGTCGCCGACCTGGGCACCATGCGCCTGCGTCCGCCCGCCGTGCCCGTGGCCTTCGCCGCCTTCGCGGGCCGCAATCGCGGAGAGCTGTTCGATCCGGTCCGGGTGACCGCGCTGCACCCCTGGCATGTCGAGCACGGCGCCCTGTTCGAGGACGTCGGCCAGTGGAAGCGTCCCTGGTACTACCCGCAGACGGGCGAGACCATGGACGAGGCGGTGCTGCGCGAGTGCCGGGCGGCCCGCACGGGCGTCGCCATGATGGACGGCTCCACGCTCGGCAAGATCAATGTGCAGGGCCCGGACGCCGGCGTGCTGCTCGACCGGCTCTACACGAACATGATGAGCACGCTGAAGGTCGGCCGGGTCCGCTACGGCGTGATGTGCGGCGTCGACGGCATGGCCATCGACGACGGCACCGTGATCCGTGTGTCCGAGCAGGAGTTCCTGTTGACCACGACCACCGGCAACGCGGCCAGGATCCTCGAATGGATGGAGGAGTGGCTGCAGACCGAGTGGCCCGACCTGCGCGTGCACCTCACCTCCGTCACCGAGCACTGGGCGACCATCCCCCTGGTCGGCCCCCGCTCCCGCGACGTGCTGGCCCTGGTGGCCCCCGGCCTGGACATCGACAACGACGCCTTCCCGTTCATGTCCTGGAAGGACGCCACCGTCGCCGGCATCCCGGCGCGGGTGTGCCGCATCAGCTTCTCCGGTGAACTCGCCTACGAGATCAACGTGCCCGCCTGGGACGGCATCACCGTGTGGAAGGCCCTGTACGCGGCCGGCAGCCCGTTCGGCATCACCCCGTACGGCACCGAGACGATGCACGTACTGCGCGCCGAGAAGGCCTACCCGATCATCGGGCAGGACACCGACGGCACCATCACCCCGCAGGACCTGGGCATGTCGTGGGTCGTGTCCAAGAAGAAGCCGGACTTCGTCGGCAAGCGGTCCTTCTCCCGCGAGGAGAACCAGCGCGGCGACCGCAAGCAGCTGGTGGGTCTGCTGCCGGCCGACGAGCGGGTCCTGCTGCCCGAAGGCGCCCAGATCATCGCCACCAGCACCATTCCGGCGCCACCGGTACCCATGCTGGGCCATGTCACCTCCAGCTACCGCAGCGACGCCCTGCAGCGGACGTTCGCCCTGGCACTGGTGCGCTCGGGAACCCAGCGCATCGGCGAGACCCTCTACGTCCCGCTGGACGGCCGGACCGTCCCGGTGACCGTGACCGACCCTGTGCTCTTCGACAAGGAGGGAACTCGCCGTGACGGTTGAGACGCCCACTCGCTACAGCCCGCTCTCCGCATGGCGGGACGACCTGGCGCAGCTGCCCACCGGAATGCAGGTGAGGGAACTGCCGTTCCTGACCCAGCTCACCCTGCGGCTGCGACCCGGCAGCCCCGCGGCCCAGGCCGTCGAGGCCTCGTTGGGTATCACACTGCCGGGCCCCCTGCGCGCCGAGATGTCCGGCGACGTCAAGGTGCTGTGGATGGGCCCGGACGAATGGCTCCTCGTGGCCCCCGAAGGCCAACAGGACGACCTCGTCGCGCAGTTGCGGTCGGCCATCGGTGACGAGTTCGCCACCGTCACCGACGTCTCGGCGCAGCGCACCACGCTGGCCCTGTCCGGGCACCTCGTCCGCACGGTGCTGGCCCAGGGCTGTGCCATCGATCTGGATCCCCGGGTGACGCCCGTCGGTTCGTGCCTGACAACGGTGCTGGCGCAGGCCCCGATCACCCTCGTGGTGCGCGGAGAAGCGGCCTCCGGCGTGTGGCTGCTGGTCCGCTCCTCGTTCGCGTCCTACCTGGCCACCTGGCTCGTCGACGCCTGCACGGAATACCGCGGAGGCACTGGGTGAGCATCAGTGTCTTCGACATGTTCAAGGTCGGCATCGGGCCCTCCAGCTCCCACACCGTGGGCCCGATGCGTGCGGCGCACACCTTCGTGTACGCCCTGGAGCAGGACGGCCTGTTGGAGGAGACGAGTCACGTACATGTCGAGCTGTTCGGCTCGCTGGGCGCCACCGGTCACGGCCACGGCAGTGTGAAGGCCGTTGTCCTGGGCCTGGAGGGCGAGGTACCCGAGCTCGTCGACCCTGCCGTCGCGGAGCCGACGATGGACCGTGTCCACGCGACGCAGAGCCTGCGGCTGCTGGGCAAGCACACCATTGCCTTCCAGCTCGACGACGACGTGGTCCTGCACCGCAGCAAGCGGCTGGCCTTCCACTCCAATGCCATGACCTTCGAGGCCACCGCCCACGACGGGCGCCGCCTGGCACTGCGTACGTACTACTCCGTCGGTGGCGGCTTCGTCGTGGACGACAGTGCGGCCGACAGCCCGCAGATCGTCCCGGACAGCACACCGGTGCGCTACCCCTTCACCACGGGCGCCGAGCTGCTGGCGCACACCCGGGCCACCGGACTGCCGATCAGCTCGATCATGATGGAGAACGAACTGGCCTGGCGCAGCGAGGACGCAGTCCGCGCCGGCCTCCTGCACATCTGGTCGGTGATGCAGGAGTGCGTGCGCCAGGGCTGCGCGCACGACGGGGTGCTGCCCGGCGGCCTGAAGGTGCGCCGCCGGGCGGCAGCCCTGCAGCGCAAGCTGCTGGCGGCGGACGCCGAGGGCGAGACCGACTCCCTGCACGCCATGGAGTGGGTCACCCTGTATGCGCTGGCCGTCAATGAGGAGAACGCGGCGGGCGGCAGGGTGGTGACCGCCCCGACCAACGGGGCGGCCGGCATCGTCCCGGCGGTCCTGCACTACTACGAGCGCTTCGTACGCGGCGCAGGCCCCGACGGCATCGTCCGCTTCCTGTTGACCGCGGCCGCCATCGGTGTGCTGTTCAAGGAGAACGCCTCCATCTCCGGGGCCGAGGTCGGGTGCCAGGGCGAGGTCGGCTCCGCCTGCTCGATGGCCGCGGCCGGCCTGGCCGAAGTCCTGGGCGGAACCCCGGAGCAGGTGGAGAACGCCGCGGAGATCGGCATCGAGCACAACCTCGGCCTGACATGCGACCCGGTCGGCGGTCTGGTCCAGATCCCCTGCATCGAACGCAACGCGGTCGCCTCCCTCAAAGCCATCACCGCGGCACGCATGGCCCTGCACGGCGACGGCAAACACCACGTCTCGCTCGACAAGGCGATCAAGACCATGCGGGAAACCGGAGCGGACATGAAGGACAAGTACAAGGAGACCGCCCGCGGCGGTCTCGCCCTCAACGTCGTCGAGTGCTGAGGAGCCATTAATGAACAGCGAGTTCGTCCTGACCCTCAGTTGCCCCGAGCGCCCCGGCATCCTCCATGCCGTGACGTCGTTCCTCCTCGGGCACGGGTGCGACATCACCGAGCATCAGCAGTTCGACGACGCCGAGCACGGCAGTGTGTTCCTGCGCACCAGCTTCACCGGCCCCACCGCAGGGATCACCGTGGACCGTCTGCGGGACACCTTCGCCTCCGTGGCCGACACCTTCCGGATGGAATGGGAGTTCAGGGACGCGGCTCTCAAGCCGCGCGTGCTGGTGATGGTGTCGAAGTTCGACCACTGCCTGGCCGACCTGCTCTACCGGTGGCGCAGCAACGCACTGGACGCCGAGATCGTCCTGGTGGTGTCCAACCATCCCGACCTCGAGCCACTGGCCGCGGCCGAGGGCGTGCCGTTCGAGCACGTCCCGGTCACGGCCGACACCAAGCCCGAGGCGGAAGCCCGGCTGCTGGCTCTGGTGGAGGAACACCGCATCGATCTCGTCGTCCTCGCCCGCTACATGCAGGTGCTCTCCGACGACCTGTGCAAGCAGCTGGAAGGCCGGGCCATCAACATCCACCACTCCTTCCTGCCGAGCTTCGCCGGAGCCAAGCCGTACCACCAGGCCCACCGCCGCGGGGTGAAACTCGTCGGCGCCACCGCCCACTACGTCACCGCCGACCTGGACGAAGGACCGATCATCGAGCAGGAAGTCATCCGCGTCGACCACCGCGCCGGCCCGGACCAGCTCGTCACCGTCGGCCGTGACGCTGAACGTCTGGCGCTGGCCCGCGCCGTCAACTGGCACTGCCAGGGCCGCATCCTGCTCCACGGCAACCGGACCGTGGTCTTCAGCTGACCCTGATGCCCCCGAGCCGGCGTCGTGAATGACACCGCAGCCCTGCGGGGGCTTCTCGATCGGCCGCAGGCAGAGGCGACGGCAGGGGCGGACGGGCGGGTCGGCTCATCCCGCCCGTTTCGTGTGGCATTCCCGCCGGCATCACGGACCAGTACCGCACTGCTGTGTTCGTCTGCCGGGCCAGCGCCCTGCCGCCGCGTTGCCTGCGGCAACGGAGGAGGAGGCCACGTATTGAGGGTCGTCGGCCTCCTCCTCCCTCCATGGACCGCCGCCCCTGCCGACGCAGGGTGGGTTCGAGCCGCACGAGGCCAACGGGACAGCACGCACGGACAGCAACGCGTCCCGCAAGGTCACACAGTGAAGCCCCGAAAGGAACGTCATGTCGCAAGAAGTACGGGGGGTCGTAGCACGTGCCCAGGGGCGGCCGGTCTCCCTGGAGACCATCGTCATCCCCGACCCCGGCCCCGGGGAGGCCGTCGTCAAGATCCAGGCGTGCGGGGTGTGCCACACCGACCTGCACTACCGCGAGGGCGGTATCGACGACGCCTTTCCCTTCCTGCTCGGGCACGAAGCGGCAGGCGTCGTCGAAGCCGTCGGTGACGGCGTCACCGACGTCGCTCCCGGCGACTTCGTCATTCTCAACTGGCGGGCGGTGTGCGGCGCATGCCGGGCCTGCCGCCGGGGCCGTCCCTGGTACTGCTTCGCCACCCACAATGCGACACAGAAGATGACCCTGGCAGACGGGACCGAGCTGTCGCCCGCCCTGGGCATCGGCGCCTTCGCCGACAAGACCCTGGTCGCGGCCGGCCAGTGCACCAAGGTCGCCCCTTCCGCTTCCCCGGCGGCAGCCGGTCTCCTCGGCTGCGGCATCATGGCCGGTCCGGGAGCCGCCCTGAACACGGGCCAGGTCACTCGGGGCGACACGGTCGCCGTCATCGGCTGCGGAGGCGTCGGCAACGCGGCAATCGCCGGAGCCCGCCTCGCCGGTGCCGCGAAGATCATCGCGATCGACATCGACGATCGCAAGCTCGACACGGCACGCGCGATGGGCGCCACCCATGCCATCAACTCCCGTGCCACTGAACCGGTTGGGGCGGTGCGGGACCTGACAGACGGACACGGCGCCGACGTGGTCATCGACGCCGTGGGACGGCCGGAGACCTACCAGCAGGCCTTCTACGCGCGCGACCTCGCCGGAACGGTCGTGCTGGTCGGCGTCCCCACCCCCGACATGTCGCTGGAGCTGCCGCTGCTCGACGTCTTCGGGCGCGGCGGCGCACTCAAGTCCAGTTGGTACGGGGACTGCCTGCCCAGCCGGGACTTTCCCCTGCTGATCGATCTCTATCTGCAAGGCCGCCTGGGCCTGGACGCATTCGTCTCGGAGACCATCCCTCTCGACAGCGTCGAAGAGGCCTTCGCCCGCATGCAGAAGGGTGAGGTGCTGCGCTCGGTGGTGCTGCTGTGAACACCATCCGTATCGACCGCGTCGTCACCTCCGGCACCTTCAGCCTGGACGGCGGAACCTGGGAAGTCGACAACAACGTCTGGATCGTCGGAGACGACAGCGAAGCCATCGTCATCGATGCCGCACACGACGCGGAAAAGATCGCAACAGCGCTGGGCGGCCGCACCCTCAAGGCCATCGTGTGCACACACGGGCACAACGACCACATCAACGCCGCCCCACACCTCGCCAAGCTCACAGAAGCGCCGATCCTGCTCCACCTCGACGATCACCTCCTGTGGGAGGCCGTCCACGACGACCGCCTCCCGGACCGGCTCGTGAGACACCGCCAGCAGCTGACCGTCGCCGGCCTGGAACTGACAGTGCTGCACACGCCCGGCCACAGCCCCGGCTCCGTCAGTCTCTTCTGCCCCGGCCTCGGCACCGTCTTCACCGGCGACACCTTGTTCGCCGGAGGTCCCGGCGCAACAGGCCGCTCCTACTCGCATTTCCCGACCATCATCACATCGATACGAGACCAGCTGTTCACCCTCCCCGACGACACCGTGGTGCGCACAGGGCACGGTGACAGCACCACCATCGGGCAGGAAGCACCACATCTCGCGGAGTGGATCGAGCGCGGATACTGAGGCACAGCCGCAACACCACTTTCTGATGCAGGGGCGGCCACCGGCGGCCCCGACACAGGGCGCGCCGCCCGGGCGCGCCCGCCGCCCTCCCGCCGCACGAGCGGCTGCTGCTGTCCAGCGGCCCGCTCGCGACCGACGGACGTCTGCCACGGGACACGGCGGTGTGGCTGCGCCTGACCGCGCGAACCGCGCACGCGATCGCGTGCCTTCCGGCACCGGTTCCGGGCCTCGGCGCACCGTCAGCCCTCTCCGCGGTGCTCGGACCGCTGCTGCTTCTGTGTCGTCGCCAAACACGTGAAGCGGTCGAGGAGTTCGGCCCCCGCGGTCACGTCCTCGGTGAGGGGCCGGTCTGCCTGCTCCTCGTCGAGGACCGTGTCCGCGATGTGGAACGCGGCGCCTACCGGGAGTGCGGGGTCGGGGCGTATGCCGCGCTGGCGCAGAGCGCGTACGGCGGCGACGAGTTCGCAGCTGACGACGAGCCGAAAGGCCCGTGCCGCGCGGAGCGTCTGACGCCCCGCCAGTGAGGCGAAGCTGGCCTGTTCCTCGACTCCGCGGGAGAGCACCGCGTGTCCGAGCGAGGCGGGTGCGGAGAATGCGCGCAGTTCGCCGAGGGCCGCTCCGGCGGCGTACTCGAGGATCATGACGCCCGAGCTCGCCGGTTCGGCGTCGGCGAGGAAGGGGTTCAGCCTCGTGTAGGCGGGTTCGTTCAGGGCGGCGAGCCGCGAGGTGGAAAGGCGCGCGGTCTGGTTGATCGCAAGCCTGAAGTGGTCCAGTGCCAGGGCGAGTTGAGCCAGATAGAAGCCGCCGTGGTGGTAGGCGGCCATGTCGTCCGGCCGGATCAGTGGGTTCTCGGCGGCCGCGTTGATCTCGATGTCGAGGGTGCGCTCCAGTGCGTCCGCCGCCTCGTGCGTGGGCCCGTGGATCTGCGGCAGGCAGCGGAATCCATAAGGGTCCTGGATCCGGCCGAGGGGCGGGTTGGGCCGCTCGGGGGCACCGAGCAGTACGCGCATGCGGGCTGCGACCGCGTAGCTGCCGGGGTGCGGACGGGCTGCGTGCACGGGCTCCGCGTAGGCCTCGAACGAGCCGTCGACGGCCAGGAGCGAGAGAGCGGCGACCAACTCGGTGGCCGTGACGAGCGCGCGCAGTTCGTCGAGGGCCAGGGCGGCCTGCCCCAGGGTGAGGGCGTTGGAGCTGATGAGCGCGAGGGCGTCGTTGTTGTCGAGGCTCTGTGCTTCGGGGGAGGGGCCTCCCTGCCAGGGGTGTTCGCCGGCGAGGGCGAGGCCCATCTGGGCGAGGGCCGCGATGTCGCCGGTGCCGACCGACCCGAACTCGTTGATCACCGGGTGGACGCCGTTCTCCAGTGCCTTGCACAGCGCTGTGACGACACCCGGCCGCAGGCCGGCACCGCCGGCGAGGAGCTGATTGGCGCGGACGGCGAGCATGGCGCGGACCTCGCGGGCGGGGAGCGGGTCACCGATCGCGCCGGCGTGGGAGCGGAGCAGTCGCAGGCCGTGGTCGGCAGCGGCTTCGGTGGGCACGTCAGCATTCCGGTTGGCGCCGACTCCGGTGGAGCGTCCGTAGACCCTGCCGGACGCCGCAAGCTCCCGGGCGGTGTGCCAGGAGAGTTCCACCCGCTTGAGCGCTGCCGCTTCCGGTTCGGGACGGGCCGTGCCGTCGGCGAGCCGGACGACATCTGCCGCTCGGAGGTGCTGCCCGTCGAGGATCACGATGTCTGCGCCGGAGTCCACCATTTGAGACGCCATTTGGTGCAGCCCTCCTATTTCGGACGGTCCGTCTTGCCTGTCGGGCGCGTGTAACGAGCGATTTACCCGAAGGCATTGACAAGTTATTCAGTCACCAAGAACTCTGCATGACTATATGCAGCCCCGGCAAGGGACGAGTGATGATCAACTTCGAGGCAGTCAACAAGCGTTTCCCCAACGGCACCACAGCAGTCCACGATCTCTCACTGGAGATGGAGCAGGGCGGTGTCACCGTCCTGGTCGGATCTTCCGGTTGCGGCAAGACCACCACGCTCCGCATGATCAACCGCATGGTCGAGCCGACCTCCGGCACCATCCGTGTGGGCGGCAAGGACGTCCTGTCACAGGACGCGGCGGAGCTGCGCCGCTCCATCGGATACGTCATTCAGCAGGCCGGCCTGTTCCCCCACCGCACCATCATCGACAACATCGCCACGGTGCCGCTGCTGCTGGGCTGGGGACGCAAGAAGGCCCGCAGCCGAGCGGCCGAACTGCTCGAGACCGTCGGCCTGCCGGCAGACAGCGGCAGGCGCTACCCCCACCAGCTCTCGGGCGGCCAGCAACAGCGCGTCGGCGTGGCCCGTGCCCTGGCTGCCGACCCGCCCGTGCTGCTGATGGACGAACCCTTCGGCGCGGTCGACCCCGTCGTACGCACCCAGCTCCAGGACGAGCTGCTGCGCCTGCAGAAGGAACTGAACAAGACCATCGTCTTCGTCACGCACGACATCGACGAGGCGGTCCGGCTGGGTGACCGCATCGCCGTGTTCCGCACCGGCGGCCATCTCGTCCAGTGCGCACCGCCCGAAGAGCTCCTGGCACGCCCCGCCGACCCGTTCGTCGCCGACTTCCTCGGCGCGGAGCGCGGGCTGAAGCTGCTGTCGCTCTCCACACTGGCCGGTGTCCCGCAAGGCCCCGCGCCGGCCGGAGGCCGCTGGGAACTGGCCGTGGACGCCTCGGGCGTCCCCCTCGGCTGGCGCGACAAGGACGCGGGCGACACCGCAACGCTGCTTCCCGTACGTCCGCTGCGCGACACGGACTCCCTGCTGTCCGCCCTCAACGAATCCGTCGCCTCGCCCGCCGGCCTGGTGGCCCGGGTCGACGCGGACGGAATCCTGACCGGCGTCACCGCACGTGAGGAAATCCACGACCGGGCCGGTACCGCGCACTCCACCGCGAGGGCCGCCGCATGACCTTCGAATGGTCCTGGGTGTCCGACCACGCCGGCGATCTCACCGCCCTGACCTTCTCCCACCTCCAGGCAGCCCTGTCCGCCGTCCTCCTCGGGCTGCTCATCTCCGTGCCCCTGGCCGTGCTCGCCCACCGCGTGCGCAGCCTGCGCGGCTTCCTGCTCGGACTGTCCAACGTTCTGTTCACCATCCCCTCCATCGCCGTATTCGTCCTGCTCCTGCCGATCTCGGGCCTGACCCGGACCACCACGGTCATCGGCCTGACGATCTACACCCTCGTCGTGCTGCTCCGGAACACCGTCGAGGGACTCGACTCCGTACCCGCCAGAACCAGGGAAGCAGCCAAGGCCATGGGCACACGCCCCCTGCGCACCCTCCTGACCGTGGAACTGCCGCTCGCACTCCCCGTGATCATGGCCGGAGTCCGGATCGCGACGGTCATGTCGATCTCACTCGTCAGCGTCGCCACCTACATCGGCGACGGCGGCCTCGGCCAACTGTTCACCGACGGCTTCCAGCGCAACTTCCCCACCCCCGTGGTCGTCGGCGTCGTCCTCACACTCCTCCTCGCACTGATCGCGGACGCGCTGCTCGTCGCCCTGCAGTACGCCCTCACCCCCTGGACCAGGAAGGGAAGGGCCTGAGATGTACGAGCTCTTCAAGGATCTCGGTTCCTGGCTGACCAGCAGCGCACAGTGGTCGGGCCCGGACGGCATCGGCCTCCGGCTCGCCGAACACCTGCAGTACTCACTCCTCGCGACGCTGATCGCCGCCCTGATCGCACTGCCCGTCGGACTGCTCATCGGGCACACCGGCCGTGGCGCCTTCCTGGCCATCAACCTGTCCTCGTTCGGCCGGGCGCTGCCCACCGTCGGTCTGGTGGTCCTGGTCTTCCTGGCCAGCGGACTGTCCATGACACCCGTCTACGTGGCCCTGGTCGCCCTTGCCGTGCCGTCCATCGTGACGAACACCTACGCCGGCATGACCGCCGTCGACCCCGACATCAAGGACGCGGCCCGCGGCCAGGGTATGCGCGGCCACCAGGTCCTGCTCCAGGTCGAGATCCCGCTGGCCCTGCCGCTGATCATGACGGGTCTGCGACTCGCACTGATCCAGGTCGTGGCGACGGCCACCATCGCCGCATACGTCAGCTTCGGCGGCCTCGGCCGCTACGTCTTCGACGGCCTCGCCCAGCGCGACCTCGTGCAGGTGCTCGGCGGCGCCGTACTCGTCGCGGTCGTCGCCGTCGTGCTCGACCTCGCGCTCTCCGGCCTCCAGCGCGTCCTCTTCAGCAACCGCCCCGCGTAAGGACTTCCCATGAACCGACGCACCCTGCTCGGCGCCCTCTTCGCCGCGTCCTCCGTCCCCGCGCTCGCCGCCTGCAGCAGCGGCATCACCTCCCTCGAAGGCCAGGGAGGCACCTTGTCGGGCGGAGGCTCCAGCAAGGACGGTGTCACCATCGGCACGGCCAACTTCACCGAGAACCAGATCCTCGGCTACCTGTACGCCGCAACGCTCGAGGCCGCAGGCGTGAAGACGACGGTCCGCCCCAACCTCGGCACCCGCGAGATCCTCATCCCCGCGCTGCGGAGCGGAGACATCGACCTGCTCCCGGAGTACCAGGGAGCGCTTCTGCACTACCTCGACCCGAAGGCGAAGGCCACCGAGGAGGGCGAGATGCAGAACGCCCTCGCCGTCGCCCTCCCGGCGGGCCTGCAGATCCTTCCCTACGGCCTGGCCGAGGACTCCGACGCCTTCGCCGTCACCCGGGAGACCGCGGGCAAGTACGGCCTCAGGACACTGGCCGACCTGGCGAAGCAGAACGGAAAGCTGGTCATCGGCGCGGCACCCGAGGTGAAGAAGCGGGTCGTCGGCGTGGTCGGTCTGAAGGACGAATACGGTGTGGAGTTCAAGGAGTTCAAGTCGCTGGACTCTTCCGGCCCGCTGGTCAAGGGCGCGCTGAAGAAGGGCGACGTCGACGTCGCCAACCTGTTCACCACCGACACGGACATCGCCGCCGAGGGCTGGGTGGTGCTCACCGACCCCAAGAACCTGATCCCCGGCCAGCACGTCGTGCCACTGATCGCCGACCGCAAGGCCGACTCGACCGTCCGCAAGGCGCTGGCCCGGCTGGGCGCCGAGCTGACGACCGAGCAACTGACGGAGCTCAACCGCCTGGTCGACAAGGAGAAGAAGGACCCGGAGGACGTGGCGAACACCTGGGCCGAGCAGCACGGCCTCGCACGCACCAACGGGGGCGGCTAGCCGCCGTATCAGGGGCCCGCGCCGGTTCAACCGGGTGGCGACTGCCTTGCGACGTCAAGGCGCCGACGCTGCCCGGCGAGACCGGCCGTGGGGCGCAGGCGCTGTGTCCAACGCCTTGTTCCTGCCCCGTCGGTGGCGCGCTCCAGGTGAAGAAAATTCACGTGACGCGCCGCGCCCGATCGTCGACAATTAACGCGTGGCCACCATGAACGTCGACAGGACTCAACGCGGCCCGTCCCCCCGATCCTCCCTGACCGCGCTGGCCGGACGTACCTTCGACGCGATCCCGCCACCGGCACTGGTACTGCTCGGCATCGTCAGCGTTCAGGTGGGCTCGGCACTGGCCAAGCACCTGTTCAGCACAGTGGGCAGCTTCGGGACAGTCGCGTTGCGCCTGTCTTTCGCGGCGGTGGTGCTGATGCTGTTGTGGCGGCCGTCTCTGCGCATGAGTCGTCGCACGTGGACAGTGGTGCTGAGCTACGGCGTGATTCTCGGCTTGATGAATCTGTGCTTCTACCTGGCGCTGGCCCGGATCCCGCTGGGGATCGCGGTGACCATCGAGTTCCTCGGGCCGCTGGCGGTGGCCCTGGCCGGGTCGAGGCGATGGCTGGACGCTTTCTGGGCCGTGCTCGCGGCAGGCGGTGTGGTCCTGCTGATGGGGGGACGGGGCGACCTCAACCTTGTCGGTCTTCTGTTCGCCCTCGCCGCGGGAACGTGCTGGGGCCTGTACATCCTGGTCGGCGCGGCGCTGGGCCGCCACACCACGGAAGGCAATGGTCTGGCTCTGGGAATGGCCGTCGCGGCACTGGTGGCTGTGCCATTCGGCGTGGCCGACAGCGGAACGGCGCTGATCCAGCCGTGGGTCCTGGTTGCGGGGCTCGGCGTGGCGCTGTTGTCCTCGGTGATCCCGTACTCGCTGGATCTGGAAGCACTACGCAAGATCCCACCGCGCGTATTCGGCATTCTGATGAGCCTCGAACCAGCGATGGCGGCCCTCGTCGGCCTCATCGTGCTCCAGGAGTCGCTGCACTGGTCGCATTGGATCGCGGTGCTGTGCGTGGTGGCCGCATCGGCGGGCGCCACACGGGGCGCCCGCCCCGACGTCTAGCCATCGGCCTCATCAGCCGCACCAAAGCGCAAAAATTTACGGGCCAGCCTTCCGTGGCGTTGTTATGCTCCTCCGGGTGGATATTCCTTCGGTGGGTGAAATCCGCGAGCTGCACGCCAAATACGCTCCCAGCGAAGAGGTGTTCAGCCTCGTTCACACGCATGGTGAGATTGTGTGGCAGGTTGCGGAGCGCTTGATCTCGTTTTCTGGTTGTGGTGTTGATGCTGAGCTGGTGCGTGCGGGGTGTTTGTTGCATGACATCGGCGTCTACCGCCTGTATGACACCGAGGGGCGTTTCGACGAGCGGAATTACGTGTGTCATGGGGTGTTGGGGCACGAGCTCCTGGCGGGGGAGGGGCTGCCGGAGGTGCTGCACCGGTTCTGCTCCTGCCATACGGGGGTCGGGCTGAGCAAGGAGGACGTCGTCCGGCAGGGACTTCCGCTGCCGCCGGCCGACTACTTGGCGATTACGCCGGAGGAGCGGCTGGTGATGTACGCGGACAAGTTCCACAGCAAGACCACCCCGCCGAAGTTCGTCTCACCGGGCACCTACGCGGCGTACATCGGCCGATTCGGCGAGGACAAGGTCGCAGCGTTCCAGGCGCTGCGCGCGGCGTTCGGCGATCCCGAGTTGGAGGACCTTGCCGCTTCGCACGGGCACGCGATGACCTGAGCCGGCTTCGCCGAGTTCCGTAGGGTACCTGCATGGCGGACGAGAGCGAGCGGGCCGTTCAGGCGCCCATTGCGGCGGAGATGCGGCTTCTCGACCCCGACGTGCGTGCGTGCGTCACGGCCCTGGTTTCCGACCCCCTGCCTCGCCGCGCTCTACGGCTACGCCCACCGCATGAGGAGTGCGGCGAGTCGGTGTCCAGGCTCAGCGCACTCCCGCATCGACTGCGGACGGCAAGGTGCTGGGCCAACAGGACTTGGAGCTGGCTGTCCTCACACAGAAGGACAACGGGCCAAGCTCGCTGACACGACTCGGTAGCCCGGTCCACCGTTGCAGGCGGGCACGGGAGACTGCCGGCGACGCTCAGCCCAGTAGGGCAGCAGCCGGGCGGCTACCGCTGTCCGGTCGTGAACGGCCGTACCGGCTGGGGGTGTCCGCCGCCTGTCGGCGTGATGGGGCCGATCACCTGTGCCAGATGACGCACGGTGCGCTCGGCCTCGCTGCGCACCTGCGCCGGGATGTCGCCACGCTCCGCAACGAGCCGGTCGTAGATCGGCACTTCTTGCCACACCGTCAATCAGTCCTTCCAGAGAACCGGTTCCGCTCCCGTAGGTGGGAAGCGCCTGCCGAGTGTATGCGGGGCCGGCGAGGCGGGGTTCGGCGGTGCCGGTCATGGACGCCGCGGCGGGTACATGCGGCGTCCGTTCGGGCCGTAGGATGCGGGCGCCCCCAGGGGCGCTGGGGGTGGCGGACTTGTGGCGCC
The DNA here is from genome assembly GCF_043080095.1 of Streptomyces sp. NPDC015127. NCBI lineage: Bacteria > Bacillati > Actinomycetota > Actinomycetes > Kitasatosporales > Streptomycetaceae > Streptomyces > Streptomyces sp. NPDC015127. Next base: position 306,635 of record NZ_JBIBVE010000007.1, read on the forward strand.
GGGGCGGCCTTCTTCCCGGAACGAGCCCGCTGACGCGCGCTCGTCATGCGATGTCACGCGTCACTCGGTCCGCGTGGTCGAACTCGAGGTGTCGGGCGGGCGGAGAGTCGGCGATGCGGTGTGCTCCGCGGGCCATGACGGCAGGGCGGTGCCTCTCGGAAGGCCTCTCGGAAGCTCGCACGGTCCCCGCCCCCTGCTCGCTCTCACTCCACGCCGTGCGCGGTGGCCCCCGTGGCTTGTGCGAGCAGCCCGTCGACGAACGCGCGGACTGGGCGTAGGTGTCCTGTCCGGCCAGCACGGGCCACCGGTCGCCGATGGCGGCCAAGGTGGGGCACCTGGGAGGCGTCGAAGGACTCGCGGAAGGCGTGACGCTCGTCGTCGGCCCGCCGATGGGGCGAGTGAGCGCGGACGAGGACCTCGCCGACGGTGTAGTACCAAATGCTGCGGAAGACACGGACGGCTTGTTCGGACGTGCATCCGTGGTCGCTGGCTGCGGCCACGACGGCTTCGACCATCCACAGTGCCGACTCGTCGAGCAGGCCGGCGGAAAACCCAAGCTTCTTGGGGAGTGGCTCACCAGCAGGTTCTACGTCCGGCTCGGAGCCTCGCCCTGTACTGCTCGGCGGTCGGCGGCGACCACCGCCGCTTATGGATCCGGTGCCGTGTGCCCGCCCGGTGGCCCGCTTCCGCCGCCGGGCGGCGGAAAGTACCGAAGGCTAAAATTTCAGATATGGCAGAGCGGTCTGCAACGCCGACCCCGCCCGAACTCGTGCTCGAGACCGAGGGGGACACTCTGGTCGTGGCACCAGGCCACGTCTACCACATCGGACGCGACCCCTCGAGTGACATCGTCCTCAGTGACTCCCGGGTGTCCTGGCATCACGCGGTGCTGCGCCCCGAGGCCGACCATTGGACACTCGAGGACGAGGGCAGCAGCAACGGCACCTACGCCGAGGGCCGGCGGATCCACGAATGGGGAGTCGGTCCCGGCAGCGTCATCCGGTTCGGCCACCCCTCGGAAGGCCCGCGCGCCCGGCTGCAGGCGCTGCGCCGTGCCGAGCCGGCCCTGGCGCCCGGCGAGGAAGCCACCGGGTGGCCCTTGTCCGTGTCCAGGCCGGCCGCCACCCGTACGTTCCGGCGCCCGACAACCGTCCGTCCGCTGTCGACACCGAGCGTGAGCATCGGCCGCGCCGCCGACAATCACCTCGTCGTCGAGGACCTGACCGTTTCGCGGCACCACGCCGAGCTGCGGGTGCTCGCCGACGGGACGTACGAGATCGTCGACATCGGCAGCCACAACGGCACCTTCCTCAACGGCCGGCGGGTCACCCGCGCTCCCGTCGGCCCCGGCGACATCGTGGGCATCGGCCACTCGAACTTCTGCCTCGTGGGCGACCAGCTGCAGGAGTTCGTCGACACCGGCGAGATCTCACTCGACGTGCAGGACCTCACCGTCTCCGTGGACCACGGCCGGAAGACTCTCCTCGAACAGGTCTCCTTCCCCGTCGGTGAGAAGTGCCTGCTCGCCGTGGTCGGACCGAGCGGCGCCGGCAAGTCCACGCTCCTGAACGCGCTTACCGGACAGCGCCCCGCCGACCACGGCACGGTGTTGTACGACGGCCGTGACCTCTACCGCGACTATGCCGAGCTGCGCCAGCGCATCGGTCTCGTGCCGCAGGACGACATCCTGCACCCTCAGCTCACCGTCCGCCGGGCTCTCGGATACGCCGCCGAGCTGCGCTTCCCGGAGGACACCGCCAAGTCCGAACGCGACGCCCGGGTGGACGAGGTCATCCGGGAGCTCGGTCTGGAACAACGGGCCGGTCAGCCCATCCACAGCCTCTCCGGCGGTCAGCGAAAACGCGTCAGCGTCGCCCTGGAGCTGTTGACGAAACCGTCGCTGCTCTTCCTCGACGAGCCGACCTCCGGCCTCGACCCGGGCATGGAGCGCTCAGTCATGCACATGCTGCGCGGCCTGGCCGACGACGGCCGCACCGTCATCGTCGTGACGCACAGCGTGCTCAGCCTCGATGTGTGCGACCGGCTGCTGGTGCTGGCCCCCGGCGGACGGATCGCCTACTACGGCACGCCCGAGGACGCCCTGCCCTTCTTCGGTTTCGATCAGTGGCCCGAGGCCTTCGAGGCTTTCGAGAACGACTCCGGCCGCGACTGGGGTGCGGATTACCGCACGTCGCCGTTCCACCGCCAGTACATCGCCTCGAGCGCGCAGCCCCGCCTCGCCCGCGAGCGGCTGCCACGGGGAGACGCGCCGCCACCGCCGCCCAAGCCGCAGAGGTGGTTCGCCCAACTGGGCACCCTCGTACGGCGTTACGCCGCGGTGCTGAGCACCGACCGGACCTTCATCATCGTCATGGTCGCGCTGCCGTTCGGGATGGGCGCCATGGCCCGGATCATGGCCGGCGGCAAACTCACCCAGGACACCGCGGCCAGGGCTCTGCTCGTCCTGTGTGTGGGTGCGGTCCTGAGCGGGGCGGCGAACGCGGTGCGGGAACTCGTCAAGGAACGCGTCGTGTACCGGCGTGAGCGCGCCGTCGGGCTCTCCAGATCGGCATACCTGACCTCCAAAGTGATGGTGCTGGGCCTGATCACGGTCGTCCAGGCCGTCGCCATGACCCTCGTCGGACTCCTCGGCGTCGAACTGGGCGCCCCTGCCGGCCGGGGCGCCCTGCTGCCGCCGCTCCTCGAAATAGCCCTGGCCGTCGCCCTGTTGTCGGTGTGCGCGATGCTGCTCGGTCTCGTGATATCCGCACTGGTCCGCAAGGAAGAGGTCACCATGCCACTGCTGGTCCTCATCACCATGGTTCAGATCGTCTTCTGCGGCGCCCTGGTGAAGGTGTACGGCGTGGTGGGCCTGGAGCAGCTGGCATGGCCGGTGCCGGGCCGGTGGGGCTTCGCGGCCACGGCGGCGACGATCGACATCGGCCGGATCGTGCCGAAAGCAGAGTACGACGACCCGCTCTTCGAGCACGCCGCCGGTGTGTGGCTGTTGAGTATGGCCGTCATGGTGGCGTACTGCGCGGTGCTCTGGTACGCCGTCGGGCGGCTGCTGAGGCGTCACGAGCCCGCGATCATGCGGAAGTGACGGAAGCGGAAGACATGGCCACCCCCGACGGCGACTTCCTTCCGACCCACGTCGTACCCAACGACGGACTGGCCGCCTGGGAGACACCGGACGTGTCCCGGCCGACCGTACCGCTGGACCCGTTCCTGCCCGTCCAGCTGATCGAACGGCGCGGCGACTGGGGACGCATCATGTGCCACAACGGCTGGTCGGCCTGGGTCGACGGCCGCCTGCTGGTCCCCGTGCCGCAGACCCCGCCCACGGCCGGAGCACCGCCCGCCCGCACGACCGACCCGCGCCCGCTGATGGGCCGGGTGAGGGAGTCGCTCGACCGCTACTGGCTGGCCACGGAGGATCTGGCGGCGGGGAAGGCGCACGGCGAGGCCTTCCGGCAGCGGACACGCGGACTGCGGGCCGGATTGGTCATCGACGGGGAGGCGGCGTGGCTGTACGACGCCGAGCAGGAGCGCTGGGTGTACTGCGACGGCACACGGATCGACACCTACGCGGTTTCGTCCGCCCCGTCCGCCGACGAGGCCCCGGCCCCGCCGGCGACGCAGACCGCCGGCGAGGCGCCGACGCCGACGCAGACCGCCGGCGAGGCGCCGACGCCGACGCAGATCGTGGACCGGCCGGGTGAATCCCGCTGACCGCGCCCGCGGGCGCGGTCAGCGGCCGACGAAATGTGTGGGCCGGCCTCCCCGACCTGCCCCCCCCAGAGGACGCCGACTCGGCAGGTCGCCCGCATCGGCGCCCACATGCCGAGAGCGGCCGGCAGGCGCCTGAGGGAGGCTGAACGGTTGGGCTTGGGGTCCTGCGGTGCCGGAGCGCACAATGGGCTAAAGGGATGAAACCCGCATAAAGCGTCATGAAGCCGCAACCGGGCTTCCGAGTTACGCGATTCCCACGCCGAGCGGGAGGGGGAGCCGTGAGTTCCGAACCGCTGTCAGAGCGTCCCACTGGGCCGCCGTCCGGCCCCCTCGCCGGGCGTCCCACCGACGAGGCGACAGGGATTCCGCCGCCCCCGCCGCCCCCGCCGCCCCCGCCCAGCGGCGGCGGTGGCGGTGGCGGGGGCGGCGGACCAGCTGGGCCGGGCCGCGAGAAGCGGGGAGCCGGCGATGGAGGGCGCCCCTGGTGGCGATCCGTGCCGCGGATCACCGCGATCATCGTCCTGGTCGTCGGCGTGGTCCTCGCCGCTGTCCTCATCCGCCCGGGCGGCGAACCAGCCCAGGCCAGCGAGGTCATCCTGCAACCCACGAACGCCGCCGGGCCGGATCCATTCACCCCGTCGACCGCGAAGACGACCTCGTCGTTGCCGGCCGCCGAGCCCAGCACACCTCCCACCGAGACCAACGCCATCCGCAGCGTGGCGGGATCGGAACCCGGCCTCTACGGCGGGAGCCGCAACATCGCCGCCTGCGACGTGGAGAAGCAGATCCGTTATCTGAGCGCGGACCGGACCAAGAACCAGGCCTTCGCCTCGGCTCTGGACATCCGGGATACCGCAGTCCCCGGCTATCTGCGGTCGCTCACGTCCGTACAGCTGCGTTCCGACACCCGCGTCACCATGCACGGCTACCGCGACGGCGCCCCCACCAGCTACCAGGCGGTGCTCCAGGCCGGCACGGCTGTCCTCGTCGATGACCGCGGAGAGCCGAAGGTGCGCTGTGCCTGTGGCAATCCGCTCAGCGCTGCGGTCGCCCAGAAAGGTACACCCGAGCAGAAGGGGACCGCCTGGTCCGGATACCGGCCGCAGAACGTCGTGGTCGTCAACCGCGCACCCGCGGAGGTCAAGGAATTCGTCATCTTCGACCACGAGGACCGGGACTGGGTCCGCCGTGACTCGGGTGACCACGGCCAGCGCGACGAGAAGACCACTCCGCCGGACAGGCACTGGCCACTGCCGCCTGCGAACGAGCCGCAGGACACCAAGCACGACGTCGACTCGCCGGACCAGAAGGACGATCCGAAGAAGGACGACAAGAAGGAGGACCCGAAGAAGGACGACAAGAAGGAGGACCCGAAGAAGGACGACAAGAAGGAGGACCCGAAGAAGGACGACAAGAAGGAGGACCCGAAGAAGGACGACAAGAAGGAGGACCCGAAGAAGGACGACA